>JAEUOZ010000076.1 GCA_016790225.1 Rubrivivax sp.
CCCGGCCATCGTCAAGCGCTTCGAGGAACTGGGCATCACCGTGGCCAAGGGCCATTCGGCGCAGTTCACCGAGTTCGTGGCCAGGCAGGTGGCCGACTGGGGCCCGGCGATCAAGGCGGCCGACCTCAAGCCCTGAGCGGGCGACGTCGCGCGCGGCAGCGCCACGCATGGCCGACGCACCCGCATCGGGCCGTCCGCGCAAGGCCCGGCGCCTGACGCCACCGGCGCCGGCCGCCCTGCCGTTTGCGTGGCTGGTCACCGGTTGGGGCGCGGTTGGGCTGGCCTGGCAGCTGGCCACGGGGGGCAATCCCTGGATCGTGGCCTGGTTGCCTGGGGTCGGGGTGCTGCTGCTATTGCGGGTGCTGCTCAAGCGGCGCCGCACCCGCGACTTCTCACAGGCCCAGCTGGAGACGCAGCCCCGGCCGGTGACGACGGGCCGGCCTTTCACCGTGCGCATCCGGCTGCCCGCGGCCGGCGCGTTGGGCGCGGGGCTCGTCATGCGGGTCGTGCAGCGGCGTGTGGAGCACACCAGCTCAATGCCCGACTCGCAGCTGGAGTGGGAGCAGGCGCACCCCGTGAGGGTGCAGCCGCTGGCAGAGGGTGGGCAGCAGGTCGAGGCCAGCTTCCTGCTGCCGGCCGACGCGCCCCCCACGGGCGCCTACCGCGACGAGCTGCACGTGCAGTGGCTCGTGCAGCTGATCGATGCCCAGGGGCTCGCCCGCCTGTCGGTGGCGCTGCCCGTGCAGGCCGACCCGTCGGGCGCGGTGGCACCGGCCCTGGGCGAGGGCCTGTTCGAGGAGAAGCCGCTCGACGAGCTGCCCGAGGGCCGGTTGCGCATCGCCACGCCCTGGTTCGAGGCCGAAGACGCCGGCGGCGTCACCTGGCGATTCCAACGCCGCAGGCTGCGTGTGCTCGGCAGCGCGGCCGGCCTGGGCGCGCTGGCCCTGCTGGTGCTGCTCCACGGCCGCAGCCCGGTTGCCGACGGTCTCTGGCGTCTGCGGGGCGACGACCTGCCTCTGCTGATCGCGCTGGCGATCCTGCTGCCGCTGGCGGTGCATGCGCTGAGCCTGCGCTGGTGGCTGCGGGTCGACGACGACGGGTTGGCCGTCGACCGCAGTTCGTGGCTGTGGCCGCGCCGGCAAAGCCTGGGTGTGCAGTCGCTCGAGCAGGTGACGCGCATGACCGTCGGCCTGTCGGGGCGTGGCGGCGGCGATCGCGCCCACTACCGCCTGGTTGCCGGGCCTGCGGGCGGCGTGCGCCACTGGCTGACGCCGACGCTGCGGGGCCCCGGCCTGGCGCAGGTGCTGGCGCGCCGGCTGCGTGCCGCGTTCGACCACCGGGGGTCGCGCTTCTCGCCGGGCTGGCGCCGCGCGCCGCGGCCCCCGTGGCCGTGGATGGCGGCCGGGGCGCTGTGGGGGATCTGGATCGCCCTGCTGGCGGCCGCCTGGACGAGGCTGGGCTGAGCCCTCAGTGCAGCGCCGACAGGAACTGCTGCAGTTCCGGCGTCTGCGGCGAGCCGAACAGCTGCTGCGGCGGACCCATCTCGTGGATGCGGCCGGCGTGCATGAAGACCACGCGGTCGGCCACCTTGCGCGCGAAGTTCATCTCATGCGTCACCATCAGCAGCGTCATGCCTTCGTCGGCCAGGGTCTCGACGACCTTCAGCACCTCGCCCACCAGTTCAGGATCCAGCGCCGAGGTGATCTCGTCGCACAGCAGCACCGCAGGCTCCATGGCCAGGGCACGGGCGATGGCCACGCGCTGCTGCTGGCCGCCGGAGAGCTGATCGGGCCAGGCATCGAACTTTTCAGCCAGGCCGACACGCGCCAGCAGCTGCTGCGCACGTTCCTGTGCCGGCGCACCCTTCAGGCCCTTGACCAGACCCGGCGCCAGCTGGATGTTGCGGCCCACCGTGAGGTGCGGAAAGAGGTTGAAGCTCTGGAAGATCATGCCCACGTGCTGGCGCAGCTCTCGCATGGCCTTGGCATCACCGTGTCGCAGCGCCTGGCCATCGACCTGCAGGCTGCCTTCCTGGAACTCCTCCAGGCCGTTGATGCAGCGCAGCAGCGTGCTCTTGCCCGAGCCGCTCTTGCCGATGATGGCCACGACCTCGCCGCGCTGCACGGAGAAGTCGATGCCCTTGAGCACCTCGTTGGAGCCGAAGCGCTTGCGCAGGCCCTGGATGGCGACGATGGGTGCGCCGGACGCCGGCGCACCGGCAGCAGAAGGTTCAGCGGCCACGGTTGAGTTTCCTTTCCAGGCTGCGGCTCCAGGCGGAGATGGGGAAGCACAGCGCAAAGTACAGCAGCGCCACGCAGGCGTAGACGGTGAAGGGCTGGAAGGTGGCGTTGGTGATCATGGTGCCGGCCTTGGTGAGCTCGATGAAGCCGATCACGCTGGCCAGCGCCGTGCCCTTGATCACCTGCACCAGGAAGCCGACCGTCGGCGGCACGGCGATCTTCAGCGCCTGCGGCCCGATGACGTGGCGCAGCTGCTCGCCCAGGCTGAGCGCAAGGCTGGCCGAGGCTTCCCACTGGCCCTTGGGAATGGCCTTCACGCAGCCGCGCCAGATCTCGCACAGGAAGGCGCTGGTGTAGAGCGTCAGCGCCAGGCTCGCGGCCACCCAGGCCGAAACATTCAGGCCCAGCAGCGCCAGGCCGAAATAGGCCAGGAAGAGCTGCATCAGCAGCGGCGTGCCCTGGAAGACCTGCACATAGGCGGCCACGCCGCGCTCGGCACCCGGCAGCCGGGCGATGCGCGCCACCAGCAGCAGCAGACCCACCAGCCCGCCACCCACGAACGCGATCAGGGAGAGCACGACCGTCCAGCGCGCCGCCAGCAGCAGGTTGCGGAAGATGTCCCAGAGGCTGAAATCGACCATGTCTGCCCCTGCCCTTCAGCGGCCGAAGAGAAAGCGGGGCCCGGCCCACATCAGCAACTGGCGCAGCGCGATGGCCAGGCCCAGGTACAGGGCGGTGGCGATCAGCGTGGCTTCGAAGGCGCGGAAGTTGCGGCTGTGGATCAGGTTGGCGTAGTAGCTGAGTTCGGCGGCCGCGATCTGGCCACAAACGGCCGAACCCAGCATCACGATGATGATCTGGCTCACCATCGCCGGCCACACGCGCGAAAGCGAGGGCGGCAGCACCACGCGCAGGAACACCTGCGCGCGGCTGAGCGCCAGCGAGAGCCCGGCCTCGATCTGGCCCCTGGGCGTGGCCTCGATGCCGGCGCGCACGATCTCGCCGGCATAGGCGCCCAGGTTGATGACCATCGCCAGCACCGAGGCCGTTTCCGGCGACAGCTTCACCCCCAGAGCGGGCAGCCCGAAGAAGATGAAGAACAGCTGCACGATGAAGGGCGTGTTGCGGATCAGCTCCACATAGCTGGCTGCGATCAGCCCCAGCCAGCGCGGACCCCAGGCGCGTGCCCAGGCGCAGGCCACGCCCAGCAGCAGCCCGAAGCAGGCCGCCACGGCGGTGAGCAGCACCGTCAGCGCCAGGCCGCGCAGCAAGAGCGGCCACTGTGACAGCACGGCCATGAAGTCGAGCGTGATCATGTGGTGACCCGTCAGCTATTGAGCGGTGAAGTGGCGCAGCCGCGAAGCGGTGATACGCCGCAGCGGCGGATGGCCCCGCCTCAGTTGGGCAGATCGCCCGCCGGGCGGCCCAGCCACTTCACGGCCATCCTGTCCAGATCGCCGGAGGTCTTGGCCGCGGCGATGATCTCTTTGACCTTCAGACGCAGCTTGTCCTCGCCCTTGGCCACGCCGATGAAGTTGGGCGAATCCTTGATCAGGAGCTTGTACTCGGTGTTCAGCTGCGGGTTGCGCGCCATCAGGTTGCCGGCCACGGAGGCGCCGGTGGCGATCACCTGCACCTGGCCGGAGACGAAGGCCGAGACGGTGGCGTTGTTGTCTTCGAAGCGCTTGATGTCCGCGCCGGCGGGCGCGAGCTTGGTGAGTTCCATGTCCTCGATCGCGCCGCGCGTCACGCCCACCGATTTGCCGGCCAGATCGGCCCAGCCCTTGATGTTGACGCTCCGGGCGGCAAACACGGCCTGGAAGAACGGGGAATAGGCCGCGGTGAAATCGATGACCTTCTCGCGGTCCGGGTTCTTGCCCAGCGTGGAGATCACCAGATCGGCCTTCTTGGTCTGCAGGTAGGGGATGCGGTTGGCGCTGGTCACCGGCACCAGCTCGACCTTCACGCCCAGCTTCGCGCCGATGTAGTTGGCCATGTCCACATCCAGCCCCTGGGGCTTCAGATCGGTGCTGACGAAGCCGTAGGGCGGAAAGTCGGTGGGCACGGCAATGTTGATCTGCTTGCGGGCCATCACCTCGTCCAGCGCGTTCTGCGCCTGCGCCGCCAGGGGCGTCAGGGCGGCCAGCACGAGGCTGAGGGAAATCAGGGAACGACGGCGCATGTCAAGGCTCCTTGGGTTGACGACGGGTGCGGGTGCGGCCGGCCTTGGGGGCCAGCAGCGGGGTGAAGAGTCGCTTGCGATCCGATGGGCTGCGGCGCGCCGCGGCCTGACGCGCCAGTTCAGTGGCGGCCGGCAGCAGCGCCGCGCGCAGCGTGGCCAGCGGGTCATCGGCCGCGCTGGGATCGCCCAGGTGGCTGGAGACGGCCAGGATGTGATCGCGCACGCGCTGCGCGGCCAGCGCGTGATCGCCGGCTTCCAGGGCGGCGACGATCTGTGCGTGGTCTTCGCAGGACCGCGCGGCATCGTGGTTGGACTGGTAGAGCGTGGCGATCAGCGTGGTGCGCGCGGTGAGATCCTTCAGGATGTCGGCCAGCAGCGCGTTGCCGGTGCACTCGGCAAAGCAGACATGAAACTCGCCCAGCAGGTAGCTGCGCTCGCCCGGATCGCCGCGGCGGATGGCCGCACGCTCCTGCGCCACATGCTGCTTCATGCGGCGGATGGCCGAGGCGGGCAAGGGCCCGTCCAGCGCGTGCACCAGGCCGGTCTCGATCGCGGCGCGGGCTTCGAAGGCATCCTGCGCTTCCTCCCGCGAGGGCTGCACCACAAACCAGCCACGGCGCGCATTCACCTCGACCATGCCGCGCGCGGACAGCCGGCCCAGCGCCTCGCGCACCAGCGTGCGGCTGACGCCGAAGAGATCGGCCAGCGCCTGCTCGCCCAGCCGCTGCCCAGCCGCGACACGCCCGGCCAGGATGGCATCGACGATCAGATCGGCGATGGCATCCGGGTGGCGGGCGGCAGCCGCGTCAGCAGGCTCCGGCGGGGTGCGAGGCATGGCAATCAGGGTTCAGTCTGGTGCACAAGGACGGCGGCGGCGGGTGAGCACCGGCGGTGATGCACCATCATGTGCATATGTATCTTGTATGCAAGCCCAGCGTGCATGCGGCGTGCCAGCGTGCGCGGCCCGCCGCCGCGCCTCAGGCCTCGGTGTCCGCCAGGCCGCCCATCCAGCGGCAGAAGGCACCCAGGGCGGGATCGCCCTCGCGCTCCTGCGGCCACACCAGGTAGTAGCCCGATCGGCTTCGGCAGGCCAGCCCCAGCGGATTGACCAGCGTCCCGGCGCGCAGTTCGTCAGCCACCAGGACGGTCGGCACCAGCGCCAGGCCCATGCCGGTGAGCGCGCCGCGGATGAGCACCGAGAAGAAGCCGTAGCGCACGCTCCCGGGCCATGCCTTGGGCCGCAGGCCCTGCTGGCGGAAGAACTCGCGCCAGGCCTCGGGCAGCTCGAAGTGCTGCAGCAGCGTATAGCGCAGCACCTCGCGCGCGCTGCGCAGGCCGCCGCTGCGCTCCAGCAGGGCCGGGCTGGCCACCAGGCGCAGTTCGCGGCCCGTCAGATACATCGAGCGCTGGCCCGGCCAGTGGCCCAGCCCGTAGCGGAACGAGGCATCGGCCGGCGTCACCGCACCGTCGCTGGACAACTGGTTGGTGAACTGCACATCGATATCCGGGTGCGCCAGCGCAAACTCCGCGTAGCGCGGCAGCAGCCAGCGATCCGCCAGGGTCGGCAGCACGTGCAGCAGCAGCGAGCGTCGCTGCGAAGCGGCGGCATGCGCCCGCGTGGCGGCGGCCTCCAGCTGGGTGAGCAGCGCCTGCACGCTGGCCAGGTAGCTGCTGCCCGCCGCCGTGGGCACCAGGCCCTGGACCGAGCGCACGAACAGCGTCAGGCCCAGCGTCTCTTCCAGTGATTTGAGCTGCTTGCTCACGGCCCCCGGCGACAAGGCCAGCTCCTGGGCAGCGCCGGTGCAGCTGCCCAGGCGGCCGCAAGCTTCGAAGACACGCAGCGAGGTGGTGCTGGGCAGGGGTTTCACAGGCGATATTCCGCGGTTCAGTGCCGGGCCGGCCGCGATCTTAGGTCTTTCCGTTTCGGAAAGTCTCTGTGAGCTCGTTTCGCTGGAAGAAAGCCCCTGCGCTGGCTAGACTGATTTCCGATGGGCCACATGACATGAACCTGCGACTGGATGTCCTGCTCGACTACGCGCCGCTTTTCCTGGAAGGCCTGCGCAACGCCCTGCTGCTGACGGTGGTCTGCCTGGCGGCCGGCATCGTGCTGGGCGTGCTGCTGGGCATGGGGCGGCTGGCGGATTCGCGCTATGTGCCGGCACGCTACTTCCTGCGCTACGGCATCCAGTGGCCGGTGCGCGTGTACGTGAGCTTCTTCCGCGGCACGCCGCTGTTCGTGAAGATCCTGCTCTTTCACTTTGCGGTCATGCCGCTGCTGGTGCACCCCGAGCACGGCTGGTGGGTCCGGGGCGAGACCGCGCGGCACCTGCGCGCCGAGTACGGCGCCTTCCTGTCCGGCGCGCTGGCCATTTCCATGAACCTGGGCGCCTATCTCTCCGAGGTGTTTCGCGCCGGCATCCAGTCGCTCGATCGCGGGCAGACCGAAGCGGCCCAGGCCATCGGCATGAGCTACTGGCAGACCATGCGGCATGTGGTGCTGCCGCAGGCCTTTGCGCGCATGCTGCCGGCCACCGGCAACCACGCCATCTTCACCTTGAAGGACACCTCGCTGGTGTCGGCGATCGGCTTTTCCGAGCTCGCCTACGCCGCGCGCACCGTCTCCGGCGCCACGGCGCGCACCTGGGAGCCCTACCTGGCGATCTCCATCGTCTACTGGATCCTGGTGGTGCTGATGTCCTGGGGCGTCGCCCGGCTCGAACACCGGCTGGGGCAGGCCCAGCGATGAGCGTCATCACGGTGCGCGGCTTGCACAAGTCCTTCGGCCGGCTGCCGGTGCTGTGCGGCATCGACCTGGACATCGCCGCGCAGGAGAAGGTCTGCATCATCGGCCCTTCGGGCTCGGGCAAGAGCACCCTGCTGCGCTGCCTGAATGCGCTGGAGACACCCACGGCCGGCGAGATCCGGGTCGCGGGCCACGAGGTCGATCTGCGCAGCGGCCGCGGCGTCGACGCCATGCGCGCGACGGTGGGCATGGTCTTCCAGCGCTTCAACCTGTTCCCGCACATGAGCGCGCTGCACAACGTGATGGCCGGCCCGCGCTTCGTGAAGAAGATGCCCGAGGCCAGCGCACGCGCGCAGGCGCTGCAGCTGCTGGCGCGTGTGGGCCTGTCGGACAAGGCCGATGCCTATCCCGCAGCGCTGTCCGGTGGCCAGCAGCAGCGCGTGGCCATCGCCCGGGCGCTGGCCATGGCGCCGGCCGTGCTGCTGTTCGACGAGCCCACCTCGGCGCTGGACCCGGAGCTGGTGGGCGAGGTGCTGGCCGTGATGCGCGATCTGGCGCGCGATGGCATGACCATGATCGTGGTCACCCACGAGATGGCCTTTGCCCGCGAGGTGGCCGACCGTGTCGTCTTCATCGACGAAGGCAGGATCGTCGAATCCGGCGCGCCGCAGCAGATCTTCAGCCAGCCGCGCGAAGAGCGGACGCGGTCCTTCCTGGCCCGCGTGCTGGGTCCGCAGGGCGCGATGCCCGGGGCGGGTACATGAGCAGGCCAGACCGCCCCAAGGCGAGTGCCGGCGTGCGCTGCACGAAGGGACAGCGATGACCGCGTTTCCCGAGCTGCTGCAGGCCGGCGCCGAGCTGACCGCCTGGCGCCACGATCTGCACGCCCATCCGGAGCTCGCGTATGAAGAGCGGCGCACCGCGGCCCTGGTGGCGCAGCGTCTGAAGGACTGGGGCTACACGGTCGAAGAAGGCGTGGCCGGCACGGGCGTGATCGGCTGGCTGCAGTGCGGGCGCTCGTCACGCGCCATCGGCCTGCGTGCCGACATGGACGCCCTGCCGGTAGCCGAAGAGAACCGCTTCGCGCACGCCAGCCGCCATGCCGGGCGCATGCACGCCTGCGGGCACGATGGCCACACGGTGATGCTGCTGGGCGCTGCGCGCCAGCTGGCCACCGAGCGCCGCTTCGACGGCCGCGTGGTGCTCATCTTTCAGCCGGCTGAAGAGCGCGGTGCGGGCGCTCAGCGCATGGTGCAGGCGGGCCTGTTCGAGCGCCACCCCTGCGAGGCCGTCTTTGCCTTGCACAACTGGCCAGGCCTGCCGTTTGGCCATTTCGGCCTGCGCGCCGGGCCGATGATGGCCGGCACCAACGGCTTTTGCATCAGCCTCCTGGGCCGCAGCGCCCACGCCGCCATGCCGCACCTCGGCGTCGATGCGCTGATGGTCGCCTGCCATGTGGCACTCGCGCTGCAGTTGCTGGTGGCCCGCGAGCGCGATCCGCTGGCCCCGGCCGTGCTGACGATCACGCAGATCCATGCGGGCGACACGATGAATACCCTGGCGCAGCGCGCCGAGCTGCGCGGCACGGTGCGCGTGTTTGACGAAGCCACGCTCGATCGGCTGGAAGCCGGGCTGCGCCGCATGGCTAACGCCACCGCTGCGGCGCATGGTGCGCAGGCGCAGATCGAGTTCAGCCGCAACTACCCGCCCCTGCACAACCCGGCGGCCGAGGTGGCACGCGCCAGCGCGGTCATGCGCGAGCTGGTGGGCGATGCCGCCGTGCACACCGACATCGCGCCAAGCATGGCGGCAGAAGACTTCGCCTACCTGCTGCGCGAACGCCCGGGGTGTTATGCCTTCCTGGGCAGTGGCGAAGGCAGCCACCGCCTGCCCGGGCATGGCGAGGGCCCCTGCGAGCTGCACAGCGGCAGCTACGACTTCAACGACGCGCTGCTGCCCCTGGGCGCCAGCTATTTTGTGTTGCTGGCCAGGCGGCTGCTGGCCCGCTCCTGAACCGACTGGAGTACCGCATGAACCGATCCGAACACACTGCGCCGGCGCCAGGCCCGCGCATCCGCCACACGCCGACGAGGCTGGGCCTGCTGGGCAGCATCTGCATTCTTGGCGGCCTGGGCATCCTTGGCTGCGCCGGCAGCCTGGACAGCCTCAGCCTGCCGCCCGCGCTGCAGGCCGAACCCGCCGAGCGCCTGCTCCTGACGGCGCAGGGCGAAGGCCATTGGGTCTACCACTGCCGCTTGAGCAACGACGGCCAGCGCCTGGCCTGGGCGCCTTTCCAGCCCGATGCCGTGCTGCGCGATGGCGCGGGGCGCGAGATCGGCCGGCTGGGCGCCGGGCCGAACTTTGCGCACCGCGACGGCAGCCTCAGCGAGGCCACGCTGGAGCAGCGGCAGGCCGTCGACGGCGAACACCTGCCCTGGGCACGTTATGCCGCCCGATCGGCCGGCGCCGAGGGCCAGTTCAGCCGCGTCACGCGCATCCAGCAAGTGCGCACCCGCGGCGGCGCAGTGCCGGCCCAGGGCTGCCAATCTGGCGAGGACATCATGGCCGAGCGCCGCGTGCCCTTTGTCGCCGAGTTTCGTTTTCTGGCGCGCTGAGGCGTGCTCCTCACTCTTGACCTGGAGCTCCCATGGACTCTCATCACACCCGCCGCCGCGCCCTGGGCCGGCTGCTCTCGGGCCTGGCCCTCGGCGGCGCCTGGCTGCTGCCCGCACAGGCGCAGGACCGCGTGCTGGTCGTCGGCACCGGTTCAACCTTTCGCCCCTTCGGCTTTGTCACGCCGGACCGCAAGATCGTCGGCTTCGACATCGACGTGATGAACGCCATCGCGGCCCAGCAGGGCATGAAGCTGCGCTACGAGAGCACGCCGTTCTCGGCCATCTTCCCGGCGCTGGAAAACGGTGACCGCGACATCGTCGTGGCGGCCGTCACCAACACCGCGGCGCGGCGCGAGCGCGCCGATTTCTCCAACCCCTACATGGTGGCGCAGCTGTCGGTGCTGCTGGGTCCCGGCGTCAGCGCAGCCTCGCTGAACGAGCTGCGCTCTCGGCGTGTGGGCGTGGCGCTGAATTCGACCGCCGACACCGCCGTCTCCGAGGCCTTCGGCAAGACCGCATCGAACGTGCGCCGCTTCGAGAATACGCCGCTGATGCTGGAAGAACTGAACCAGGGCGGCGTGGACGCCGCGGTCGGCGATGTGTCAGTGCTCAGCTTCTACCAGCGCAACAACCCCGAGAAGCGTTTCCGGCTGCTGGCCGATGCCCGCTTCCCGCAGGCCTACCTGGGCATCGTCGTGAAGAAGGGCAACAAGCCCCTGCTCGACCGCATCAACGCCGGGCTGCGCCAGGTGATCGACTCCGGCGAATATGCCCGCATCCACCTGAAGTGGTTCGGCACGGCGGCGCCACCGCTGCCGGCTTCGATCCCGGGTTGATGCGCGGGCGGCGGCCCGTCGCGCGCCTCTTGACGGACAGGCCTCAAGTCGTGACGATGCTGTCACCGATGAAGGCCGCCATGCTGGACGATCGGGGCGCCCCCCAGGGTGCCGAGATCCAGCTGCCGGCAGCACCTTGACGCCAGGAGAATCCCATGGCCGACCCCGCAGCCGCAACCCTCACACAGCTGAGGAACATCCAGGCCCGCACCGGCAAGACGATTGCCGAACTGCATGCAGCCGTGGCCGCCGGCGGCGCCGCCCGGCATGGCGAGAAACGCAGCTGGCTGATGGAGCACTTCAAGCTGGGCTATGGCGACGCCAATACCGTGGCCTTGTTCATCGGCAAGCCTTTGCCCGATCTGGGCGACACGACCGCCACTGCTGCGCTGGCGCCGGCATCCACCGCGGCCGCCGCCACGCCGGCTGACGCGCTGGCCGGCATCTACACCGGCGCCAAGGCGGGTCTGCGCCCCTTGCACGAAGCCGTGATGGCGCAGATCAAGAGCTTCGGGGCATTTGAAGAAGCGCCCAAGAAGAGCTACATCAGCTTGCGCCGCAAGAAGCAGTTCGCGATGGTCGGGCCGGCCACCAAGGACAGCATCGAGATCGGTCTGAACGCCAAGGATCTGCCCGTGGACGCGCGCCTGAAGGTTCAGCCCCCTGGCAGCATGTGCAACGCCACCACACGCATCACCAGCACGGCGGAACTGGATACGCCCTTGAAGGACTGGCTGAGGCGTGCCTACGACGCAGCCGCCTGAGCCCGGAAAGCCCGGGCCGATCGGTCAGCCAAGGAGTGACCGAATGCGTGCGCCGGCCGGGCCGGTGCGTGGTCGCCACCCAGAAATCGAGCGCAACTGTCCGCACTCGTTGTTGCGGGGCGACAGCCTGGAGCGGTTTTCCGCTCTGATGAGCATCGGCGCAATTTCCGCACCATCGCAAGGCCGGGCTTCGCGGACGCTTTGGGCTCACCCACCACGGCCTCGATGAATCCAGAGTCGTTCTCGTGATCGTCACGACACGTTTCCCCGATCTGCCGCCCAGGCCGCAGACGCCGTCGAATGCGGCGTTCCGGCAGGCCTTCTTCGCGCGCTGGGGACTCGAGAACACCGTGTTCCTCGCCAGCACGCGACAGTTCGAGTCGATGACGCAGACGGCGGCGCTGTCGGTCAAGCTGGCCGAACAGGGGCGCGCCACGCTGCGCGTGGGCCGCCGCGAGCTGATGCTCGAAGCGGGTCATTGCCTTGTGGTCAACGAAGGCGAGCCCTACAGCGTGCGCATTTCGGGCGAGGTGCCCATGCGGGCCTTCAGCCTGCACTTCAGGCCGGGGCTGGCGGCCGAAGTGGCCACCGCCCGCGCAGAAACCTGGCAGCGCGCGCTGGAACGCGGCGGCCATGAGCCCGCGCGAAGCGCGCCCTGGCTGCGGGACGATCTGCATCTGCCATCGGCTGCACTGTTGGACATCGTTGCTGCGGTGCGCCGCCGGGTCCTGGAGGGCGATCGTGACGGCCAGAGCTACGAGCCCCTGTTCATCGGCGCGCTGGATCGCCTGCTGGCCGACAGCCATCAGCAGCGCCGGGGCGCAGCGGCCTCGCTGCAGGCCGTGCGCGCGAGTACCCGAGGGGAGCTCTTGAGGCGCGCCGGCTGGGCACACGACTTCATCTTCAGCCACTACGCCGAGCCGATCTCGCTGGACCAGATTGCCGCGGCTGCGCACTTGTCCAAGTACCACCTGCTGCGAACGTTCCATCAGGTCTACGGCCAGACACCGCATGCCGCGCTGAACGAGCGCCGGGCGCAGATCGCGCAGGCCCTGCTGACCGAGGGCCGGGCGGATCTCGTGACGGTGGCTGAGACGGCGGGCTTCGGCTCTCGCTGGGCCATGCAGCGCGCGCTGCGCCGGCAGTACGGCGCCACGGCCCGCGCCCTGCGGGGTCGTCAGCGTGAAGCTCGATGAGGAGCCGCCCGCGGTGACCCGCCGGGCATGGCCTCGCCGGCGGGCCGCAGCGCTGCTGCTCCTGCCCCTGCTGGGCCACGCCCAGCCCCTGCCCGGACGCTGGGAAGGCCAGGCCCAGGTGAGCGGCCAGGCCGTGGCGGTGCTGCTCGATCTGACGGAAGGCGCTCCGCGGCCCACGGGTTACCTCACGCTGCCGGGGCGCAGCGTGCAGCGCCTGCGCCTGCGCTTTGAGCTGCGCGATGGCCTGTGGCGCGGCACGGCCAGCGCCCTGCCGGGCAGCGCCGATGGCGATGGGCCGGCCATCGAACTGCAGACGGCCGATTCGGCACAGCGGTGGCGCGGCCAGCTGCGCCAGGGCGGGCATGCCGCGCCGCTGCTCTTGAACCGCAGCGGCGAGGCGCCTCCCGCCGAAGGCGTGCCCTCCTCCGCTTTGTCCGCGGCGGCTCTGGGCGTCTGGCACGGCCGCTACGACATCGGCTTCGGGCCGCGCGATGCCACGCTGCGCGTGATGCCGTCCGGAGTGACGATGACCGTGGTGGGCCGCCGTACGTCGGAGATCGTCTTTGACGAAGCCGTGCAGCGGGGTCAGCTGCTGATGTTGCGCGCCAGCGCCGCGTCACTGGCGATCGATGCGCCGGCCGCGGGCCTGGCGCAGGGTGTGCTGGCTGCAAGCATCCGCTTCGGTCCCTTCGATGCGCCGCTGGAACTCCGGCGCGAGCAAGGGCCACGATGAGGCGCCGGAGGCTGGGGCTGGGGCTGAGGCTGGTCCTGAACGGGCCGCTGCTGAACCTGCTTCGCAGCGCGATGTCGCGCGGGATGCCTCGCGTGCTGATCGCCACGGTGGCGCTCGGCTCTGCTGCCACAGCCTTCGCGCAGACGCAGTTTCGCGGCGGTCCCGCGCATGCCGGCGTCTACGCCAGCCAGGCACCGCGCACGATGCCGGGCATCGCCTGGCAGTTCACCACCGGAGACCGCATCGTCTCCTCACCGGTGCTGTCCGAAGGCACGCTGTTTTTCGGCAGCAACGACGGGCATGTCTACGCGCTGGATGCCGCCAGCGGCCGCCAGCGCTGGGCCTGGCGCACGGAAGGCGCCGTGCCTTCCACGCCTGCCGTGCAGGACGGCCGCGTGCATGTGCTCAGCTATGACGGGCGGCTGCACACGCTGGACGCCGCCACCGGCGCACCCTTGTGGACCTTCGCCACCGGCGGCGAGCGGCGCTTCGAGGCGCGCGGGCTGCACGGCAGCACGCCGCGCACCCAGACCATCGCCGACCCCTACGATGTCTACCTCTCCAGCCCAGCGGTGGTAGCCGGGGTGCTCTACTTCGGCAGCAGCGACGGCCATGTCTACGCGCTGGATGCGGCCAGCGGCGCGCCGCGCTGGAAGCAGCGCACAGGCGACGTGGTGCATGCCTCGCCCGCCGTGGCCGACGGCCTGGTGGTGGTGGGCAGCTGGGACGGCAGCCTCTACGCCTTCGATGCCTTGAACGGCGCCGCACGCTGGCGCTTTCAGGCCGGCATCGACAGCTTGATGGCCAACCAGCAGGGCTTCCAGTCCTCGGCCGCGATCATCGGCGGCGTGGTCTACGTCGGCTGCCGCGATGCGCATCTCTACGCCATCGATGCGGCCACCGGCAAGGAGCGCTGGCGCTTTTCGACCGGTGCGAGCTGGGTCGTGGGTTCACCCGCGGTGGCGCATGGGCGGGTCTATTTCGCCACCTCGGATTCGGCCCGGCTGCATGCGCTGGATGCACAGACGGGCGCCCCGGCCTGGGAGCAGCAGACCAAGGCCTACCAGTTCGCCTCGCCCGTGGTGGCCGGCGATGTGCTGTTGACCGGCCTGCTCAACGGCACGCTGGAGGCGCGAGACCTGGCCGGCGGCCAGGCCTTGTGGACCTTCCGCACCGAAGCCTCACAGGCGAATGTCGGTTGGGTGCTGACCGCTGACGGTCGACTCAATGCGCCCTGGATCTTCCACGGCGGCACGCAGGACGCGATGGTGATCGGCTTCGATCGGCAGTCCAGCGTGGGCTCGTTCTTCTCGTCAGCCCTGGTCGCTGGCGGGGTGATCTACGTCGGCAGCGCCGACGGCCGAATGGTTGCACTGCGCTGAGGCGGCATGAAAGCTCCACGATCTCCATCGAAAGACGCCCAGCCGAAGCGGCTGGGCCCTCCCGCACCCAGCCGGCGCGCCTTCGCACGCCTGATGCTGCTTTCTGCCATGGGCGCTGCGGGCGTGCGCGCCCAGGCTCCGGTGCTCAGCGCCGGATCCGGGCCAGAGCCCCTGCAGGAAGCCGCCTGGCGTGCCGATCTGCAGCAGTTGCGACAGGAGTTTCTGGCGCGCGATCGCGCCTACTCGCCCCAGGCCCGCGCTCAGGCAGAGGCCCGCCTGGCCTTGCTGGAGGCGCAGCAAGGCCCGCTGCCCTGGCTGAGGCTGGCCATCGACGTGGCGCAGATCGCCGCGCTGGCCGACAACGGGCACACCGCGGCCAGCGCCACGCCGCGTGTGGCGCGCTGCCACCGGGTGCCGATCCGGCTGGCGCCCTTTGGTGCCGATTGGCATGTGCTGCGCGCCCGTGAGGCCGATGCCGATCTGCTGGGCGGCCGCCTGCTGGCCATCGATGGCGTGGGCACCGGTGCCCTTCGCCGTGCCGCGCACAGCCTGGTCGGCGGCACAGCTGCCTGGCGTGACCGGCAGGCGCCGTTTCTCTTCGAATGCCCGCCGCAGCTGCAAACGATGGGTCTGGCGCGCGAGGCCGAATCGGCGCTCTACCTCTTTGAGTCAGCCGACGGCCGCCTCATCGAGCGCCGTCTCGTGGGCGAGGCTCCGCACGCCGAACGCATCCGCGCCAGCACCGAGCGACTGCTGCTGCCACAAGTCAATGCCGGCCTGCAAGGCTGGCTCAGCGCGCTGCCGCTGGAGCGTGCGCCCTGGTCCCTGCGGGATGCGGAGCAGCGCATGCGCTGGCGCCACGCGGCCGAGCTGAACGCACTGGTCATCGACCTGCGAGTGAATACCGATACCGCGACGCAGAAGCTGCGCGGCTTCTTCGACGAGATCGAGGCCGCGGCCAACGAATTGAAGCCCGCGCACCTGGTGCTCGATCTGCGCCAGAACGGGGGTGGCGATCTGACACGCACCCGTGCCTTCGCACAGTCCTTGCCCGCGCTGGCCAAGGGCCGCCTCTTCGTGCTGACCAGCCCCTGGACCTTCTCGGCCGCCATCAGCACAGCAGCCTACGCCAAGCAGGCCGCGCCGCAGCGCGTGACGCTGGTGGGCGAAGCAGCCGGCGACCGCCTGCAGTTCTTCGCCGAAGGCCGACCGCTGACGCTCAAGCACTCCGGCCTGGTGCTGCTGCCGGCCACCGAGCGCCACGACTACCGCGACGGCTGCCGCAGCTTCCAGGACTGCCACGGCTCAGTCATCCGGCACCCCATCGCCATCGCCACGCTGGAACCCGACATCGCCGCACCCTGGACCTGCGCCGCCTGGCGCGAGGGTAGCGACCCGGCCATGGAGGCCGTGGCAAGCGCGTTGAAGACGGCTTGAAACGACAAGGCCCGGTGAGCTGGGTGTGGGTGCGGGCGCTGTTGTTTGGCTGGGCAGGAGGGATGGGGTCACAGACAGTCGGCGGTCACGAGGGTTTCTGCGCGGGGCGGGCAGAGGATTCGAGCTGGCCTGAATCGCATGGGTCGGCTGTTGACCCGTTGTGGGCATTCCTCGTCAGACGGCGGTTGCGGGGCGCCTCCTCGCGGGCTGAGCGCAGCGGAAGCCCTTCCCCTCCATGTCCCCCGCCATCGTCCTCCGGCCGCTGGCTCCTCCTTTACTTCCGGGGAAGGGCTTCCGCTGCCCTCAGCAGGCGGCTTGGTGGACCCCCCAACGACGAAAGCCAGGTCGTCGGCTGGCCAAGGTCGGTGGGCGCCCTCCCGCGGAAGTGAAGGAGGAGGGTCGGGCGCAGTCCGACCCGGGGGACATGGAGCGGGAGGGCGCCCACCGGCCTTGGCACGCGAGGTGGTCGAGATCGAAGGCGCCAGACTCTCCAGCGCTCGTTGCTGGCCGCAGTGAATCGACGCGGAGGAGCTGTCGTTGGCCGCGCAGAGGCGCACGCGGCGTTGCGCATTGGCGTAGCCCTATCTGTTCCCGCTGAATATGGTTCGGCCATGGTCAAGGCAGAGAGGGACGTGACGCACTCATGCCCTTTGAATCCCAACCAAAACCTCCGCCAATTCTGCGGGAACAATAGCCAGCACTTCGTACTTTCGCGTCAAGTGTTGCAGGCTCCACTTCGTACCTAACCGCCGTCGTAGAGGTTCGAAGAGCTTTTTCATGTCGCACTGCAAGACCCATTGCGGTAGAGAGATCACTGAACCGCCGACATATGAAACTCGAACTAACTCTCCGCCTCCAGCACCGGAAAGCTCAGCGTAGATTTCGATCATCCCGTCCGCGATCTGCTGCAACACGTCAGCGTTGAGTTGAAGAAGCGACCTGGAGTGGCGATGGTCAACGCTCGGCGCAAAATTTGGCCGATCAGCTTGGTTCTCATCCAGAAGGAGCGCGTATATGAAGAGCGGATCCAATAGGTATGATTCAAGGTGACGTCGAGCTACAACATGCACACGACCACCCGGTTCGGCATCATCATCACGGTCAACAATGCCCGCGACTTGGGTTGATTCGATCGCCGTCACCCAACGGATGACCATCTGCTTCCCGCCGCTCTGTCGCCCTTCACTGGCTGGCACGAAGTTTAGAGCCCGCGCGCTGTCAAATCCAACGCTCAGGGCTGAGTCTTGAGCCAATACTGCCTGCACTACTTGGTAAAACTCAACGTCGTCCCTGTCCTCTACAAAAACGACCTTGGTCTGCGTGCCGACCGTCACGAGCCCAGCTGTGAGATGAGCAACCGGCTCCCACTTATTTGCCACTGGCCTTATGCGCGGCTCAGCGGTGCACATCACAAACAAATTCTCTCTTTCCGTAAGTGCAACTGTCGAAGGGGAATGGGTAGTCGCGATCACTCGGATGCCGCGTCGTTCGACAAGCTCATCGCGAATCACGCGCAGGAAGGTTTTGGTCAGCGCCGGATGTAGGTGGGCATCCGGTTCATCGAGCAACAGTAGAGCCGTTCGCGAATTGAGCGCTGCTTGATTGAAGAAGTAAGACCAAATTGAAGTCAGAAATACGACCCGCTCGCCTGACGACAAAGCGCTCGCCGGTACGACGGCGCCTGACTGCAAGTGCTCAAGCTCAAGCCTATAGTTCAGCTCGAAGTTTTGCGTCCATGATCCTTTCTTGACAATTGGAGCGACCATCCGATATCGGAGGCCTGCTTGTTGAAGAACCAGGTTCACGGACTCCCAAGGCAAAGCGCCCAGCTGAGCTGCTGCAGCTTCGTCCGAACCTCCATCCTGCTTCAAGTGATGGACCTTCGCTGCATAGCTCACAAACAGGAGCGGTATTGAGGTGTGCATCGAGGCCGGATGGCTGGCTCCCCGCTTCATCAGCACGAAATTCGCCGGAAGTGCAGTATCGAATTGTTCTCTATTGAATTTCCCGCGAGGAATGCCGGTCTTGCGCACAAGCGTGTCCCAAAGCAGATCCCAATCAGCATTTCTGCTTCCAGTCACAATGGGGTCGCTAGGAATTTCTTGAGTATTCCACGCCTCGTCTGCTAGCTCGCGGACCTGCTGGATCGCGGCGGCGGAATCGGAAACATCCCAGTAGCTCCTCAGTAGAACGGTGTTCTGAGCATCGAGTTGCTCGGAGCATTCTAGCTTTGCGGGGAAAGGTTCGAGGTCCATATGTCGCAAGCTTGGCCCCGGCGCAGGAATAAAGACACCGGCTGAACGGGCGATAATTCGAGCAACTGCGTCTTGCCTGATCCATTCGCACCGGTAATGACGGCAAGGCTCGGTATGTTCTGCCATATGAGGGCGGAGATAGACTTGTATTTCCCATCGACCAATCGAATGTCCATTCGGACCCTCCTACGATCAAAAATAACTGTTTGTCGGCGAAGGATACTGCAGAGTTCGCACACTCGATGGGTCTCCCCAAAGTCGTCGCGCTCGGGCGACTACTCGCCGCCGCTAGCAGCCTGTGCCACAGAGCGCCGCAAGCGCTCCTCCATGGCGTCAGTCAGCTGCTCTCAGTTGAACCTGACCACGAAGTCCGGCTCATCGCCTTCGGTGGAGGATAGGGCGTGACGTCCGGCGGCCCGCCGGAGGGAGAAGAACGCCGAGGCCACCGGCATGAACCTGCATGGAAGACGACACGCAGGCACCTGCTAGCCAGTTCATGCCCCCCTGCGCACGCCCCCGCTCGTTCTCTTCACGCCGAGAGCACGCGTGTGGTTCTGGACGCACTTGACAGCGGGAATGCCATACGAGCAGTCCTAGAGGAAAGGCCTTGACCCCGACACCGCGGCACTGAGGTCAAGGCCGACCTCACCCAAAAAATTCCTGACGGAAAAGACGCTCGCCGACAGCCAGGTCAACGCACGGAAACCCGTTCGAAGGGCTTGGAACCCGTTCGAAACCATCTTGGCGGAGTCGGAGCGATTCGGCCCCAGCGGCGCTGGCGGCGGCGCGGCAAGCCTGCCGCGCCCTGCGAATCCCGCAAGCGATGCCCTCAAGGGACGACGCTGATTGCCGCACAGACAACAACGCCCGCGGGAGCGGGCGTGGGTGCGGGCGCAGGTGTGTGGCGGAGTCGGAGGGATTCGAACCCTCGATGCGCTTTTGGCACATACTCCCTTAGCAGGGGAGCACCTTCGGCCACTCGGTCACGACTCCAGCACGAAGCACGGCATTGTAGCCCGGCCGGCGCCGGGCCTGGGCGGATCAGGCGGCTTCGGCGTCCAGTTCGAAGGCGCGGTGCAGGGCGCGCACGGCCAGCTCCATGTACTTCTCGTCCAGCACCACGCTGGTCTTGATCTCGCTGGTGGAAATCATCTGGATGTTGATGCCTTCCTCGCTGAGCGCGCGGAACATCTTGGCCGCCACGCCCACGTGGCTCTTCATGCCGATGCCGACGATGGAGACCTTGCAGATCCGCGGGTCGCCCAGCACCTTGTTGGCGCCCAGGCGCGGCACGACCTGCGTTTCCAGCAGTTCCATCACGCGCTTGAAATCGTTGCGGTGCACCGTGAAGCTGAAGTCCGTCCGTCCATCATGTGAAACGTTCTGGATGATGACGTCCACGTCGATGTTGGCCTCGGCCACGGCGCCCAGGATCTGGTAGGCGATGCCGGGCTTGTCGGGCACGCCCAGCACGGTCAGCTTGGCTTCGTCGCGGTTGAACGCAATGCCGGATACGACGGCCTTTTCCATCTTCTCGTCCTCTTCAAAGGTGATCAGCGTGCCCGATGTCGCCTCTTCGGCGGTGTCGATGTCCCAGGGGGTGAAGCTGGAGAGCACGCGCAGCGGCACGCGGTACTTGCCGGCAAACTCCACCGAGCGGATCTGCAGCACCTTGGAGCCGAGGCTGGCCATTTCCAGCATCTCCTCGAAGCTGATCGTGTGCAGGCGGCGGGCTTCGGGCACCACGCGCGGATCGGTCGTGTAGACGCCGTCCACGTCGGTATAGATCAGGCACTCGTCGGCCTTGATGGCCGCGGCCACGGCCACGGCCGAGGTGTCGCTGCCGCCACGGCCCAGCGTGGTGATGTTGCCCTCGTCGTCCATGCCCTGGAAGCCGGTGATGATGACCACGCGGCCGGCGTCCAGATCGGCCTGGATGCGCGCATCGTCGATCGACTGGATGCGCGCCTTGGTGTAGCTGTCGTCGGTCTTGATGCCCACCTGCCAGCCGGTATAGCTGACCGCCGGCATGCCTTCGGCCTGCAGCGCCAGCGCCAGCAGGCCCACGGAGACCTGCTCGCCCGTGCTGGCGATCATGTCCAGTTCCCGCTGCGCTTCTGGCGAATGCGCATCCGGCATCAGTTCCTTGGCCAGGCCCAGCAGGCGGTTGGTCTCGCCGCTCATCGCGGAGGGCACGACGACCATGCGATGGCCGGCGCGGGCCCACTTGGCAACCCGCTTGGCGACGTTGCGGATGCGCTCGGTGGAGCCCATCGAGGTGCCGCCGTATTTGTGAACGATCAGGGCCATGGCAGTGCGGGGACGGTCTGTGGACAACACAAAAACGTGGAATTGTATCGAGCGGGCTTCGCCGGGCCTGACGCCCCGGCTGGGCAGAGGGCGCGGCCGGGAGCAGCCGGCGCGGCCGCTTCAGGCCCGCGGCGGCTCGGGCTCAGGCGCGCGCTGCAGGGCGCCCGCGCGGTGCAGCAGTTCGCCCCAGGGCGCCGGCCAGCGCGCGCCGCCGCGGGCCGCGGGCCACTCGCGCAGCAGGCGCTGCACCAGGGTCTCCGGCAGGCCTTGTTCCGACTGCCCGGCCAGCCAGTGGCGCAGCAGGTTGGCGCGGCGGGCGGGCGACAAGCGCAGCCAGGGCTCGCGGCGCAGCGCCCCGCCCTGCGCGCAGGCCTGGGTGTCCTGCGCGGCCAACTCCGCCAGGCACTCGGCGGTCTCCTGCGCGCGGCGCGCAGCCGCCGCCAGGCGCTCGCCCGCCTGGGGAAAGGCCTCGCCGAGCGCCGGCCAGACCTGCGTGCGCAGGCGGCTGCGGGCGAAGCGCGGATCGGCATTGCTGCCATCCTCCACATGGCCCAGTCGCCAACGTCTGACATAAGCGGCGATGGCCGAGGGCTCGTGGTCGAGCCAGGGGCGCACCCAGTGCAGGCCCTGGCGCTGCGCCTGCCGCGGCATGGACGCCAGCCCGCGTGCCGAACCGGTGCGCAAGGCCTGCAGCAGGAAGGTCTCGGCCTGATCCTGCCGGTGATGGGCCAGCAGCACCAGCGGTGCGCCGCCTTCGCGGGCCATCTGCGCCAGCGCGTCATAACGCGCCTGCCGCGCCCAGGCCTCGACGCTTTGCGCGGCGGCCGGTGCGCCCTTCAGCCGCCGGAACAGCAGGGTCACCGGCAAGCCGCTGCGCGCCCAGCGCCGGCACTGGTCTTGAGCGTGTTGAAGCCACGCATCGGCCTGCGGCATCAGGCCGTGGTGCACGTGCAGCGCGATCACGCGCAGGCCCAGCTCACGCGCGGCGCGGGCGGTGGCGTGCAGCAGCGCCGTGGAATCGCGGCCGCCGCTGAAGGCCACCGCCACCACGGCCGCCGCCGGTGCGATCAACGCTCCTTAGTATCCGTGAAGCGGCCGTAGCTCTGCAGGCGCTCGTATCGGCGCTGCAGCAGTTCCTTGGGCTTCAGATCGGCCACCTGGCGCACCGCGTCGTTCAAGGACCGCTTCAGCGCCGCGCTCATCTGCTTGAGATCGCGGTGGGCGCCGCCCACGGGCTCGCTGACGATCTTGTCGATCACGCCCAGCGCCTTCAGGCGGTGGGCCGTGATGCCCAGCGCCTCGGCCGCATCGGACGCGCGCTCGGAGGTCTTCCACAGGATCGAGGCGCAGCCTTCGGGCGAGATCACGGAGTAGACGGCGAACTGCAGCATCAGCAGCTGATCGGCCACACTGATAGCCAACGCGCCACCTGAGCCACCCTCGCCGATGATGGTGGTGACGATGGGCACTTCCAGCTGCGCCATCTCGAAGATGTTGCGGCCGATGGCCTCGCTCTGGCCACGCTCTTCGGCGCCGATGCCGGGATAGGCGCCCGGCGTATCGACAAAGGTGAACACCGGCAGGCGGAATTTCTCCGCCAGCTTCATCAGCCGCAGCGCCTTGCGGTAGCCCTCGGGCCGGGACATGCCGAAGTTGCGTGCCGCGCGCTCCTTGGTGTCGCGCCCCTTCTGGTGCCCCAGCACCATGCAGGCCTGGCCGTTGAAGCGCGCCAGACCGCCGACGATGCTCAGGTCATCGGCGAAGCTGCGGTCGCCGTGCAGCTCGTGGAAATCGGTGAACAGCTCGTTGATGTAGTCCAGCGTGTAGGGCCGCTGCGGGTGGCGCGCGATCTGCGTCACCTGCCAGGGCGAGAGGCTGGAGTAGATGTCCTTGGCCAGCTGCAGGCTCTTCTGGCTCAGGCGGTCGATCTCCTCGGAGATGTCGACGGCGGACTCGTTCTGCACATAGCGCAGTTCATCGATCTTGGCTTCGAGCTCCGCGATGGGCTGCTCGAACTCCAGGAAGTGACGCTTGCTCATCGCAGGGTGACCCCCCAAACGTAACGGAATCTCAATAGTCTACCGGCAGAGGGTCCAGGCTCCGCCACAGATACCACGTGGCGACGGTACGGTATGGCGCCCAGGCCTCGGCCACTTCACGCGCTTCGGCCCGCGAGACCGGTTCGCCGCTGAAGTAGTTCTGGCTGATGCCCTTGATGAGGCCCAGGTCGTCCAGCGGCAGCACGTCCGGGCGCAGCAGGTGGAACATCAGGAACATCTCCGCCGTCCAGCGCCCGATGCCGCGGATCGCCACCAGCTCGCTGATGATGGCTTCGTCATCCATCTGCTGCCACTGGCCCACGTGCACCTGTCCGTCTGCAAAGTGCCGCGCCAGATCCTGGATGTACTCGCACTTGCGCACCGAAAGCCCCGCGGCGCGCAGATCGGGTACCGCCTGCGCGAGCACGGCAGCGGGATCCAGCGGCGCCCCCGCGGCAGCGCCACCGGATACCTGGCGGGCAAAGCGGTCCCAGACCGCCTGCGCGGCCTTGACGGAAATCTGCTGGCCGACCACCGAGCGCGCCAGCGTCGTGAAGGCGTCGCCGCGGCTGTGAAGCCGCGCCTGGCCGAACTGCGGGATCAGTCGCTTGAGCACCCGATCCCGGCGCTTGAGATGGCGGCAGGCCTCGTCCCAGTAGACCGGCACGACCAGCGCCGGTGCGGCCGGATCGTCCGCCCCGACCGGTGCGGCCGCAGCTTGGGCAGGCACCGCGCTCACACGCGCGTCCAGGCCGTGCCCGCCGGGCCGTCCTTCAGCTGCACGCCCTGTTCCAGCAACTGCTGGCGGATGCGATCCGCAGCGCCGAAGTCACGCGCCTGCTTGGCTGCCGCGCGCTGATCGATCAGCTGCTGGATGGCCGCCTCGTCCAGACCCTGGCCGGCCTGCAGCCAGCCGCGCGGATCCTGCTGCAGGATGCCCAGCGTGGCCCCCAGGGCCTTGAGCTGCTGCGCTGCGGCAACCGAGCCGCTGCGGTTGACCTCGCCGGCCAGTTCGAAGAGCACGGCCAGCGCGCCCGGGGAGTTGAAGTCGTCGTCCATCGCCGCGCGAAAGCGCGCGCAGGGCTCGGCCTGCCAATCGACGCCCGGCAACACGCTGTCTGCCAGCGCCGCCCGCTCCAGCGCCGTGTAGAGCCGCCGCAGCGCGCTGCGCGCCTCGTCCAGCAGCGTGTCGCTGAAATTGAAGGGGCTGCGGTAATGCGTGCGCAGGAAGAAGAAGCGCAGCGTCTCGCCATCGAACTGCTTCAGCACCTCGCGGATGGTGAAGAAGTTGCCCAGCGACTTGGACATCTTCTCGTTGTCGACGTTGAGAAAGCCGTTGTGCAGCCAGTAGTTGACGAAGCGCTGGCCGCTGGCGCCCTCACTCTGCGCGATCTCGTTCTCGTGGTGCGGGAACTGCAGATCCATCCCGCCGCCGTGGATGTCGAAGCTGGCGCCCAGCAGTGCACCGCTCATCGCCGAGCATTCGATATGCCAGCCCGGGCGGCCCGGGCCGAAGGGGCCGTCGAAGCGCGCATCGGCCGGCTCTTCGGGCTTGGCCGCCTTCCAGAGCACGAAGTCCAGCGGATCGTCCTTGCCCTCGTTGAGCGCCACGCGCTCGCCCGCGCGCAGCTCGTCGATCGACTTGCCGGACAGCCGCCCGTAGCCTTCAAACTTGCGCACCGCGAAGTTCACGTCCCCGCCTTCGGCGCGATAGGCCAGGCCCTTGTCCTCCAGCGTGCCGATCATCGCCAGCATCTGCGGCACATAGTGCGTGGCGCGTGGCTCGTGCGTGGGCGGCTCGATGCCGAGCGCGCCGATATCGGCATGCATCGCGGCGATCATCTCCTCGGTCAGCTGCGCGATCGGGATGCGACGCTCCAGCGCGCGGCGGATGATCTTGTCGTCGATGTCGGTGATGTTGCGCACGTAGGTGACCTGGTAGCCGCTGGCGCGCAGCCAGCGGTAGACCACGTCGAAGGCCAGCATCATGCGTGCGTGCCCCATGTGGCACAGGTCATAGATGGTCATGCCGCACACGTACATCCGCACCTGACCGGGCGTCTGGGGAACAAAGGCTTCCACGCTGCGCGACAGCGTGTTGTACACGTGCAGGCTCATGAGATGACGGGGGGAGTGGCCGCGCCGCGTGCCGGCGCCCGTGCCGGGGGCCGGGGCTTCGGGGCGTCGATAGAATGTGCGATTCAGTATAGCGGCGGCCTCCATCTGCGCCAGCCCATCCGGTGCCCGCGGCGCGCAGCGTCTCATGAACCTTCTCCGCTGGTCGATCCTGCTTGCCGCCTTGATGGCTCTGGTGCTGCCTGTGCGCGCCGATCCCCTGGCCGAGCTGCGCCGCCTCACGGCATCGGGCCAATCGACGCAGGCGCTCGATGTGGCCGACAAGGCCTTGCAGTCGCGCCCCAAGGATCCTGAGCTGCGCTTCCTGCGCGGCGTGGTGCTGACCGATCTGGGCCGTTCCGCCGAGGCCATGGGCGTCTTCGAGGCGCTGTCGCTGGAGTATCCGGAGCTGCCGGATCCGCTGAACAACCTGGCCGTGCTGCACGCCGCCCGCGATGAACTGGACCGCGCGCGCCACCTGCTGGAAACCGCGCTGCGCGCCGAGCCACGGCACCGTGCCGCGCGCGAGAACCTGGGCGATGTCTACGTCCGGCTGGCCATCCGCCAGTGGCAGACACTCGCTGGCGAATCGCCGCTGGAGCCCGCGCTGGCGCGCAAGCTGGCCCTGGCCCGGGATCTCGCGGGCCTGCCGCGCGCACGCTGAGACAGGCTGCCCCTGCGCCCCCTCACCCACCCCCTGCCCGACCCGAGCACCCGATGAAGACACTCGCCCTCGTCCTGGCCACGACCGCCGGCCTGCTGCTGACCCCCGCCGCGATGGCGCAGCGCGTGAAGCTCGCCACCAGCGCCGGCGACATCGTCATCGAGCTGGACCGCGACCGCGCGCCGCACACGGTGGATAACTTTCTTTCCTATGTGCGATTCCGGCACTACGACGGCACCATCTTCCACCGCGTGATCCCGACCTTCATGATCCAGGGCGGCGGCATGGATGCCAAGATGGCCGAGCGCCCGACCAAGGCCGCGATCCCGCTGGAAGCGCGCAATGGCCTGAACAACGTGCGCGGCTCCGTGGCGATGGCACGCCGGGGCGACCCGAATTCCGCCACCGCCCAGTTCTTCATCAACGTCGTCGACAACCCCTTCCTCGACGCCGCCAACGCACGCGACGGCCACGGCTATGCCGTCTTCGGCCGCGTCGTCGAGGGCATGGACGTGGTCGACAAGATCCGCGAAGTGCCCACCCGGACCGTGGACGGGCACGCCAATGTGCCCACCATGCCGGTGACCATCCTGAAGGCAACCCTGGAGAAGTGAATGAGCAAGACCGTCGAACTGCACACGAGCGCTGGCCTGATCCGCGTGGAACTGGACGAGGCCAAGGCACCCAAGAGCACGGATAACTTTCTGGCCTATGTGCGATCGGGCCACTATGACGGCACCATCTTCCACCGTGTCATCCGCGGCTTCATGGTGCAGGGCGGCGGCATGGACGGCGACATGAAGCAGAAGTCCACGCTGGCGCCGATCAACAACGAGGCCAACAACGGCCTGAAGAACGACAAGTACACGCTGGCGATGGCGCGCACGAACGACCCGCACTCGGCCACCGCGCAGTTCTTCATCAACACCACCGACAACGGCTTCCTCAACCACAAGTCGCCCAGCGCTTCCGGCTGGGGCTACGCGGTCTTCGGCAAGGTCGTGGCCGGCCACGACATCGTGGACCGCATCGAGGCCGTGGCCACCGGCCGCCGTGGCTTCCATGACGACGTGCCGCTGGAAAACGTCGTCATCCAGCGCGCCGTCGAAGTCTGAGCGGTCACCGAGGCGGCCGCCGGGGCATGCAGCCGTGACGGCCGGGCCGCCCACCGCCGCGCCCTGGCAGGCACCCGCAGGCTGGCGCGCGATCGAGTTCATCTCGGACCTGCACCTCTGGGAGCAGGCGCCGCGCACCTTCGAGGCCTGGCAGGCGTGGCTGCTTGCCACGGATGCCGATGCGCTGTTCATCCTGGGCGATCTCTTCGAAGTCTGGATCGGCGACGACGCGCGCGCCCTGCCCTTTCCGGCGGCCTGCGTGCAGGCGCTGGCCGCGTTCGGGCGCCGCAGGCCGCTGTACTTCCTGCCCGGCAACCGCGATTTCCTGATCGGCGCGCAGATGCTGGCGGCCTGCCACATGCAGCCGCTGGCGGAGCCCACGCGGCTGGATGCCTTCGGCCAGAGCCTGCTGCTCAGCCACGGCGACGCGGCCTGCCTGGAGGACCTGGAATACCAGCAGTTCCGCCGCCAGGTGCGCAGCGAGGCCTGGCAACAGGCCTTCCTGGCGCGGCCGCTGGAAGAACGCGCCGCCATCGCGCGGCAGATCCGGGGCCAGAGCCAGGAGCGCCAGCGGCACCAGCCCGATCCCTCGCTGTGGGCCGATCTGGACGCCGATGAGGTCCGCCGTTGGCTGATGGCCAGCGGCGCGAGCACGCTGGTGCATGGCCACACGCACCGGCCGGCCGAGCACGCGCTGGGCGATGGCCTTCAGCGCATCGTGCTGAGCGACTGGGATTGCGAAGGCCCGCAGGCGCGCGGCGAGGCCCTGCGCCTGGACGCCCGCGGCTGGCACCGGCTGCCGATCGGCGGCCCCGCGGGATCATGACCTTCCTGCCGGCATCCTGGCGGGACGCCTGGCGCGCGCGGCAGGAGCGCGCGGCGCTGGCCCGTCGCGCGATTCCAGACAAGCTCTGGCGCCGCACCCTCAAGCGATTTGCCTTTCTGCCGCAGGAGGGCCCGCGCGAGCAGCTGCTGCGCCGGCTGAGCAGCCTCTTTCTGGATCGAAAGGAATTCACCGGCGCCCACGGCCTGCAGATCACCGACGACATGGTGGTGGCCATCGCGGCCCAGGCCTGCCTGCCGGTGCTGCAACTCGGGCTGCAGGCCTACGATGGCTTCGTGGGCATCGTGGTTCATCCCGGTCAGGCACGCGTGCGACGTGAGCGCATGGATGAGCACGGCATCGTGCACGAGGACGAAGAGATCCTGGCCGGCGAGGCGGTCGATGGCGGGCCGGTGATGCTGTCCTGGCGTGACGTGCGGGCCTCCGGCGCCAGCGCAGCCGAGGGCTACAACGTCGTCATCCACGAGTTTGCGCATGTGCTGGACATGACCGACGGCCTGGCCAACGGCCGCCCGCTGCTGCCGGCCGGCCTCAGCGCACAGGCCTGGGACACACTGATGCTGGCCGAGTACGAGGCCTTCTGCCTGCGCGTCGATGCCGAAGAGGCGACCGGGCTGGATCCCTACGGCGCGCAGGCCCTGGAGGAATTCTTCGCCGTGGCCAGCGAGGCCTACTTTGTCCAGCCCGAGGTGCTGGCGCAGGAACATCCGCAGCTGCTGGCGCTGCTGGGCCGCTACTACGAGCCGGCGGGTCAGAACCGGGACTGAGCCTGGGCCTGGGCCTGGACCTGAACGCGGGCCAGAGCCGAGGCCGCCACCATGCAGACGCCCGGCGCGAGGCCGGGCGTCGAGTCTGAAATACGGTAGCCCCGGCCAGAAAGGCCGAAGCGCCTGCGCGGCCGGCTCAGGCCGCAAAGGCCGAAGCGCCTGCGCGGCCGGCTCAGGCCGGTGCCGCTTCCGCCTTGGGCTTGTCGCTCTTGCGCGGCGGCTGGATGTCCAGCAGCACCTCGTTCTTGTCGTCGATGTCCACCGTCAGGCGGCCACCATCGACCAGACGGCCAAAGAGCAGTTCGTCGGCCAGCGCGCGGCGGATGGTGTCCTGGATCAGGCGCTGCATCGGGCGGGCGCCCATCAGCGGATCGAAGCCCTTCTTGGCCAGGAACTTGCGCAGCGGATCGGTGAACGTGGCCTCGACCTTCTTCTCGGCCAGCTGCGCTTCGAGCTGCAGCAGGAACTTGTCGACCACGCGCATGATGATCTCTTCGTTCAGCGCACGGAAGCTGACGATCGCATCCAGCCGGTTGCGGAACTCGGGCGTGAACAGGCGCTTGATGTCGGCCATCTCGTCGCCCGATTCGCGCGCGGTGGTGAAGCCGATGGTCGCCTTGTTCATGGTCTCGGCGCCCGCATTCGTCGTCATGATGATGATGACGTTGCGGAAATCGGCCTTGCGCCCGTTGTTGTCGGTCAGCGAGCCGTGGTCCATCACCTGCAGCAGCACGTTGAAGACGTCCGGGTGGGCCTTTTCGATCTCATCCATCAGCAGCACGGCGTGCGGCTTCTTGGTGACCGCCTCGGTCAGCAGGCCACCCTGATCAAAACCGACATAGCCCGGCGGCGCGCCGATCAGGCGGCTCACCGCGTGGCGCTCCATGTACTCCGACATGTCGAAGCGGATCAGATCGATGCCCAGGATGTAGGCCAGCTGCTTGGCGACCTCGGTCTTGCCGACGCCGGTGGGGCCGCTGAAGAGGAAGCTGCCGATCGGCTTGTCCGGCTTGCCCAGGCCCGAGCGCGCCATCTTGATGGCCGACGCGAGTGCATCGATGGCCGGATCCTGGCCGAAGACCACGCTCTTGAGATCCCGGTCCAGGCTCTTGAGCTTGCCGCGGTCGTCCGAAGACACCGTGGCCGGCGGGATGCGCGCGATCTTGGCAACGATCTCCTCGACCTCGGTGCGGGTGATCGTCTTCTTCTGCTTGTTCTTGGGCAGGATGCGCTGCGCGGCGCCGGCTTCATCGATGACGTCGATGGCCTTGTCCGGCAGGTGGCGGTCATTGATGTACTTGGCCGACAGCTCGGCCGCGGCCTGCAGCGCGCCGGTGGCGTACTTGACGCTGTGGTGATCCTCGAAGCGGCTCTTCAAGCCCTTGAGGATTTCCACGGTCTGCTCCACGGTCGGCTCGACCACGTCCACCTTCTGGAAGCGACGCGACAGCGCGGCATCCTTCTCGAAGACGCCGCGGTATTCGGTGAAGGTGGTCGCGCCGATGCACTTCATGGCCCCGCTGCTGAGCGCAGGCTTGAGCAGGTTGCTGGCATCCAGCGTGCCACCCGAGGCCGCGCCTGCGCCGATCAGCGTGTGGATCTCGTCGATGAAGAGGATCGCATGCGGCTGTTCCTTGAGCTGCTTGAGCACGCCCTTCAGCCGTTGCTCGAAGTCGCCGCGGTACTTGGTGCCGGCCAGCAACGAGCCCATGTCCAGCGAGTAGACCGTGGAATCGGACAACACCTCCGGCACGTCGCCCTGCGTGATGCGCCAGGCCAGGCCTTCAGCGATCGCCGTCTTGCCCACGCCGGCTTCGCCCACCAGCAACGGGTTGTTCTTGCGGCGGCGGCACAGCACCTGGATGACGCGCTCCACCTCGTGCTCGCGCCCGATCAGCGGATCGATCTTGCCTTCGCGCGCCTGCTGATTGAGGTTCTGCGTGAACTGCTCCAGCGGGCTGCCCTTGTTGCCGGCTTCGGTGGTTTCTTCCTTCTCGCCTTCGCCGCTGCCGCTGTTGCCTTCGGCGGACTTCGGCGCCTCGGGCGGATCGGTCTTCTTGATGCCGTGGGCGATGAAGTTCACCACGTCCAGGCGCGTCACGCCCTGCTGGTGCAGGTAGTAGACGGCATGGGAATCCTTCTCGCCGAAGATGGCCACCAGCACGTTTGCGCCGGTGACTTCCTTCTTGCCGCTGCCCGTGCTCTGCACGTGCATGATCGCGCGCTGGATCACGCGCTGGAAACCCAGCGTGGGCTGGGTATCCACCTCATCGGTACCGCTGACCGTGGGCGTGTTTTCCTTGATGAAGGTCGACAGGCTCTTGCGCAGGTCTTCGATGTTTGCTGCGCAGGCGCGCAGGACTTCGGCCGCGGAAGGGTTGTCCAGCAGGGCGAGCAGCAGGTGCTCGACCGTGATGAACTCATGCCGCTGCTGGCGTGCTTCAACAAACGCCATGTGCAGGCTGACTTCAAGCTCTTGCGCAATCATGCGGCCTCCATAATGCATTGCAACGGGTGCTGGTCTCGGCGTGCTGCGGCGAGCACGAGTTCGACCTTCGTGGCCGCGACGTCCTTGGTATACACACCGCAGACGCCACGCCCCTCGTGATGGATCTTCAGCATGATCAGGGTTGCCGTTTCCAGATCGTGCTTGAAGTATTGCTGAAGCACCCGAATGACGAACTCCATCGGCGTGTAGTCGTCGTTCAGCAGAACCACCTTATACAGCGCCGGGGGCTTGGTGCGCTGCTCCTGACGCTCGGCCACCACCGAGCCCTGGCCGTCGGCCGGTTGCTGCGGCAGACCGTTGGGCTGGATCGGTTCGGAGGGATCGGAAGGCATGCGGCATTCTATCGACAGGGTCCGTTGGCTACCTGAGGGGCAAGCGTGGGAATCACGGCCCAAAAGCCCCAGGTATTCAGATCCTTGATGAGGGCCTGAACGCAGATTGCAAGGGGTGAATTCTCCCGGTTCTGGAGCTTCTCCCGCCGCAGCGTCCCGCGCATGCAGCAAGAGTCGCGCCATGCCTTCGCAGCCTGCGCGCGACCTGGGGGGGGGCGCCGGCAGGAGCGGCTGGCAGCCGGCCAACCGGCGCATCGACCGGCGCATCGATCAGAGCTGCGGGGGCGGCCCGTCAATCGGTGCAGCCCGATCCGCCGGGTCAGCGGATCTGCGGCCTTGCTGCGCTGCGGCCTTGCAGCCTTGCTGCGCTGCGGCGCTGCGGCAATGAGATGCTCAAGCCTCCAGCCACTCGCGCTGGAGCTCCACCGCGGCCTCAAGCTCGGCGGCCAGGCCTTCGAAGACGATGCGCCCGCGTCCCATGACCGCGCAGCGGTCGGCCAGGTCCAGGGCCAGACTCAGCTTCTGTTCAATCAGCAGCACCGCCGCACCGCGCTGGCGCAGCTGACCCAGCACGGTGGCCACGTTGCGCACCAGCGCGGGCGCGAGCCCCTCGCAAGGTTCGTCGACGACCAGCAAGGCCGGGTCGCCGCGCAGCGTGCGGGCCAGCGCCAGCATCTGCTGCTCGCCGCCGGAGAGCACGCCGGCGAGCGTGTCCAGCCGCTCCTCCAGCGCCGGGAACAGGCGCATCAATGCCGGCACGGTCCAGGGACCCTGGCCGCGGCCTCGCTGCTCGCCCAGCATCAGGTTCTGGCGCACGGTCAGCCCGGGAAACACGTCGCGGCTCTCCGGCACGTAGCCCACGCCCAGCCGCGCGATGCGGTGGCCTGCCAGCCCCAGCAGTTCCCGGCCGCACCAGCGGATGCTGCCCTGCGCGGGAACCTGGCCGACGATGGCCTTGGCGGTGGTGCTTCGGCCGGCGCCGTTGCGGCCCAGCAAGGCCAGCACCTCGCCGGGCCGAACCTGCAGATCGACGCCGTGCAGCACCGCCAGCGGCCCATAGCCGGCACGGACCGCTTCGAGCTGCAGCACCTCAAGGCCCCCCTTCACGGCCTTCGGCCCCGCCGTCTGGCGCCGCAGGGCCTGCCACCGGCGACGACGCGAGCCCGGGCATCGCCCCCAGGTAGGCCTCGCGCACCCGCGGATCGGCGCGGATCGCCGCAGGCGTGTCGCAGGCGATCACCTGCCCCTGAACCAGCACGGCCACGCGATCGGCCAGGCCAAACACCACGCTCATGTCGTGCTCCACCATCAACAGGCTGCGCCCCACGCTCAGGCGGCGGATCAGCTCCACGAAGCGCGCCGTCTCGGTGCGGCTCATGCCGGCCGTGGGTTCGTCCAGCAGCAGCACCTGCGGATCCGGCACCAGGGCCATGCCGATGTCCAGGGCGCGCTGCTCGGCGTAGCTCAAGGCCTGAGCGGGCAGATCGCGCCGGGCTTGCAGGCCCAGCAGCGCAAGCATGGCCTCGGCGCGCTCCAGGGCGGCCTGTTGCCGCCCCAGACGGCGCCAGATGACGTGGCCCAGGCCCAGCTTCGCCATCAGCGCACAGCGCAGGTTGTCCAGACAGCTCAGGCGAGGAAACAGCTGGCTGATCTGGAAGCTGCGGCTCAGCCCCTGGCGCTGGATCTGGTGGATGGACTGGCCGTCGATGCGCTGCGGCCCCAGCTGGATGCGCCCTGCATCGGGCCTCAGCTGCCCGCACACCAGGTTGAACAGCGTGCTCTTGCCCGCGCCATTGGGGCCGATCAGCGCCAGGCGCTCGCCTTCGCGCAGGCTGAGATCGACCCCGCGGATCACGGCGGTGCGGCCCAGACGCTTGTGGACGCCGGAAAGCTCGAGAAGACCGCTCACTCAGGCCTCCCGGCAGAAGGCGCTCGGGCCTCCGCGCGGCCCGGGCTCTGGCCGTCGCGCTGGTCGTCGCGCAGGTCGTCGCGCTGGCCATCGCGCTGGCCGCCTCCCTGACCGCTGGCCTGGCCTTGGGTCCGGCCCGGGGGCTCGCCCGCGTCCGAATCCCGCAGCCGCTGCCGCAGTCGCCGCCAGGCTTTCCAGGCGAACACCGCCCCGGCGAAGGCCAGCCCGGCGGCGATCGCCCAGCTGCGCGGCGCCGCGCTGTCCCAGAGCCCGCCCAGCAGACGCAGCTCGTCACCCAGGCTCAGCGCCTGGCGCCGGTGGTACAGCATCTCGATCAGCACCGCCGACCCGGCCCCGGCCAGCGAGACGCCCGCCACAAGGGCCAGCAGCGGCGCGCCCAGACGAGCGACTCCGCCGGGCGGGCGCAGCAGCCGCCAGGCTTGCGCCAGCAGGCCGGCCAGACCTTGAGGCGCCAGCACCACCATCACCAGGAAGGCGCAGCCGACGTACAGCATCCAGGCCTGCGTCCACTCCGACAGCAGCATGAGCGCCAGCACCATCAGCAGCGCGCCGATCACCGGGCCGAGGAAGAAGCCCGCGCCACCCAGGAAGACGAACAGCAGCAGCGAACCCGATCGCGCTGCGCTCAACACCTCGCCCGTGATCAGCTCGAACTGGATCGCCGTCAGGCCGCCTGCGATGCCGCTGAAGAAGCCGGAAATGAGCAGCGCCTGGTAGCGCAGCCTCGGGGGGCTGTAGCCCGAATAGGACACCCGCAGCGGGTTGTCGCGCACGGCATTGAGCAGGCGGCCGAAGGGCGTGAGGGTCAGGCCGTACAAGGCCAGCGTGCACAGCAGCACGTAGGCTGCGATGAGGTAGTAGACCTCGATCTGCGGGCCGAAGCTGATGCCCAGCCGCGGCGGGCCGATCACGCGGTTGGCCGAGAGCCCGCCTTCGCCGCCGAAGACGCCCGGCAGCATGAGCACCAGCGCGTACACCAGTTCGGCCACGCCCAGCGAGATCATGGCGAAGGTGGTGCCGGCGCGGCGCACGCTGAAGCTGCCCAGCAGCGCCGCCACCGCCAGGCCTGCAAGCCCACCCAGCAGCGGCACCAGGCTGACGGGCCACATCAGCCAACCGGAATCGATGGCACGCAGCGCATGGATGGCCAGGAAAGCCCCCAGCCCGCTGTAGACCGCATGGCCGAAGCTGACCATGCCGCCCTGGCCAAACAGGAGGTTGTAGGCCAGGCAGGCGATCACGGCGATACCGGCCTGGCAGAGCAAGGTGCGTGCAAAGCCGCCGCTCCAGATCCAGGGCGCCACCACCAGGAAGGCCGCGGCCAGCAGCCAGGGCAGCGCAGGCGCTTGCGTGAGGGTCAGCAGCCGCCCGGAGGGCAGCGGCAGGCCGGACGGCGGGTCCGCTCGCGCCGCAGGGGCTGGGGCCGTCGGCGGGCCTGGGGCTTGCGGATCCGCCGGCATGGATCAGGTCTCGCGCAGGCCCATCAGGCCGCGCGGTCTGACGATCAGCACGATGACCAGTAGCAGGAAGGGCAGCAGCGGCGCCAGCTGCGCCAGGGTCAGGCTCAGGACCGGGTGCAGCGGATGCGTGGGGCTGACGGCCCAACCCAGCGGCTGCAGCAGGCTCAGCAGGGAGCCGTCCACCATCAGCGGCAGTGTCTGCAGCAGGCCGATGAGCAGCGAAGCGACGAAGGCTCCCGACAGCGAGCCCAGTCCCCCGACCACCACCACCACGAAGAGGATCGAGCCGACCACGAGCGCCATCGAGGGCTCGGTGACGAAGACCATGCCGCCCACCGCGCCGGCCAGGCCCGCCAGCGCGCAGCCGGCGCCAAACAGCCACAGCGTCACGCGGGGCACATCGTGACCCAGCGCCTGCACCATCTGCGGGTGCGTCAAGGCGGCACGGATCACCAGACCGGTGCGGGTGCCGGCCAGCAGCACCCACAGCGCCAGCAGCATCAGCAGCGCCACCCCCATCATGAACAGCCGCGTCAGCGGAAACTGCGTGCAGCGCACACCGCTCTGCACGGCGGCGCAGGGCTCGGCGGGCGCGGCGCCCCAGACCCCCGTGAGCGCCGCACCCGGCTGGATGATCAGCGTGAACGCTGAGCCCTGCAGCAGCGCAGGAGGCTCGAACGGCACCGGCGCGTGGCCCCAGAAGAGCTTGATCAGCTCGGCGATCACGTAGGCCGCACCGAAGGTCACCAGCAGTTCGGCCACATGGCCTTGCGGCTGCACCGCCCGCAGCACGCTGCGCTGGAACAGCGCGCCCAGCGCGCCCACCAGCAGGGGCACCAGAACCAAGGCAAGCCAGAAGCCCAGCCAGCCCGCCAGGGTGTAGGCGAGGTAGGCACCCAGCATGTAGAAGCTGGCGTGCGCAAAATTCAGCACGCCCATCATGCCGAAGATCAGGGTCAGCCCGGCGCTCAACATGAACAGCAGCAGCCCGGAACTCAGGCCGTTGAGCAGCTGGATCAGGAAGGCGTCCATCAGACGTGCAGCCCCACACGCAAGCTGACGTTCCGGGCCGCAGCGCGCCGGCAGTTCCGGGCCCGACAGCCGCCCATCACGCGCCGCGCTGACCGGGGCGCGGCCCTCAGCCCGGGCGCTTCATCTGGCACGAGGTGGGCGTGCTGGCCACATAGGGCGGCAGCACCTGGACCGGAACGAAGGTATAGCCCGTGCCTTCCACGTCGTAGTCGTTCGGCGCCCGGCCCTTGCGCTGCCACGAGGTGATCATGAGCGTCTGCTGCAGCTGGTGGTCGCTGCGGCGCATCTGCACCTCGCCGTTCAGGCTGCGCGTCTCCAGGCCGGACAGGGCATCGGCCACCTTGCGCGGATCGGTGCTGCGCGCCTTGACGAAGGCCGCGTCCAGCAAGGCGTAGGCGTGGAAGACCTGGACCGTGGAGAAGTCTTCCTTGAAGCGTGCGCGGAACTCATCCATCAGCTTGCGCACCTCACCGCCCGCGCCGTAGGGAAACGCGCCCACCTGGAACACCCGCCCTTCGCCGGCGGCGCCCATGGCCGTGGGCGTGCCCAGGGCGCTGGCGTAGTAGGTGTAGAAGCGCGCCTTCAGGCCGGCCTCGTTGGCGGCCTTGACCAGCAGCGTCAGATCGGCCGACCAGTTGCCGGTGAGCACGGCATCGGCGCCCGAGGCCTTGATCTTCGCCACATAGGGCGCGAAGTCGCGCGTCTGCGCCAGCGGGGTCAGGTCATCGCCGACGATCTGGATGTCGGGCCGCTTGCGCGCCAGGTTTTCGCGTGCATAACGCACCACCTGATGACCATGCGCATAGTTCTGGTTGATCAGGTAGACCTTGCGGATGTCCGCCTGAGTCTTCATGAAGCTGGTCAGTGCCTCCATGCGCATGGAGGTATCGGCATCGAGCCGGAAGTGCCAGAAGCTGCACTTGTTGTTGGTGAGGTCCGGGTCCACCGCCGCGTAGTTGAGGTAGACCACTTCCTTGCCGGGGTTGCGTTCGTTGTACTTGTTGAGGAAATCGATGATCGCGCTCGCCGGCCCGCTGCCCGTGCCCTGGACCACGTAGCGGATGCCCTGATCGATGGCCGACTGCAGCAGCGCGACCGTCTCCTGCGGGCTGAGCTTGTTGTCGAAGGGCAGGATCTGGTACTTGACGCCCGCCTTGCCATTGGCACTGAAGCGCTCGCCCAGAAACTGGAAGGCCTGCAGCTGGTTGCGGCCGGTCGCCGCCGTCATGCCGCTCAGGCCATCGATCCACGCCAGGCGCACGGTCTCGCCTTTCTGCGCCCTGGCAGGCGAAAGCAGGCTGGCGGCCAGGGCGATGGCCATGATGATCAGGGTCAGTGCTCGACGCGCGCGCAGCATGGTCTCTCCGGAAGGCGGCTTCAACCTGGCCAGCAGCGGCCGGCGACGGGGCGCGACGATACCTCAGCGGAACCTCAGCGGATCGCGCGCTCCGGCGATGGAACACCGGGGCGCCGCGCCTGCGGCCTGCGCTGCGCGGGCGACGCGGTGTCGCGAGCTTCAGCCGGGCAGCGGGTGATCGCGAAACTGCTCGCGCAGCTTCATCTTCTGCATCTTGCCCGTGGCGCCCAGCGGAATCGATTCGACGAACACCACGTCGTCGGGCACCTGCCACTTGGCCAGCTTGCCCTCGAAGAACCCCAGCATGGTCGTGCGGTCCAGCTCAGCGCCGGGCTTGCGCACCACCACCAGCAGCGGGCGCTCGTCCCACTTGGGGTGCGCCACGGCGATGCAGGCCGCCATGGCGACGGCCGGGTGCGCCATCGCGATATTCTCCACATCGATGGAGCTGATCCATTCACCGCCGGACTTGATCACATCCTTGCTGCGGTCCGTGATCTGCAGGAAACCGCGCTCGTCGATGGTCGCCACGTCACCGGTGGGAAACCAGCCCTCGCGCAAGGGATCGCCACCCTCGCCCTTGAAATAGCCCGAAATGATCCAGGGCCCCTTGACCAGCAGGTCGCCCGAGGTCTTGCCGTCCCAGGGCAGCTCCTGCCCCTCGGGATCGACGATCTTCATGTCCACGCCGAAGATCGCGCGGCCCTGCTTGACCAGGACCTGCATCTGCGCTTCGTCGCTGGCCCGGGTCTGGTCGAGCTTGAGGTTGCACACCGTCCCCAGCGGCGACATCTCGGTCATGCCCCAGGCGTGCAGCACGGTCACGCCATAACGGTCCTTGAAGCTGCGGATCATTGCCGGCGGACAGGCCGATCCGCCGATCACCGTGCGCTTGAGCGTGCTGAAGCGCAGCTCGCCCTGGGACATGTGCGCCAGCAGGCCCTGCCACACCGTCGGCACGCCGGCGGCCAGCGTGACGGCTTCGGATTCGATCAGTTCGTAGACGGATTTGCCGTCCAGCGCGCCACCCGGAAAGACCAGCTTGGCTCCGGTCATGGCCGCGCCATAGGGGATGCCCCAGGCATTGACGTGGAACATCGGCACGACCGGCAGGATGCTGTCGCGCGCCGACAGGTTCAGGCCGTCTGGCAGAGCGCCGCCGTAGGCGTGCAACACGGTGGAGCGGTGGCTGTAGAGCGCGCCCTTGGGATTGCCCGTGGTGCCGCTGGTGTAGCACAGCGCGGCGGCGCTGCGCTCATCGAAGCTCGGCCAGCGGTAGTCACCCCGGTGGGCGCCGATCCAGGTCTCATAGGCCTGAAGGTTGGGGATGCCGCTGTCGGCGGGCAGATGCTCGTCGGCGCACAGCGCGATCCAGTGGCGCACCGTACGGCACTGCGGCCAGACCGCCTTGACCAGGGGCAGGAAGCTGAGGTCGAAACAGAGCACCTGGTCTTCCGCGTGGTTGGCGATCCAGGCGATCTGGTCCGGCGCCAGACGGGGATTGATGGTGTGCACGACGCGCCCGCTGCCGGCCACGCCGAAGTACAGCTCGAAGTGGCGATGGCCGTTCCAGGCCAGCGTGGCCACGCGATCGCTGAAGGCCAGCCCCAGACCGTCAATCGCCTGCGCAACCTGGCGCGCACGTCGCGCTGCATCGCGGTAGTTGCTGCGGTGCAGATCGCCTTCGACCCGGCGCGAGACGATCTCGCCTTCCGGGTGGTGTCGCGCGGCAAATTCGATGAGTTGAGAGATGAGCAGCGGCTCATCCTGCATCAGGCCCAGCATCGTCATGTCTCCATTCTTGATCTTGCGCGCGGCTCACGGGCAGCGCTCTTGAGGCACGTGCAAGTGTCGGCCCGCGCCATTGTCCCTGAGGCAGATGCGGCTGATGCAGCGGACCCACAATGCTTCGATCACATGGCGTCCGCGCAATCAGGCAGGGATGTCCCGACACATGAACCTCTTCAAGCGCAGCGAGCAGGCCCACGGCCACGATGATCCACGCTACGCCGTGCGCCGCACGGACGAAGAGTGGCGTTCGCGCCTGGACAAGATGCAGTACGAGGTCGCGCGGCACGCGGCCACGGAGCGGGCCTTCACCGGCCGCTACTGGGATCATTTCGAGGCTGGCGAATACCACTGCGTGGGCTGCGGTGCCCTGCTGTTCCGATCAGAGACCAAGTTTGACGCCGGCTGTGGCTGGCCCAGCTACTTCGAGCCCGTGGAGGCCGATGTGGTAGAGCGGGTGCGCGACGAAAGCCACGGCATGGTGCGCGTCGAGGTGCGCTGCCAGCGCTGTGGCACACATCTGGGCCACGTCTTCCCGGACGGCCCGGAGCCCACCGGCGAGCGTTTCTGCATCAATTCAGCCGCGATCGAATTTCAAGCGCGCGACTGAAGCGGGCCGCCCAGATCGCGGCAGAATGCGCGGGCCCGCCATGCTGACCCGCCGCTGACAAGCAGATGAAACTGCTGTTCGACTTTCTGCCGATCGTGCTCTTCTTCGGTGCGTTCAAGTACGCCGAAGGGCACAAGCTGTGGGCGTCGGACTTTGCCACCGAGCATTTCGGGTTCATGGTCTCCGGTGGGCGCGTCGGCCCTGATGAGGCTCCGGTGCTGCTGGCCACGGTGGTGGTGATCCTGGCGACCATGGCCCAGGTGCTGTGGCTGAAGCTGCGCGGCCGCAAGATCGACACCATGCTCTGGGTGAGCCTGGTGCTGGTGGTGGTGCTGGGCGGACTGACGATCTACCTGCGCAGCGAGACCTTCATCAAGTGGAAACCCAGCGTGCTGTACTGGGTGATGGGCATGGCCTTCTGGCTCAGCCCGCTGCTCTTCGGGCGCAACCTGCTGAAGGTGCTGCTGGGTGACCAGATCCAGCTGCCCGGCAAGGTCTGGCACCGGCTCAACTTTGCCTGGATCACCTTCTTTGCCGTGATGGGCTTCCTGAATCTCTGGGTCGCCTACCACTTCAGTACCGATGCCTGGGTGAATTTCAAGCTCTTCGGCTCGCTGGGCCTGATGCTGGTGTTCACGGTCGCCCAGGGCATGTACCTGAGCCGTTATCTCAAGGATGACCCGGGCGACGTCGCCACCACCACCGCCAAGGACACGCGGACATGATCGACCCGGGCTTTGCCGTTGCGGCAGACGATATCGAGGCGGCCCTGATGGCTGCACTGGCCCCGAGCAGCCTGGCGGTGCGGGACGACAGCCATCTGCACGCCGGCCACGAAGGCGCACGCTCGGGCCGGCACTTTGCCGTGACGATCCGCAGCGATCGCTTCGTCGGCCAGAGCCGGGTGGCCCGCCATCGCCTCGTTTATGATGCCCTGGCGACGCTGATGCCACGCGGCATCCATGCCCTGGCCATCGACGCCCGCGCTCCCGCAGAGCCTTGATGCGTGGGGCACTGCGTCGCGGCCCGCTCCGGGCGGCGTCCAGAACGCCCCGAGTCCGCATGACCGGGCCGCGTCCTTGCAATCTCTCCTGCTGAAAGCCTCCTGCTCATGAACCGCAAGCATCTCCTCGCTCGCTCGCTGCTGGCGCTCTCTCTCAGCCTGCCGCTGATGGCGCTGGCCCAGAACGTCGCGCTCGTCAACGGCAAGGCCGTGCCCAAATCCCGCGTGGATTTCCTGCTCAAGCAGGCCAGCCAGGGCGGCCAGCCCGTGCCGCCCAATGCCGAGCAGCAGGCGCGCGATCAGGTGGTGCTGCGCGAGATCTTCGCGCAGGAGGCCGAGCGCCGCGGCATGGGCGCCACGCCGGACTTCCGCGCGAAGATGGAGCTGGCACGCCAGAGCATCATCATCGGCGAGCTGTTCGAGGATTTCCGCCGCAAGAACCCCATCAGCGACGAGGCCGCCAAGGCCGAATACGACAAGATCAAGGCAGCCGAAGCCGGCACCGAGTACCGCGCGCGCCACATCCTGGTGGAAAAGGAAGATGAGGCCAAGAGCCTGCTGTCGCAGCTGAAGGCCGGCGCCAAGTTCGAAGACCTGGCGAAAAAGCACTCCAAGGATCCGGGCTCCGGCGAACGCGGCGGCGATCTGGACTACGCCAAGGCCGATTCCTACGTGCCGGAGTTCGGCCAGGCCCTGACCCGGCTGAAGAAGGGCGAGGTGACCGAGGCACCCGTGAAGAGCCAGTTCGGCTGGCACATCATCAAGCTCGAAGACTCGCGCGAAACGCAGTTTCCGGGCTTTGACGAGGTGAAGGATCAGGTCAAGCGCCGCCTGGAGCAGGTGCGCATGCAGGAGTACCAGGAAAGCCTGCGCAAGGCCGCCAAGACCGACTACAAGTTCGCCGGTACGCCTTGAGCGAGAGGCAGCGCCCGGCGATCACGCCGGGCCGCCTGCCCCGCCTGATGAGCCGCAGCCAAGGCGCCGCGGTTCAGCCGCGGTAAAGGATCTGATCGCGCCGTCGCCAGACGACCATCAGCAGAGCACCCAGCAGGGCAATTGACAGGGCCGCGGGATCGACGTCCACCACGGAGCCTTCGGACCGCGCAGGGAGGGCTGTGGATTCGGCCGGCAAGGCCTCTGGACGCCAATCCGCACGCACATCGGCCCTCGCGTCGGCCCGCATGTCTGCAGATTCCCGCTCCGCGACCACGGGTTCGCCTGCGCGAGCCGTTGGCCACGCACCCGGCTCCAGCACGGCCCAGGCGGCCAGCAGCAAGGCCAACGAGCCTGCCGTCAAGCGCCAGCCACTTCGCCGTGCGGGCCCTTTTTCGCCCCGAAGACTCCCCACAGTGCATTCCCCACGCGTGCCCCGATGGGCCGCGACAGGTCACACTTTGCCGGGCATCCGGCGGGGGTCCATCCCCAGATTGACAAAGGGTTAGACCGGATACCAGTTGCACCGCTGATGACCCTTGCGCAGAGCCATCGGCGTGCGTGGGAGGCTCAGGCAGCCGGGCCGACCAGATCCTTGATCTGCTGCAGGGCGGTCGGGTCCTCGATGGTCGTCAGATCACCCGGATCGCGTTGCTCGCACACCGCCTGGATGGCGCGCCGCAGCAGCTTGCCGGAGCGCGTCTTGGGCAGCACGCTCACGAAGCGCACGCGCGCCGGGCGGGCCACGGCGCCAAGCTGGTTGTCCACCAGCTTCATGATCTCGCCTTCCAGCTTCATCGCCTCGGCATCGCTGGCGGCCTTGGACGGATCCTTCAGCACCGCAAAGGCCATCGCGACCTGGCCCTTGAGGTTGTCGGCCACGCCCACCACGGCCACCTCGGCCACGTTGGGGTGGCTGGAGATGCTCTCTTCGATCTCGCGCGTGCCCAGGCGGTGACCAGCGACGTTGATCACATCGTCCGTGCGGCCCAGGATGAAGAGGTAGCCGTCCTCGTCGCGGATGCCCCAGTCGAAGGTGCTGTAGACCAGCTTGCCGGGAATGCTGCTCCAGTAGGTCTTGACGAAACGTGCATCGTCGCGCCACACGGTCTGCATGCAGCCCGGCGGCAAGGGGCCTTCGATCGCGACCACGCCCTTCTGGTTGGCGCCCTTGAGCTCTTCGCCGGTGCTTTCGTCGAGCAGCTTCACGTCGTAGCCGTAGACCGCCTTGCCGGGCGAACCGAACTTGCTGGGCAGAGGCTCGATGCCGTTGCACAGGCTCAGGATCGGCCAGCCGGTCTCGGTCTGCCAGTAGTTGTCGATGATGGGGCGGCCCAGCGCCTCGGCGATCCAGGTGGCGGTGGGCTCGTCCAGCGGCTCGCCGGCAAGGAAGAGCGCCCGCAGGCTGGACAGATCGTGCTTCTTCAGCGCCGCGGGATCCTGCTTCTTCAGCACCCGCACGGCCGTGGGCGCGCTGAACATCGAGGTCACCTTGTACTTCTCGACCAGGCTCCACCAGATCGCCGCATCGGGCCGGATCGGCAGGCCTTCGTACATGATGGTGGCCATGCCGGCGATCAGCGGGCCATAGACGATGTAGCTGTGCCCGACGACCCAGCCGATGTCGCTGGTGGAGAAGTAGGTCTCGCCCTCACGGCCGAGGTAGATGTGCTTCATGCTCGCGGCCAGCGCAACGGCATAGCCGCCGGTATCGCGCTGAACGCCCTTGGGCTTGCCGGTGGTGCCGCTGGTGTAGAGCGTGTAGCTGGGGTGGGTGGCGTCCAGCCAGGCGCAGGGCACCCGGGCATCCAGGTGCTGCGCGCGCAGGGCGGTGTAGTCGACATCGCGCCCGTCGGTCATCGGCATCGCAGCAAGGCCGCGGTTGACCATCAGCACCTTGGCGGGCTTGTGTTCCGACAGGCGGATGGCCTCGTCCAGCAGGCCCTTGTAGGCCACCGTCTTGCCGCCGCGGCTGCCGGCATCGGCACTGACAATCACGCTGGGTTGCGAATCGTCGATGCGGCTGGCCAGGCTGACGCTGGCAAAACCGCCGAACACGACGGAATGCAGCGCGCCGATGCGCGTGCAGGCCAGCATCGCAAAGGCGGCCTCCGGGATCATGGGCATGTAGATCAGCACACGATCGCCCTGCTTCACGCCCAGCGACAGCAGGATCGCCGCCATGCGTTCGACCTCGGCCTGCAGCTGGGCGAAGCTGTAGATGATTTCCTGGTCGACCTCGGTGGAGACCCAGATCAGCGCGGCGCGGTCCGGATGGCGAGCCGCGTGCCGATCGACAGCGTTGTGGCACAGGTTGGTCTTGCCGCCGACAAACCAGCGCGCAAACGGCGGGTTGCTGTAGTCGCAGACCTGCTCGAACGGCGTCTGCCAATCGATCAGCTGGGCCTGCTCGGTCCAGAAGGCATCGCGGTCCTGGAGGGAACGGCGGTGGAACTCGGCATAGGACATCGGGGAGCTCAGGCTGGACATGTTCTCGTCTCCATAATCCATAATTTTGCGGATGCGGGCACTGTCAGCGTCCCGCCTGACGAACCCCTGACGGCGTCAGGGGGAAGCCGGCCACGCGCGCGGCACGCTTGATCTGAGCCCAGGGAATGCCGGTCTGCACCGTGCGCGACCCGCCTGCAGCCCGGTCTGCGCTGCACGGCAGCCTCAGCCCAGGCGCACAAGCACCCGCCCGCGCACCTGGCCCGCCATCAGCCTGGCCGCGGCCTCGGCCGCATCGTCCAGCGCAACTTCAGTCACCATCGATTCCAGCAGCTGCGGATCCAGATCCCGGGCCAGCCGTTGCCAGGCCTCGCGCCTGAGCGCCTGGCTGGCCATCACGCTGTCGATGCCCAGCAGGCTGACGCCACGCAGGATGAAGGGCATCACGGTCAGCGGCAGGTCTGCCCCCTGCGCCAGGCCGCAGGCCGTGACGGCACCGCCATAGCGCACCTGGGCGCAGGCATTGGCCAGCGTGTGGCTGCCCACGGCATCCACCACGGCCGACCAGCGCTCTTTCTGCAAGGGCTTTCCGGGGCTGGCGAGTTCGGCGCGATCGATCACCCCGGCAGCGCCGAGTTGTTGCAGATAGTCTGCTTCCGCCGGCTTGCCCGTGGCGGCCACGACACGGTGACCCAGGCGCGCCAGCAGCGCCACAGCCACCGAACCCACGCCGCCGGTGGCACCGGTCACCAGAACCTCGCCATCTCCTGGACGCAAGCCGTGACGCTCGAGCGCCATGACGCTGAGCATGGCGGTGTAGCCCGCGGTGCCGATCGCCATGGCCTGGCGCGGCGTGAAGGCATCCGGCAGCGGCACCAGCCAATCGCCCTTTAGCCGGGCCCGGCCGGCCAGGCAACCCCAGTGTGTCTCGCCCACGCCATAGCCGTTTTGCACGAAGCGGTCTCCGGCCTTCCACTGCGGGTGATCGCTGTGCAGCACGGTGCCCGCGCCATCGATGCCCGGCACCATGGGCCACAGCCGCACCACCGGGGACTTGTTGGTGATGGCCAGGCCATCCTTGTAATTCAGCGTCGAATACTCGGGCTGCACGGTGACGCCGCCCGCCTCGATGACCGGCAGGCGGTCTTCCGAAAGGCTCTCGATGGTGCAGGAAAAACCGGATTCGAGCTTCTGAAGCAGCAATGCACGGAACATCGGGCGGCCTTTTTCGAGTTGACAGATCACAAGGGAGACGCCTATTCTGCCGGCCCGCCCATGACCATCCCCAAGACGGTTGTTGTCACCCTGTTCTCGCTGCTCGCCCTGGCCGCGCAGGCGCAGCCGTCGGCGCCCGCACCAGGCGGTGCAGCCCAGGCTGAGGCCGATGGCGGTGGCGATGGCCTGCTTCGCCTGATGATCGACAAGGGCCTGGTGCCGCTGGACGCAGCCGCCCAGGCGGCCCGGCAGGTGCGCCATGCCGCGTCGGACCTGGTGATCTCCACGTTCAACTACCTCGGCGTCACCTACCGCCGCGGCGGCAACAATGCCGAGGAAGGCTTCGATTGCAGCGGCTTCGTTCGCTACATCTACCAGACCCGCCTGGGCCTGGTGTTGCCGCGACGCGCAGACGAACAAGCCCAGGCCGCCGGTGTGGTGCCCGTCGATCGGGATGAGCTCAAGCCCGGTGACCTCGTCTTCTTCAACACCCTGCGCCGCGCCTTTTCCCATGTCGGCATCTATGTCGGCGACGGCAAGTTCATCCATTCGCCGCGCACCGGTCATGCCGTGCGCGTGGAAGACATGAACAAGGACTACTGGGTGAACCGCTTCAACGGCGCCCGCCGCGTCACGGCGCTGGATCCTTCGGCGACGGAAGCCTCAGCGCGCGGCACGCCCACGCGCTGATCATCGGCCCGTCGCGGCCCCGCGTTTCGCGGCAGATTCGGCGCGGGGCACAATCGGACCATGGGTGAAAACGTCATTCCTCTGGCCGATCTGCGCTATCACGCGCCGGTACCGCAGGTCCCTGCCCTGGCTTCAGCGCCGAACGGGCTGCTCTCCGATCGACTCGGCCGCCCTTTGCGTGACCTGCGCATTTCGGTCACCGATCGCTGCAACTTCCGCTGCAGCTACTGCATGCCGAAGGAAGTCTTCGACAGCCAGTACACCTTCTTGCCGCAGAGCTCGCTGCTCAGCTTCGAAGAGATCACGCGCACGGCAGCGATCTTTGCGCGACACGGGGTGCGCAAGCTGCGCCTGACCGGCGGCGAACCGCTGCTGCGCAAGCACATCGAGCGGCTGGTCGCACAACTGGCCACGCTGCGGACCCACGAAGGCGAGCCGCTGGACCTGACGCTCACGACCAATGGCTCGGTGCTCGAGCGCAAGGCCGAGGCCCTGGCCGCCGCCGGCCTGAAGCGCGTGACCGTGAGCCTGGACGCGCTGGACGACGCGGTGTTCCAGCGCATGAACGACGTGGGCTTCCCGGTGGCCGAGGTGCTGCGCGGCATCGACGCCGCGCTGCGTGTGGGCCTGGGGCCGCTGAAGGTCAACATGGTCGTCAAGCGCGGCACGAACGAGCAGGAGATCGTGCCGATGGCGCGCCATTTCCGCGATCGTTACGGCCCGGCCGTGGTGCTGCGCTTCATCGAGTACATGGACGTCGGCGCGAGCAACGGCTGGCGCATGGACGAGGTGCTGCCGTCGGCGGAGGTCCATCGTCTGCTGGACAGCGCCTTCGGCCTGGAGCCCCTGGAACCCACGGTCGAGGGCGAGACCGCGGAGCGCTGGCGCTACCGCGACGGCGCGGGAGAGATCGGCCTGATCTCCAGCGTCACCCGCGCCTTCTGCAGCGATTGCAACCGCGCGCGCCTGTCCACCGAGGGCAAGCTGTTCCTGTGCCTGTTTGCCACGCAAGGCCACGACCTGCGCGCCTTGCTGCGCGGCCAGCGCGCCGACGGCAGCGGGTGGACCGACGAGGACATCGCCGCTGCGGTGGGCCTGATCTGGCAGGACCGATCAGACCGCTACTCCGAACTGCGCGCCGGCCACCAGGCCAACGGCACCCCCGCCCCCCGCAAGATAGAAATGCACTATATAGGGGGGTGAGTGAGGACGTGGGACTGTCCTGAGGACAGTCCCACGCCTCACGAACCGCCCAGGCCTACCGGCCTGGGCGTGGAGAGTAGCCACGCAAGTGACAACTGGCCTGGGCGTGGAGAGAAGCCACCCCAGGGACGCCCCGCGCCCCCTCAGGCCGCCTCCACCAGCGCCGGCGTGGTGATTTCTCCCGGCACGGCCTTGCGCGCAAACCACAGGTAGACGGTCGGCACGACGAAGATCGTGAGCAGCGTACCCACCGACATGCCACCCACGATGACCCAGCCGATCTGCTGCCGGCTCTCGGCACCGGCACCCGTGGCCAGGGCCAGGGGCAAGGCGCCCAGCACCATGGCGCCTGTGGTCATCAGGATGGGCCTCAGGCGCAGGCTGGCCGCCTCGACCACCGCATCGCGCGTGGCCCGCCCCTGACGGCGCAGTTGATTGGAAAATTCCACGATCAGGATGCCGTGCTTGGTGATCAGCCCCACCAGCGTCACCAGGCCGATCTGCGAGAACACATTCAAGGTGCCCCCGCTCCAGTGGATGGCCGCGAGCGCGCCCACCAGGGCGAGCGGCACGGACAGCAGGATCACGAACGGATCGATGAAGCTCTCGAACTGCGCGGCCAGCACCAGGAAGATGAAGAGCAGCGCCAGCACGAATACCGTCAGCAGCGCCCCGCTGGACGCCCGGAACTCCCGGCTCACGCCGTTGAGCTCGGTTGCGTAGCCCGGTGGCAGCACCCGCGCCGCCGTCTGGTCGAGGAATTTCAGCGCCTCACCCAGCGTGTAGCCCGGGGCCAGATTGGCCGTCACCGTGACCGACCTGCGCTGATTGAAGTGGTTGAGTTCGCGCGGACCCACGGCTTCGCGCACCTTGACCAGGGAAGACAGCGGCACCATCGCGTCGTTGCGGCCGCGGACGAACAGCCGATCGATCGCCTCCGGCGTGGCGCGGCCTTCGGCACCGGTCTGCACCAGCACATCGAACTGCTCGGCATCCCGCTTGTAGCGCGTGACCACACGTCCGCCGAGCATGGTTTCAACCGTTCGGGCCACCGCTTCGACGGCCACGCCGGCATCGGCGGCGCGGTCCCGGTCCACTTCCAGGAAGATCTCGGGCTTGTTCAGCTGCAGATCGATGTCCGGCTGGACGATGCCCGGATTCTTCGCGATCTCCTGCATCATCTGCTGCGCCACGCGCGCCATGCTCTCGTAGCTGTCGCCGCTGACCAGCACATAGTTGATCGGGCGCTCGCGGAAGCCCTGCCCCAGGCTGGGCGGCGTGACCGGAAAGGCCGAGACCCCCGGCAAGGCCATCAGGCGCGGCAGCAGCTCACGCTGCAACTGGGCGGTGCTCTTGCTGCGCTCTTCCCAATCGACCGTCCGCAGGACGCCGAAGGCACTGGAGACCTGCCCGCCGCCCACGAACATGAAGCGCCGGTCGAACTCGGGATACTGGGCCGTGATCGCGTCGATCGCATCCAGATAGCGCGCGGTGTACTGAAGCGTCGCACCATCCGGCGCACGGATCGGCATGGCGATCACGCCGCGGTCTTCCAGCGGTGCCAGTTCGCTCTTCGCCGTGCTGTAGAGGTAGGCGATCCCGCCGCCGCTGGCGGCCATCACGGCCAGGATCACCCAGCCATGGGCCAGCGTCCAGCGCAAGGCGGTTCCATAGCCTTGGGTGGTCGCCACCAGCACGCGCTCCATGAAGCGATCGAACCAGCCGGGCTTGTCGTTGTGCTTCAGCAGCTTGCTGCACATCATCGGCGTGAGCGTCAGCGCAACAAAGCCCGAGACCAGCACGGCACCCGCCAGCGTCAGCGCAAACTCGATGAAGAGCCGCCCGGTTCGGCCCGGCGTGAAGGCCAGCGGCGCGAAGACCGCGGCCAGCGTGAGCGTCATCGCGATGACGGCAAAGCTGATCTCGCGCACACCCTTGATCGCCGCCTGGAAGGGCGCGAGCCCTTCCTCGATGTGGCGGAAGATGTTTTCCAGAACGACGATCGCATCGTCCACCACCAGGCCGATGGCGAGCACCAGCGCCAGCATCACCAGCGTATTCACGGTGAAGCCGGCCGCCGCCACCAGTGCGAAGGCGCCGATCAGGCTCACCGGTATGGTGACCAGCGGAATGATCGACGCACGCAGCGTGCGCAGGAAGACGAAGATCACCAGCGCCACCAGCACCACGGCTTCGATGAGCGTCTGGTAGACCGCCTTGATCGACCGGTCGATGAAGACCGACAGGTCGTTGGCCTGCACCACCTTCACCGAAGGCGGCAGGTCGCGCTGGATCTGCGGCATCACGTCGCGCACGCCATTGGCCACGTCGATCGGGTTGGCCGTGGCGTTGCGGATGATGCCGGTGCTCATCGACGGTACGCCGTTCAGCCGCACGCGGCTGCGCTCGCTGGCCGCGGCCTCCTCGATGCGCGCCACGTCGCGCAGGCGCACGCTGAAACCGGGCTGCGTCTTCACCACGATGGAGCCAAACTGCTCCGGCGTATTCAGATCGGTCCGCGCGGTGACGTTGAACTCGCGCGTCAGGCTTTCGATGCGTCCCGCCGGCACCTCCAGGTTCTGCCGCCGCATCGCGTCTTCGACGTCCTGCACCGTCAGCCGGTACGAGGCCAGGCGATCCGGATCCAGCCAGATGCGCATCGAGAACTTCCGATCTCCACCCACCTGCACATCGGCAACGCCGGGAACCGTCTGCAGCCGCGGCTTGACCACGCGGTTGATCAGATCGGTCAGCTCCAGCGCGCCCATGGTCTCGCTGGTGTAGGCCAGCCAGATGGTGGGTGTGGCGTCGGCCTCAACCTTTGAAATCACGGGCTCGTCGACCGCCGCCGGCAGGCGGCCCCGCACACGGGCCACGCGGTCGCGCACCTCGGCCGCAGCGGTATCGGGATCCTTGCTGAGCTTGAAGCGCACCGTGATCTGGCTGCTCTCCGTGCGCGACACGGAGGTCATGATGTCCACGCCGTCGATGCCGGCGATGGAGTCCTCCAGCGGCTTGGTCACTTGCGACTCGATGACCTCGGACGAGGCACCCAGCAGCCGCGTGCTGACGTTCACCAGCGGTTCGTCGATGCGCGGGTACTCGCGCACCGAGAGCCGGTCGAAGGACACCAGGCCCACCAGCACCAGCAGCAGCGACATCACGGTGGCCAGCACCGGCCGGCGGATCGAAGTCTCGGACAAACGCATGGCGGTCCTCCAGGTGTCTTGAGCCAGGCTCAGGGAGCCGGCCTGGACGCCGCGCGAGCGCCTTCGCCGGCGCCCGCGTTGGGCGCTGGGCCCTGGCCGGTCTTGTCTGCAGGCTTCTCGCCGGCCTTCTCGATCGCCTTTTCCCCCGGCGCGCCCTTGGCGCCCGGGGCAGCGGCCCCGGGCGGGCGGCCACCGCCCTGCGGCTTGTCGATGTCGACCACGCGCACCGGCAGCGCGTCGCCCCGCGCCAGCCGGGCCTGGCCCGCCGTGACCACCGTGTCGCCTGCGGCGACGCCTTCCAGGATCTCGACCTTGCCCGGCACGCGCAGGCCGATGCGCGCTTCCAGCCGCTGGGAGACAGGGCCCTTGGGGCCTTGCACCACCTTGAAGAGAAACTGCTTGCCCGCCAGCGGGACCAGGGCTTCCTCGGGCACCAGCACCGCCGCAGGCCGCGCGCCGAAGACGACCCGGGCCCGCGCAAACATGCCGGGCCGCAGCGCGCCTTCGGTGTTGCGCAATTCGGCGCGCACCAGCAGCGCCCGGCCATTGGCATCGACCTGGGAATCCAGCGCGGTCACGGTGCCGCTGAAGTTCCGGCCCGGCAAGGCGTCGATCTGGGCTTCGACCGATCGGCCCGGCCGAACCTGGGGCACGTAGCGCTCAGGCAGGCGGAAATCGAGAAAGACCGAGCCGACATCGTCCAGCGTCACGACATCGGCGCCATCCTTGAGGTAATCGCCAACATGGACGCTGCGGATGCCGGCCACGGCATCAAAGGGCGCCAGCACCCGCATGCGCGACATCTGCGCCTGGGCCAGCGCCACCTGCGCCTGGGCCACCTCCAGCGCGGCGGCGTTCTGATCGACCGCGCTCTGGCTGACAAAATTCTGCGCCGCCAGCTCGCGGCTGCGCTGCAGGTTGGTACGCGCGATCTGTGCCTGCGCCTCGGCCTGCTTCAGCTGCGCGGACTGCAGGGTGTCATCCAGCTGCAGCAGCAACTGGCCCTTGCGCACGCGCGCGCCATCTTCGAAACCGAGCACGGCGATCCGTCCGCTGACCTCGGGCCGCAGCACCACGCTGCGGCGCGCACGCACCGTGCCCACGGCCTGGGCGTCGTCTTCCAGGCGTGCGCTCTCGGCCTTGGCCACTTCGACGGTCACCGGGCCGCCGGGGCCACCGGGGCCGCCCGGTCCGCCACCGGCCTTGCCACTCGCAGCGCCCGGGCCACCGGCACCCGGTGCCCCAGGGGCGCCGCCGCCGCCAGCCGCACCCGGCCCGCCAGCCATGGGGCCGGCACCCGCGCCCTTGCCATCACCCGGTGCTGCAGCCAGACCTGAAGCGGCGCCTGATCCGGCCGGTCGCTGGACGTACCAGGCCGCCACGGCAGCCAGTGCAAGGCCGAGCAAGGCCAGGATCAATTGGGGACGCTTCATCTTGTGTCGGAATGCTTCGAGAGCTGCTCAATGTAGCTGCTGAAGGCCCCAGCCCTCAGCGGGCTTTCAAGGATGGCGCACAGGCTCGACCAAGGGATCCCGGCCGCGTTCCGCGTTGACGGAAGGAGGCCATGCGCCGGCTCGGGCTGCGGCCGCTCAGCCCGGCCTGCTCTGGGCCGCGAGCACGCCCCGATTGGCCAGCGCATCCGCGCGCTCGTTGCCCGGATCGCCGCTGTGGCCGCGCACCCAGCGCCACTCGATGCGATGCGCCTGGACCAGCGTGTCCAGCTTCATCCACAGGTCCACGTTCTTCACGGGCTTGTTGTCCGCCGTGCGCCAGCCACGCCGCTTCCAGTTGTGGATCCAGCTCGTGATGCCGTTGCGGACATATTCGCTGTCGAGGAAGAGCACGACCTCCGATCGCACTTCCAGCGCGGCCAGCGCCTCGATCACCGCCGTCATTTCCATGCGGTTGTTGGTGGTCGCCGCCTCGCCACCCCAGAGCTCGCGCTCCTGGGTTTCGCTGCGCAGCCAGGCGCCCCAGCCGCCAGGCCCTGGATTGCCCTTGCAGGCGCCATCGGTGTAGATCGTGATGCGAGGTGAGGTCATGGAGTCGAAGCGCCCCGCAGGCGCGTTGAACGGCCCACAGGCCGGAAGGGCGCAGCCGAAGGCCGTTCAGATCACGGGCTCTTCGGCGCTCTTGCGTCGCCGCTGAGCCACGACCGCCGGTGCCGCAGCCAGGGCCTTGGCCGGCCGACGAGCCAGGCCGACCAGGCGCATGCCGCGCACGCGCTTGACGGCCTCGATGGCGTAGACGCCACCCAGCACGGGCCACCAATGTGATCCGATGCGGTCCATCCAGGCCATGCGGTCCAAGGCTTTCTGCGTCTGGTGCGGCGGGCGCCAGCAGCCGAAGCGCCCGCCCTGGATCTCGAAGCTCAGCAGGCGCAGCCAGTCGCGCACGCGGCGATAGCCGAGGAACTCCGCCGCGTGCGAGGCGCGGCCCCGCTCGGCATGGGCCACGCCCAGGCGCGCGCCCCAGCCGGCCCGCTGCCGGATGCCCCACAGGCTGGCCGGGTTGAAGCCCAGGATCACCACGCGCCCTTCGGGCACCAGCACCCGTTCCACCTCGGCCAGGGTGGCGTGCGGATCGCGCGCCAGCTCCAGCGTGTGCGGCAGCAGGATCAGATCGATGCTGGCCTGCGGAAAGGGCAGCGCGTCGTACTCGCAGTGCAGCGCCACGGGCAGCTCGGGCGACTGCGTGCTGATCGAGGCATCTTCCGGCGGCGGCATCTCGATGGGCTCCGGCTCGGAGAGGCCGTCATGCGCCACCCAGCGGTGCGGCATGCGGTTGGCGCGCAGGCCGTCCAGCTCCGGCAGGCCCAGCTGCAAGGCGTGGTAGCCGAAGGCGTCTGCCACCGCGCGGTCCGCCTGACGCTGGGACCAGGCCAGCGCGTAGCGGCCGGCCGGGGAAGCCAGCCAGGGGCCGATCTCTATAATTCGCTGCACGTCTGGCATGAACGTCACCGCACTCCCCGCCTTCACGGACAACTACATCTGGATGCTGCAGGACGGTGTCGGCGCCGCCGTCGTCGATCCGGGCGACGCCGCACCCGTCGAGGAGGCGCTCGATCGCCAGGGCCTCACGCTTCGGGCCATTCTAGTGACGCACCATCACGCCGATCACGTCGGCGGCATCGACGCCTTGCGCCCGCGCCTGCAGGGCCCCGTCTACGGGCCGGCGGCCGAACACATTCCGGGCCCCTTCGTCCCCTTGCGCGAGGGCGATGACATCGAGGTGCTGGGTCTGCAATTGCGGGTGCTGTCCGTGCCGGGCCATACGGCGGGCCATATCGCCTACCACCTGGCCCACACACCCTCCGGCAGGCCCTGGCTCTTTTGCGGCGACACGCTGTTCAGCGCCGGCTGCGGTCGGCTGTTCGAGGGCACACCGGCGCAGATGCATGACTCGCTGTCGCGGCTGGCCGCCCTGCCGGCCCAGACCGAGGTCTATTGCACCCACGAGTACACGCTCTCGAACCTGCGGTTTGCGTTGGCGGTCGAGCCGCACAACGCCGATCTCCAGGCCGCCTGGCTGCGTTGCCAGGCACTGCGCGAAGCCGGCCGCATCACGCTGCCTTCGAGCATCGGCCAGGAGCGGCTGATCAATCCCTTCCTCCGCTGTGAAACGCCCGAAGTGGCGGCCAGCGCGCAGGCCCATGGCGCGGGAGGCAATGCGCCGGTGGCGGTCTTCGCTGCTTTGCGCGAATGGAAGAACCACTTTCGATGACACCCCCGCACCGCATGCGGCGCGTCTTCGCGCTCGCGCTGATGGCGCAAGCCCTGATGGGGTCCGCGCTGCAGGCGCGCGCCTCGGAAGGCCCGGACGAACCGCCGCGCGCCGAAAGCCTGCCTCAGAACACCCCCGCTACCGTGCCTGCGGCCCAGCCGCCTGTGGCGCCTGCCGCAGCCACGGCAGGTGCTGCAGCATCGGCGGCCGCCTCGACGCCCGCGCCGGCCCCGGGCACATCGCCAGCACGGGCCCCGGCTGCCGCCGGCGTACCCGCTGCCGTGCCTGGAACGGGCTCCCTTTCAGCCCCTCTTCCGGCACCCACACCGGCACCCGCACCGGCACCCACACCAGCATCCGCGCCGCTGTCCGCGTCGCCCTCCGCGGACACGCCGGCCAGAGCCGCTGCCGCTCCACCTCAGCCAGCACCTGCTGCGGGATCGGGACCCGGCGGCACAGACCCCGGCGTGGTCGGCACGGAGGCCGCCCCGCGCGTGCAGGACGTGGTCGAGCAACCGGCGCTGTACGAAGACTTGTGGGCCCGCGTGCGCAAGCACTATGCGATCCCGGCTCTCGACAACGAGCTCGTCCGCAAATGGGAGAGCTACTACAGCTCGCGCCCCGACTATCTGCAGCGCATGTTCGAGCGCGGCGGCCGCTACCTCTTCCACATCGTCGAAGAGGTCTCGCGCCGCGGCATGCCCAGCGAGCTGGCGCTGCTGCCCTTCATCGAGAGCGCGTTCAACCCGCTCGCCATGTCGTCGGCCAGGGCGTCAGGCATCTGGCAGTTCATGCCCGCCACGGGCCGGCACTTCGATCTGCGCCAGAACATCTTTCGTGATGACCGTCGCAGCGTCGTCGACTCCACCCGTGCCGCGCTGGATTACCTGCAGCAGCTGCACGGCATGTTCGGCGACTGGCGCCTGGCGCTGGCTGCCTACAACTGGGGCCAGGGCAATGTCGGCCGCGCACAGGCCAGCAACCGGCGCCGCGGGCAAGGCCTGGAGTACACCGATCTGGTGATGCCGGACGAGACGCGAAACTACGTGCCCAAGCTGCAGGCGATCGCCAATCTGGTGGCGCGGCCCCAGCAGTTCGGGCTTCAGCTGCCGCCGCTGCTGAACCACCCGTACTTCCTCACGGTCGAGGTGGATCGCGACATCGACGTCGCCCTCGTGATCCGCCTGGCCGGGCTGAGTCAGGACGAGTTCCAGGCCCTGAATCCGCAGATGAACAAGCCCGTGATCCTGGCCGCCGGCACGCCCCAGCTGCTGCTGCCCTTCGAGAGTGCGCGGCGGTTTCAGCGCGAGGTGCTCGATCACCGCGGGCCGTTTGCCACCTGGACGGCCTGGGTGGCGCCGCGCACGCTCAAGCCCTCGGAAGCGGCGCAGGCCGTCGGCATGAGCGAAGAGCGCCTGCGGGAGGTCAACCGCATCCCCCCGCGCATGATCGTCAAGGCCGGCTCCACGCTGCTGGTGCCGCGCGGCGCTTCGGTGCAGCGCGATGTCTCCGAGCACCTGGCCGATACGGCCACCATGCTGCTGGCGCCCGAAGCCTCCCCTGGGCGCAAGCGCACGGTGCGTGCGGGCCCGCGGGGCGAAACAGTGGCCGCGATGGCGCGGCGGCTGCGCGTGAATCCGGTTCAGCTGGCCAGCTGGAACGGGGTCGCCGCAGGCGCCAGCTTCAAGCCCAATCAGGCCGTGGTGGTCTTCTCCGCACCGGTCAGGACGGCCGCACGCGCGCAACCGTCCAAGGCCCGGGCAGGCGCGCGTGCACCCACCAAGGCCCGCGTGGCAGCCCAGCCCAAGCCGCCGGTGCGCGTGGCCAAGCGCTGAATCCTCCTTGCGTGCGCCGTCGGCCGGCAGGCGCTGAGCCCGTCAGCGACGATCCGCCAGGGCGTGGGCGATGGTGCCCAGATCGACGTACTCGAGTTCGCTGCCCACCGGCACGCCCCGCGCGAGACGCGTGACCTTCAGGCCGCGCGTCTTCAAGGCCTCGGCCGCGGCATGGGCGGTGGCCTCGCCTTCCGCCGTAAAACTGGTGGCCAGGATCACTTCCTGCACCACGCCATCACCCGCGCGTTCCATCAGGCGAACCAGCCCGATGTCGCCTGCGCCCACACCATCCAGCGGGCTCAGGCGACCCATGAGGACAAAGTACAGCCCCTTGAAGCTGCCGCTGCGCTCCATCGCCGCCTGATCGGCCGGTGTCTCGACGACGCACAGCAGCTGGGCATCGCGTGACGCATCGGCACAGGTGCGGCACAGCGCCGATTCGGCGAAGGTATGGCATCGCTCGCAGTGCCCCACACGCGCCACCGCCTGCGACAGCGCCTCCGACAGGCGCCGCGCGGCGGGCCGGTCGTGTTGCAGCAGGTGAAAGGCCATGCGCTGCGCCGACTTCTGGCCCACGCCAGGCAGGGCTCGCAGGGCCTCGATGAGCCCTGTGAGGACCGGTTCTTCAGCCATCCTGCCAGGGGCCTGCCACGGCAGCCGCGTGCATCAGAACGGCAGCTTCATGCCCGGCGGCAGCTGCAGGCCCGCGGTCAGCTTGCCCATGCGCTCGGTGCTGAGCTCTTCGGCGCGCCGCACGCCGTCATTGAAGGCCGCCGCCACGAGATCTTCCAGCATGTCCTTGTCGTCGGCCAGCAGGCTGGGGTCGATCGAGACCCGCTTCACATCGTGCTTGCAGGTCATCACGACCTTCACGAGGCCTGCGCCGGACTGGCCTTCCACTTCCAGCAGCGCCAGTTCGTCCTGAGCGCGCTTGAGGTTTTCCTGCATGGCCTGGGCCTGTTTCATCAGGCCGGCCAACTGGCCTTTCATCATGGTGCGGTTCCTTTCGGTTCAATGTCGTGATTCTGGGGGCGCGCGGGCGCGCCGGCTTCAGGGGCGCCTCAAAGGGGCTTGATCGAGCCGGGCACGAGGCGCGCCGTCTTGAACTGGGCCAGCAGCTCGCGCACCACCGGGTCATCCTGGATCGTCTGCTCGGCCAGGCGCTGGCGGCGCTCGCGCTCTGCAGCCTCGCGCTGGGCGGGCGTTCCGCGCGGCACACCGGCGTCGACGATCAGCTGCAAGGGCGCGCCCAGGGCTTCGGCCAAGGCCTGAACGAGCTTGTCGCGCAGGCCGGCCGAGCGCAGCGCCTCGTGTTCGGCGCACAGACGCCACTGCACCGGGCTGCGGGTCTCGTCCACCTCGATCAGACTGCTCTGCCAGGCCAGCTCGCGCACCAGGCCGCTGACCGCCGCGGTGTCGATCAGGCGCCGAACCAGCTCGTTCCAGCGCTCGCCAAGCTGCGCAGCCTCAGGCGACAGCGGGGCGGCTTGAGGCGGCGCGCCGGCAGCGGGAGGCAAACGCTCCAGCTCAGCCGCCTTGGCGATGCCAGGGCCGGCCTCGGCCTGCGTCGGGGCCGGGCTGGGCGCCGCCCGCACGGCGTTGGGTGGCGCGGGGACAGGGCTCGCCGGGCGGGCAGCCGGCTGCGCCAGGGCACCCGGCGCTGCCAGGGCTGGTTCCGCACGTCGAAGCACCGGCACAGGCACCCGCAGTGCCGCGCCGGCATCGGCCCGCAGTGCCGCCGCACGCGCCACACCGGCACTGGCAGTGCCCACCGGCGGAAACGCCAGGTAGCGCAGCAGCACCATCGAAAACGCGGCCGCTTCGTCGGACATCAGCGCCAGCTCTTCGCGCCCGCGCAGCGCCAGACTGAACAGAAGCTGCGTCTCTTCGGAGCTCATCAGGCCGGCCAGTTCGCGCAGCACCGGGGTCTCGGGCTCGTCATCCGCCAAGGCACCGGGAACGGCCTGCTCGACGGCCATCTGCTGCAGCGCAGCGGCGATCTGATCCAGCGTGGCGTCGAAGGAGGCGCCGCGCTCTCGCAGCTGGGCCACGGCCTGCAGCATGGCCGGGGCATCACGCTGAGCCAGGCAGCGGATCAGGGTGAAGGCCGCATCGCCTTGCGCCAGGCCCAGCATGGCACGCACCAGCCCTTCGTCGAAGCGGCCGCCGCCATAGGCGATGGCCTGATCGGTGAGCGACAAGGCATCGCGCATCGAGCCGCGCGCCGCGCGCGACAGCAGGCGCAAGGCACCTTCGTCGTGGGCCACGCCCTCCGCCCGCAGCACCTGGGCCAGGTGCGCGCGAACGGTCTCTGGCGCCATGGGCCGCAGGTTGAACTGCAGGCAGCGGCTCAGCACCGTGGGCAGCATCTTCTCCGGATCCGTGGTCGCCAGCACGAACTTCAGGTAGGCCGGCGGCTCTTCCAGCGTCTTGAGCAGCGCGTTGAAGGCCTCCTTGGTCAGCTGGTGCGCTTCGTCGATCATGAAGACCTTGAAGCGGCCGACGCTGGGCTTGTAGGCCGCGCGCTCGATCATGTCGCGCACTTCATCGATGCCGCGGTTGGAGGCCGCGTCCATCTCGATGTAGTCGATGAAGCGGTCGGCGTCGATCTCCGTGCAGGCGCTGCACACGCCACAGGGCTCGTCGGTGATGCCGCCCTGCCCGTCCGTGCCGGTGCAGTTCAGGCTCTTGGCCAGGATGCGCGAGACGGTGGTCTTGCCGATGCCGCGGGTGCCGGTGAAGAGGTAGGCGTGGTGCAGGCGCTGCTGGCGCAAGGCGTTGCCCAGCGCACGCACGACGTGGTCCTGCCCGGCCATCTGCGCGAAGTTGTGCGGCCGGTACTTGCGGGCCAGGACCACATAGCTCATCGAGGGGATTCTACGGTTGGCCCCCGCGGATAATCGGCCGATGAGCGTTCCCTCCCCCTCGCCGCTGACCTATGACCAGGCCGGCGTCAACTACGATCTGATCGACCCGCTGAAGGTCTCCGCGCAACGCGCCGCAGCGGCCACGGCCGGCCAGCTGGCGCAGCACGGCTTCAGCGAAGTGGCCGCCTCGCGCGGCGAATCGGCCTACGTGGTCGACGTGGGGCCGTTCTATCTCGCCAGCATCGTCGAGTGCCTGGGCAGCAAGGCGCTGGTCGCCGACGAGATGCAGCGCCTCACCGGCCGCAGCCACTACGACGCCATTGCGCAGGACACGCTCGCGATGGCCATCAACGATCTCATCACCGTGGGCGCCACGCCCCTGGTGGTGCAGGCCTACTGGGCCGCGGGCGGCAGCGAGTGGTTCCAGGACGCGCAGCGCGCACAGGCCTTGGTCGCCGGCTGGCAGCGCGCCTGCGAAGCCTGCGGCGTCGCCTGGGGTGGCGGCGAAACGCCCGCGCTGGCCGGCATCGTCGAAGCCGGTCGCATCGACCTGGCGGCCAGCTGCACCGGCATCGTGCAACCCAAGTCGCGCCTGACGCTGGGCGCTGACTTGGCGCCCGGCGACGTCATCGTGCTGCTGGGTGCCAGCGGCATTCACGCCAATGGCCTGAGCCTCGCGCGCAAGCTGGTGGAACGCCTGCCGCAGGGTTATCTGACCGAGGTGTCGGAAGGCCTGAGCTACGGCGAGGCGCTGCTCGCACCGACACCCCTGTATGCCCCGGTCACCGAAGCGCTGGCGCGTGCCGGCATCGTCCCGCGCTACAGCGCCAACATCACCGGCCATGGCTGGCGCAAGCTGATGCGCCATCCGGCCGATCTGTCCTACCGCATCCAGCAGCTGCCACCGGTGCCGGCCGTGCTCGAGTTCATCTGCCGCCACGCCGGCCTGGATGCCTCGGAAGCCTATGGCACCTTCAACATGGGCGCGGGTTTTGCGCTGTTTGTGCGCGCAGATCAGGCCGAAGCCACCGCGGCCGTGGCGGTGGGCTGCGGCGTCCCCGCCTGGATCGCCGGCCGCGTCGAACCCGGCCCCAAGCGGCTGCTGATCGAGCCCTTGGGGCTCGCGTTCGGCGGCGAATCGCTCGCGCTGCGCTGAAGCGCGGGCCGCGAGCAGTGTGGGCGGCAGAAATCGCCACCCGCGCCGGGGCGGCCCCTCGCCTACAATCCGCGGTGACGGGCCTCCCCGCATGGAAGCGCGCCCAACCGGGTCAGGTGGGGAACCAAGCAGCCCTCAGCGTTGCAACCAGTGCCGGGGTCAAGGCTCGTCACCTTTCCTGGCGGAAGGCCATCACCGCCTGATTGCGCAGCGTGCGCAGCAGGTTGAGTTCCCTCTCGTCCAGATCCAGCGCGCCAGGCTTGCCGAGATCGGCATAGATGAAGCCGAAGGGCGCGCCCTTGCTCATCAGCGGCAGCACCAGAAAGCTTGCGCTGCGCACCTGCTCCCGGTGCCAGGCCGGCAGTCGCGAGACGATGTTGGCCGCGCGCGCATCGCTGATCAGCGTGTCGGCGCCCTTCAGGCACACCGCCGTGAACAGGTCCGCCTGCGCCCCCGCGCCCAGCTTCAGCGGCACGCGGATCACGCTCGCGGCCTCCGATGCGCCGTCTCCCAGGCCGAAGCGCCCCAGCAGGCACTCGGTCTTCGGATCGCGCAGTGCCAGCACCACGTGACGCAGTTGCAGCGCGCGAAGCATGGTTTCCAGCACCATGCGCAGCACCTCGGTCAGCCGGCACCCGTCCTCGATCATCGACTGGGTGATGTCCTGGATGCCGGCAGCCAGCATGTCGGCCGAGGCTTCGCGTCGGCGCGCGAGAGCGCCTTCGGGTTCGGCAGCCGCCGCGGGCTCGCGCGTGGCCTGCAGCGCGTGGGATTGCAGACCGTCGTCGGCCGCCGACCCCGTCGCTGCCGATGCCGCCATGGGCCGCGGCAGCAGGCGACGTGCGGCCGAGCCACGCGGCAGCGGCAGCGCCGCGGCCTGCACCAGCTGCGCCAGGCCTTCGCGCGCAGTCTGCAGCGCCAGGCCCAGTGACTCGACCGTGATGCCCAGCGCAGGCGCATACCGCTCGGCAAGCTCCTTCAGCCGCGTCGGCAGCTGTGCGGGTTCGCTGGACAGCACGGCATCGGCTGCATCGTGGCCGAGACGCGCGCTCCAGCGCACCCGGTCTGCCAGCCTGTCCAGCGAGCGCACAGGCGGCTCGCCAGCCGGCCTGCGCATTGCCTGCCGCAAGGCATCCGGCAGTCCCCAGACCTCGGCCACACAGAGGCCAAGTTGCTCGAAGCTGATGCCCAGCACCTGCGCCGAGGCGCTGGATTCGTCCGGCGACGCGCGCTTCTCGCCCGGCAGCCCGCTGGGCTGCAGCAGCGCGTCGATGCGCGATGCCTCCTCGGCCAGATAGAAGCGGGTCAGCGTGCGCCCCAGGTTCTGGAACAGCGCCCCGATGAAGGCTTCCTCGGCTTCGCGTGCGCTGCGGCACAACTGCCCCGCCAGATGGGCCGCCAGCAGCGAGCGCAGAAACTCGTCGCGCAGGGCATGCGCGTGGGCCTTGTCCTCCATGTGCTCCAGCATCACCAGGGCGAGCGCCATGTTGCGGATGCCGGCAAAGCCCACCAGCGCCACCGCGCGGCTGACCGTGCTGACGCCGCCGGAGGCCGCCTGGCTGAAGTGCGCGGTATTCACCAGCCGCAGCAGCTTCTGGGTCAGGGCCACGTCCTTCAGGATCTCCTGCGCCAGGCTGTCCAGCGTCTCGTGCTCGGAAGCCGCCACGCGCTGCACGCGGGTGATCGCGGCAGACAGGGCCGGGAAGTCGCTCTTGTGGCGCATGCGACGCAAGAGAAAGTCCAGTGTCGAGCTGTCGCTGGCCGCTGAACTGGCGTGTTGGCTCTCCTGCCAGGCCAGCAGGGCCCGGCGCATCGAAGCCGCGTCGGCGAACCGTTGCCCGGCCTGCCGCGACAAGGCACGCTGCACGAGCTCGCGCAGGCTCTCGTCCGGCAGCAGCGCAGGCGGCAGCAGCAGCTCCTCGTCGCGCACGAGGCGCACCAGTTCCCAGGGATCCGTGCCCTGCAGCAGGGCCTGGCCCGTCAGCAGCTCGGCCAGCAGCAGGCCGGCCGAGAAGACATCCATCGCGGGCGTCGGCGCCAGACCGGCAGCCGCTTCGGGCGACATGTAGCCTGGCGTGCCCACCACGCGGTGCGCCGCGCCCTGCCCCGCAGGGCCGGCCGCGGCCGCCATCGCCGCGATGCCGAAATCCATGACGCGGGCGCGCCCATCGGCACCCACGAGGACGTTCGACGGCTTGAGGTCGCGATGCACGATGCCCTGCGCGTGGGCCTCCGACAGCGCGTCCAGCACCTCCAGCAGCAGGCGCACCGCCTCGGGGACCGGCAGCGCCCCGCGCCCCTTGAGCCGCTGCGCCAGCGTGGCGCCGTCGACGAATTCGAACACCAGGCAAGGCTGGCCTTCCACCTCATCGGCTTCGAACAGGGGCACCACATGCGGGTGCTTCAGCCGGCTGACGGCGCGCGCTTCGTGCAGCCAGACATCCAGAGCCACACCCTGTGCGCCCGGCGTGAGCAGCTTGAGGGCCACTTCGCGGTGCAGACGGTCGTCACGGGCCAGCCAGACGGTGGCCTGGGCGCCCTTGCCGAGAACACGCAGCAGCTCGAATCGCCCCAGCCGCGACCGTTGCGCCAGATGCGCCGCCCGGCCCGGCGCGTTCATTTGGCCACCCTCCGCCCTGCGGGCTCCGGGATGAGCGCTTGGGAGCGGCCCGGCGCGCTCATTGGGCCACCCTCCGCCCTGCTGGCTCCGGGATGAGCGCTTGGGATCTGAGCCCGGACACGGACAGTCCTTGCGGACTGTCCGTCGCCTGGCGAAGGCCAGCGACCTCTGGGCGCTGGCGGCCCGGCGCGCTCATGCGCGGGCGCGCAGCCTGGCCGCCGAGGCCAGCGATTCCGGGGGCCGCGGCGTGGGCTCCATCGGGGGCGGCGGCGGCATGTAGCCCGAGCGGGCGGCGCCCAGGGCCTCCTGCAGCGACTGGACCGTCACGCCCAGTGCTCGTGCATAACGCTGAACCACATGATTCATGGCGCCGGCCACGCGGGTGGCCGGCTGACCTGAGGCCTCCAGCGCCTCGTTGGCGCAGCTGGCCACGGTGCGCAGCACCTCGTCATCGGTGTGAGGCGGATGCACGGAGCTGCTCAGCGGCCAGCGCCGGATCAAGGTCATCACCTGATCATCCAGACCCCAGTGGCGCGCCACGGCAGCGCCGATGGCCTCCACCTCGATCCCCAGCACCGCGAAGGAGGCAGCCTGCTCGCTCATGCCCGGTTCTTCCGGATCGCCGGGCTGCGCACCCGGCGCGGCCTGCATGAGCCGCCGGATCTGCGCCGCGTCTTCCGGGAAGTGGTACTGCACCACCAGCGGCCCCAGGTTCTGCAGCATCGTCACCAGCGCCACGACCTCGGCGTCGTATCCCGCCGGCCTCAAGGCCTGCGCCACACGGGCCGCCCGCTGGGCGCGCTGCATCAGGCTTTGCAGCAGGCGCGCGGCGTTGTCTTCCAGCGGCCCCGGCCAGGCCCTCAGGCCCAGCGCGGCACGGCGCACGCCGTCCAGGCCCAGCATCGCGATCGCGCGACGGACCGTGAGGACCGGCCCGGATCCCGCCACCTGAGCGCCGCGCACGTGTGCGGTATTGACGACCCGCAGCAGTTCGAAGGACAGCGCCACATCCTGCAGCACCACCTCGGCGAGTTCGTCCGTGCGCTCGCGCTCCATCAAGGCAACGCGGGCAGCCCGTTCCGCGCCGCCCGGCGAAGCCGGCAGCACGCCAACGGCATGCAGGCGGTCCAGCAGCAGGGCCAGCGCGCCGCCGTCGGCTTCCGCGTCGGCGCGCAGCCAGCCTTCCAGCGCATGCACCAGCGTGCGTGCACTGCGGTAGCGCTGGCGCTCCTGGCGATCGGTGGCCCGATTGGCAATCGCCCGCAGCGCTTCCGGCACCGGCCGCGGGGTGCTCCAGGGCAGCCGCACGATGTCGCGGCCCAGCGGCGGCAAGCGGCCGATCACCTTGGCGGTATCCGGTTCATCCAGCGGCAACTGCCCCGTCAGCGCATGGAACATCACCAGGCCCAGCGACAGCACGTCGCGGTGCGCAAGATCGCGCTGATGGCGAAGGCGATCCGCCTGGGCCAGAGCGAAAGAGGTGTCGGCCGGATCGGCCTCGCCGGCCGGCAACGCGACTTCCAATCCCATCAAGCGGGCGTCCGCGCCATCCGGCACCAGGATCAGGTGCGCCTGAAGGTCACCGTGGACCACACCCGCTTCATGGACGTAGGCCAGCGCCTGGCCCGCCTGCAGGATGGCGCTGGCCGCGTCACGCGCCGGCAAGCCCTGCTGACCGGCCCGCTCAGCCAGCGTGGCCGCACCGGCGATGTCGTAAGCCACATAGGGCCAGCCGTCATGGCTAGACACCTCGATGACCGGCGCCAGGCCGGGATGCCGCAGCCGCGCCGCGCGGCCGGCGGACGCCTCCCAGGCCTGCAGGCTCTGCGGCGAGGAAGGCTGCACCCGCGGCAGGACGATGACGCACTCCTGCTGCCCGCGGGGATCCTCGACACGCCAGGCCATGGTACGCACGCTGCGCCCCAGCAGCTCGATGAGCCGGAAACGGCCGAATCGCCTGAGCGCGGAGGGCTTGGGCGCAGCGGCGCGAGGGTCTGCAGAAGGCGGCGTCACGGTGGAGGCTTCCAGCTTGAATTGGACCCGCCGGCGTGAGTGTGGATGCCGCAAACTGGCCTGCCAATGCCGCGCAATTCCACCGCCCTGCGTCAGGCGCGGCCTTGGCTTTCACCGGCCGCAGGAAAAGCGGCGGTGTGCCAGAATCCCGATGCCGTTTGTCAACCAATGTCCGCATCCCGCGGGAGACCCCGATGAGCAGTGATTCCATCAAGCACGTGACCGATGCCTCGTTCGAATCCGATGTGCTGAAGTCCGACAAGCCGGTCCTCGTGGACTACTGGGCCGAGTGGTGCGGCCCGTGTCGCGCCATCGCACCGGTCCTCGATGAGCTTTCGGACAGCTACAGCGAGCGCCTGCAGATCGCCAAGATCAACGTCGACGAGAACCCGCAGATTCCGGGCAAGTTCGGCGTGCGCGGCATCCCGACGCTGATGCTCTTCAAGGGTGGCGAACTGGTGGCCACGAAAGTGGGCGCACTGCCCAAAGCGCAGTTGACCTCCTTCATTGACGCCCACCTATAATCTCGCGGTCAGCGCCTGCTGCCGGCCACGAGCCGGCGCGCTGACCGAGTTGAGTCCCTGGGCCTGGCGCCATCGCGACGCCAGCGCTCAAGAGCCCCGAGGCTGCGGTCATCGCCGCGGCGGGCTTCCCCCCAGACCACCTTCTCGATCGATCGCTTCCGATCTCCGTTCGGGCGTGCGCCTGCCTTTCAGGTTCCGCCACTGACAGGGGATCGCCCGGCCGCAACCTGATGATCCCTTGCGGCGTCTCCTGAGGGACCGTGCCATGCACCTCTCCGAACTCAAAGCCCTGCACGTCGCCGCCTTGCTGAAGATGGGCGAAGACCTGGAGATCGAGAACGTCAGCCGCCTGCGCAAGCAGGAGCTGATGTTCGCGATCATGAAGAAGCGCGCCAAGGCCGGTGAACAGGTCTTCGGCGATGGCGTGCTCGAAGTGCTGCCCGATGGCTTCGGCTTCCTGCGCTCGATCGATTCGAGCTTCATGGCCAGCACCGACGACATCTACCTGTCGCCCAGCCAGATCCGCCGCTTCAACCTGCACACCGGCGACATGATCGAAGGCGAAGTCCGCGTGCCCAAGGATGGCGAGCGCTACTTCGCGCTGGTGAAGGTCGATCGCGTGAACGGCCTGACGCCCGAGGAGAACAAGCACAAGATCATGTTCGAGAACCTGACGCCCTTGTTCCCCAAGGAGCCGTTCAAGCTCGAGCGCGACATCCGGGCCGAAGAAAACATCACCAGCCGCATCATCGATCTCGTGGCGCCCATCGGCAAAGGCCAGCGCGCGCTGCTCGTCGCGCAGCCCAAGACGGGCAAGACGATGATGATGCAGCACATCGCCCACGCGCTGGTGGCCAACCATCCGGAGATCCACCTCATCGTCCTGCTGGTGGACGAGCGCCCTGAAGAAGTGACGGAAATGCAGCGCACTGTGCGCGGCGAGGTCATCAGTTCCACCTTCGACGAGCCGGCCGCACGCCACGTGCAGGTGGCCGAGATGGTGATCGAGCGGGCCAAGCGCCTGGTCGAACTGAAGAAGGACGTGGTTATCCTGCTGGACAGCATCACGCGCCTGGCGCGGGCCTACAACAACGTCCTGCCGTCCAGCGGCAAGGTGCTGACGGGCGGCGTTGACGCCAATGCACTGCAGCGACCCAAGCGCTTCTTCGGCGCCGCACGCAACACCGAGGAAGGCGGCACGCTGACCATCATCGGCACGGCACTGATCGACACCGGCTCGAAGATGGACGAGGTCATCTACGAAGAGTTCAAGGGCACCGGCAACTGCGAGATCCACCTCGATCGCCGCATGGCCGAAAAGCGTGTCTACCCGTCCATCCTCATCAACAAGAGCGGCACGCGGCGCGAAGAACTGCTGCTCAAGCCGGAGATCCTGCAGAAGGCCTGGATCCTGCGCAAACTGCTCTACCCGATGGACGAGATCGAGGCGATGGAGTTCATGCTCGACAAGATGAAGCAGAGCAAGAACAACCTCGACTTCTTCGACATGATGCGCCGGGGTGGGTAAGCCCTGACACAGAACAGTCCCTTGAGGACTGTTCTGTGCCTGGCTTACCGGCTGGGCTTGCAAGCCCAGCCGTGGAGAGAAGTGGGCAAGGGATCGTGCAAGCCCCCTATAATGCGCGGTTTCCTCCCACAGGCAAGTACGCTGCTCGACAGCCACAACAGCGCAGCGCGGCTACCGCAACCCGATTCTCGAGGTCATCCCATGAAAGAAGGCATCCACCCGGCCTATCGCGACGTCTGCTTCGTCGATCTGTCCAACGGTTTCAAGTTCGTCACGCGCTCCTGCCTGCAGACGCGCGAGACCATCAAGATGGATGACGGGCGTGACCTGCCGCTGATGAAGCTGGAAGCCACCAGCGAATCACATCCTTTCTACACCGGCACGCAGAAGAGCGTGGACAACCTCGGCGGCCGTGTCGAGAAGTTCCGCAACAAGTTTGCCCGCGTGGGCATCAAGAAGTGATGCCGGCCCCCTGGGGGCTTGCGTGAACAGGGCAGCCCAGGCTGCCCTTTTTCTTGCCTGCCGTCGCCGCAGCCGAAGTGCCGCGCCGACAGTAGCATGCGTTCCCAGGGCTTGCCGCCGCACCGCCAGCCGGCCCTGACGCCGACTGCCTCGCACCCATCGTCCATGAGCAACCCCAGCCCCGCCCTGGTCGCGCAGCGTGCCGTTCAGCGCCTGCCGCGCTGGGCCTTGCTGCTGTTCTGCGCGTCCTGGGTGATCCCGGGCGTCTTCGGGCGCGACCCCTGGCGCAGCGATGATCTCGTGGCTTTTGGCGTGATGAATGCGATGGCCGAGGGCCGGACATCCTGGCTGCAGCCCTTGCTGGGCGGGCTGCCCGTGCCCGCGGAGCCACTGCCCTACTGGCTGGGCGCCATATTCATCAGCGGGCTGTCTCCCTGGGTGGCGCCTGAACTGGCGGCGCGGCTGCCCTTCGCGCTGCTGCTGGCGCTCACGCTGGTCTGCGTCTGGTACGCCTGCTTCCACTTGGCGCGCACCGAGGCCGCACAGCCTGTGGCCTTCGCCTTCGGGGGCGAAGCCTCGACGGTGGATTACGCCAGGGCCATCGCCGACGGCGCCCTGCTGGCCTTGATCGCCTCGCTGGGGCTGCTGCAACTGGGACACGAGACCACGCCGGAGCTCATGCAGTTGTTTGCGGTGAGCCTGGTGCTTTGGGCCCTGGCGGCCGCGCCGTTCAAGGGCCATCGGGCGCGGGCCGGCATCGTGCTGGGTCTGGCCACCCTGGCCGGGAGCGGCGCACCGGCGGTGGCGGTGGCGCTGGGCTTGACCGGCGCCGTGATCTGCGCCCGCTCAGCCTATGGGCCCGCTCGAAGCTTCGTGCCGTGGATCCTCGTCGGCACGGCTGCCTGCGCCGGCATCGCCACCGCCTTCGGCATCTGGGGCTGGCGACTGGCGTTTGAATTCAGCCTCGCACAAGCTGCTCAACTCGGCCGTCAGTGGCTGTGGTTCCTGTGGCCGGTCTGGTTGCTCGCGCTGTGGACACTGTGGCGCTGGCGCCGGCAACTGATGCACCGTCACCTGTCGCTGCCGCTGGCCGTGGCGGCGCTGGGCATGGGCACGAGCATCTGGATGGGCGGCCACGACCGCGCACTGATGCTGGCGCTGCCCGGCCTGGCTGTCCTGGCGGCCTTTGCGCTCCCGACGATGAAGCGCAGCGTGGCGGCCGCCGTCGACTGGTTCTCGGTCTTCTTCTTCAGCGCGATGGTGCTCTTCATCTGGGCGATGTACGTGGCGATGCAGACGGGCTCACCGGCACGATGGGCGGCCAACGTGGCCAAGCTGCAGCCAGGCTTCGAGCCGAGCTTCTCGGCGCTGGCCCTCGTCTTCGCGCTGCTGGGAACGATCGCCTGGGTGGCCCTGGTGCGCTGGCGCACCGGGCGCAGCCAGCATGCCCTGTGGAAGAGCCTCGTCCTGCCGGCGGGCGGTGTGGCTCTGGTCTGGCTGCTGCTGATGAGCCTCTGGCTGCCCTTGCTGGACTATGCGCGCAGCGCGAGGCCGCTGGTCGAACGCGGCCTGCAGCACATCGGCAACCCGGCCTGCGTGGCTGCACCCTCGGCGGGCCTGGCGATGGTCGCTGCGCTGGAGGTCCACGGCAGGCTTCGTGTGCAAGCCGGCCCGGACACCCTGAGTCAGAACACGAACTGCGCCGTGCTCGTCAGCTTCGAGCGGATCTCGGCTTCACGACCCTTGCCCGGATGGCGCCTGGTGGGAGCCGAGCGGCGCAGCACCGCGTCCAGCGAGCTGATGTCGATCTATCACAGGATCGAACTCGATCCGGCTCGTTGATGCGGCGGCCCACTGGCTGCCCATGCCGACCTGTCCGCCAAAGGGTCCGCGCACCCGCACGGCCGGCAGGATGAGCCGGAAGCTGGAGCCCTTGCCGATCTCGCTTTCGATGTCGATCTCGCCGCCGTGGCGCTGCATCACATGCTTGACGATCGAAAGACCGAGGCCGGTACCGCCGGTCTCTCGCGAGCGGCTGCCATCCACGCGGTAGAAGCGTTCGGTCAGGCGGGGTATGTGCTCCCGCGCTATCCCCGGCCCGGTGTCGGTCACGGTGAGGCAACCCGTGCCGTCGGCCCGCAGCTGCCAGTGCACGCTGATCTTTCCGCCAGACGGCGTGTAGCGCACGGCGTTGGTCAGCAGATTGCCCAGCGCGCTTTGCAGCTCGACGCCCTGCCCCGCCAGCTCCCAGCCGCCGACTTCGTCCCAGCTGAAGCTGTGGCGGCCACCGGACAGCGGCAGCACCTCGGCCTTCAGGCGGTCGAAGATGCCTGGCAGCGAGTTCCACTGGTCTGGCGCGGGGCGAGGGCTGCCTTCCAGCTGCGCCAGGGTCAGCAGATCGGTCACCAGGGCCTGCATGCGCTGCGTCTGCTGCTCCATCAGGGTCAGCACACGGGCGCGTTCCTCCGGGCTGAGCGGCAGGCTGCTCATGGTCTCGACAAAGCCGGAGAGCACGGTCAGCGGCGTGCGGATCTCGTGCGATACGTTGGCCACGAAGTCGCGCCGCATGGCCTCGGTCCGCTCACGCTCGGTGATGTCCTGGCTCAGCACGAGCTTCTTCCCATCGCCGTAATCGCGGAACACCACGCTGAGGGTTCCTCGGCCGCTGCGGGCCGGCACCACCACGCCTGCCTCGTGATCGGACTGCTGGACATAGGCCACAAAGCCGGGATCGCGCACGAGGTTGGTGATGCGCTGCTGCACATCGCGGATCGGATCCAGGCCGAAATGGTCTGCTGCCACCGAGTTGCACCACTCGATCTGATCCTGCTTGTCCAGCAGCAGCACGCCGTTCGGCGAGGCCTCGATCGCCGAGAGGAAATCCCGCGTGTGCGCTCGCTCGGCCTCCGTCTCGCGCTCGCTCAGCAGCAGCGCGCGCTCGATGCGGTAACCCAGTTCGCCCCAGAACGAGGTGTCCCGCGGCGCCGCACTGCTGCGGTCGCCCCGCACCCATTGCATCAGGCGGTAGCCTTTCACGCGATCGGCGAACGCTGACGCAGAGGCTCCCACCGCAGCGCCCAGCACGGTCAGCACCAGCACCGTGTCACCGCCCCAACCGATGGCCGTGCCGCCGATGGCCCCCAGCGCAGCCATCAAGGCCGCGACGAGCATGCGCGGGAGAAACCAGTTCATGGGCGGGGCGCGGCGGACATCAGGCCGTGAGCGTACCTTCTTCAGGTGACAGGAAACGGCAGAAGGCGCGCACCAGCGTCTGGGCCAGCTGCACAGAATCCAGGGCGAGCTGCCCGCGCGCCAGCATCAGGCTCTGGCGCGAGGCCGCGCATCAGCGGATCGCGTCTTCGACCACATCCATCGGCGTATGCCGCACGTCGGTGCCCTTGACGATGTAGATCGTCGCCTCGGCCAGGTTCTTGGCATGGTCCCCGACGCGCTCGATCGCCTTGGCCACGAACACGAGGTCGATGCTGGACGAGATAGTGCGCGGGTCTTCCATCATGTAGGTGATGAGCTTGCGCAGCAGGCCCTCGAACTCCTGGTCGATCTGATCGTCCTGCTTCAAGACCTCCAGCGCCCGCGTGACGTCCAGGCGGGCAAAGGCGTCGAGCGCCTTGCGCAGCTGCGCGATGGCCAGATCGGCTTCGAACTGCAGATCACCCACCGGCAGGCGCAGGCGCGTGGATACCCCGGCATTGATCAGGCGCACCACGGTGCGCGCCACGCGTGCCGCTTCGTCGCCCACGCGCTCGAGGTTTGCAATCGTCTTGGCGATGGCGATCAGCAGGCGCAGATCCCTTGCCGTGGGCTGGCGCCGGGCGATGATGCCCGAGAGATCGCGGTCGATCTCGACTTCCATCTGGTTGACGCGTTCTTCCTGCTTGAGCACCTGGCTGGCGGTTTCCAGGCTGAAGACCGCCAGCGCCTGCAGGGCCTGGGCCACCTGGTTTTCCACCAGGCCTCCCATCTCGAGCACGCGGGACGAGATGCCGCTGAGTTCGGCATCGAACTGGCTGGAGAGATGCTTTTCGCTCATGTGCTGTCCTTGTCAGGCCCACGGTCGGTTGTTGAGACTCTCTGTCGTCCACACACGTTCCACTCCCCGGCATGCATGCCAGGGCGGTTCATCCACTCCCCGGCATGCATGCCGGGGCGGTTCGTGAGGCGACAGCCAGTCCTCAAGGGACTGGCTGTCGTCCGCACTCACCCAAATCTTCCGGTGATGTAGTCTTCGGTTTCTCGCTTCGAGGGCTTCAGGAACAGTTCGCGCGTGGCGCCGAACTCGATCAGGTCACCCAGGTACATGTAGGCGGTGTAATCGGACACGCGCGCGGCCTGCTGCATGTTGTGCGTGACGATGGCCACCGTGTAGTCGCTCTTCAATTCGTTGATCAGCTCTTCGACCTTGCCGGTGGAGATCGGATCCAGCGCCGAGCAGGGTTCGTCCAGCAGCAGCACTTCCGGCTTGATCGCGATGCCGCGGGCGATGCACAGCCGCTGCTGCTGGCCGCCGGACAGGCTGGAGCCGCTCTGGCCGAGCTTGTCCTTCACCTCGCCCCACAGCGCAGCCTTGTTCAGTGCCCATTCCACGCGGTCGTCCATTTCGGTCGGCGAAAGCGTCTCGAACAGGCGCACGCCAAACGCGATGTTGTCGTAGATCGACATCGGAAAGGGCGTGGGCTTCTGGAACACCATGCCGATCTTCGCGCGGATCAGTGACACATCTTCCTTGCTGGACAGCAGATCTTCGCCATCCAGCATCACGCGCCCTTCTGCACGCTGCTCCGGGTAGAGCTCGAACATGCGGTTGAAGATGCGCAGCAGGGTGCTCTTGCCGCAGCCTGATGGCCCGATGAAGGCGGTGACCTTCTTCTCCGGAATGTCCAGGTTGATGTTCTTCAGCGCGTGGAAGGCGCCGTAGTAGAAGTTCAGGTCCCTCACCGAGAGCTTGGGCGTCTCGGTACTGGGAAGGATGGCAGCAGTCGCGGTCATCGGCGGCTCCGGGATCAGTGTTTGTTCTTGAAGAGCACACGCGCGAGGATGTTCAGCGCCAGCACGCCCAGCGTGATCAGGAAGACACCGGCCCAGGCCAGCTTCTGCCAGTTTTCGTAGGGGCTCATCGCATACTTGAAGATGGTCACCGGCAGGCTCGCCATCGGCTCGCCGAGGTTGGCGGTCCAGAACTGGTTGGACAACGCGGTAAACAGCAAGGGCGCGGTTTCCCCGGCGATGCGCGCGACGGCGAGCAGCACGCCCGTCACCACCCCGGCCCGCGCCGCCCGCAAGGTGACGGACCAGATCACCTTCCACTTCGGCGTGCCCAGGGCATAAGCGGCTTCGCGCAGCGCATTGGGAATCAGCCGCAGCATGTTCTGCGTGGTGTTGATGACCACCGGGATGACGATCAAGGCCAGGGCCAGCACGCCGGCAAATCCGGAAAAGGTTTTGGTCTGCGCCACGACCACCGCGTAGATGAAGAGCCCCACCACGATGGAAGGCGCCGAGAGCAGGATGTCGTTGATGAAGTGCGTGGTGCGGCCCAGCCAGCTGCGCTGCCCGTACTCGGCGATGTAGACACCGGCCAGCACGCCGATGGGCGTGCCCAGCATCGTGGCCAGACCCACCATCATCAAGGAGCCGAAGATGGCATTGGCCAGACCGCCGGTCTCGGCCATCGGCGGCGGCGTCATCTCGGTGAACACGCTCAGCGCCAGGCCGCCGACGCCCAGGCGAACCGTCTCGACCAGGATCCAGATCAGCCAGAAGACGCCGAAGGCCATCGCGGCCAGCGACAGCGCCAGTGCCAGCACGTTGATGCGCTTGCGCGCCCGGTGCCGGGCCAGGCGTCCGGCCTGCTGTCTGCTCGTGAAGCCCAGGCTCATGTGCGGCTCCCCTCGCCCCGCTGCAGACGCGCCAGCAGCACCTTGGACAGCGTGAGCACCACGAAGGTGATGAAGAACAGCACCAGACCCAGGTAGATCAGCGAGGCCTGGTGCAGGCCCTCGCCGGCTTCGGCAAACTCGTTGGCCAGCGCCGAGGTGATGCTGTTGGCGGCCTCGAACAGGGACAGGGAGTTGAACTGGTTCATGTTGCCGATGACGAAGGTCACCGCCATGGTCTCGCCCAGCGCCCGGCCCAGACCCAGCATGATGCCGCCCAGCACGCCGGCCTTGGTGTACGGCAAGACGACCTTGAAGACGACCTCCCAGGTCGTCGCGCCCAGCCCGTAGGCGGATTCCTTCAGCAGCGCCGGCGTGACCTCGAAGACATCGCGCATGACGGCCGAAATGAACGGAATCACCATGATGGCCAGGATGATGCCAGCCGACAGGATGCCGATGCCCACCGGCGGGCCGGACACCAGGCCACCGAGTATGGGCACATCGCCAACAGCCGACTGCAGCGGCGTCTGCACGTACTCCGCGAGGATCGGGCCGAAGACGAGCAGGCCCCACATGCCATAGACGATGGACGGCACCGCCGCCAGCAGCTCGATGGCCGTGCCCAGCGGGCGCTTGAGCCACGAGGGCGACAGCTCGGTGAGGAACAGCGCGATGCCGAAGCTCACGGGCACGGCGATCAGCAAGGCGATGAACGAGGTCATCAGCGTGCCGTAGATCATCACCAGGCCGCCGAACTTCTCTTCGACTGGATCCCATTCGGCGCTGACCAGGAAGCCGAGCCCGAATTTCTGGATGGCGGGCCAGGCACCGATGACCAGCGACAGGATGATGCCCACCAGCAGGGCCAGCGTCACCCAGGCCGCAGCAAGCGCCAGGAAGGAAAACACCCGATCGGCCCACGGAGCCAGCGGTCGGCGCGGCTGCGCCTGTCCGGAATGAAGCGCACTCGGCATCTTGCGTGACAGCCTCTGTTGTAGTTCTGTCATCAAGTGTAGCGGTCACGCGTCTTGAGGCCGGCGCCTGTGGCCGTGGTTTCGGACCCACCGCGGCCCAGCCCCGCAGGGGCCGGGCGGGCGGTCAGCAGACGGCGCCGGCCGCCGCCAAACCCACGAGCGCGATGCGGCCGCGGGACGGCGCCAGGACGTTTCAGGCCGCGGTTCCTGCGAAGCCGCTCACTTCCAGGTGATCGGCTTGCCCGCGGTGTCGCGCAGCTGAGCCGCCCAGTGGCGACGCACCAGCTCGATCACCGAATCGGGCAAGGGGACGTAATCCAGATCGTCTGCCATCTTGTCGCCCTGGGTGAACGCCCAGTCGAAGAACTTCAAGGTCAGCGCCGCAGCCGCCGGCTTGTCCTGGGTGCGCTGCATCAGGATGTAGGTCGGGTTGGTCAAGGGCCAGGCATCCTTGCCGGGCTGATCGGTCGTGATCTGGAAGAACGTCCGGGACCAGTCGGCGCTGGCCGCAGCCGCCTTGAAGGCGGTGTCGCTGGGCGGCACGAACACGCCATCCTTGTTGCGCAGCAGCGTGAAGGTCATCCGGTTCTGCTTCACGTAGGCATATTCCACATAGCCGATCGAGTTGGGCAGTCGTTGCACGAATGCGGCCACGCCTTCATTGCCCTTGCCGCCGGCGCCCACAGGCCAATCCACCGCCGTACCTTCGCCGACCTTCTCTTTCCACTCGGCGTTCACCTTTGAGAGGTAGTTCGTGAAGATGAAGGTGGTGCCGGAGCCATCGGCGCGCCGGACCACGGCGATCGCCGCGTCCGGCAAGGGGACGCCGGGGTTTACGGCCGTGAGAGCCGGATCGTTCCAGCGCTTGATCTTGCCGAGATAGATGTCGCCCAGCAGCTGGCCCGTCAGTCGGATCTGCCCCGGCGCGATGCCGCGGATGTTGACCACGGGCACGACGCCGCCGATCACGGTCGGAAACTGCATCAGGCCATCCTTGGCCAGTTCGTCATCCTTCAGCGGCATGTCGGTGGCACCGAAGTCCACCGTCTTGGCCTTGATCTGCCGGATGCCGGCGCCCGAGCCCACCGATTGGTAGTTGATGCGCGCGCCGCTTGCCTTGTGATAGGCGTCGGCCCATTTGGCATACAGCGGCGCCGGAAAGGTCGCGCCCGCGCCGGTGACGTCCTGGGCCCGGACCGAGGAGCTGATCGCGATCATCGCCAGACCCAGAGCGGCAGACTGGACAACGCGGGTGAACAGAGAACTCATGAAGGCTTGCCTTTCGACCAGGCGCAACAGACCCGGCCAGCGAACTGTATGAAGCTTCTGTGACAGTCATGTGACACTGTGACACGGAGACTCGGTGACAGTGTCCCTCACCAGCCAGCCCGGGCATTGCGGATCGCACCGGACGGCGGCCGCACTCCATGGCGCAAGGCGGCCTGGGGCCTTCGGGCAGTCAGCCCCGGGCCGAACTCGAGCCGGTGCCCCGCAGCTCAGCCGCGCGCCGCCTCGGCCATGCGCTGCGCCCAGTCGCGAGCGAGCGAGGGATCGTCGGCCTCCACCATCACGCGCAGCACCGGCTCAGTCCCCGAGGGCCGGATCAGCACGCGCCCGCGGCCAGCCAGCGCCGCATCAGCGGCCTGCCGCTCCTGCGCAAGCCGGGCGTTGGTCTTCCAGTCCGCGCCGGCAGCCAGGCGCACATTGATCATGGTCTGCGGGAACAGGGACACGCCCTCCAGCATGCCGGCCAGCGTCTGCCCGCCCCGCCGCACCGCCTGAAGAATCAGCAGCGCACTCACGATGCCGTCGCCCGTGGTGTGCTTGTCCAGCGCCAGCAGGTGGCCCGAGCTTTCGCCGCCCAGCTGCCATCCGCGGGCGACCAGTTCTTCCAGCACGTACCGGTCGCCCACCTTGGCGCGCACCACTTCCACACCGCGACGCTGCAGCGCGAGCTCCACGGCCATGTTCGTCATCAGCGTACCGACCACGCCGGGCACCGGCTCGCGATGGCTGAGCCGATCCGCCGCCATCACGTAGAGCAGCTCGTCGCCATTGAACAGCCGTCCTTGCGCATCGACCAGCTGCAGACGATCCGCGTCGCCGTCCAGCGCAATGCCATAGTCCGCGCGGTGCTCATGCACTGCCTTGACCAGGGCGGCAGGCGCCGTGGCCCCGACGCCATCGTTGATGTTGAGGCCATCAGGCGAACAGCCGATGGTGATGACCTGCGCGCCCAGCTCATGGAAGACATCGGGTGCCACGTGGTAGGCCGCCCCGTGAGCCGCATCGACCACCAGCTTCAGGCCCTTGAGTGAAAGCTCAGAGGCGAAGCTGGCCTTGCAGAATTCGATGTAGCGGCCGCGCGTGTCCGACAGGCGCGTGGCCTTGCCCAGGCTCGCAGAATCGGCCCACTGCGGCGATTCGGCCAGCGCGGCCTCGACCGCCAGTTCCCAGTCGTCCGGCAGCTTTTCGCCGCGGGCAGAGAAGAACTTGACGCCGTTGTCCGCAAAGGGGTTGTGGGACGCGCTGATCACCACGCCGAGATCCAGCCGCAGCGCCCGCGTGAGATAGGCGACGCCCGGCGTGGGCAGCGGCCCGCTCAGCAGCACGTCCACCCCCGCGGAGACGAAGCCGGCTTCCAGCGCCGATTCGATCATGTAGCCCGAGATGCGCGTGTCCTTGCCGATCAGGACCGAGGGACGCGCCACGCTGCGGCGCAGCACACGGCCCACGGCATGGCCCAGGCGCAGCATGAAGTCCGCCGTAATGGGAGCTTCACCGACCGTGCCGCGGATGCCGTCGGTACCGAAATGCCTTCTGCTCATCTTGGATTCAAGCCTCTGGTTCAGATGGATGCCATTTTCGCGCGCCGGCCCGGGGCTTCAGGCCTCATTCCTTGGGGGTCGGGCCCAGCGCCGCCCAGACCTTCAGGGCATCCACGGTCGCGGCGACGTCATGCACGCGCAGGATCGAGGCCCCTTGCGCCACGCAGGCCAGCGCAGCGGCCACGCTGGCGCTTTGCCGCTGATCGACCGGCCGCCCGGTCAGATGGCCCAGCGTCCCCTTGCGCGACCAGCCGACCAGCAAGGGCAGGCCCAGCTCCCGCGACAGCCGTGGCAGCGCGCGCGTGAGCGAGAGGTTGTGTTCAAGGGTCTTGCCGAAGCCGAAACCCGGGTCCAGCACCAGGCGAGACAGGGCGATGCCGTTCTCGCTCAAGTGATTTCGCCGCTGAGCCAGAAAGTCAGACACCTCGCTGACCACATCCTGGTAGCGAGGATCGATCTGCATATGCTGCGGCTCGCCCTGCATGTGCATGAGGCAGATACCGCAGCGCGCATCGGCCCGCACGGCCTCCAGCGCGCCGGGCCGCCTGAGCGCGCGCACATCGTTGATGATGTCCACGCCCAGCGCCAGAGCCTCGGCGATGACCCGCGGCTCGCTGGTATCGACCGAGACCGGGCAACCGAGCCTCACCGCCTCGCGCAGCACGGGCAACAGTCGCGACAGTTCTTCGTCTGCGCCCGGCGCCTGCGCCCCGGGCCGCGTGGATTCCGCGCCGATGTCCAGGATGTCCGCCCCCTCGCGCAGCAGCGCCTCGGCATGCGCCAGTGCCGCACCCGGCCCGGCATGGCGACCACCGTCGGAGAACGAATCCGGCGTCACGTTCACGATGCCCATCACCCGCGGGCGGCTCAGATCGATGCCGAACCGTCCCGCCTGCCAGAGAACCTGTTGTTGATCGTTTGACATGCGACGTGTCCGGGCCGTGCATCGGTCCGGCAGGAAGACCCGGGGCCTGAACAACGAACAGGCAGAGCGGGCCAGTGTTCAGCAAAGGAAACGGGGCCCGTAGGCCCCGTGCTGAATGCGGGTTCCGTCAGGCCTCAGGCCGCGGCCGGCGCACCACCGGCAGGCACCGACGGCGGGCTGTCCGAGCCACCGCGAGGCTGGCTGGTCCAGTCCTTGGGCGGACGCGGCGGCTTGCCGGACATGATGTCGTCGATCTGCTCGCTGTCGATGGTTTCCCATTCCAGCAGCGCACGCGCCATGCTGTGCATCTTGTCCTTGTTCTCTTCGATCAGGCGCCGCGCGATCACGTACTGCTCGTCGATGATGCGGCGGATCTGCTTGTCGACCTTCTGCATCGTCTCTTCGGACACGTTGACCTGCTTGGTGACCGATCGGCCGAGGAAGACCTCGCCTTCGTTCTCGGCGTAGACCATCGGGCCCAGCTCGTTGGTCATGCCATATCGCGTGACCATGTCGCGCGCGATCTGCGTGGCCCGCTCGAAATCGTTGCTGGCACCGGTGGTCATCTGGTTCATGAACACCTCTTCGGCGATGCGTCCGCCGAAGAGCACGCTGATGGTCGAGAGCATGCGCTCCTTGTCCATGCTGTAGCGATCGCCTTCGGGCAGCTGCATCGTCACGCCCAGCGCACGGCCGCGCGGGATCACGGTCACCTTGTGCACCGGATCGGTCTTGGGCATCAGGCGCGCCACCAGCGCGTGACCCGCCTCGTGGTAGGCGGTGTTGCGGCGCTCTTCCTCGGGCATGACCATGGACTTGCGCTCAGGGCCCATCATGATCTTGTCCTTGGCCTTCTCGAAATCGACCATCTCCACCACGCGCCCGTTGCGGCGCGCGGCAAAGAGTGCCGCTTCGTTGACCAGGTTGGCCAGATCGGCGCCGCTGAAGCCCGGCGTGCCGCGCGCCAGGATGTCGGCCCGGATGTCCTGGCCAACCGGCACCTTGCGCATGTGGACGTTCAGGATCTGCTCGCGGCCGCGCACGTCCGGCAGCGTCACGTAGACCTGGCGGTCGAAGCGGCCCGGGCGCAGCAGCGCGGGATCCAGGATGTCCGGACGGTTGGTCGCGGCCATCACGATGACACCGAGGTTGGTCTCGAAACCATCCATCTCGACCAGCATCTGGTTCAGTGTCTGCTCGCGCTCGTCGTTGCCGCCGCCCAGGCCGGCGCCGCGATGGCGACCGACGGCGTCGATTTCATCGATGAAGATGATGCAAGGCGCGCTCTTCTTGGCCTGCTCGAACATGTCGCGCACGCGGGCGGCACCCACGCCGACGAACATTTCCACAAAGTCAGAGCCGGAAATGCTGAAGAACGGCACCTTGGCTTCGCCCGCGATGGCCTTGGCCAGCAGCGTCTTGCCGGTGCCCGGAGGGCCGACCAGCAGCACGCCGCGCGGGATGCGACCGCCCAGCTTCTGGAACTTCTGCGGGTCCTTCAGGAAGTCGACCAGCTCCTTGACCTCTTCCTTGGCTTCGTCGCAGCCGGCGACATCCTGGAAGGTGGTGGAGTTGTTGGCCTCGTCCAGCATGCGAGCCTTGCTCTTGCCGAAGCTGAACGCACCGCCCTTGCCGCCGCCCTGCATCTGGCGCATGAAGTAGATCCACACGCCGATCAGCAGCAGCATGGGGCCCCAGCTGACCAGCACGCTCATCAGCACCGAAGGCTCTTCGCGCGGCTTGACGTCGAACTTCACGCCGTTGTTGATGAGGTCGCCGACCAGACCGCGATCGAGGTAGGTGGCCGTGCTGCGCAGGCGCTTGTCATCCACCGTGACGGCGATGATCTCCGTGCCGCCACCCGGGTTTTCCTGCAGGGTGACCTGCTTGATGCGCCGCCCGCGGACCTCTTCCAGGAAGTCCGAATAAGCGATCTGATTGCCCTGGACCACCCCACGGTCGAACTGCTTGAAGACGGTGAACAGCACGAGGGCTATCACCATCCACACAGCGACCTTGGAGAACCATTGATTATTCACCGCGGCTCCTTGTTCAGCCTGGTCCCGGGACCGAGGCACGTCGGGTATCGGCACAAACCGACATTCAAACCCGCATATGGTGGCAAGTTTAGTCGAGTCAAGTGGCAGACCTCAGGACTGTTGCCCCGGGAGAACGCCCGCCATTTCTTCGCTTTGCAGGCCGCCCGTCCGCACCCGCGGCCCGATGCCGACCAGAAAGGTCTCTGAAGACTTGTCCCGCGAGGCCTTGGGCTTGAGCGGCTTGGCCACGCGAAACGAATCCTTGAACAGCTTCACCCATTGGCTGTAGCCACTGCCGTGAAACACTTTGCATACCAATGTTCCCGTCGGTCGCAGATTTTCGAGCGCAAATTCCACCGCCAGTTCCACCAGATGCCCGATGCGCGCCGAATCCGCGGCGGCGATGCCGGACAGGTTGGGCGCCATGTCGGAGACGACCAGATCGACCGGCCGGCCGGCCAGCATCTGCCGCAGCTGCGCGGACACGGCATCTTCGCGGAAATCGCCCTGGATGAATTGAACATCTTCTATGGGCTCCATAGGCAGGATGTCCAGCGCGATGATCGTGCCCTCCAGCGCGCCGGAAGCGGCACCCTGCGGCGCAAAGCGTCGCCTGAGGTACTGGCTCCAGGCGCCGGGCGCCGCACCCAGATCGACCACAACCTGGCCCGGCCGCACCAGCTGCAGCGCCTCGTCGATCTCCTTGAGCTTGTAGGCCGCGCGCGCCCGGTAGCCTTCCTTCTGCGCCAGCTTGACGTAGGGGTCGGTCAGGTGATCGTGCAGCCACGCCTTGTTGAGCTTCTTGCCCTTCTTGCCCGTTGCGGATGGAACCTTCATGTGCCGCGGATAATACGGGCATGCCCGCCCTCACCCTGAGCACCCGCGAGCGTCGCGCCCACCGCGCCGATGCCCATCATCTGAACCCGGTTGTGCTGGTCGGCTCGGACGGGCTCACGCCCGCCGTCGTCAAGGAAGCCGATAATGCGCTCAACGCGCATGGCCTGATCAAGATCCGCGTCTTCAGCGACGAGCGCGATCAGCGCGAAGCGATGCTCGGCGCGCTGTGCGAGCAGCTGGGCGCCGCCGCCGTGCAGCACATCGGCAAGCTGCTGGTGCTGTGGCGGCCGGTTCCGCCCAAGGAAAAGGTGGTCGAGGAAGACCGCAAGCCGGGGCCGCGCATCGTCAAGGTCGTCTCGTTCTCCAAGAGCGGCAACCACCGCGCGACGGTGAAGAAGCTCAAGGTATTCGGCAATCAGCGCGTGACGGCGGGGGGCCTGGTCAAGCGCAAGGACGAGCGGCGCGGCAGCGTCAAGAAGAAGACGGGCGAGTAAGCGCCCAGGCCAGCGCCGCCACCAGCACCGCCTTCAGCCCGAAAAAGGCCACGCTGATGGCGTGCAGCGCGCCGAAGCCGAGGCTGCCCTGGCCCGCCCGGGCCTGCTCCATCATCGGTTGCACGCCGTAGTAGCCGGCCACGGTGCAGAACAAGGCGGCGCCCGCCAGACCCAGCTGCAGGTCGAACTGCCGCACGGGCTGGCCCGCTTCGAAGCGACGGCGGGTCTCCCAGCGCAGCAGCGCCAGCGTCAGCGCACCCAGCACCACGCTCGCCGCGGCCTCATGGGCCAGCACGCGGGCCACGACCCGGCCTGCCAAGGCCTTGTCCAGCGTGGCAAAGGGTGCGGGCGTGGCGATCAAGGCCACACTCAGCAGCAGCCCCAGCCAGGCCGCGGCCAGAAGGATGAGCGCTCGCCGCTGCCAGCTCATCGGCGCCTCGGGCAAGGCCGAACAGGCTGCATCGGCTCAGAGGTAGCGCACCGCCACGATCTCGTAGCTCTTGACGCCGCCGGGGGCCTGCACGTCGGCCACGTCGCCTTCGCTCTTGCCGATCAGCGCGCGTGCGATCGGGCTGGAAATCGAGATCAGGCCCTGCTTCAGGTCCGCTTCGTCATCACCCACGATCTGGTACCTGACCTTGGCGCCGCTGGCCTCTTCTTCCAGATCCACGGTGGCGCCGAAGACCACGCGGCCGTCGGCATCGAGCCTGCTCGGATCGATGATCTGCGCCGCGGCCAGCTTGGCCTCCAGCTCCAGGATGCGGCCTTCGATGAAGCCCTGCTTGTCCTTGGCGGCGTCGTACTCGGCGTTCTCCGAGAGATCACCCTGCGCGCGTGCCTCGGCGATCGCCTGGATGACGGCGTGGCGCTCCACGCTCTTCAGGCGCTGCAGCTCTTCCTTCAGCTTTTCCGCGCCGCGGCGCGTCAGGGGAATCGTGGCCATGGTGGGGCCCTTCGTTCAACATGGCTCAGGGGAGCCTGGAAAGTGAAACCGCCGCAGCGGCCGCCAGGTGAAGACCTGGGGGCCCCGCGGCGGCGACTGAACGGCGCGCAGTCTAGTGCAAATCCGCGCGGGTCTGTGCCCTTCGGCGCGCTCAGTGCAGCTCGGCGTGAAGGTCCTGAAGCGACATCACCGTCAGATCGGAACCGTGCTTCAGCGCCTCGGTCGCCGCCTCACTGCCGGCCAGCGTGGTGTAGTAGGTCACGCGGTTGGCCAGCGCCGCGGTGCGGATGTGGCGCGAGTCGGCGATGGCCGTGCGCGTCTCGTCCACGGTGGTGAACACCAGCTGGATCTCGCCGGCCTTGATCATGTCGGCGATGTGCGGGCGGCCGTCCTTGACCTTGTTGACCACGGTCACCGGCACGCCGGCTTCCGCAATGGCGGCGGCCGTGCCCTTGGTGGCCACCAGGCTGAAGCCCAGCCGATGCAGATCCTGGGCCAGCGGCACGGCCCGCAGCTTGTCCATCCTGCGCACGGTGATCAGCACCGTGCCCTTGCTGGGCAGGCGCGAGCCGGCACCCAGCTGGCTCTTCATCATGGCCTCGCCAAAGGTCTTGCCCACGCCCATGACCTCGCCGGTGGAGCGCATCTCCGGGCCGAGGATCGGATCCACGCCAGGAAACTTGTTGAAGGGGAAGACCGCTTCCTTGATGCTGAAATACGGCGGGATGACCTCGCCGCGGATGCCGTTCTGGGTGCGTTGATCGGCCAGGCTCTGGCCGGCCATGCAGCGCGCCGCAATCTTGGCCAGCGGCTCGCCGGTGGCCTTGCTGACGAAGGGCACCGTGCGCGAGGCGCGCGGGTTGACCTCCAGCACATAGACCACGGAGTTATCGCCCTCGCCGGTGATCGCGAACTGCACGTTCATCAGGCCGACCACGTTCAGCGCCTTGGCCATCAGCGTGGCCTGGCGGCGCATCTCGTCCTGCAGCGCAGCGCTCAGCGTGTAAGGCGGCAGCGAGCAGGCAGAGTCGCCGCTGTGGATGCCGGCGGCCTCGACGTGTTCCATGATGCCGCCGATGATGACTTCGCGGCCGTCGCCGATGCAATCGACATCGACCTCGATCGCGTCATCGAGGAAACGATCCAGCAGCACGGGGCTCTTCTCGCTCACGCGCACGGCCTCGCGCATGTAGCGCTCGAGATCCTTGTCGCCGTGCACGATCTCCATCGCGCGGCCGCCCAGCACATAGCTCGGGCGCACCACCAGCGGGTAGCCGATCTCCTGGGCGAGCTGAAGCGCCTGGTCCTCGGTGCGCGCCGTGCGGTTGGGCGGCTGCTTCAGGCCCAGCTGGTGCAGCAGCTTCTGGAAGCGCTCGCGGTCTTCGGCGATGTCGATGGAATCCGGCGTGGTGCCGATGATCGGCACGCCCGCGCGCTCCAGATCGAGCGCCAGCTTCAGCGGTGTCTGGCCGCCGTACTGAACGATCACGCCGAAGGGCTTTTCCTTGTCGACGATCTCCAGCACATCTTCCAGTGTCACGGGCTCAAAGTAGAGGCGATCACTGGTGTCGTAGTCGGTGGACACGGTTTCCGGGTTGCAGTTGACCATGATGGTCTCGTACCCGTCTTCGCGCATGGCCAGTGCGGCGTGCACGCAGCAGTAATCGAATTCGATGCCCTGGCCGATGCGGTTGGGCCCGCCGCCGAGCACCATGATCTTCTTGCGCGTGCTGGGCTCGGCCTCGCACTCCTCTTCATAGGTGGAGTACATGTAGGCTGTCTGCGTGGCGAACTCGGCAGCGCAGGTGTCCACTCGCTTGTAGACCGGGCGCACGCCGGCCGCGTGGCGCGCGGCACGCACCTCGTGCTGGTGGGTGCCCAGCAGCCTGGCCAGGCGCTTGTCGCTGAAGCCCTTGCGCTTGAGGTAGCGCAGCTCGGCCGCCGAGAGCGAGGCCACGCTGCGCCCCGCAAGCTGCTTCTCGGTGGCCACGATGTCCTCGATCTGGGCCAGGAACCAGGGATCGATCGCCGTTTCCTCGAAGATCTCCTGGCGCGACAGGCCGATGCGGAAGGCATCGCCGACGAAGAGGATGCGCTCGGGCCCGGCTTCGCCGATCTCCTCGACGATCTCTTCGCGATCGGTGCTGCGTTCGCTCAGGCCGTCGATGCCGGTCTCCAGCCCGCGCAGGGCCTTCTGGAAGCTTTCCTGGAAGCTGCGGCCCATGGCCATCACTTCGCCCACACTCTTCATCTGCGTCGTCAGGTGCGGATCGGCGGCCGGGAACTTCTCGAAGGCAAAGCGCGGGATCTTGGTGACGACGTAATCGATGCTGGGCTCGAAGCTGGCCGGCGTGGCGCCGCCCGTGATGTCGTTGCGCAGCTCATCCAGCGTATAGCCTACGGCCAGCTTCGCGGCGACCTTGGCGATCGGAAAGCCGGTGGCCTTGGACGCGAGCGCCGAGGAGCGCGAGACACGCGGGTTCATCTCGATCACGATCATGCGCCCGTTGGTCGGGTTGATCGAGAACTGCACGTTGGAGCCGCCGGTGTCCACGCCGATCTCGCGCAGGATCGCGATCGAGGCGTTGCGCATCAGCTGGTACTCCTTGTCAGTCAGCGTCTGCGCGGGGGCGACGGTGATCGAGTCGCCGGTGTGGATGCCCATCGGATCCAGGTTCTCGATGGAGCACACGATGATGCAGTTGTCGGCGCGGTCGCGCACGACTTCCATCTCGAACTCTTTCCAGCCGATCAGCGACTCTTCGATGAGCAGTTCGTTGGTCGGCGAGAGATCCAGGCCGCGCTTGCAGATCTCCTCGAATTCTTCCGGGTTGTAGGCGATGCCGCCGCCGGTGCCGCCGAGCGTGAAGCTGGGACGGATGATGGTCGGGTAGCCGACCTTGGTCTGGATCTCCAGCGCCTGCTCGAACGTCCGTGCGACCTCGGCCTTCGGGCATTCCAGGCCGATCTCCTGCATCGCGACACGGAACAGCTCGCGGTCTTCGGCCATGCGGATCGCGTCGCGCTTGGCGCCGATCAGCTCGACGTTGTATTTCTCCAGCACGCCGTTGTCGGCGAGGTCGCGCACGACTTCCATCTCGAACTCTTTCCAGCCGATCAGCGACTCTTCGATGAGCAGTTCGTTGGT
>JAEUOZ010000078.1 GCA_016790225.1 Rubrivivax sp.
CCAGGCGGGCCATCAGCAGCCAGCCCGCCGCCTGCACGAGGAAGGCCCAGACCGCCACCTCGGCTGCCCAGAAGATGGGCATGTAGCGTTCGCGCAGAAAGGCCAGCGCGACGACCGCCCAGGCCACGGCCAGCAAGGCCATGGGCGAGAGCAGCGCCACGGGCCAGGACACGCGCGGGTCATGCCCGGCCTTGCGCGCTGCGTCGCCGCCAGCATGCCGCGCCGCCGCGATCAGCCAGCCCCCAGCGGCGCAGGCCAGCAGCGCGGCCAGAGGCCACCAGGCCTCGTTCATCGATTCGAACAGCCGCCAGTAGATGCGCGGCGAAAACATCAGAAAGTCATGCGGCCGGTAGGTCCACCATTCGCTCAACATGGCGCGGGTTCGTGAGGCAGGGCGGCCGGCTGCTGGTGCGGGCTTGGGGTCAAAGCGCAGCCACGTCGGCGGCCATGCGCGCGCGCAAAGCGGCATCAGGCATCGGGCCGCGCGCGGCGGCCATGTTCTGGCGCAGGTGATCGGCGCGGCTGGTGGCCGGAATGGCGCAGGTCACCGCGGGGTGGGAGACCACGAACTTCAGCGCCACCTGCGCCCAGTGCCGGCAGCCCAGCTCGGCTGCCCAGCCGGGCAAAGGGTGGCGAGCCAGTTGCGCCAGCAACGCGCCTTCGCGGAAGGGCCGGTTGGCGATCACCGCCACCTGCCGCTCAGCCGCCAGCGGCAGGATGCGGTTTTCGATCTCGCGGTCCAGAAGGCTGTAGCTGATCTGCAGGAAGTCGATCGCCTGCGTGCGCAGGATGCGCTCGATCTCGTCATGCCGCCGGCCGTGCGAGGTGGTGACGCCCACGTAGCGAAGGGCGCCGCGGGCCTTCATCTCCGGCTCTATGCCGTTTAGCGTGGAACGCGACAGCCTTACCTGACGGCTGCCGCGTCTTCAGCCTGGTGAGCCTGGACGAGATGGGCCGCATCGGCCGCATCGAAGCCGAACAAGGCCGCGAAAGCGAATGGCACGCCTTGTCCACGCTGAAGCCCGCGGCCGGCGCACCGCCGCTGCGCCCACCCATGGTGACCCTGCAGATCGCCGGCGGCCGCAGGGAGAAGATCCGTGCTGGCGACGTGCTGGGTGCCTTGACCAAGGACCTGGGCCTGCCGGGTGATGCGGTGGGGAAGATCGACGTCAACGACTTCTCGACCTACGTCGCGCTGCGGCCGGACGTGGCCGAGCAGGCGCTGCGTGGCTTGAATGCGGGCCGGGTGAAGGGGCGGTCTGTCAAGGTGAGACGGCCGTGACGCCGGCCCGTGACGCCCCTGTGCAAGTGACTCAGGCCTTGCGGCGCCGGCGCGCGCACACCCCCAGCACGCCCAGGCCGGCCAACGCCAAGGCATAGGCGGAAGGCTCCGGGATCGGTGCCGTGACCAGCGACTGCGACACGATGGTCTGGCCATTCAGGGCCACGAAGTGAGAGAACGGTTGCCCCCCATACCAGCCAAACATCAGGTTGCTGCCGCCGTAGACCTGACCCGGCAGCAGAGGATCGGCCAGAACCCCCTTTGACAAGACGTTGTCTGCTGATACCCACCCGGCCCTGTAGACATAGGCCCCCGAGTCAGTGCCGAACAAGTCGCCAAAGCGCTTGCCGGTCCGTTCCTCAAAGGCCCCGTTCCAGTCGCTTGCAGAGTAGTACGTCGCCGTCCAGTTCTGACGCGTCGTGAAAGGAGCGTTGTAGAGGCCTTGGTCCCACCCGCCTGCGGGTGACGAGGCGCCCTGGATGTATCCAGAGCCAGGCGCGGGGTTGTTGGTGCTGACATGAAAGGACGTGACTTCGCTCGTCCCCGGTTCGCCACTGATTGAAACGCGGTAGGTGCCGCCGTAAGAGATGGGCCCTGTCCCTTCGTTGAAGCTGCACTCTCTCACCGTGACCAGGCTGTTGGTTCCGTTCAGGTCCGTGCAATTGCTGAGAATGGGACCACCACCCATGAAGGCCAGGACATGAGCGTGGCCTGCGACCAGGATGCAGGCAGCGACAAGCGGGCGTGCCTGGGTGGCAAGTTCTTTTGCTTTCAAGGGAATTCCTTTCCGAAGACGGGGTGCTGTAGAGCCCGGCTTCTTGCCGCGGCAAGGGCAGGGTTCACCGTCGTGATCGTAGGAAAGCGCTTCGCAAAAGTCGCCCGACAACTGCCCAAGCACCCGCGCGTGTTGCAGGCCCGCTTGGGCCCTGCGCTGCCTCTGGTGGTGACTTGTTACCGGGGAATGGACTGCAGCGACGGGTCACCCCCCTGGCTGCGGGATCCACGAGCGCTTTGCCCGTTGAGGCGCAGGCTGCGGCACCGGGGCGGCAGGGTCCGGCAAGGGGGGACGGCAGAGGCGCGCAGCGAGGAGAGCCCCAGTTTGCAGGAAATGACGCGAAATCGGGCCGTTACCATTTCGCCTCATGCTCACGCCCCTATCGCCCCAACTCCTGAGCCTGGGCATGCGGGTGCGCATCGATGCGGAACACCAGCGGCTGTGGCGCGATGGCCAGATCGTGGACATGCGCCCCAAGGCCTGGCAGGCGCTCTGTTATCTGCTGCAGCGCCCGGGCCAGCTCATCCCGGGCCAGGATCTGCTCGAAGCCTTGTGGCCTGACCAGGAGGTGAGCAGCAAGACCCTGACCAACCTCATGGGCGAGCTGCGCACCGCGCTGGGAGACGACAGCACACCGCCGCAACACTTGCAGACGCTGCACCGGCGTGGCTACCGGCTGTTGCTGCAGCCCGCCAGCGGATCCGGCCCTGCGGCGGATCTGCTGTCGAAGGTCGATGGCCCTGCCGCTCGCAGCGAAGGTGCCGACAGCGCCCTCGGCGGCGCGGGGCGTGCGCCGGCCCTGCATGACCGGCCCGGCCTGCACACTGCGCTGCCCGGCGCGCCCACACGCGTCAACGGGCTCAGCCGCCCTGGCGGCTCAGCCACGGTCCCGGCGGAGCGCCTGGTTCGCCCAGCCTGGGCGGGGCGCGACAAGGAGCTGCTCACCCTCACCGATCTTCTTCGCAGCGCGCTGGCGGGCCACCGCCAGATGGCCCTGGTGGCCGCAGACCCCGGCGTGGGCAAGACCGCGTTGCTGGATCGGCTGATCGCCGAGAGCGGTTCCACCCGCGCCGTGGCCGCACGCGGTGCCTGCCTGGAGCTGGCCAGCGCCCGCGAACCGTTCGCCCCCGTGCTCGCCCTGCTGGCCGAGCTGTGCAGCGGGCCGCTCGCTGGCCAGACGAGCGCCGCGCTGCGCCGCTGCGCGCCGACCTGGCTGGTTCAGCTACCCTGGCTGGTACCTGCGCAGGAACTTCCCGGGCTGCGCAAATCCCTGGCCGGCATGGGCCAGGGCCGCATGCTGCGCGAATTCAGCGCCTTGCTGCGTGCGTTGACCGAACACACGCCGCTGGTGCTGGTGCTGGAAGACCTCCACTGGGCCGACGAGGCCACGATCGACCTGCTGCAGCAGCTGGCGGGCGAGCGCACGCCCGCGAGCCTGCTGCTGCTGGCCAGCTACCAGCCCTTGCTGGCTGCACACACTGGCCACCCCGTGGCGGCTTTTGCCAACCGGCTCGTGGCGCATGATCCGGCGGCCGAGCTGCGTCTGCAGCCGCTGAAGCCCGAAGCCATCGAATCCTGCATCGCCCAGCGCCTGGGCTGCCCCGCACTCGCCCGGCAGCTCGCGCCCTGGGCCGAGCGCCAATCGATGGGCATTCCGCTGTACCTGGGCGCCGCGCTGCACCACCTGATCGACACCGCAGTGCTGGCCTGGGAGTGCGGACGCTGGCAGCTCATCGAGCCACCCCCGCAGCACGGCCTGGCCGAACCGCTGCGCCGCCTGATCGCGGCCCGCTTCGCGCGGCTGGACGGGCCGTCCCGCGAGCTGCTGGATGCCGCCAGCGTGGTCGGCATGCAGGTGCCGGTGCAACTGCTGGCCGCCGTGCTGCAGCGCGATCCGGTGGCGGTGGAGCAGGCCTGCAGCGCCCTGGCGCGCCAGGGCGAATTTGTGCGGGCCGGCCTGCCCGCCCAGTGGCCCGATGGCAGCCGCGGCGGCCTGCTGCAGTTCACCCACGACATCTACCGCCGCGCGCTGTACGAAGGCCTTTCGCCCGGCCTGCGCCAGGTGCTCTACCGCCGCCTGGCCGAGCGGCTGGAGGCTGGCTGGGGCGATCAGGTGGCCCGCGTGGCCGGCCAGCTCGCGAGCGCCTACGCGCGCGCAGCCATGCCCGAGGCCACCGCGCGCGTGCTGGAGATGACGGCCCACCTGGCGGCGCAGCGGCTGTCCTATGCCGCGACGATCGACGACCTGAACGACTGCCTTCACGAGCTGGCCCGCACGCCGGCCTCGGCCAAGCGCGATGCCACTGAGCTGCGCGTGCAGCTGATGCTGGGCAACATGAGCTTGCACCACCACGGCGTCACCGACCCGCGCACCCTGGCAGCCTTCGAGCGCGCGCGGCAGCTCGCGCGGCAGATGGGCGCGCAGCGCGAGCAGATCCGCGCCCAGCTGGGCGCCATCATTGGTTACTCGGCCAGCTTCCGGCCTGCTGACTGCCTGACCCTGGCCCAGGAGACCGTGGTCCTGGCCGAAGCCGGGCAACCCAGCCTGCGAGCGGTGGCCCACCATTACGCCGGTCTTGCGCTGGTGCTGGTGGGCCGATTGCCGCAGGCGCTGTGGCACCAGGATCGCTCGCTTTCACTCACGCCCGACCCCCTGGTGCCGCTGTTCATGGACGTGCCCGCCAGCGCCCTGGTGCACCGCGGGCGCAACCTGTGCTGGATGGGCCGCACCGAAGAAGGTCTGGCCTCGATCGAGGCCGGCATCGCGCGCAGCCGAGAGGTCAACATCCCGGCCGATCTGGTGCTGAAGCTGTATTGGGCGGGCGACCTCTTGCGGCTCCTGGGTCAACCCCGCGCTGAAGCCCTGCTGGCCGAGGCGCAGGAAAGGGCCGAGCTGTACGACCTGCCGGGCCTCAGGGCGGCGGCCCGCGTAGGGCTGGCCTGTTGCCGCCCACCCGCCGAGCGCGACACCGCACTGATCGAAGCCCTGGCCCCCGCCTATTGCCGGCCGGGCGACCATCTGGCCACGCTCATGGTGAGCCTGGCCCTCACCGAAGCCCACCTTGCCCAGGCTCGCGTGGCGCAAGCCCAGGCTGCCTGGGCCCGCGGCCGGGCGGTGACGCCTGCAGACACCTTGTTCGATACCGAGGTGCTGCGTCTGCAGGGCGCCCTGGTCCAGGCTGTCGGCGGGCCGCCTGAAGAGGCCGAGAGCCTCTGGCGCGCCGGGCTGGCGCTGGCACAAGGCCACCACGCCAGCCTGTATGCGCTGCGCTGCGCCACCGACGCCTGCCGATCGCTGATGGGTCGCGGCCGGGATGCCGAAGGCCGGGCGCTGCTCGAGGGCGTGATGAGCGGCGTGGAGCGCAGCGACCGATGCCTCGATCAGCAAGCGGCGCGGCGGCTGCTGGCCGTTCCGCGGGACTCGGCACGACACTGACAGCCTGTTCTCCATGCCAGCAAGCCCGCCCCGGGCGCGCCGGCATCGATCTGCTGCTCGCAGCGATGCGGGCGACACGCGCCAGACAAGGCTGACGACTGACGTGCGCTGAACTTCTGCGCGAGGCTGCACGTCTCATCTGGGCCCGGCGGCGCGCCGGGGCCGGCACGCCCACCAGCACAGAGCCGCAGCCCCCACAGGCAGCGCCGCCTGCCACGAGCCCAGCAGCGCCAGCGTGGCGCTGCTGCACACGCACCAGGCGACGGGCAGGACCCAGAGCGCACGGGCGAGCCGCCGCGCGCCGGGGCTGGCGCACGCGGGCAGGGGCCGCAACAGCAGCACGGCCAGGCTGAAGAGCACCGTCGGATCCGGCGCCAGGCCGAAGAGCTCTGCCTGCAGCCAGGGCCGGCCCGAGAGCGGGGCGAGCGCGGCATACGGCAGCAGCGCGACAACGCCCAGCAGCAGGCCCGTCCGGCGTCGCTGTGCCGGGATGCCGCCGACCTCAGGTTCCACGGCA
>JAEUOZ010000079.1 GCA_016790225.1 Rubrivivax sp.
CCAGGCGGGCCATCAGCAGCCAGCCCGCCGCCTGCACGAGGAAGGCCCAGACCGCCACCTCGGCTGCCCAGAAGATGGGCATGTAGCGTTCGCGCAGAAAGGCCAGCGCGACGACCGCCCAGGCCACGGCCAGCAAGGCCAGGGGCCAGAGCAGTGCCACCTGCCAGGACCCGTGCGGGGCATGCCCGGCCTTGCGCGCTGCACCGCCGCCAGCATGCCGCGCCACCGAGATCAGCCAGCCCCCGGCAGTGCAGGCCAGCAGCGCGGCCAGAGGCCACCATGCCGTATTGATCGATTCGAACAGCCGCCAGTAGATGCGCGGCGAGAACATCAGGAAGTCATGCGGCCGGTAGGTCCACCATTCGCTCAGCATGGCGCGGGGTCGTGAGGCAGGGCGGCCGGTTGCCAGCGCGGCCTTGGGTTCAGAGGGCCGCCACGTCGGCGGCCATGCGCGCGCGCAGTGCAGCATCCGGCATTGCCCCACGCGCGGCGGCCATGTTCTGGCGCAGGTGATCCGCTCGGCTGGTGGCGGGAATGGCGCAGGTCACCGCGGGGTGGGAGACCACGAATTTCAGCGCGGCCTGCGCCCAGTGCCGGCAACCGAGCTCGGCTGCCCAGCCGGGCAAGGGATGGCGGGCCAGTTGCGCCAGCAGCGCGCCTTCGCGGAAGGGCCGGTTGACGATCACCGCCACCTGCCGCTCAGCCGCCAGCGGCAGGTGGCGGTTTTCGATCTCGCGGTCCAGAAGGCTGTAGCTGATCTGCAGGAAGTCGATCGACTGGGTGCGCAGGATGCGCTCGATCTCGTCATGCCGCCGGCCGTGCGAGGTGGTGATGCCCACGTAGCGAAGGGCGCCGCGGGCCTTCATCTCCTGCAGGCGCGGCAGGTGCTCCTGCCAGGCCACGAGGTTGTGCACCTGCATCAGGTCGAAGCGCGGCACGCCCCAGTGGCCGCGCGAAGCCTCCATCTGCGCAGCACCCCGCGCCACATCGCCGATCCATACCTTCTCGGCCGAAAACAGCGAGGCAGGCATGCCCAGCGCCTTCAAGGCCAGGCCGATGGTGGGCTGGGACGAACCGTACATCGGGCTGGAGTCGATCAGGCGTCCGCCCTCGGCGAAGAACGCGCGCATCACCTCCATGCTGGCCTGCTGCCCGGCGCGGTCCGTGCCGACGTTGAAGGTGATCCAGCTGCCCAGGCCCACCAGGGGCAGACGCTCGCCGGACTTGGGGATGGGGCGTGTCAGCGGTGGGGCGGAGGTGGGCGCAGGGGTCTGCGCGGCGGCGGGTGCCGGGCTGAACCAGCCCAGGGCTGAGGTCGCCGCCGCGCCGCCGAGCGAACCCAGCAGCGCGAGTGACCGGCGGCGGCTGGGTGCGCCGATGCGTGGCGGGGAATTGGAAGGCTGGTGTGCCACGAGGCGGACTCCAGGGTCTCACTCGATGCTCTGCACCTGATCTTCGAGTGCGAAGCCAAGTGCTTGTCGTGTCATCAGGTTTGATTGGCCTGGTCCGGGAAACCCCACAGCGAACCCCACATGTCGGGCAGGCAGCGATTCGTTCTGTGACCGGCTGTCGGCTGGCATCCCAGCAGAAGGAATGTAGCTTCTCCCGCCCGCCTCATGCATGCCTCACACCGCGCCGCCTTCGTGCGAGGTGCCTGAAACCTGACACTCGCCAAACCACGCGGTTGGCCATGAAGCGACGTTTACCGCGGCCCGGCGGTGTACCGATGAACGCCACCTGCTTCTGCATTGCCGACGCGGGAGCCTGCATCGTCAAGGTCGGGCAGTGCTGCGCTTGCGATCGGCAGCGGCGCCCGTACGCTTGCAGCGCGCAGGCATACGAATGCTTGGCCTTGCGCTCGATCTTGCAAGGGCCAGGTGACAGACCGCCCTGGTGCAACCCAGCGCCCCAACCAGGGTGGCGGTCATCGACTTGGCCACCGAGCCCAGGTGCCAGCGGTCCTGCGGCCTCACCGCATCCTGGGAGCCCTGCGTGGGCAGGCCTTCCACGCGCAGCACCAGCTCGCCCTGGTCCAGCACCGCTGCGCCGGCGGCCGGGGCGCCCCTGTCAGTGCGAATGGCCGCCAGCGCTGGCACGATCTCGCTCAACCGGACGGCTCGTGGCATCGACCATCAGGCGCCACAGGCGCTGGTGGTGGTCGCGCAGGCCATCCTTGCCGAAGGCCACGGCCCAGGCGATGGACAGAGCGTCGCGCCCGGTGTCGTTGCGCGACACCACGGCCAGCCCGCGGGCGCGGTCCACCAGCAGGTACTGGCCCCGCCAGCCATCGGCCCACGCGGTGCCCGAGCGGCCATCCAGCCACCATAGCAGCCCGTAGCCATCAAACGGCGCCGGCCCTGTCAGCCGCGCCTGCGAGGTCAGGCTGGCCTCCACCCACTGCGCCGGCAGCACCTGCCGGCCCTGCCAGCGGCCCTGCTGCGCGAACAGGGCGCCAAAGCGGGCCAGGTCGGAGGCGCTCATGAAGATGACGAACTGCCGGTAACGCGAGCGCTCGGCGTCGCGGTAGATGACGTGCTCGGGCCGGAAGCTGCGCATGCCAGTGGGGACCGCGATCCAGTCGTGCAGGGCCTGGCCGATGCCCAGGCCGGTGCGGGCCTCGAAGATGGCGCCCAGCACGTTGAAGTCCCAGTTGTTGTAGTAGAAGTACTCGCCAGGTGCGTACTGCCCGCGTTGCGGGCGGCCATCGCGCATGGCCTGGGTTTCTCCGGCGGCCTGCAGGTACACGCCCGAGCGCGACTGCAGCAGCTGCCGCACGGTGGCCGAGCGCTCCACGGCCGTGAGCGGTGTGGCCGGCTCATCGATGCCGATCGCGGCCAGCGTGTCGTCCAGCCGCATCAGGCCCCGCTCCACTGCGATGCCCACCAGGGCCCCCAGCAGGCTCTTGCGCACCGAGTGCGTGTTGATCGGCAGGTCGGCCTCGCCCCAGCGGGTGATCTCCCGCTCGCCGGCCATGGCCACGAAGGCGTCGAAGGCGGTCTGCGTGGCCAGGAAGCGGTGCGCCTCCTCGACGGCCGGCGGATGCAGCAGCGTGGCTTGCCGCAGCGGCGTGCCGGGCTCCACGGGCGCCACGCGGATGGCGCAGCCGGCCAGGGGCAGCGCCAGGCAGCAGGCCAGCCGGCGCAGCCAGCGGCCCGACGGCGATGGCGTTGCTTTGCGCGCGCTCATCGCGTGCCGCCGCTGCGGTGCTGCGCCTCGCGCTGCAGCCAGGCGCGGGCGGCGTCCAGCGTGGTGTCGTGGCCCACCTGGGCGTCGGCAAAGCGCGGCAGCACCAGCACGTCGGGCCAGACGCCGGCATCCGGCGGGTCGCCCGGCGCGAAGGTGGCCACCAGCGGGATGTCCACCGCCACGCCCGAGGCCGGCAAGGTCAGCCAGGCGATCTGGCCGCCGTTCAGCCCGCGCAGCGAGCCTCCCGTGGGCTGGCCCATCAGGGTGGCGGTGCCCAAGCGCTGCAGGTCGCGCGCGAGCAGGAAGCCGGCCGAGCTGTTCTGCGGCCCAACCAGGGCCAGCACCTGGCCCGCGAAACGCGGTGCCGCCGGCGCGATGACCACGGGCGCCAGATCCGGCATCAACCAGTTGCGGCCCGGGCCTTTGCTCACCTGGCCCGTGCGGTCGAAGAAGCCGAAGTCCCAGGTCTCCAGGAAGCGCGCCAGCCCGTACGGCGCGCGCTCGTAGGCCGACTCGCGCCGCCCGCCTGGCTGGGTGAAGGGCGCGGTCAACAGATGGGCCAGCAAGGCACGGCCGAAGCCGTCGTTGCCACCTTCGTTGGCGCGCAGGTCGATGATCAGCTGCCGCACCTGCTGCTCGGCCAGCCGCGTGAAGGCCTGCGACAGCCAGGCGTTGCCGTCGAAGGCCCGGTCCCAGAGCGCGAAGGTGGGCAGGGTCATCACGGCCAGGCCGCCGTCGATGGTCAGGCTCCAGGCGTTCGAGGCCGCGCCGTGGCCGGTGGCCTGTAGCGCGGCCGTGCGCTGCGCGGCCGTCAGCGGCGGCACGGCCACCGTGCGCTCGGCGGCCCGGGCGCCAGGCGCCAGCACGCGCACGCGCCAGCCACCCTCACCGGGCGGGAACAGCAGCGGGAACAGGCGCTGCATGGCGCCGCCGTTGTTGTCGTCGTCGAGCTGCGACAGGCGCTTGCCGTCGGCGCTGCCGTCGGCGCGCAGGTAGGGCAGCAGCGCGGCGGCGATCTCGGCCGGCGTGCGGCCGTCGATGGCCGTCAACTCGCTGCCGGCGGCGATCTCGGGCACGGCGCTGGCCAGCACCAGCACGCGGCCCTCCAGCCAGCGCAGCACCAGGGGCAGGGTCTGGCGCGTCACCAGGGCCTGCACGGCCGACGACTGGTTGTAGCGGCTCACCCACGTGTGCCCGCAGCGCACGGCAGCGGCGATGCGGCTGGCCAGCAGCACCATCTGCGCACGGCTGGCGCCCTGCGCCACTGCCGCTTGGGCGGCGTCGAACTCGTCGCTGATCTGCGCTGGCGTGGCGTGGCGGTACAGGCCGGGGTGCAGTTCGGTCAGCGCTCGCTGCAGGATGCGCAGGTCGCGCTGGGCCTCGGCGGCGCTCAGCTCGGGGGCCGGCTGGGCCTGGGCGGTGCTGGCCAGCAGGCCGAGCAGGCCGAGCCACAAGGCGCCGGCGGCCAGGGCGCGGCGCGGGGCCAGGGCGTTCAGCCAGCACGGCAGTGCAGGCGGTGGCGGCGAAGGCCGCAGGTGACGCAGCAGGGATGGAACGGTCATGGTTGCAGGCCGCCTGGCCAGGGAAATGGCGCGTCGAGCGCGGTGCCTGAGCATCACCGTCGGGCGTACCCGGCGCGACCCAAAGTCGCCCATGTGCCTGTCGGACTTGATGTTTTCATCTTTTGGCACGTATCCAGGCCGTCGGCGTGAGCCCGGTGTGGTTCTTGAAGACGCGGTTGAAGGTGGACTTCGAGGCGAAGCCGGCGTCCAGCGCCAGTTGCAGCATGCCAGGCGGGTCGGTGCCCGCCTCGGCCAGGCGTTGGCACACCCACTCCACTCGCAGGCCGCCGATCACGTCGCTGAAGTTCTGGCCCAGCCCCTCGTTGAAGGCGCGCGAGAGGTAGTTGGTGTTGGTGCCCAGCCGGCGGGCCAGGCTCTCCAGGCTGAGCTCTGGGTCGCGCCACCAGCCTTCGGCGGCGGTGCGCGCGCGCCAGGCCTTGCCCTGCTGCCGCCAGTCGATGGCGGCGGCACCCGCGGCGGTGCGCGCCTGCGGCCCGGCCGCGGGGGCGGCAGGCAAGGCTGGCTCGGGCTCGGGCGCGGGCGGCTGCAGCGGATGCGCGGGCTGCACGTGGCGCCAGGCTTCCAGCCCCAAAGCCACGACGAGCAGGGCCAGCGCCAGGTACAGGCCGAAGCGGTCGAAGTAGTCCAGCCGCCACACGGCGGTGGCCAACTCGTAAGGCCCGCTCAGCAGCACCCAGGCCACCAGGCCCAGCAGCAGAGCGCGCAGCGCGGTGAAGCGGTGCTCGTCGGCATTGCTGACGTGCTGTGCTAGCCAGGCCTGGTAGTCAGCCTGGCGGCCGAAGGCCTTGCGGAGATACATGGCCAGCGACAGCAGGCCCAGCAGGGTGAGGGCCGGCGCGATGAAGGGTTCGTGGACCCGCGCGTTCCAGTCGTTCTTCCACGCCAACGGCTGCACGAAGCACAGGCTGGCGTAGACCAGTGCCAGCACCGGGGGCAGCAGGTGCCAGCCCCAGCCGTGTGGCAGCTCCCTGCTGGTGCGCTGCTGTACGTGGAGCCACAGCAGCGGGCCCAGTGCCAGTGGGTGGTCGAAGGGCGCGAAACTGAGCCAGGGATGGGTGTCGTAGAAGCCGGCGTATCCCAGGGCGTAGGGCGCGATCTTCAGCGCCATCACCACCAGCAGGGTGGCCACCCAGCGGTTGGCATGGCGGAGCGCGGGCCGCGCGAGAAGGGCCGCGGCCACGCCCAAGGCGAACAGACCGCCCAGGCCGAGCGTGGTGCTCCAGGGTTCGAAACGGATCATGCGTGCAGCCAGCGCGCGGGCCACGACCAGAAGGCCAGCAGGGCCAGCAGCACCGTGGCGGCCAGGTCTTTCTCGCCGTCCAGTCGCCCCCGGGTCGCGCTCGGCGAGGCGGCGGCCAGGCAGGCGGCCAGGCAGGCGGCCAGGCAGGCGGCCAGGCTTGGGGCCGTCCGCAGCGCCCAGTGGGCCTGGGCCAGCCGGCGCCCGGGCGCGGGCAAGGGTGGCGCGTTGGCCGGCAGGGGGGCCAGCACCCGCTCGGCAAAGCCATCGTCGGCCGGCTCGGGACCGTCGGCGAAGTGCCGTTGCAGCAGCAGGCCGAAGGCGTCGGGCGAGTTGGCGACCCGATCGGCGGGGTTGGTGGGGTTGGCGGGTGGGGTGGTTCGATTCATGCCGGAGGTTCCCATGACGTCAGCCGTGCGCGCAGATGCTCGTCCAACGGTGGTGGCCGGCAGCGGCCGGCCAGGAACGGGCGTTGGAGATTCTGGTGCCTTCGAGTTCGACCACCTCGCGTGCCAAGGCCGGTGGGCGCCCTCCCGCTCCATGTCTCCCGGGTCGGACTGCGCCCGACCCTCCTCCTTCACTTCCGCGGGAGGGCGCCCACCGACCTTGGCCAGCCGACGACCTGGCTTTCGTCGTTGGAGCGTCCAACCAAGCCGCCTGCTGAGGGCAGCGGGAGCCCTTCCCCGGAAGTCAAGGAGGAGCCAGCGGCCGAAGGACGATGGCGGGGGACATGGAGGGGAAGGGCTCCCGGTGCCCTCAGCCCGCGAGGAAGTGCCCTGCAACCGGCGTCCGACCAGGAATGCCCGCGAGGGGTCGGAACTAGGTGGCCGGTCGTGCCGCCGGGGTGCCCTGGAGCGGTCACTCGCCGAGTCGACGGCAGCAGCACAGATGTGACTGGGGGTAGGGCTCCGAACCGATTCATGGTCCCGCGCAGGCAGTATCAGGTCAGAGCAGCTTGACCCCCGGCAGCTTGCGCATGCCTCGATCGAAAGTCGCGGTGAACTCGCAGCCCTGGCGGGCATGCTTCGCGACAACCAGGCAGTCGGCAAACCCGCAGGAGCCTTGTGCGAACAGGCTGAGTTGCGCCGGGTCGTCGTTGAGCCACAGGCGCAGCAGGACGTTGGGGTCCATGCCGATCATCGACCAGCCGACTTGCGGCCGGCCGGGGCCGGCACGTGCTTGTCGCGCAGGTGCCCGGCCAAGGCCTCGTCCATTTGCTCGACGGTCAGTGGCGCAATTCGTTGGCCTGGTCCGGAAAACACCTCAGCGAACCCCACATGTCGGGCATGCAGCGATTCGTTCTGTGACCGGCTGTCGGCCGGCATCCCAGCAGAATGAACGTAGCGTGTCCCGCCTGCCACATACATGCCTTACACCGCGCCGCCTTCGTGCGAGGTGCCTGAAACCTGACACTCGCCAAACCACGTGGTTGGCCATCAGGAGACACTCGGTCAACTCGACAGCAGCCGTCCGGCAGGTGCGTCGAAGCCGTGCCCAGCCTTGCAGGTGTTACCATGCAGTCCATCGGTAATACTCATGGAGAGCGTGCATGGCGACAACGCTGACCAGCAAGGGACAGGTCACGATTCCCAAGCGCATTCGCGATGCGATGCAGTTGGTGCCAGGCGCACCGGTGGAGTTCTCGGTGAACACGGCAGGCGAAGTGGTACTCCACCCAGCACGGCCTGCCGGGCGTGCGCGCAACCCGACCCGCGACCGTTTCGATGCGGTTCGCGGCCGGGCTGATGTGCCCTGGCGGACTGATGCATTGATGAAGCTGCTCCGCGTCGATGATTGATGTTGCTCGTGGATACCAACGTCCTGGTGGACGTCTTGCAGAACGATCCGCAATGGGCCGACTGGTCCATCGCGCAGCTGCGCGCCCAGGCCAAGCTTCATGCCCTGGCCATCAATCCGGTCATCTACGCCGAGATGTCGCTGTCGTTCTCGACGCTTGAAGCCCTTGACGACGTGGTGCTTACCATGGAGCTGGAGCTGCGCGAGATTCCCCGGCCAGCCCTCTTCCTGGCAGCCAAGGCGTACGCGTTGTACCGCCGGCGGGGCGGCAGCAAGGGGCAGGTGCTTCCCGACTTCTTCATCGGAGCCCATGCCGCCGTCGAGGGCTGGCCATTGCTGACGCGGGACGCCAGCCGCTTCAAGACCTACTTCCCGACGCTCGATGTCATTGCCCCTTGAGACGGAAACTGAGGCGGCGTATCGGTCGCCGACACGAGTGTCCTCTTTGGAGTCGCAATTCGAGTGACTCCAATGGGTCGGATCCAGGCGGCCGGTCGTGCCGCCGGGCTGCCCTGGACCGGTCACTCGCCGAGTCGGCGGCAGCAGCACAGATGTGACTGGGGGTAGGGCTCCGAACCGATTCATGGTCCCGCGCAGGCAGTATCAGGTCAGAGCAGCTTGACCC
>JAEUOZ010000016.1:0-37500 GCA_016790225.1 Rubrivivax sp.
AGCGTGTTGCGGCGGCCCACCGCGGCCACCACGATGTCGGCCTGCCGGGTGTGCGCCGCCAGGTCCGGCGTGGCGCTGTGGCAGACCGTGACCGTGGCGTTGGCCTGCAGCAGCAGCAGGGCCATCGGCTTGCCGACGGTGTTGCTGCGGCCGATGACCACCGCGTGCTTGCCGGCGATGGCGGTGCCGGTGCTTTCGATCAGCTTCATGCAGCCATAGGGCGTGGCCGGGCGCAGGCCCGGCAGGCCGCTCATCAGTTGGCCGGCGGAATGCACGCTGAAGCCGTCGACGTCCTTGCGCGGGTCGATGGCGGCGATGACCGCCTGCGGGTCGATGTGCCTGGGCAGCGGCATCTGCACCAGCAGGCCGTGGATGCGCGGATCGGCATTCAGCGCAGCCACCCGGGCCAGCAACTCGGCCTGGCTCAGGCTGGCCGGGTAGGTCTCGAGCACGCTGTGCAGGCCGTTCTCGGCGCAGGCCTGCACCTTGTTGCGCACGTAGACGGCGCTGGCCGGATCGTCGCCGACCAGGATCACCGCCAGGCCGGGCTGGCGGCCGGCGGCGCTCAGGGCCTGGGCCCGTTCGGCCACGCCGCGGCGGATGGTTTGCGACAGCGCCTTGCCGTCGATCAGCTGGGCGCCCATCAGGCCTTGCTTTGCGCGCCGAGCGCGATCTTCAGCAAGTCCGCCACCGTGTTGGCGTTGAGCTTTTCCATGATGTTGGCGCGGTGCGCCTCCACCGTCTTGATGCTGATGCCCAGGTCATCGGCGATCTGCTTGTTCAGCCGGCCGGCGACGATGCGTTCCAGCACCTGGGCTTCGCGGGTGGTCAGGCGCGACAGCAGCGCGTCGCGGCTGGCCTGCTCCTGGTGCTGGCTGAAGGCGCTGCGCGCCTGCTCCAGCATGCGCTCCACCAGGCCCAGCAGCTCTTCTTCCTTGAAGGGCTTCTCGATGAAGTCCATCGCGCCCTTCTTCATCGTGGTCACCGCCATCGGCACGTCGCCGTGGCCGGTGATGAAGACCACCGGCAGCGGGCTCTTGCGCTCGATCAGGCGGTCCTGCAGCTCCAGCCCGCTCATGCCGTCCATGCGGATATCGGCGATCAGGCAGGCCACCTCGCGCGGATCGAAGCGCGACAGGAAGGACTCCGACGAATCGAAGCACTTGACGCGGTAGTCCTTGCCTTCGAGCAGCCATTGCAGCGAATCACGCACGGCCTCGTCGTCATCGACGACGTAGACGGTGCCCTTCTTGGGGATCAAGCTCATTCAGGACGCCACGGTGGTGTTCGGGTGGGGGTCGCGCTGCGGCTCTGTGGAAGGGCCTGCGCTGTCGCTGCGGACCGGCACTTCGACCGGCAGCGTGAAGGAAAAACGGCACCCGGAAACCGTCTCGCCATTGTAGAGGTTCTGTGCACGCATCCGGCCGCGGTGCGACTCGATGATGCTGCGGCACAGCGAAAGCCCGATGCCCAGGCCTTCGGCCTTGGTGGAGAAGAAGGCCTCGTACAACCGTTCGATCACCTCGTCCTTCAAGCCGGGGCCGCTGTCGGTGACGCTGAACTCGATCACACCGCCTTCGTCGGGCGTGTGCCGCGGCACCACCCGCAACTCGATGCTGCGGCGGGGCGCCGGCAGCTGCGCGCTGTCGATGGCTTCGGCCGCGTTCTTCAGCAGGTTCATCAGCACCTGTTCGATCAGGATCGGGTCCACCTCCAGCGGCGGCAGACGCTGCGCCACATAGGTGTGGATGGCCACGTTGCGACGGCGCAGCTCGATGCCGGCCAGCTCCACCGCGTCCTCGACGATCTGCCGCGCATGCGCCGGCTGGCGCTGCGGCTCGCTCTTCTTCACGAAGGCGCGGATGCGCCGGATGATCTGACCCGCACGCTCGGCCTGGCGCGCCGTCTTGCGCAGTGCGGCCAGCAGGTCGTCCTTGCCGATCGAATCGCCGTCGACGCGCGAGACCATGCCGTTGCAGTAGTTGGTGATGGCGGTCAGCGGCTGGTTCAGCTCGTGGGCCACCGAACTGGCCATCTCGCCCATCGTCACCAGCCGGCTGGTGACCTGCGCGCGGTCGGCCTGTTGCGCGGCCTGTTCTTCGGCGCGCAGCCGTGCGGTGATGTCGGTGGCGATGATCATCTGCGCCAGCCGCCCGTCGGTCCACTGCAGGTAGCGCGCACGCACGTCGAACCATTTCTGAAGCGGGTCGACGAACACCTCGCGTGGATCAGAGCCGCTTTCGGTGAGCTGCTGCGTCGGCAGGCCGGACAGGCCATCGGCCACGTCCTCGGCATCGGGCAGCACTTCGGGCCGATCCAGGTTGCCGCCCAGCAGGGTGTGGCCGCCGGCGTCAGCGCCGAACCACAGCCGGTACGAACGGTTGGCGAACAGCAACTCGCCCTGCGGCACCGACAGCACCGACACCGAGGCGTCCAGGCCCTCCAGCACGGTGGTGAAGCGCTCATGCGACGCGGAGAGCTGGTCGCGGATGCGCTTGGCCTCGGTGATGTTGGTCATGCTGGTCATCCAGCCGGTCTGCTGGCCGCGCGGGTCGATCAGCGGGGAGACGTACATCCGCGCGTCGAACAGCGAGCCGTCGCGCCGCATCACCCGCACTTCGATGCCGCCGGCCGGGCTGCGGCCGCTCAGCTCCTGCTGCAGCAGCCGGCCCATCTCCTCGACACGGTCCGGCGGCCAGTACGGAAAGGGCGGCAATCGGCCGACCAGCGCGCTTTCGGAAAAGCCGGTCATCGCGCAGAACGCGGCGTTCACGTAGGTGATGCGGCCGTCCATGTCCATCGCGCGCATGCCGGTGAGCATGGAGTTCTCCATCGCACGGCGGAAGTTCGTCTCCTGCACCAGCGCGGACTGGATCTGCGCGCGGCGGCGCAGATGGCGCCAGCTGCCCAGCAGCATCCACACCGTCAGCACCGACAGAGCCACGACCATCCAGAACAAGGTGTTGCTGATCAGGCCGATCGAGGTGCGGTAGCCCTGGCCGCGCAGCAGCAGGCCGCTGCCGGTGGGCGCCAGCGGCAGCTCGTAGACGATGGGCGTCTGCTGCACGTGCGCCTGTCCCGGCATCGGCGTGACGGTGCCGGCCAGCAGCAATTGCTGGTCGTCGACCACGCTCATCGAGTGGCGGGTAGCGATGTCCGGCGGCACGAACTGGCGCAGCAAGGCCTCCAGCGAATATTCGACCATCAGGCTGCCGGCGAAGGTGTTGCGTGCCACCAGCGGCACGTGCACCTGGAACACGGCAGTCCCCAGGCTGTCGGCGAAGGCGCGGGTGTAGACCGGTTGTCGCATGTCCCGGGCCTGCAGGAAGGCCTGCTCGGCCGGGTTGAGCGTTTCGCGATTGGGCATCGACGGGTCCTGCGCCTCGGTGCCGGGCGCGTTCTCCTCGCGGTACATCGATGCCCAGCGGCCGGCCTTGCGCTTGCGGTTGCCGTCCACCCAGACCAGCTGCGTGACGGCTGGCCGTTCGCGCACGAAGACCTGTGCCTGGCCGATGAAGTCGTCGATGTCGGTCTCGCGCTTCATCAGCTCGCTGGCCATGCGAACCAGTTGCTCCTGGTTTTCGATCAGGTGCAGGCGCATCTGCTGCTGCACGATCTCGGTGTCGCGCTTCAGCGATTCGGTTTCGCGTTCGACTTCCTCGTTGCGCAGGTACCAGAAGGCCGAAATGATCGCCGCCAGGAACAGCAGCACCGACACCAGCGGCGCCAGCGTGACAAAGCGGTCCTGGCTGGCCGCCGGCTGCAGCACCCACCAGCGCCCCCAAAGCCGGCGCAGGCGCGGCCAGGCGGCAAAGGCAGGGCGGGCCGTTTCGGGCGTCATGGCGGGATTATCGGAGGCGGGCGATGGCCTGCGGTGCAGGGCTCGGAACTACGTGGAATCCACAATATGAGATGTGATCACGCTATTTGAAAAGGCGTTCGGTTTGTGCGACACTCGATGCCGCTGCAAGATTGCCTCATCAACATCGACAAGGAGACAACATGTCCGCCCTGCCCGAATCGGCCGGCCTGCCGCTGGCTCAAGACACCGACGCCCAGGAAACCCGTGAATGGCTGGACGCGCTGGCCGGTGTGATCCAGAGCGAGGGCGGCGATCGCGCCCACTTCCTGCTGGAACAGTTGATCGAGGAAGCCCGGCAGCGCGGCATCGACATGCCGTTTTCGGCCACCACCGGCTACGTCAACACCATCGAGCCCGAGGACGAGGAACACAGCCCCGGCAACCTGGAGCTGGAAGGCCGGCTGCGCGCCTACATGCGCTGGAACGCGATGGCGATGGTGGTCAAGGCCAACCGGCTGGATCCGGCCGACGGCGGCGACCTGGGCGGCCACATCAGCAGCTTCGCGTCGCTGGCGCACATGTTCGCGGCCGGCTTCAACCACTTCTGGCATGCCGACAGCGAAGGCCACGGCGGTGACCTGCTGTACATCCAGGGCCACAGCGCGCCCGGCATCTACGCCCGCGCCTTCATGGAAGGTCGCATCACCGAGGAGCAGATGCTCAACTTTCGGCAGGAGGTGGACGGCAAGGGCCTGTCCAGCTACCCGCACCCGAAGCTGATGCCGGAGTTCTGGCAGTTCCCCACGGTGTCGATGGGCCTGGGCCCGCTGATGGCCATCTACCAGGCGCGCTTCCTGAAGTACCTGCATGCGCGCGGTATTGCGGACACCAGCAAGCGTCGCGTCTGGGTCTTCTGCGGCGACGGCGAGATGGACGAGCCCGAGAGCCTGGGCGCCATCGGCCTGGCAGCCCGCGAAGGTCTGGACAACCTCATCTTCGTCGTCAACTGCAACCTGCAGCGGCTGGACGGGCCGGTGCGCGGCAACGGCAAGATCATCCAGGAACTCGAGGGCGAGTTCCGCGGCGCCGGCTGGAACGTCATCAAGCTGATCTGGGGCAGCAACTGGGATCCGCTGCTGGCGCGCGACAAGGACGGCGCGCTGCGCAAGGTGATGATGGAGACGCTGGATGGCGACTACCAGGCCTTCAAGGCGAACGATGGCGCCTTCGTCCGCAAGCATTTCTTCGGGCGCGACCCGCAAACGCTGGAAATGGTGAGCAAGATGTCGGATGCCGACATCTGGAACCTGCGCCGCGGCGGCCACGATGCGGCCAAGGTGTATGCGGCCTTCCACCGCGCCGTGAACCACCAGGGCCAGCCGACCGTGCTGCTGGTGAAGACGGTCAAGGGCTGGGGCATGGGCAAGGCCGGGGAGGGCAAGAATACGGCCCACCAGGCCAAGAAGCTCACCGACGAGGACATCCGCCACTTCCGCGATCGCTTCAACATCCCGATCGCGGATGCCGATCTGGACAAGATCCCGTTCTACAAGCCGGCGGATGACACCCCGGAGATCCGCTACTTGCACGAGCGCCGCAAGGCGCTGGGCGGCTACCTGCCTGCTCGGCGCACCAAGGCCGACGAGCACTTCACCGTGCCCTCGCTGGAGACCTTCAAGGTCGTGCTGGAGCCCACGGTCGAGGGCCGCGAGATCTCCACCACGCAGGCTTATGTGCGCTTTCTGACCCAGCTGCTGCGCGACAAGGAGCTCGGCCCGCGCACGGTGCCGATCCTGGTCGATGAAGCACGCACCTTCGGCATGGAGGGCCTGTTCCGCCAGATCGGCATCTATAACCCCAAGGGTCAGCTGTACACGCCGGTCGACAAGGACCAGGTCATGTACTACCGCGAAGACAAGGCCGGCCAGATCCTGCAGGAAGGCATCAACGAAGCCGGCGGCATGAGCAGCTGGATTGCCGCGGCCACCAGCTACAGCACGAGTAACCGGATCATGATCCCGTTCTACGTGTACTACTCGATGTTCGGCTTCCAGCGCATCGGCGATCTGGCCTGGGCGGCGGGCGACATGCAGGCGCGCGGCTTCCTGCTGGGCGGCACCTCCGGGCGCACCACGCTCAATGGCGAGGGCCTGCAGCACGAAGACGGCCACAGCCACATCCTGGCCGGCACCATCCCCAACTGCATCAGCTACGACCCGACCTTCGCGCACGAGGTCGGCGTGATCCTGCACCATGGCCTCAAGCGCATGGTCGAGCAGCAGGACAACGTCTACTACTACATCACCCTGCTGAACGAAAACTATGCAATGCCGGGCCTGCAGCCGGGCACCGAGGAACAGATCCTCAAGGGCATGTACCTGCTGGAGGAGGGCGCCAAGCGCACGCCGCGCGTCAACCTGCTGGGTAGCGGCACGATCCTGCGCGAGAGCATGGAAGCGCGCAAGCTGCTCGAGGCCGACTGGGGTGTGGCGGCCAATGTCTGGAGCTGCCCGAGCTTCAACGAACTGGCGCGCGATGGCCAGGATTGCGAGCGCTGGAACCTGCTGCATCCCACCGACGAGCCGCGGCTGCCCTTCGTTGCGCAGCAGTTGCTGCCGCATGCCGGCCCGGTGATCGCCTCCACCGACTACATGCGCAACTATGCCGAGCAGATCCGCGGCTTCGTTCCGAAGGGGCGTGTCTACAAGGTGCTGGGCACCGATGGCTTCGGCCGCAGTGATTTCCGCGGCAAGCTGCGCGAGCACTTCGAGGTCAACCGCCACTACATCGTGGTGGCGACGCTGAAGGCCCTGGCCGAAGAAGGCACCGTGCCTGCTTCACGTGTGGCCGAGGCGATCCACCGCTACGGAATCAAGGCCGAGCGCCTGAATCCGCTGTTTGCCTGAACGCCGATCCGGAGACAACTGACATGGCATTGGTCGAAGTCAAGGTGCCGGATATCGGCGATTTCAAGGACGTGGCGGTCATCGAGCTGCTCGTCAAGCCCGGTGATACGGTGGCGCTGGAGCAGTCGCTGATCACCGTGGAATCCGACAAGGCGTCGATGGAGATTCCGTCTTCGCATGCCGGCGTGCTGCGCGAGCTGAAGGTCGGGCTGGGCGACAAGGTCAACCAGGGCGTGCTGCTGGCCATCGTGGAGGTGCTTGAGGCTGCCGGCGCGGCGGCGCCCGCTGCGCCTGTACCTGCGCCAGCGCCTGCGCCTGCGCCGGCAGCCGCTGCGGCTCCTGCGACGGCGGCCCCATCGGGTCAGGCGTCAGCTGCCGCGGCGGCGCCCTCGGTGGTGCCTGCCGTTGCCGCGCCGGCGAGCGCCGCCCCAGGCCCTGCGCCCGCGCCGCACCAGCCGGGCGCTGCGGCGGTCGGCCTGCCGCACGCCTCGCCTTCGGTGCGCAAGTTTGCGCGCGAACTCGGCGTGCCGCTGGCGGAGGTCAAGGGCAGCGGGCCCAAGGGCCGCATCACGCCGGCGGACATCGAAGCCTTCGTGAAGGGCGTGATGGCGGGTGATCAGCAGACGGCTGCGCAGAAGGCCCGCCAGCCGGCGCCGGCCGCTGCCGCGGCCCCGGGCGGCGCATTCCCGGGTTTGTTGCCCTGGCCGCAGGTGGACTTCGCCAAGTTCGGCCCGGTGGAGCGCAAGGATCTGTCCCGCATCAAGAAGATCAGCGGCGCCAACCTGCACCGCAACTGGGTCGTGATCCCGCACGTCACCAACCACGACGACGCCGACATCACCGATCTCGAAGCCTTCCGCGTGCAGCTCAACAAGGAAAACGAGAAGTCCGGCATCAAGGTGACCATGCTCGCCTTCCTCATCAAGGCCTGCGTGGCGGCACTGAAGAAGTTCCCGGAGTTCAACGCCAGCCTGGATGGCGAGCAGCTGGTGCTGAAGAGCTACTTCCACATCGGCTTCGCGGCGGACACGCCCAACGGCCTGGTGGTGCCCGTGATCAAGGATGCCGATCGCAAGGGCGTGCTGCAGATCAGCCAGGAGATGAACGAGCTGGCCAAGAAGGCGCGTGACGGCAAGCTCGGCCCGGCCGACATGTCCGGCGGCTGCATCAGCATCAGCAGCCTGGGCGGCATCGGCGGGCGCTACTTCACGCCCATCATCAATGCGCCGGAAGTGGCCATCCTGGGCGTCTGCCGCAGCAACATCGAGCCCCGCTGGGATGCGGAGAAGCAGGCCTTTGTGCCCCGCCTGATGCTGCCGCTGAGCCTGAGCTGGGATCACCGCGTCATCGACGGTGCGGCGGCGGCGCGTTTCAACGCCTATCTCGGCCAGATACTCGCGGATTTCCGCCGCGTGATGCTGTAAGGGCCATGCCGCATGACGACGATTGCGGTGGCCCGCAAGGGCGGCCAGGTGGCGATTGCCGCCGACGCGCTGGTGACCTTCGGCGACACCCGGCTCTCGCACGGCTACGAGACCAACGACAAGGTCTTTCGCATCGGCGCCAGCTGGGTGGGCATGGCGGGCACCACCGCGCACTTTCCGGTGCTGCGAAAGGCCCTGGGCAGCCTGAGCGCCGAAGAGCTGAAGCTCGGTTCGCGCGACGAGGTCTTCGAGACCTTCCTGAAGCTGCATCCCAAGCTGAAGGAAACCTACTACCTCAACCCCAAGGAAGAGGACGCGGATCCCTACGAGAGCAGCCAGTTCACGGTGCTCATCGCCAACGCGACGGGCATCTACGGCGTCTACTCGTACCGCGAGGTCTTCGAGTTCGATCGCTTCTGGGCCATCGGCTCCGGGCGGGCGTTTGCGCTCGGGGCGATGTATGCCGCCTGGGATGGGCGCTCCGGCGCGCGGCAGCTGGTCGAGCTGGGCGTGCGCGCAGGTTGTGAATTCGACAAGAACTCGGGCGGGCCGGTGAAGGCCCACACCCTCAAATTCTCAAGCAAGGGCTGAATGCCATGGCACTGGTGGAAGTGAAGGTCCCCGATATCGGCGACTTCAAGGACGTGGCCGTCATCGAGCTGCTGGTCAAGCCCGGTGATGCGGTGAAGGTCGAGCAGAGCCTGCTGACCGTCGAAAGCGACAAGGCGTCGATGGAGATCCCGTCCTCGCATGCCGGGGTGGTGAAGGAACTGCGGCTCGCGCTGGGTGACAAGGTCAACCAGGGCTCCTTGATCCTGATGCTGGAGGCCGATGCCGGAGTCGGTGCGGCGCCCGCGCCGGCAGCACCGGCCAGTGCGCCTGCATCGCCAGTTTCGCCCCCCGCGACGGCGGCGCCTGCCCTGATGTCGGCCGCTTCAACGGCGGCGCCGGCTTTCACCGGAACAGCCGATCTGAGCTGCGACGTGCTGGTGCTGGGCGCCGGCCCCGGCGGCTACTCGGCCGCCTTCCGTGCGGCCGATCTGGGCCTGAAGGTGGTGCTGGTGGAGCGTTATGCATCGCTGGGCGGTGTGTGCCTGAACGTCGGCTGCATCCCCAGCAAGGCGCTGCTGCACGTGGCCGCGGTGATGGATGAAGTCGGCCACATGGCGGATCTGGGCATCAGCTTCGGCAAGCCCGCGATCGATGTCGACCGGCTGCGCGGCCACAAGGAGAAGGTGATCGGCAAGCTCACCGGCGGCCTGGCGGCCATGGCCAAGATGCGCAAGGTGACGGTGGTGCGCGGCTACGGCGCGTTTGTCGGCCCGCACCATCTGCAGGTGGAGGAAACCTCGGGCGAGGCGCAGGCCAAGACCGGTCAGACGCAGGTGATCCAGTTCAAGCGCTGCATCATCGCCGCCGGCAGCCAGGCGGTGCGCCTGCCCTTCATGCCCGAGGATCCGCGCGTGGTGGACAGCACCGGCGCACTGGCCCTCAAGGAAGTGCCGAAGCGCATGCTGATCCTGGGCGGCGGCATCATCGGCCTGGAGATGGGCACGGTCTACAGCACGCTGGGCGCGCGTCTGGACGTGGTGGAGATGATGGACGGCCTGATGCAGGGCGCCGATCGCGACCTGGTCAAGGTCTGGCAGAAGATGAATGCCCATCGCTTCGACCACACGATGCTCAAGACGCGCACCGTGGGCGCGCGCGCCACGCCGCAGGGCATCGAGGTCAGCTTCGAGGGCGACAACGCGCCCGCACCGCAGACCTATGACCTGGTCTTGCAGGCTGTGGGCCGCAGCCCCAACGGCCGCAAGATCGCGGCCGAACGAGCGGGCGTGGCCGTCACCGAACGCGGCTTCATCGACGTCGATATCCAGATGCGCACCAATGTGCCGCACATCTTTGCCATCGGCGACATCGTCGGCCAGCCCATGCTTGCCCACAAGGCGGTGCACGAGGCGCATGTCGCCGCGGAGGTCATTTCCGGCGAACTGAAGGGTGACGCCGATCTGGCGCGCGCCGCCTTCAATGCCCGCGTGATCCCCAGCGTCGCCTACACCGACCCGGAGATCGCCTGGGTCGGCCTGACCGAGGAACAGGCCAAGGCCCAGGGTATCCGTGTCAAGAAGGGGCTGTTCCCCTGGACCGCGTCCGGGCGCGCCATCGCCAACGGCCGCGACGAAGGCTTCACCAAGCTGCTGTTCGACGATTCACCCGAGGCGCACGGCCATGGCCGGATCCTGGGCGGCGGCATCGTGGGCACGCATGCCGGCGACATGATCGGCGAGGTGGCGCTGGCCATCGAGATGGGCGCCGATGCCGTGGACATCGGCAAGACCATCCATCCGCATCCGACGCTGGGCGAAAGCATCGGCATGGCCGCGGAGGTGGCTCACGGCTCGTGCACCGATCTGCCGCCGGCGCGTCGCTGATCGCCACTCGCCGCCGCTGCGTCGAGGCCGCCGCGGACGGCCGCAGCGCTTGAGGCGCCGCGTGCGCGAAGGCGCGTGCCGTGTCAGGAAAGCCCGGAACTGGCCGGTCCTTGCCCGCCTTTCCTCAAGATTGATGCTGTGCCACCGATCACAGCTTCATGGAGAGCCACCACGCAGGGATGTCTTTCGGCCCTGCGATGCATGGGCCGCCGGTCGTGCCGGCGCGGCGCCTGCGGCGCCGCGCGCCGCACTGGCGCCGTGCACGTGTCCTTGCACTGGCTGTCGCCATCAGTCTGGCCCTGTGCACTCGCCCCTCGTTCAGCGCGCTGGACGTCGGCCGCATGCAGCAGGCCGCGGTCGCCTTGGGGCCGAGGGCCGAGCGCGCGGTGGGCGAACTGCGCGATCTGCTGTCCCGACTGAAGCCAATGGACGACCCTGCGCGTGTCGAGCAGGTCAATCAGTTCATCAACCGGCGTGTCGGCTTCGCCACCGACCGCGCGGCCTGGAACGCCGAAGACTACTGGGCCAGCCCGCTGGAGACCCTGGGCAAGGGCCAGGGCGACTGCGAGGACTACGCCATCGCCAAGTATTTCGCGCTGGTGGCGGCGGGCGTTCCCGCAGGGCGTCTGCGCCTGGTCTATGTGCGCGCCATCCTGCCGGCCTCCTGGGGATTGCCGCCGGGACCGCAGGCGCACATGGTGCTGGCCTACTATCCCGATCTGGAGGCCGAGCCGCAGATCCTGGACAACCTGATGGCCGAGATCCGGCCGGCCTCGCGTCGCCCGGATCTCACGCCGGTCTTCAGCTTCAATGGCGAGGGCCTGTGGACCGGGGCGGGCACGCAGCCGGCCGGCGATCCGCAGGCCCGTCTGTCGCGCTGGCGCGAGGTGATGCTCAAGGCCAGGGCAGAAGGATTCGAATGAACATGTGCATCAAATGCGGGGCTTGGGTGACGACATGTCGATGATCCGGCAGATCGCGCTGATCCTCCTGGCCGTGATCCTGCTGGCCATCGGCGGCAGCATCGCCGTCAGTGCCTTCAGCACGCGCCAGGCCCTGGAAGAGCAGTGGAAGGTGCGCAATGCCGATGCGGCCAACATGCTGGCGCTGGCGCTGACGCAGCAGAAGGGCGACGCCGCCTTGCTGGAGTTGGTGCTGGCCGCGCAGTTCGACACCGGTCACTACAGCCGCATCGTGCTGGTCGGCAACGACGCCCGGCCGATGTTCCAGCGGGCCTCGGGGCTGCGCACCGGCAGCGCGCCGTCCTGGTTGCCCGAAGTTCTGCCGATGCAGGCAGTCGAAGGCACGGCCATCGTCACCGATGGCTGGAAATCCATCGGCCGGGTGGAAGTTCAGGCTCAATCGGCCTGGGCCTACGACAACCTGTGGCAATCCATGATGCGCAGCAGCGGCTGGCTGCTTCTGGTGGGTCTGCTGGCGGTGCTGGTGGCCGGATGGGCCGTGGCCCGCTGGCGCAATGGCCTGGAGAAGGTGCAGGCGCAGGCCCAGGCCCTCGAGGCCGGGCGCTTCGAGGAATTGCCTGTGCCGCACACGCTGGAACTGCAGCGCCTGACCAAGGGCATGAATGCGATGGTCAAGCGCATGCGCGACCTCTTCGACGAGCATGCCGCCCAGCTGGCCGCCTTGCAACGCCAGGTGCAGAGCGACGCCTTGACCGGCCTGGCCAACCGTCGGCACTTTCTGGCCCAGCTCGAAACCGCGCTGGACGGCGCCGCGGCGGACGAGACCGACACCACGCCGGGGCCCCAGCGCGGCGGTCTGCTGCTGGTGCGGCTGACCGAGATCGAAGCGCTCAACGCCAAGGTCGGCCACGGCGTGGTCGATCGACTGCTGGCTGCCATCGGTGAAGTGCTGCAGACCTACCCGACGCGCGTCAATGGGGCCTTCGCCGGGCGTCTGAACGGGCGTGACGTGGCCCTGTACCTGCCAGCCATCGGCATCGCGCAGGAATCGGCGCAGGCGCTGATGGAGGCCTTGAGCACCGTGCTGTCCGTCATCGAGCCCGCAGCGCGCGTGTGCATCGGCGGCGTGGATGGCCTTTCCACCGACGACGCGTCCGAAGCGCTGGCGCGCGCCGACGAGGCGCTCGCACAGGCCGAGATCGCCCGCGGCACGGGCGTCCACGTGCGTGGCCACGACGAGGGCGAAGGCCTGGGCGAAGGCGAATGGCGCGAGCACCTGAGCCTGGCGCTGGCCGCGCAGCGCACGGAGCTCGCCGAGTTTCCGGTGGTCCTGAACGACGGCCGCATCGTGCACCTCGAGTGCCCGTTGCGGGTGCAGCTGCGCGTGGATGGCCCCTTCGTGCGCGCGGCGCGCTGGTTGCCGATGGCCGCGCGCGGCCAGCTGATGGATCAGGTGGATCTTTCCGCAGCGCGCCTGGCGCTGGCCGCCATCGCCAAGGATGGCCGGCCGCGCTGCATCCATGTGTCTGCGGCGGCGCTTGCCGATGCCGGCTTCGTGCGCGAGTTCGAGCGGCGGCTGGCGGCCGCACCGGCGGCGGCGGGCAAGCTGTCCATCGAAGTCGACGCCGGTGCCACCCAGCACTGGCGCCGCTGGCGCGACGCCGCCGAGCGCTGGCGCCCGCTGGGCGTGCGCCTGGGCATCGACAACACCGGGCGCGCGATGGAGGCGCTGGCCGACGCGCGCAGCTACGGGGTCGATTACCTGAAGGTCGACGGGCGCTTCATCCGCGGCCTCTCCAGTGACACGGCGTTGGCGGACTTTGCGCGTCAGCTGGTCGTGACCTCCCGCGCGATGGGCGTGTCGCTCTATGCCGAAGGTGTGGATGACCTGCAGGACCTGCGCCAGCTCTGGCATCTGGGATTTGACGGCGCCACGGGGCCGGCGGTGACCACTCCGCGTTGAGGTCTTGTCGGCCCTGGTTGGCGGCGCGCGCAGGCCCGCCCGCGCGCCCGCTCAGGCGATGTCTGCGCAGTGGATGCTGAAGCGGCCCTCGCGCCGATCGGCGAAGAAGCACTCCAGGGTCTGGCGTACCGTGCGGAAGGCGATCTCGTCCCAGGGCACCTCGTGCTCGTGGAACAGGCGCGCCTCGAGCGTCTCGCTGCCCGGATCGAGGTGCGTATCCAGCATGCGTGCGCGGTAGAACAGGTGCACCTGACCCACGCGCACGACATTGAGCAGCGTGAACAGGCCCTCCAGCTCGACGTGGGCGCCGGCCTCTTCCTCGGTTTCGCGCAGCGCGCCTGCGGACGTGCTTTCGCCCAGTTCCAGAAAGCCCGCCGGCAGCGTCCACAGCCCCAGCCGGGGCTCGATCGCGCGACGGCACAGCAGCACCTGATCGCGCCAGACGGGCACGGTGCCGACCACGTTCAGCGGGTTCTCGTAGTGGATTTCTCCGCAGGCGGGGCACACGGCTCGCTCGCGGTTGTCTTCGGGCGGGATGCGGTATTCGACCGCCGTGCCGCACACGCGGCAGTGTTGGATGCGCGATCGAAACAGCATCCGGCCAGTGTAGCCACGCGCGGCAACCGCCCTGCGGGACAGCCTGGGTTCACCCGGCTGGCCTGCGTGGCATCATGGTGCGCAATCCCGCTCCGATCGCCTGAAGGATCCGGCCATGACCCTCGTCGTCGCGCCCCACGCCCCTGTGCTCGTTCCCGTGCAAGGCGGCGGCAACTTCCCGGTCCACCGCATCTACTGCGTCGGCCGCAACTACGCCGAGCACGCGCAGGAGATGGGCTTCAGCGGCCGCGAGCCGCCGTTCTTCTTCATGAAGCCTGCCGATGCGGTGATGAATGTCGCGGACGGCACGGTGGGCGCCATGCCCTACCCCCCATTGACGCAGAACCTGCACCACGAAGCCGAACTGGTGGTGGCGATCGGCAAGGGGGGTGCAGGCATCGCGGCGGCCGACGCCGCCGAGCACATCTACGGCTATGCCATCGGCCTGGACATGACGCGGCGCGACCTGCAGAACGACATGAAGAAGCAGGGCCGGCCCTGGTGCATCGGCAAGGCCTTCGACCACTCCGCGCCGATCGGTCCGATCCACCCGCGCGCCGCCACGGGTGAGCTGACGCGCGGCTCGATCACCTTGAGCGTCAACGGCCAGCAGCGCCAGAGGGGCGACCTGGCCGAACTGATCTGGAACGTCAACGAGACCCTGGCGCACCTGAGCGCCGCGTGGACCCTGCAACCCGGCGACCTGATCTTCACCGGCACGCCGGCGGGCGTTGGCGCCGTGGTCCGTGGCGATCAGATGGAGGTGGCGATCGCCGGCCTGGGCAGCTTGAAAGTCGCCGTCTGCTGATGCCCTCACCGGGAGCGAAACGATGGAGCTCTACAGCTATTTCCGTTCGTCGGCCTCGTACCGCGTGCGCATCGCGATGGCGCTCAAGGGCATCGAGTACGACTACAAGGCCGTTCATCTGGGGCGCAACGAGCACCTGAATGAAAGCTTCGGCGCCGTCGCCGCGTCTCGGCTGGTGCCCTTGCTGATCGATGGCGACCAGGCGATCACGCAGTCGCTGGCCATCATCGAGTACCTGGACGAGATCCGGCCAGAGCCCCCGCTGTTGCCGGCGGATCCGGCCGGCCGTGCGTGGGTGCGGTCCCTGGCCATGGACATTGCCTGCGAGATCCATCCGCTGAACAACTTGCGCGTGCTGCGTTACCTGGTCGGCCCGATGAAGCTGTCGGAAGACGACAAGAACCGCTGGTATCGGCACTGGGTGGAAACGGGCCTGGAAATCGTCGAGCGGCGGCTCGCCGTGAAGCCCGGCACCTACTGCCATGGCGAAGCGCCGGGTCTGGCCGATTGCGTGCTGGTGCCGCAGATCTTCAATGCGCGCCGTTTCGATTGCCGGCTCGATCACGTGCCTCAGGTGATGCGGGTCTTCGAGGCCTGCATGCAGCTGCCGGCCTTCGAAGGTACCCGGCCCGAAGCCTGCCCGGATGCCGGCTGAAGCCGCCGACGAGAGCTTGTTGCCCCTGCAGTGGCAACTGCCGGCCGGCATCTGGGCCGGCATGAGCACACGCCGCGGTGGCGCGAGCCGTGGCGCCTTCGACAGCTTGAACCTGGGGGCGCACGTCGGCGACGATCCGCCGGCGGTGGCCGAGAACCGCCAGCGATGGGCGCGCACCGTGCCCGGGCAGATCGGCTGGCTGAATCAGGTGCACGGCGCGCAGGTCGTCGAGGCCGGCACCTGGGGCCCCGGGTCAACGCCCGCAGCCGATGCTGTCTTCAGCACCCGTGTGGGGCAGGCCTGCACAGTGCTGGTGGCCGACTGTCTGCCCATGCTGCTGTGCACCGCCGATGGCAGCGCCGTCGCAGCCGCCCATGCGGGCTGGCGGGGTCTGGCTGCTGGCGTGCTGGAGAACACCGTCCAGGCGCTGACGCGGGCAGCGGGTGTCGCGCCGGGTGCCTTGCGAGCCTGGCTCGGCCCCTGCATCGGGCCGCAGCAGTTCGAGGTGGGCGACGAGGTGCGGGAGGCCTTCGGCCCGCACGAGCGATCGGCGTTTCGGCCCCATGTGCGCAGCGATGGCAGCCGGGCCTGGCTGGGTGATCTGATCGCGCTTTCGCGCGCGCGCCTGCAGGCGGCTGGCGTGTCTGCCGTGGCCGGCGGCCACTGGTGTACGGTGTCAGCGCCGTCAGACTTCTTTTCGCACCGGCGAGACGGAGTCAGCGGCCGCATGGCTGCCGTCATCGTCCGAACGCTCTGACATCGCTTGTTCCGCTTCAAGGCGACGCATGCGCCGCCGCCGCAAGGGAGTGCCCAGGATGTAGAGCAACACGCTCAGCGGCAGCACGCCATAGAGCAGAAACGTGAAGGTCGCGCCGATAAGGCCGCCCTGTGGCGACATCGCCTCGGCGATCGCCATCATCAGCACCACGTACATCCAGGCCAGCGCAATCAAGTACATTGTGAAACGTCGTGCCGTAATGCGATAAATACCGTCAAAATGCGGTAAGCTGTTCATCCTACAGTCCCCCAAGTGCGGGAAAAGCCACAAACCCGCCCCGCGGCACCGGCCGCCATGAAGTTCCAGGAGACTCGCTTGTGAAGACCCAGCCTGCCGCACCCCAGGGCGCTGATCAGGCCCAGGCCTTTGGACACGCCGTAGGCGAGATGTTCAAGTCCCTGGGTGGTGTCAATCTCCCCGCCGGCCCGCTGGCCGAAATGCAGGCGGATTACCTCAAGAACGCCACCTCGCTGTGGAACCAGGCCATCGGTGCCAGCAAGGGCGAGACCAGCGCCAAGCCCGCGATCCGCGATCGGCGCTTTTCCAGCGATGCCTGGTCCAGCACGCCCGGTGCGGCCTACATGGCGCAGATGTACCTGCTGAATGCCCGCACGCTGATGGAAATGGCCGAGGCCGTGCAGGCCGATGGCAAGACCAAGGCGCGACTGCGCTTTGCCGTGCAGCAGTGGATCGACGCCGCGAGCCCCAGCAACTACCTGGCCACCAACCCGGAAGCGATCAAGCTGGCGGTGGACAGCCAGGGCGAAAGCCTGGCCAAGGGCCTGCAGCAGCTCTGGGGCGACGTGCAGAAGGGCCATGTCTCGCAGACCGATGAGACCGTCTTCGAGGTCGGCCGCAACGTGGCCACCACCGAAGGCGCGGTCGTCTTCGAGAACGAGCTGTTCCAGCTCATCGAGTACAAGCCGCTCACGTCGAAGGTTTACGAGCGGCCCATGCTGTTCGTGCCGCCTTGCATCAACAAGTACTACATCCTCGATCTGCAGCCGGAGAATTCGGTCATCCGCTACACGGTCGAGAACGGCCATCGGCTGTTCGTGGTGAGCTGGCGCAACCCCGATGACGCGATGAAGTCCCTGACCTGGGACGACTACATCGAGAAGGGCCCGATCGAGGCGCTGCAGGTCGTGCGCGCGATCAGCGGCAGCGAGACGGTCAATACGCTGGGCTTCTGCGTAGGCGGGACGATCCTCACCACCGCGCTGGCCGTGCTCGCGGCGCGTGGGCAGCAGCCGGCGCATTCGGTGACGCTGCTGACCACCTTGCTGGACTTTGCCGACAACGGCGTGCTGGACATCTTTGTCGACGAAGCCTCCGTGCAGCTGCGCGAGCTCACGATCGGCGAACAGGCGCCCGCGGGCCCCGGGCTGCTCAAGGGCAAGGAACTCGCCACCACCTTCAGCTTCCTGCGGCCGAATGACCTGGTCTGGAACTACGTGGTCGGCAACTACCTGAAGGGTGAGACGCCGCCGCCATTCGATCTGCTGTACTGGAACGGCGATTCCACCAATCTGCCGGGGCCGATGTACTGCTGGTACCTGCGCCACACCTACCTGCAGAACGAACTCAAGAGCCCGGGCAAGCTGACGGTCTGCGGCGAAAAGGTCGACATCGGCGCCATCAAGGCTCCGGTCTACATCTACGGCTCGCGCGAAGACCACATCGTGCCCTGGACCTCGGCCTACCGCTCGGTGCCGCTGTTCAAGGGCAAGCGCCGCTTTGTGCTGGGTGCTTCAGGCCACATCGCCGGCGTCATCAATCCGCCCGCGGCCAAGAAGCGCAGCCACTGGGTGAGCACCCAGCTGCCCGCCAAGGCGGAAGACTGGTTCGACAGCGCCACCGAGCAGCCAGGCAGCTGGTGGCCGGATTGGTCCGGCTGGCTGGCGCCGCTGGGCGGCAAGCAGGTGGCCGCGCCCAAGAGCTATGGCAGCAAGGGCCACAAGCTCATCGAACCCGCGCCGGGCCGCTACGTGAAGGCCAAGGCCTGAACCCTTGAAGCTGCCAGGGGCATCTGTGCCGACAGACCACGCTGGCAGGGCAGATACCGCTTGACCTGACGTGCAGGGCAGCCGACCCTTCGCGCTTTCCATCATTCACCAGCAAGGAGATGAACATGGCACAGAAAGTGGCTTACGTGACCGGGGGCATGGGTGGTATCGGTACCGCCATCTGCCAGCGGCTGGCCAAGGAAGGTTTCAAGGTCATTGCCGGCTGCGGCCCGAGCCGTGACTTCGTCAAGTGGCTGGATGAACAGAAGGCGCTGGGCTACAGCTTCCACGCCTCCGTGGGCAACGTCGCGGATTGGGATTCCACGGTCGCGGCATTCCAGAAGGCCAGTGCGGAACATGGCGCGATCGACGTGCTGGTCAACAACGCCGGCATCACCAAGGACCGCATGTTCCTGAAGATGACGCCGGATGACTGGAAGACCGTCATCGACACCAACCTCAACAGCATGTTCAACGTCACCAAGCAAGTGGTGCCGGGCATGGTGGAGAAGGGCTGGGGCCGCATCATCCAGATCTCCTCGGTCAATGGCGAGAAGGGCCAGGCGGGCCAGACCAACTACTCGGCCGCCAAGGCCGGCATGCACGGCTTCACGATGGCCCTGGCCCAGGAGATGGCCTCCAAGGGTGTGACGGTCAATACCGTCAGCCCTGGCTACATCGGCACCGACATGGTCCGTGCGATCAAGCCCGAAGTGCTGGAGAAGATCGTCGCCACGATCCCGGTCAAGCGCCTGGGTACGCCGGAGGAGATCGGCTCGATCGTCGCGTGGCTGGCCGGTGATGACAGCGGCTTCACCACGGGCGCCGACTTCTCGTGCAACGGCGGCCTGCACATGGGCTGATGCGGCTCGGGGTGGCCTCGAAGGCTGCCCTCTGACGCTCGGGCGCAAGCTGCGCCAGTGATCGGCAGAAAGCAACACGGGCGCCTGGGCGCCCGTGTTCTTTTGGCCTGCAGGCGCCTCACTCCGTGATGCCCGCCATGAAGTACTTGATCAAGCCCTTGGCGGCAAAGCCGATCAGGCCGACACCCAGCGCCAGGAAGAGCACGAAGGTCCCGAACTTGCCGGCCTTGGACTCGCGCGCCAGCTGAAAGATGATGAAGACCATGTAGAGCATGAAGGCACTGACCCCGAAGGTCATGCCGAACCAGGCAATCTGCTCTTCAGTGAAATCCATGGGCCGATCTCATTCGCGCTCGGCGATGGCCGAAGCTTCGACCAGATCGCGGTAGGCGTGCCAGCTTGCATGGGCGAGCCAGGGAACCACCAGCACCAGGCCGGCCAGCGCGGTGGCCATGCCCAGAACGGTGAGCAGCAGGATCAGCAGCGCCCAGACGGCCATCGGAGCCGGGTTCTCCAGCACGACACGCCAGCTCGTGAAGACCGCCGTCCAGACGCCGACCTGGCGGTCCAGCAACAAGGGGATCGAGATCACGCTGGACGCAAACACCGGCGCGGCCATGATCGCGCCCAGCCCGAGCCAGATCTCGAACAGGCGCGAACGCTCGTTCAGGACCACGTTCAGCAGGAATTCCTGCGGGTTGCGCACCGGCGCATCGGTAAATCCCGTGATCAGGGCTGCCGAGGTCAGCACCCAGCCGGTGCCCGCGAGCGCCAGCAGCAGACCGAAGATGACCAGATGGCCGCCCGTGGGCTTCCAGGCGCGCAAGGCATCGGACAGTCCCGGGCGTTTGCCGCGGCCGAGCTCGCGGCTGATGCGGTAGAGCCCCGTCGCCACGACGGGTGCCACCAGCATGAAACCTGAGAATGCGCCTGCCAGCAGCCAGAAGCGCTCTCGCGCCCAGGCGATGAGCAGGGCACCGAAGAGTGTCGCGGCCAGCCCGTGCGCCAGACCTGGCAGCGGGCAGCGCATCAGGTCACGCCAGCCCAGGCGCAGCCAGTCCAGGGGCCGCAGGGCGGGCACCGCACGCGCGCCAAATCGCCGCGACTCTTCGACGGCACGAAGTCGTTCCATCCGCGAAAGGTAACCGGGCTGCCTTTCGCCAGCCTTGATCTGGCACAGGCGCACGATCCCGGTGCACGCTACGGGCTGGCGAGCGTCGGCCCGCGACGGGCCGGCACCTGATCAGCGGATGAGCGGATGAGCGGATCAGAAGGCCGAGTTGTGGCCTTGCTCCTTGCGTGCGCGGTCCTGGCGCGCCAGGCGCAGGCGCTCCACGGTCGCCTGCAGCGTCTGCACCAGCGGCACGAGGTGCTTGTCCAGTTCGCCCAGCGCGGTGGCATGCGCCTTGAGGTCGTCCGGCTGCTTCAGGGCTTGTGCCATGCCGGCCAGAGCCCCGGCGGCGGCGGCCGCACCGACGACCTCCAGGATGCCCTGCATGTCTTGCGCCATCTGGCGCGCGCGATCCAGATCTTGGCGGTCAAGCGTTTCCCGGAAGCGCCGCGGCCAGTTGTTCAGCGCGGGCGCCAGGTGCTCGATGGCGTCGAGGTACAGCGATGCGTCGCCACCCAGGCTCTCCACCGCCGTGCGAACGTCGATCAGGCCGTCCTGGGACAGCAGGTTGAGCGAATCCCGCTGGTCGTAGCGCAGGGCACCTGTGCGTGCCGGCGTCGCTGCCGGCTCGGCGGCCACGATCGGCGCCGAGGTCACACGGTCGATCGACTCGAGCAGGCGCGACTTGCGCAGCGGCTTGCACAGGTGCTGATCGAAGCCGGCATCCAGGCAGCGCTGGCGCTCGACTTCAAAGGGCGCCGTCCCCAGCGCGATGACCGGCGTGCGGCGCATCTGGCGCTCGCTCTCCAGCCGCCGGATGACGCGCAGCGCCTGCCAACCGTCCACTTCGGGCATGTGCAGATCCATCAGCACCACGTCGTAGGGCGCAATCTCCATCGCCTGCAGCGCCTCGCGGCCATTGGCGCAGGCCACGACGTGGAACGCACGCTTGTCGAGCATGGATTCGATCAGGTGCCGCGTGGAGATGTTGTCGTCCACGAGCAGCACGGAGGTCAGGGCCGCCATCGGCTGGGTCGCGGCCTCCTCGGTGGCTGCGATCGGCTGCAAGGGGGTCACGGCGCCGTCCGCCTGCAGCGCTGGCAAGCTGACGGTGAAGACCACCGTCGTGCCCTTGCCCGGCGAATGCCGCACCGAGAGCTTGCCGCCCATCAGATCGGCCACGCGCCGCGCCAGCGTGAGGCCGATGCCCGTGCCCTTGGAGCGTGCCGCGCCGACCGCGCCGAAAGGCTCCAGCATGCCGGCGAGCTTGCCGGTCACCGGGCTGAGGCTGGTATCGGTGATCGCAAAGCGGATGCGCTTCGGATCCCGCGCCTGCGGGCGGGCCTCGACGTTCACGCGGCCCTGGCGCGTCACCTTGACGGCCTGGCCGAGCAAGTGCGAAAGCACCTGCTTCAGGCGCTGAACGTCGCCCTGCACCATGCGCGGCAGATCAGCGGCCAGGCTCAGCTGGACCTGCACGCCCTTGGCCTGCGCGGCGGGCCTGACCTGGCTCACCAGCTCGTGCAGCAGAGGGACGAGGGCCAGGCTGGTGGCCTTGAGCTTGACGCGGCCCGCCTCGATGCGCGCGAGGTCGTTCAAGTCCTCCAGCATCTGCGTCAGGGCTTCGGCCGAGTGGCGGAAGGCTTCGAGGTGGCGGCGCTGCTCGCCATCCAAGCCGGTTTCGGTGAGCAGATCGGCCATGCCGACCACGGCATTGACCGGCGTGCGCAGCTCGCGGGAAACCTGGCCCAGGAACTCGGCCTTGGCCTGCTGCAGGGCGAGCGCCATCTGCCGCTTCAGCTCGGCGCGCTTCAGCGCCTGGGCCTGCTGCCATTGGCCAAAGAGCGCCAGACCGCCCAAGCCGCCCAGGCATGCCGCCAACTGCAAGGCCACCGGAGCGGCCTGGCCGGTGAGGACGCTGGCCACGAGCGCAGTCAGCAGCAGGACCCCGGCAGCGGCGCCGGCCTGGATGCGCAGGCTCCAGCGACGCAGCGTACCCCGCGCGAGCAGCGTCAGGCCGGTGACGACCCCGAACCAGCTGAGCAGCGACCACACGAGCAAGCCGATGCGGGCCGTGCCGTCCTGCAGCACGCTGGCCGGCAGCAAGGGTGACAGCACGGTGGCCCAGAGCGTAGCCAGCGCGCCGCCGGCAGGCGTGATGCCCAGCGCCAGGACAGCTAACGCAGAACCCAAGGCAACAGCGGGGCCAGGTTGTTCGAACAGGCGCGTCCGGGAGCCTGGTGTCGAGCCTGGGACAGTGTCAGCGGTGGAGGCGTTTGCGGGCATGTTCTTGGAGTGTGAGACCCCGCACAACAACGAGGCAAATTCAGTCTAGCAGCGGCGTTTTTCGAGCCCGCCCACCGATCCACGCAGTGCGGCCCCCTGTTCCGCGGGGCGCGACAAGCCGCTGCTGGGCTCTCGCATCGGCCCCACGCCTGATGCCTGGCGGGTGTTGGGGCCGCGGCACCGGCCTGGCGGTGCTGTGCCGGGCCCGATCAGGCGCTCGCCAGCGCTTGCGCGGCCTGCGCCAGCGTGACGGATTGGGCATCCGGCAGGTGCAGCACACGTGCCTGAGCGAACTGCGTGAAGTTGCGCGCCATCGAGCGCTCATAGCTCGGGTCGTAGTGGTCCGCGAGCAGCTCCGAGACCAGGCTGCGCCACTGACCGCCGCGCGCGAGCGATTGCCAGCGCTCGATCACCGTTGCGCCACGCAGCTCGCGCAGCGCCTGCAGGCGCTCACAGAGGCCTTCGGCATCCTGCACGTGGTGGGCGTAGTCGGCCAGCAGCAGTTCAACCCGTGCGTCCAGCGGCAGGCCCAGATGCACGCAGGGCGAAGCCCGCATGCGGCTCAGCAAGCTCTCCGGAACGCGGCGCTGGCCGATGGTCCGGCTTTCGCTCTCCACGAACACCGTTCGGCCGGGATCGAGGCGCCGCAGCTGGTCCCAAAGCAGGGTCTCGAAGCGCTTCTGCGAAGGCTGTGCGGCCGGCAGCGCGCCCAGTACGGAACCGCGGTGGCCGGCCAGGGCTTCCAGGTCCAGCACCTGGGCGCCCGCTTGCTGCAAGGCATCCAGCAGGCGGCTCTTGCCGCTGCCGGTTCGGCCGCAGATGACGGTGAAGTTCAGGCTCGGCGGCAACTGTTCCAGCGCGTCGACCACCTGCTTGCGGAACGCGCGATAGCCGCCATCCAGGACGCTGACCTCGAAGCCGATCTGGCTCAGCACCAGGGCGAGCGCGCCGGAGCGCTGGCCGCCGCGCCAGCAATACAGCAACGGCCGCCAGCCGCGGGGCAGGGCGGGCCCTTCGCGATCCAGGTGTGCAGCGATGTTGCGGGCCGCCATGGCCGCGCCGCGCTTGCGTGCCTCGAAGGCGGAGATCTGCTTGTACTGCGTGCCGATCTCCTGCCGCTGCGCGTCGTTCAGGGTCGGCCAGTTCAGCGCTGCCGGCAGGTGATCGAGCGCAAACTCCGATTCGCTGCGCGCATCGATCACGGCGTCAAACAGATCGATCGCCTGCAGCGCCTGCGCCGCGTCCAGGCGCTGCAGGCTCATCGCGGCGCGACGCCATCGGAGACCGCGTCGAGCATCTCGCTTTCGATCTGCAGCTGCACGCGCGATTGCTGCAGCGCCGGCCCGTCGACCAGAAAGGTGTCCTCGACGCGCTCGCCCAGCGTCGTGACCTTGGCCAGCTGCAGGTTGATGTGGTGACGGGCCAGCACGCGCGCGATGCCGTAGAGCAGGCCGGATCGATCGCTTGCGCTGACCGTCAGCAGCCAGCGCTGTGCGCGTTCGTCGGGAGTCAGCGAGACCCGTGGCATCACCGGGAAGGAGCGCACGCGCCGCGAGACGCGGCTGCGCGTGGGCTCGGGCAGCGGGCCTTCACTGGCCAGCGCCTGGGCGGCCTGCGCTTCGACCAGCGAGATCAGGTCGCGGTACTCGGAGGCGCCGGCATCCGGGCCCAGCAGCGTGCTGACGACCTGGAAGGTGTCAAGCGCATAGCCGGCGCGCGTGGTGTGGATCTTGGCGTCCTGGATGCTGAATCCCGCGCTGTCGAAATAGCCGCAGATGCGCGCAAACAGATCGGGCCGGTCAGGGGAATAGGCCAGCACCTGAAGCCCATCGCCGACGGAGGACAGCCGCGCGCGCACGATGGGCACATGGCTGTCCAGGTGCCGCCACAGCATGCGCGCATGCCAGGCGATGTCCGCGGCGTCGTGCCGCGCAAAGTAGCCCACGTCCAGCGTCTTCCACAGCGGCTCTTCCGTGCCGGGCAGTGCGGAATGCAGCGCCAGCAGCTGCCGCGCATCCTGCTTGCGCGACTCGATCTCGGCGTCCACGTTCGGACGCGAACCGCCGAGCGCACGCAAGGTCAGGCGGTAGAGGTCTTCCAGCAGCTTGCCCTTCCAGGCATTCCAGACCTTCGGGCTGGTGCCGCGCACATCGGCCACCGTCAGCAGATACAAGCCCGTCAGGCGCTGCTCGTTGCCGACCAGGCGTGCAAAGGCCGAGATGACCTCGGCATCGCTCAGATCTTCCTTCTGCGCAATGCGGCTCATCGTCAGGTGATGGCGCACGAGGAATTCGATCAGCTGTGCATCCGGGCGCGAGACATCGTGATCGCGGCAGAAGCGCCGCGCCTCGCGGCCGCCCAGATCGCTGTGGTCGCCGCCACGCCCCTTGGCCACGTCATGGAAGAGCGCGGCCACGTACAGCAGCCAGGGCTCGTCCCACTGCGAAGCCAGCTGCGAGCAGAACGGGTACTCGTGCGCGTGTTCGGGGATGAAGAAGCGCCGCACATTGCGCAGCACCATCAGGATGTGCTGGTCCACGGTGTAGACATGGAACAGGTCATGCTGCATGCGGCCGACGATGCGCCGGAAGACCCACAGGTAGCGACCGAGCACCGATGTCTGATTCATCAGCCGGAAGGCGTGCGTGATGCCGCCGGGCTGTCGCAGGATCTCCATGAACAGCTCACGATTCAGCGGATCGCGGCGAAACGAGCCATCCATCAGGTTGCGGGCGTTGTACAGCGCCCGCAGCGTGCGCGCCGAGAGGCCCTTGATGCCCGGCGTCTGCTGGAAGACGAGGAAGGTCTCCAGGATCGCGTGCGGGTTCTCGGCGTAGAGGCCATCGTGGGCGACCTCCAGCATGCCAGCGCGATCCAGGAAGCGCGCATTGATGGGCCGCATGGGCGCATTGCCGGAGCCGAGGATGCGCTCTTCCAGGTTCAGCAGCAGGATCTGGTTGAGCTGCGTCACCGCCTTGGCCGCCCAGTAGTAGCGGTGCATCAGCACTTCGGACGAACGCTGGCCGCGCGTGGGCTTGTAGCCGAAGCTCTCGGCCACGGCCGTCTGCAGATCGAAGATCAGCCGGTCCTCGCGGCGCCGGGCCACCGCGTGCAGCCGAGCGCGGATCAGCTTGAGCGTGCCTTCCTGCTTGCTCAGCTGGCTGGCCTCGAAGGGCGTGAGCAAGCCCTTGGCGGCCATCTCGGCCCAGGTGCGCCCCAGGCCGGCAGCACGCGACAGCCACACCAGTACCTGCAGATCGCGCAGGCCGCCGGGGCTTTCCTTGCAGTTGGGCTCCAGCGCGTAGGGCGTGCCTTCGTACTTGACGTGGCGCTGCTGCATCTCCAGCGTCTTGGCGCGCAGGAAGGCGGCTGGATCCAGCAACTGGCTGGTCGCATCGCGGAAGGCATTGAAGGTCTTGCGCTGGCCGCAGACCTGGCGCGATTCCAGCATGGCGGTCTGGATGGTCACGTCGCGCTGCGCCTCGGCAGCGCACTCGCTCACGGTGCGCACCGAAGAGCCGATCTCCAGGCCGATGTCCCAGCAGGCGGTGATGAAGCGTTCGATGGACTGCGTGTCCTGCTCATCCAGAGGATCCGCACCGTCGGGCAGCAGCAGCAGCACATCGACATCGGAATACGGAAACAGCTCGCCGCGGCCATAGCCGCCCACGGCCACCAGGGCCGCGCCGCCGGGCATCGGCTGCGCCTCCCACAGGCTCTGCAGGCTGGCATCGACATGGCGCGCCAGGCCCCGCAGCAGGCGCGTGGCCGCCGTGGCCGAGGGCCGCGCGTGCTCGAAGTGCTCGATCAGCACCCGCTTGCCGTCACGGAACCGGGATCGAAGCTGCTGCATCGGCGAAGCGGCCGCGCGAGCGGCCCGCATGTCCATCCTCAGGCGGCGCTGAGCGCTGGCATCTGGTAGCCCGCCGCGACCACAAAATCCGGCAGGGCAGGGCTGCCCGCAGACAGCGTCAGCACCTCGAAGCCGGACTCGGTGACGAGCACCGTGTGCTCCCACTGGGCCGAGAGCGAACGGTCCCGCGTGACGATGGTCCAGCCGTCATAGGGGCGGTTGCCCTTGCGGTCTTCCTTGATGTCGCGCCGTCCGGCGTTGATCATGGGCTCGATGGTGAAGGTCATGCCGGGCACGAGCGTCTCCATCGTGCCGGGCCGACCGTAGTGCAGCACCTGCGGCTCTTCGTGAAAACGGGCGCCCACGCCATGGCCGCAGAATTCGCGCACCACCGAGAAGCCGTGGTGCTCGGCGTAGGTCTGGATCGCGTGGCCGACATCACCCAGGCGCGCGCCGGGCCGCACCTTCAGGATGCCCTTCCACATGGCTTCGAAGCTGACTGCGCACAGGCGCCGCGCGGCGATCGACGGGCTGCCGATCAGGAACATGCGGCTGTTGTCGCCGTGCCAGCCGTACTTGACCACCGTGACGTCAATGTTGACGATGTCGCCGTCCTTCAGCGGGCGCTCGTCGGGAATGCCATGGCACACCACGTCATTGATCGAGCTGCACAGCGAGGCGGGGTAGGGCGGATAGCCCGGCGGCTGGTAACCGAGGGTCGCCGGCGTCGTCTGCTGCACCTGGGTCATGTACTCATGGGCCAGCCGATCGATCTCCAGCGTGGTGATGCCGGGCTGGATGAAGGGCGTGAGGTAGTCCAGCACCTCGCTGGCAAGGCGGCAGGCCAGGCGCATCCCCTCGATTTCGGCCGAGGTCTTGGGCGTGATCGTCATGGGGGCAATTATCCCACCCCCTCGTAAACTCGGGTCTTCCTCCACGCTCCGTGACCTGCCGCAGCGTTCTTGCCGAACGCCGGGCGGGGCTGCCACCCAAGCCGGCCGCGCATGCCTGATCCGACCCTGCACCTCACCGCCTTCGAAGGCGGCAACGCCCTGTCCCCCTTTCGCACGCAGGCCTTGCTGGCCCGCCTGCAGGCCTGCGAGCCTTCCGTCACGGCCGTCCACGCGCGGCACGTGCACTGGGTGGCCTCGGAACAGCCGCTGAGCCAGTCGACGCATGACAAGCTGGCGGCCTTGCTGAGCTACGGCGAGGCCGCAGCCCCGGGCGCCGCCACGGGGGATCTGGTGCTGGTGATGCCGCGCCTGGGCACGGTCTCGCCCTGGGCCAGCAAGGCCACGGACATCGCGCACAACTGCGGTCTGCAGCTGCGGCGCGTGGAGCGCGTGGTCGAGTTCCGCCTGCAGCGCAAGGGCGGCCTCTTCGGCGGGCCCAAGCCGCTGACGCCAGCCCAGCGCATGGCGCTGGCCGAGCTGCTGTATGACCGCATGACCGAAAGCGTGGGCTTCGAGCGCGACGCGGCACGCGCGCTCTTTGACGAGCACCGCGGCGTGCCCATGGCCCATGTGGATGTGCTGGGCGGCGGCCGCGAGGCGCTGGCTGCGGCCAACCGCGCGTTCGGGCTGGCTCTGTCGGACGACGAGATCGATTACCTGGTCGACGCCTTTGCCGGCCGGCTGAAGCGCAACCCCACGGACGTGGAGCTGATGATGTTCGCGCAGGCCAACAGCGAGCACTGCCGGCACAAGATCTTCAACGCCCAGTTCGTGATCGACGGCGTCGCGCAGGACCGCTCGCTGTTCCAGCTGATCAAGGCCACCACCGCGGCCAGCCCGGCCGGCGTGCTGTCGGCCTACAGCGACAACGCGGCGGTGTTCGCCGGCAGCCCGGGCCAGCGGTTCTTCCCCGACGGCGATCGGGTCTACCGCGCCCACGCCGAGCCGGTCCACGTGCTGCTCAAGGTCGAGACCCACAACCACCCGACCGCGATCGCGCCGTTCCCCGGCGCCGCCACCGGCTCGGGCGGCGAGATCCGCGACGAGGGCGCCACCGGCCGCGGCGCCAAGCCCAAGGCCGGCCTGGTCGGCTTCACCGTCGGCAACCTGCGGCTGCCGGGCGCTACCCAGCCGTGGGAGGTCGACCACGGCAAGCCCGACCGCATCGTCGGCGCGCTCGACATCATGATCGACGGCCCGCTCGGCGGCGCCGCGTTCAACAACGAGTTCGGCCGGCCGGCGATCGGCGGCTACTTCCGCACCTTCGAGCTCACCGTGCCCGGCCCCCGCGGCCCCGAGGTCCGCGGCTTCCACAAGCCGATCATGATCGCCGGCGGCATCGGCAACGTGCGCGAGGCCCACGTCCACAAGCAGCCGCTGCCGGCCGGCGCGCCGCTCGGCGTGCTCGGCGGCCCGGCGCTGCTGATCGGCCTGGGCGGCGGCGCGGCGTCGTCGATGGCGCAGGGCGCGTCCCACGCCGACCTCGACTTCGCGTCGGTGCAGCGCGACAACGCCGAGATCCAGCGCCGCTGCCAGGAGGTCATCGACGCCTGCTGGGCGATGGGCGACGCCAACCCGATCCTGTCGATCCACGACGTCGGCGCCGGCGGCCTGTCCAACGCGCTGCCCGAGTTGGCCCACGGCGGCGGGCGCGGCGCGCGCTTCGACCTGCGCGCCATCCCGTCGGGCGATCCGGCGATGGCGCCGGCCGAGCTGTGGTGCAACGAGGCGCAGGAGCGCTACGTCGTCGCGCTGGCGCCGGGCTGCGAGGCCGAGTTCGCCGCGCTGTGCGCCCGCGAGCGCGCGCCGTGGGCGGTGCTGGGCCACGCCACCGAGGCCGCCGACCTGCGGGTCGACGATCCGCTCCTGGGCGCGCCCGCGGTCGACGTGCCGCTCGACGTGATCCTCGGCAAGGCGCCGCGGATGGTGCGCGACGTGCGCCGCGAGGCGGTGGCGTTCGCGCCGCTCGACCTGGCCGGCGTCACCGTCGACGCCGCCCTCGAGCGCGTGCTGCGGTTGCCGGCGGTCGCCGACAAGACGTTCCTGATCACGATCGGCGATCGCTCGGTCGGCGGGCTGGTGGTGTGCGAGCCGATGATCGGCCCGTGGCAGGTGCCGGTCGGCGACGTCGCGGTCACCGCCACCGACTACGTCGGCGCGACCGGCGAGGCGATGGCGATGGGCGAGCGGCCGCCGGTGGCGCTGCTCGACGCCGCGGCGGCGTCGCGGCTGGCGATCGCCGAGGCCATCACCAACCTGGTGGCGGCCCCGTTCGCCGGGCTCGGCGACGTCAAGCTGTCGTGCAACTGGATGGCCGCCGCCGGCTGGCCCGGCGAGGACGCCCGGCTGTACGACGCGGTGCGGGCCGCCAGCGAGTTCGCGATCGCGCTCGGCGTCGCGGTGCCGGTCGGCAAGGACTCGATGTCGATGCGCACGATCTGGCGCGACGGCGCCGGCGAGCACGCGGTGGTCGCGCCGGTGACGCTGGTCGCCACCGCCGCGGCGCCGGTCCCCGACCTGGCCGGCGTGCGCACGCCGCAGCTCCCGCTGGGCGACGGGCCGGTCGTGCTGGTGGCGATCGAGCTGGGCCCCGAGTTCGCGCTCGGCGGCTCGTGCCTGGCCCAGGCCTACGGCCAGCTCGGCGACCGCGCGCCCGACGTCGACGCCGCGGCGCTGCGCCGCTTCGTCGAGGTGATCCACGGCCACCGCGGCCAGATCCTCGCGTACCACGATCGCTCCGATGGCGGCCTCCTGGTCGCGTTGCTCGAGATGGCGTTCGCGTCGGGCGCCTCCCTCGAGCTGGGCGTGCCGGCCGGCATCGATCCGCTGGCCGCGCTGTTCGCCGAGGTGCCGGGCGCGGTGGTCGCGGTGGCGTCCGATCACGACGCCCACGAGCTGCGGCGCGCGATGGGCGGCGACCACGCGTGGATCGTCGGCACCGCGCGGCCCGGCGAGCGGATCCGCGTGACCGGCGCCGACGGCGCGGTGCTGCTCGATCGATCGCGCCACGACCTGCGCGCGATCTGGTCCGAGACCACCCACCGCATGCAGGCGCTGCGCGACGATCCGGCCTGCGCCGACGAGGAGCAGGCGGTGCGGATCGATCCCGACGATCCCGGCCTGGTCGAGGTGGCGGTGGCGCCGCCGCCGCGGCGGTCGTTCGCCGGCCCGCGCCCGCGGGTCGCGATCCTGCGCGAACAGGGCTGCAACTCGCACGTCGAGATGGCCCACGGCTTCGACGCCGCCGGCTTCGAGGCGGTCGACGTGCACATGACCGACCTGCACGCCGGCCTCGATCTCGCCGGCTTCCGCGGGCTGGTCGCCGTCGGCGGGTTCTCGTACGGCGACGTGCTCGGCGCCGGCCAGGGCTGGGCCAAGAGCGTGCTGTACGGCGCGACCGCCCGCGCCGCGCTGGCCGGGTTCTTCGCGCGGCCCGACACCTTCGGCCTCGGCGTGTGCAACGGCTGCCAGATGATGGCCGCGCTGCACGAGCTGATCCCCGGCGCCGCGCGGTGGCCGCGGTTCGTGCGCAACCGCTCCGAGCAGTTCGAGGCCCGGCGCGCGCTGGTCGAGGTCCGCCCGTCGCCGTCGATCTTCTTCCGCGAGCTGGTCGGCGCGCGGCTGCCGATCGTGGTCTCCCACGGCGAGGGCCGCGCCGCCGAGCGCGCGCCCGGCGACCTGGCCGCGCTGGCCGCCGCCGATCAGGTGGTGCTGGGCTTCGTCGACGGCCATGGCCGCCCCGCGACCCGCTACCCGCACAACCCCAACGGCTCGCCCGACGGCGTCACCGGCGTCACCACGCCCGACGGTCGCGTGACGATCCTGATGCCGCACCCCGAGCGATCGCCGCGCAGCGCCTGGCGCGACATGTTCGCCAGCGCGCGCGCCTGGGTCGGCTGAGCCGCGGCGGCGCCGGGGTCAGGCCAGCGCCGGCCACGCCAGCATCAGCGCCGACGCGGCGACCAGGCCGCGCGCCGCCGGCCGACGCCAGCGGCCCGGCGTGATGCCGAGCAGCTCGATCAGCTCGTCGGCGCCGCCCAGCATCCGCGCCATCCCCGGCACCGCGCCCAGGCAGGCGACGGTCACGGCGATCTGGGCCGCCACGCTGGGCGGACGCGCGAGGATCGCCAGCGGCCACACCGCCGCGACCAGGAACACCTCGGCCGCGACCACCACCGCGATGCCCCATCGGAAGCCGGCCAGCGCCGCGATCGCGCCGACCGCCAGCACCGACGCCAGCTCGGCGCTGTGGGCGTGGGAGGGCAGGGGCAACGCGGCGAAGGCCGCGACCAGACCGGTGGCAGCCACCCATCCGTCGCGCCGCTTCGATCGATCGCCCATGACATCAATGTAATCGACCTAGGACAAATGTCTGCAAGAATGTAATCGAAGCGCGACAAGTATCACGGCGCGCGGCTGTCTCGATCTGGTAACAGCTTTAGATCGCTATAAATTCTGATGCGGCGGACCGTCGCGGTTACAATCGCGGCCCCGATGCCCGGATCGGCCCAGCGAGCCCCGCACGATCGGATCCGGTCCCCCGATCCCGTCCCGGATCCCGATCCCGATCCCGTCCCGGATCCCGATCCCGTCCTGGATCCCGTCCCGGATCCCGATCCCGATCCCGTCCCGGATCCCGTCCCCGATCCCGTCCCGGATCCCGTCCCCGAGCCCGTCCCCGATCCCCGGATCGTCCGCGACTCCCCCCACTCACTCCCGGCGCCCCTGCGCCTACCTCGCCCGCGCCGCCGAGACGTGGCACGCTGTCCCCATGCAGTGGCTCTTGATCAAGATCGCGATCCGCCTGGTGGCCTTCACCCTGGTGTTCTGGTTCGCGACCCGCAAGAACCCCAAGATCAAGATCGAGCCGCGCTGGTCGCTGCCGCTGGTGGCCGGCATGTTCGCGGTGTTCAACGTCGGGCTCTACTGGCTGCTCGGGCCGGTGCTGAACCTCGCGACCTTCAACGTGGCGCGCTACGCGATGCCGCTGGTGATCAACCTGCTGTTCCTGATCGCCACCGTCCGCGTCTTCCAGAAGAAGAAGTGGCTGCAGGTCGACGGCGTCCGCGCGACCTTGTGGCTCGCCGCCGTCCTCACGCTCGCCCACGGCGTCCTGTACGTGGCGCTCGACTACCTGCCCGGCAAGTTCTGACCGGACGTCAGCGGGGCGGCGGCGTGGGCGGCGGGCGGGGCGGGGCCTCCTCGGCCGCCAGCAGCGCGCGCAGCTGATCGACCGCGCGGGCGTGCAGCCGGCTGGCCCACGACTTCGACATCCCCAGCTTGGCGCCGGCGTCGAGCAGGGTCTCGCCGTCGACGTAGTGCGCGGTCAGCAGCGCGCGCTCGCGCTCGGGCAGCTTGGCCAGCGCGCGGCGCAGCGCCGCGGCCTGGCGCTGGCGCCCGAGGGCCTCGTCGGCGCGCGGGGTCTCGACCGGCAGCGCGTCGTCGCCCACCGCGTCGAGCGACACCAGGTACATCGTCCGGATCGCGCCCAACGCCGCCTGCACCTCGCGCAGCTTGTCGGCGGTGGTGGCGGCGCCGGCCTGCTGGCGCGCGGCGGCGTCGCGGGTCGCGGCCGCCTCGAGGTACTCGGCGGTGGCGGTCAGCGCGGTGAGCCGCGCCCAGACCCGCCGTGGCAGGTTGCTGTTGCGGCGCAGCCCGTCGAGGATCGCGCCCTGCACGCGGTAGTACGCGAAGCCGCGGAAGCCGGTGCCGACCGACGGATCCCAGCGATCGACCGCCTCGGCCAGCCCGAGGTTGCCGAGCGCGATCAGCTCCTCGACCTCGAGGTGATCGCGGACGCGGGCGTGGATCACGCGCGCCACGCGGCGCGGCAGGTCGAGGTGCTGGGCCGCCAGGGCGGCTCGCTGCGCATCGTCCACGGCGCGATGATAGCGCGGACGCGATCCACTATGCTGGCGCCGTGGCCACGTTCACCGTCCTCGATCTCGCCGACGCGCAGGCGGTGGCGCGCGCCGCCGGCCTGCCGCCGCCCACCGCGATCACGCCGATCGCCGCGGGCACGATCAACTCCAACTTCAGCGTGCGCTGCGGCGCCGAGCGCTGGTTCGTGCGGGTCAACGAGGGCAAGCGCGACGAGGACGTGGCCTGGGAGGCCGAGCTGGTCGCGGCGCTCGCCGCCGGCGGCGTGCCGACCCCGGTGCCGCTGGTCGTCGACGGCGCCCGCTACCTGCGCCACCGCGGCCTGCTGATCAGCGTGTTCCCGTGGATCGACGGCGCGATCCGCGACGCCGACGCGGTGTCCGCCGCCGACGCGGCGGCCCTGGGCCAGACCCTGGGCGCGATCCACCGCGTGGCCCGGGCGCGCTGGCCGGCCCACGGCCGCGCCGGCATCTACCAGTGGCCCGACGTCGTCGGCCGCCTGGCGACGATCGCCGCCGCCGGCCGGGCCGAGCTTGCGCCGGTCCACGCCGAGCTGGTCGCCGCGGTGGCCGAGGTCGACGCCGCCGCCGACGCGCGCGGCGCCGCCACCCACGGCATCATCCACGGCGACCTGTTCCGCGACAACGTCTTGTGGCGCGCCGACCGGGTCGTCGCGGTGCTCGACTTCGAGCAGGCGTCGTCGGGATCGCTGCCCTACGACGTGGCGGTGGCGATCAACGACTGGTGCTGGCCCGGCGGACGCGACGGGCGGCTCGATGGCGCTCGCGCCCACGCCCTGGTCGCGGCGCACCGCGCGGCGTCGCCGTGGGCCGCCGCGGACCGGGCCGCCCTCGGGCCCGAGCTGCTGGCCGCGGCGATCCGCTTCACGATCACCCGCCTCACCGACGTCTACCTTCGCCAGGTTGACAACCCCGACAAAGACTATCGTGCCTTTCTGGCACGCGTCCGCTTCTGGCGATCGCCCGAAGGCGCGGCGATGTCGACGGCCCTGGCCCATCGCTGACGCGGCCCGGACCTTGCTATATACCGGCCCGATGTCGCTCACCGGAACGCGCGTGCTGCTCTCGTTGGTCGCGGTCGCCGCTGTCGGCGGAGGCTGCGCCCGGCGCTCGTCGACCATCCCCGGCACCCGGATCAACGACGATCGCTTCAACCGCGACGTGCTCGCGGCGGTCGAGGCCTACCGGCTCGCGGTCGAGAAGGGCGACGCCGAGGCGCTGTTCCTGATGGCCTCCGAGAACTACAGCGAGGACAGCGGCACGCCGACCGGCGAGGACGACTACGGCTACGACGGGCTCAAGGAGGTGCTGGTCGGGCGCTTCCGCATGGCCAAGGACATCCGCTACGCGATGAAGTACGTCACCGTGCACAGCACCTGCGCGCCGAGCGACGACATCCCGGTGGGGTGCGTGGCCCGCGTCGAGGCGCTGGTCGACGCCAGCTTCACCGTGATCGACGCGCGCGGCCAGGATCGCCGCGCCGACAAGCGCGACCAGAACGAGCTGGTGCTCGAGTGGTCGGGCGAGAAGTGGAAGTTCCTCAGCGGGCTGTGATCGGCGCGGCGGCCTGGCGCTCGCGCCAGTCGTCGGCCAGCGCGCGGTCGAGCGCGACCCCGGTCGAGGCCAGCGTCGCGATCGCGTGATCGAGGGCGGCCCGGTCGCCGGCGCGCCAGGCCTGGACCACCAGCCGGCGGCCCGCGGCCCGCACGAAGCGCGGGCTGGGTAGCCCGGCGGCGAGCGCGCTGTCGAACAGCCGCGCCGACAGCGCGCTGAACCCGCGCTCGGCCAGCTGCAGCGCCAGCAGGTACCGGGCGAACGGATCGGTGGGATCGAGCGCGACCGCCATCGCCGCCCACGCCAGGTCGTCGCCCGGCCCGAAGAAGTAGCCGCGCAGGAGCGGGCCGTTGGCGCGGCCCGCGGTCAACGCCTGGTCGATCGCCTCGAAGGTGCGGCGGCGGTTGTCGTCGAGCGGCAGCGCCAGCGCCGCGTCGACCCCGGCCCGCACCGCGGCGCGATCGCCCGCGATGGCGTCGAGGCGGAGCAAGGCCTCGAGCGCGCTGGCGCGGATCGGCGCGCCCTGCGCCGGCGCCGCCCACCGCTGGTAGATCGCGCGGGCCTGGGCCGCCTCGGCGGCGTCGCCGACGGTGAGCATCGCCGCCAGGCTGAGCGCGTAGCCCGGCTCGTCGGGCGCGTCGGCGCAGACCGCGCGCATCGTCGCGATCGCGCCGCGCCGATCGCCGCGGGCCAGCCGCTCGCCGGCCTGGGCCTCGCGCGCCGCCAGCATGTGCGGGCAGGGGCGATCGAACACGCCGCCCTGGCGGAACCGCTCGCGCGCGGCCTCGAGGTCGGCGGCGGGCACCTCGACGGTCGCGAGCATCGCGCGCCACTCGGCGACCAGCGCCGCCTGGGGCTTGCCGAACGCCGCGGCGAAGTCGCCGCCCGAGCGGTAGACCGCGCGCACCGGCGCCGGGCCGTAGGTGTCGAGCAAGAAGCGCATGAACGAGCCGGCCGCGGTGTAGCCGCGCGCCGACGACAGCGTCATGAACTTCACCGAGAACACGTCGCGCGGGTCGGGCGCGAAGCCGAGCAGCTCGAGCGCGCGCATCGACTGGTGCGGGGTCAGCGAGCCGGCGCTGCCCGGCCAGTCGAGCGCCACCGCCAGCCCCTCGATCAGCCCGGGGTTCACCAGCACCGGCATCCCGGCCACCCGACGGGCGGCGACGCCGAACCACGGGTCGCCGAAACGGCCGGCGACGACGTGGGCGATCTCGTGGCGCAAGGACGGGTGCGGGAAGGCCTCGTGGGTGACGTAGATCTGCCGCAGCCACGGCTTGGCCATCTCGACGTGGCGCGCGCCCATCAGCCGGGCCTTGCGCTCGGCGGTCGCGAAGTAGAACGCGTGGATCGTCCCGACCTGGTCGACCGGCACGCCGATCCGCGCGCACACCTGGCCCAGCCGGAACTCGGCGTCGGCCGCGATGAGGTCGATCTCGTCGCGGATCGCCGGGGTGTTATCGAAGTAGATGATGAAGTGCGGCGTGCGGCGGACGCCGCCCAGCTCCGCCGCGACGTCGCCGGCGTCGATCGCGTAGCCGAGCTGGCCGGCCTGGGCGCGCAGCGCGATCGCCAGCGCGAGCGCCGCCGCCGCGCCGGCCGCCGACCGCACGCCGACCCCGGTCCCGCGCCAGCGCACGCCGACCGTCGCCCGGTCGTAGCGCGCGGCGATCGCCGCCAGCACCGCCGCCACCGTCGCCAGCTGCTCGAGCCGCGCCCACGCCAGCGCCGCGGTCAGGCGGATGTCCTCGTCGTACAGGTTGCCGGGGAAGAAGCCGAGCAGGGGCGAGTACGTGAACACCGGCGGCTGGCTGCGGAAGCGGTGGACGCCGACGACGATCAGCGCCACCAGCGCCAGCCACGGGGCGAGCCGGGCCAGCCAGCGGCGGCGCCCGGCGAGGAGCGCGACCGCCGCGCCGCTACCGGCGGCCAGCGCCGTCGACGCCAGCGCCAGCGCCAGGTACGCCTCGAGCCCGAACCACGGATCGCAGACCCGCACCCACAGCCCGCGCACCGCCAGCAGCACCAGCGGCACCGTGACGATCGCCACCGGCGCGGCGATCGCCGCCGCCAGCGTCGGCCCCAGCGGCGCGGGACCGGCGGCCCGGACCCGGCGGATCCACGCCGCGCCCAGGTCGAGGCCGCACAGCGAGCCGAACGCCGCCATCGCCAGCGCGAGCTCGTAGCCGAGCACGCCGAACAGCGGCGTGCGCGCCAGCAGCACCGTCGCGATCAGCGCGGCGACGAGCCAGCCCAGCGCGCGCCGGGTCACGAAGGAGCGCGGCAAGCGCGCGAGCGGGGCCAGCATCCGGTCGACCGTGCTGATACACTGCGGGTTCCGCATGGACGACGCAAGCGGCAGCGAGAAACGTGGCGACGGTCGGGCGCCGATCGAACTCAAGGTCGAGTACAAGCGCCAGAACGCGTTCTTCGCCGACTACACGCGCAACATCTCGCGCGGCGGCACGTTCATCCGCACCACCCGGCCGCTGCCGATCGGCACCGAGTTCGTGTTCAAGCTCTACGTGCCCAAGCTCGACGAGCCGCTGCGGCTGATCGGCGAGGTCAGCTGGATCGTCACCGAGACCGAGGCCGTCGACACCGGCCGCGAGCCCGGCATGGGCATCAAGTTCACCTACCGCGAGGGCGCGTCGAAGGACGAGGTCGAGCGGCTCGTCGAGCG
>JAEUOZ010000038.1 GCA_016790225.1 Rubrivivax sp.
GTTTATGTCAACTTGACCAGGGTCTCAGCAGAGGGGAATCCCGTCGCGACGCGCCAGCACGCTGCCGGCCTTTCAGCCGACCGCGTCTTGTCGCAGGGTTGCATAGCGGTCAAGGAAGGAGAAATCGCTCACGACCGCGTCACCAAACCAGAACCTGCGCTCGTCGGGCGTGCTGCCGTTTCCCCGACCTGAGCCGTAGAGCGATGACGCCAAGACTGCCCGAGCAAACTCAGCCATCTTCCGCAGCTTGGCATCGGACTGAGTCACAAACCCCAATGGCACGTTGTATCGATCGGCGCTGGGTACCGCCCACTGATACGCCGCTGCGCCGAAGATGCCAGGGACCAGCAAGACCTCGATACACTCTTGCGCGGGTCTGGTATGCGCGTGAACGCTACTCCTGCGCGCGACTGTGAAACTTGGCGACCGTGACCCATGACCTCTCCCGCTGCAGGCGAAACCCACAGTCTCCGCCGGCCGGAACCTGCTTCAGTACACTGCCGCCTTTATGGGTCGTTCCGCCGTCCTCCTCGTCATGCTGTTTGCCATGTTTTGGCAAACGGTGTCCGTGGCGCGCGCGGGCTCGACGACGAACGCCCTGGCCGACGTGGAGCATGCTTCGCTGCATTGGCAGGAAGAAGGCCACCACCACCATGATGATGGGTCCTACCACCTGGACGACTCGATCGCTTCGGCGCAGCACGTCATCAGCGATCATCTGAGTGCAACGGTTGCGCTCGTGGTCACGGCCTCACACGACTTCCCGCCCCTGGGTTCGGCCGCTCCTGGTAGCCTTCACGAGACCCTCGTGCCCAACCCCACCCTTGACGGCCCGCTCAGGCCACCTCGGTCCCGCTCCTGACCCGCCTTCGCGGCGGGCGTCCACCCATGGACGCCCGGCCCGCCGCACCGGCACCCCACGCAGGTCTGAATCCGCCCCTGGCGAGATCCGAACTTGCGTCCAGCCGGTTTCGGCTGTTGAAACGTCAGGAGCATCGTGAAGTCTTTCATCTGGCTGTCTGCCTGCGCGATCGCGGGCGGCATGGCTGGCGGCCCCGCGTGGGCCCAACCGGCCACATCACCCGGCGCCGCCCAGGCCCCCCTCTCAGCGACGGCCGGCTCGTCCGCCGGAAGCGTCACGCTTCGATCAGCCTTGGACGCCGCCTGGCAACGCGCCGTTGCCGCACGCGAGAGCGAGGGCCAGCGGCGCCGCGCGGATGCAGACCGCGCCGCAGCGGGCAGCTTCTGGGCTGCACCTCCATCGATCGAGTTGAGCCACCGCAACGATCGCCTTCAGAGCAACGCCGGCAGGCGCGAGATCGAAGTCGGTGTCGCCGTTCCCCTGTGGCTGCCTGGCCAGCGGGCAGCCCGCTCGGGCACCGCCGAAGCTGCGGCGGCGCAGGCGCTGGCCGCCGAGCAGGTGGCCCGCCTGCGCCTAGCCGGTGAACTCCGCGAAGCCGCGTGGCAGCTGGCCGCATTGCAGGCCGAGGCTGCCCAGGCAGACGCCCTGGCCCAGGCACTGAAGCAACTCGCCGACGATGTCGAGCGCCGAGTGCGCGCCGGCGATCTGGCGCGAGCCGACGCCCTGGCGGCCCAGGCCGAGCGGCTGGCGGCCTCCGCCCTGCAGTCCGACGTGGCCCAACGTCTGCAAGCCGCACGCGGCCGCTGGGCGCTGCTCACGGGCCTGACCGTGGCGCCCGTTTTGACCGCAGAGGCAGTCACCGACGGGGTCCCTGCATCGGCAACGGCCCACCCGGAACTGCAACTCGCCACACAGTCCACGGAACTGGCACGCAAGCGCGTGGACCTGATGCGCCACTCGCGCCGCGACGCGCCCGAATTGACCGTCGGCGTGCGGCAGGACACGCCCGGCCGGGCCGAAGCCTCCCAGGGCAGCCTGGTCGTCGGCCTTCGCCTGCCCTTCGGCACCGACGATCGAAACCGGCCGCTGGAAGCCGCTGCACTCTCTGAGCTGGACGTGGCCGAGACCCACGAGCAACGCCTGCGTGAGCGCCTGGACAGCGACATCGCTGCCGCACGCGACGCGCAGCGGGCTGCCGAGGCGCAACTCGAAGCCGAGACCGCCCGCGCACGCCTGCTGCGTGAACGCGCGAGCCTGATCGACAAGTCCTTCCGCGCCGGCGAAACGTCGCTGCCGGACCAATTGCGCGCGCTCGCCGCCGCCGGGCAGGCCGACAACGCCGTCGCCCGCCAGACTGCCGCGCTGGGCCTCGCCCGCGCCCGACTCCAACAAACCCTCGGACTCCTGCCATGAACCTCACGATCAAGCGCTGCCATCCGCAGCACCTGCTGGCTGCAGCCGCCACGACGCTGCTGCTCGCCGCGAACCCCTCCGCCCTGGCCGCACCCGGCGCCCACGGCCCCAATGGCGAGCACCTGGACGGCCCCACCACGATGCGTGCCGCATCGGCCCTGCCGCGGGTCGAAGCCAAGTCGGAAACCTTCGAACTGGTCGCCGAACTGCGCGCCAGCGAATTGGCCATCGTGGTCGACCGCTTTGCCACCAACGAACCCGTGCTGGGTGCGAAGCTCGAAATCGAGAGCGGCACGCTCAAGGCCGTGGCCGCGTTCCGCGCCGAGCAAGGCGACTACGTAGTCGCCGACGCGGCCATGCTGAAGGCACTGGCTGCGCCCGGCGAACACGGCATCGTCTTCACGCTGGTGGCGGGCAAGGACAGCGACCTTCTCGACGGCACGCTGGTGAACGCCGCGGGCCGCGCTGTCGCCACCGCCGCGAAGAACGAACACGGACACGCCCACGGCACCGACGACCACGGCCATGGGCATGGTGATGCGCATGCTCACGAACTGGAACGCGCCGCCTGGATCGGCGCCGGTGTCGCGGCTCTGGGTCTGATCGGTGGCATCGCCTGGTGGCGCCAGCGCCGTCGCGACACGGGCAAGCTGCAGGGGGGCCTGTGATGACGCATCACCAAGCGACACGAAAGAGTCTGCGAGCCGCGGCCACGGTCACGGCGCTGGCCGCGAGCCTGCTCTGGCTGTCACCCGCGCTGGCCGCCCCCGGCGCGCACGGCCCCAACGGCGAACACCTCGACGCGCCCGGCGCGGCGGTCAACGCCTCGGGCCTGGCCCGCCTGCCCGATGGCAGCGTCAACGTGCCCAAGCTCGCTCAGCGGCGCATGGCCATCCGCACCGTGCTGGCCCCGGAGACGGAGGCCGCAGCCACCGTCGAGATGCCGGGCCGCGTGGTCATGGACCCGAACGCCAGCGGACGCGTGCAGGCCGTGCACGGGGGCCGCATCGAGCCCGGGCCCAAGGGCCTGCCGGTGGCGGGCCAGGCCGTGAAGCGTGGCGATGTGCTGGCGTTCGTGCGCCACCATGCCGAGCCCTATGCAATTGGTGCGCAGCAGGCCCAGCTGACCGAACTGCGGGCGCAGCGGCAACTGGCCGAGCAGCGTGTGCAGCGCCTCGAAGGCCTGGAGGGCACGGTGCCCCGCAAAGACATCGATGCAGCGCGCGTCGAGGCGACGAGCCTGGCCGAGCGCGAGCGCAGCATCGGCGGCAGCCTGGCATCCCGCGAAGCCTTGACCGCGCCGATCAGCGGCGTGATTGCGCGGGCCGACCTGGTCGTCGGCCAGGTCGTCGAACCGCGTGACGTGCTGTTCGAGGTGGTGGATCCGGCGCGCATGCTGGTCGAGGCCACCACCGCCGACGCCAGCCTGGCCGCGCGCGTGGCCGGCGCGTCGCTGCAGGGCATGCCTGAGGTGGCGCTGCGCCTGCTGGGTGCATCGCGCTCGATGCGCGACGGGGTGCTGCCGATCACCTTCACCGTGAATGCATCCAAGCCGGGCACGGCCTTGCCACTTGCCATTGGCCAGCCGGTCACCGTGATCGCGCAATCGAAGGACCGCATCAAGGGCGTGGTGCTGCCGGCGCAGGCTGTGGTGCGCAACCCGTCCAACGAGCCCATCGTCTGGATCAAGTCCGGCGCCGAGCGCTTCATCCCGCAGCCGGTGCTGTTCCGGCCGCTGGATGCGAACACCGTGGTGGTGACGCAGGGCCTGAGCGCGGACAACCGCGTCGTGGTCCAGGGCGCACCCTTGATCGCCCAGATCCGCTGAACGGAAAACGATCATGTTCAACTGGATCGTTCGATACAGCCTGCACAACCGCCTGTTCGTGCTGGCCGTCGCAGCACTGTTGATGGTCTATGGGGCCATGACCGCGTGGCGCACGCCGGTCGATGTCTTCCCCGACCTCAACAAGCCGCTCATCACCGTGCTGACCGAAGCCGGTGGCATGGCGCCCGAAGAGGTGGAGCAGCTCGTCACCTTTCCGCTGGAGACCGCCCTCAACGGCATGCCCAGGGTGACCCGGGTGCGCAGCACATCGGGCGTGGGTCTGTCGCTGGTCTATGCCGAGTTCGACTGGGGCACCGACATCTACCGCAACCGCCAGCTGGTCGCGGAGCGGCTGGCCGTGGTGCGGACGCAGATGCCCGGCGACATCACGCCAGTGATGGGGCCGGTGTCATCGATCATGGGCGAGGTGATGCTGGTTGCGCTGCCTCTCATCGCGGGTGATGGCAAGGCGCCGGTCGCCACGCCGATGCAGGCCCGCGAGTACGCCGACTTCGTGCTGCGCCCGCGCTTGTTGTCGATTCCCGGCGTGTCCCAGGTCATCCCCATCGGGGGCGAGGTGCGCACGCTGCGCGTCGCGCCCGATACCGCGCGGCTTGCGCAGTTCGGGGTTTCGCTGACCCAGGTCGAGCAAGCGCTGAAAGGCTACGCCGGCAACGCTGGTGGTGGCTTCATCGACCTGAACAGCCGCGAGTACCTGATCCGCCACCTGGGCCGTACCAATCGCGCCGAGGACCTGGGCGGCATTGCCGTGGCCTGGAAAGACGGCCGCGCCATCCTGCTGGAACAGGTGGCCACCGTCTCCTTCGCCGCGGGCTTGAAGCGCGGCGACGCGGGCTACAACGGCCTGCCGGCGGTGGTCATCAGCGTGCAGAAGCAGCCCGATGCCGACACGGTCAAGCTCACGGCGCAGATCGAGTCGGCACTCTCCGAGCTGAAGCAAGGGCTGCCGAAGGGACTGGCCGAGCCCCGCGTGCTGTTCCGCCAGGCAGACTTCATCAAAGCCTCGATCGGCAACGTGGCCGAAGCCCTGCGCGACGGCGCCATCATGGTCGCGATCGTGCTGTTCGCCTTCCTGCTGTCGGTGCGCACGACGGTGATTTCGCTGGTTGCCATCCCGCTTTCACTGGCGGTCACGGCGCTGGTGTTCCAGTGGCTGGGTCAGTCGATCAACGTGATGACGCTCGGCGGCCTGGCGATCGCCATCGGCGAACTGGTCGACGACGCGGTGGTCGATGTCGAGAACATCCTGCGGCGACTGAAGCAGAACAAGACGGCCGGCAACCCGCTGTCCGTGCTGGAGGTCGTTCGCAGTGCCAGTGTCGAGGTGCGCTCGGGCATCGTCTATGCCACCGTCATCGTGGTGCTGGTCTTCGTGCCGCTGTTCGCGCTGCCGGGCATCGAGGGGCGGCTCTTCACGCCGCTGGGCATTGCCTACATCGTGTCCATCCTCGCGTCGATGCTCGTCTCGATGACGGTCACGCCGGTCATGTGCTACTACATGCTGCCGACGATGAAGCGCATGGACCACGGCGACAGTCCGCTGGTCGGGTGGCTCAAGCGCCAGGACACCAAGCTCCTGACCTGGTCCTTCGGCCGTGCCAAGCTGCTGATCGGTCTGGCCGTGCTGGCGGTGGCCGGGGCTGCAGTCACGGTGCCGTTGTTCCCGCGTGCCTTCCTGCCGGCCTTCAACGAAGGTTCGCTGGTGCTGGGCCTGGTGATGCAGCCGGGCACGTCGCTGGCCGAATCCAACCGCATCGGCGCGGTCGCCGAAACGCTCATCCGCCAGGTGCCTGAGGTGACGCAGGTGGGACGCCGCACCGGGCGCGCCGAGCTCGACGAGCATGCGGAGGGCGTGCATTCGGCCGAGATCGATGTCGACCTGAAGCGCAGCGAGCGCGACCGCGAAACCATCATGGCCGACATCCGTGACCGGCTGTCGACCTTGCCGGCGCAGGCGACGATCGGCCAGCCGATCAGCCACCGGCTGGACCACCTGCTGTCGGGGGTGCGGGCACAGATCGCGGTGAAGATCTTCGGCGACGACACCGACACACTGCGCGGGCTGGCCGAACAGATGCGCGGACAGCTCGCGGGCGTGCCGGGGCTCGTCGACCTCACCGTGGAAAAGCAGGTGCTGATCCCGCAGATCACCGTGCGCCTGGACCACCGCAAGGCGGCGCAGATGGGGCTTGCGCCGGGCGAGGCCATCCGCGTGCTGAAGGCACTGACCGATGGCGCCCACGGGGCAGACATCGTCGACGGCCCGCGCCGCTACGAGCTGGTGCTGCGCCTGCCCGACAACCAGCGCAGCCCGCAGGACCTGGCGCGCACGCTCATCGACACGCCTGCCGGCCGCATCCCGGTGTCGAGCATCGCCACGGTGGAAGAGACCGACGGACCGAACCAGATCGGCCGTGAGAACGGGCGCCGCCGCATCATCGTCTACGCCAACACCGACGGCGGCGACATGGGGCGGGTCATCAGGGACATCCGCAGCATCATCGACAAGACCCCCTTGCCACCCGGCAACTTCGTGAGCCTAGAGGGACAGTTCCAGGCCCAGGAGCAGGCCACTCGGCTGATCGCTGGCCTGTCGGTGGTGTCGCTGGCGATGATGTTCCTGGTGCTCTATTCGCGGTATCAATCCGTCGTGCTGGCCGGCATCATCATGGCCAACATCCCGCTGGCACTGATCGGCTCGGTGGTGGCGATGTGGATCGCAGGCGTGAGCTTGTCGGTGGCGTCGATGGTGGGCTTCATCACGCTGGCGGGTATCGCCACCCGCAACGGCATCCTGAAGATCAGCCACTACATCAACCTGTGCAAGTTCGAGGGCGAGAGCTTCTCGCAATCGATGATCGTGCGCGGTTCGCTGGAACGGCTGACGCCCGTCCTGATGACGGCGCTGGTGGCGGCCTTTGCATTGACACCGCTGCTGCTGGCGGCCGACGCGCCGGGCAAGGAGATCCTGCACCCGGTGGCGGTGGTGATCTTCGGCGGCCTCGTGAGTTCGACCTTGCTCGACACCTTGCTCACACCAGTGCTCTTCTGGCTGTTCGGCGAGAAGGCCACCAAGCGGTTGACGCAGCCTGAGCCTGACGCGCCGCAGGGCGCTCCCGCCACCCAGGAAGCCTACTGAGTTGAAATCAGGCTTGGCGGCGCCGCCTGTTCCAGTGCGCTGCACCCTTGAAGGAGATTGAAGTGATGATGAAGAAACTGTTGACCGTGGTCGTGCTGGGACTGTCAGCCCTGTCCTTCAACACCGCGTTCGCGCATGGCGGTGGCCCCGCCAAGCACGGCGGTGTGGTGGCGACGTCAAGCGACCTGTCGTTCGAACTGGTGGGCTCGCCGGATGGCGCCGTCATCTACGTCGAGGACCATGGCAAGCCGATGGCGCCCACGGGCCTGAAGGGCAAGCTCACCGTGCTGAACGGCACAGAAAAGTCGGAGGCCGATCTGGTGGTGGCAGGCGACAAGCTTGAAGCCAAGGGCTTGAAGCTGGCCAAGGGCGCAAAGGCCGTCGCCACACTGGTCACACCTGCCGCGAAGGCGATCACTGTGCGGTTCACGGTGCGCTGAGCCGCGGCGGCGTCGTGCCCGACGGTGCCTTCGTTTTTCGGGTGCGGCACTTTGATGCTGCACCTGGCAAATCAATTGCCCAAGATCCTGTCCACCAGGATAGGATCGATACATGGTAGAAACAGCCGTCCACGTCTCGCATGATCCCGTCGCAAAGCGCCTCAAGCGTGCCCACGGTCATCTGCAGAACGTCATCACCATGTTGTCTGAAGATCGTGCCTGCCTCGACGTGGCGCAGCAGTTGCACGCTGTCGAGCGGGCCATCGCTGCCGCGAAGAAGCAACTCATTCACGACCACATTGATCATTGCCTTGACCAAAGCCTGGGCACCCCTGCCGGCGCATCCCGGCGGGTGCTGGGCGAGTTCAAGGCCATCACCAAGTACCTCTGAGCCGTCTGATCTACCGCCCTGACCCGCACATTCAATGACATCGTCAGTCCCGAAGCCCAGACCTCCGCGCCCCTGCAACGCGGTTGCACTGGTGCGTCTGGTGCTGAGCTGGCTGCTGGTCGCCGTGCTGGCCGTCGATCTGGTCACTTCGCCCCTGCATGCACACCGCCACGACGGAGAGTGGTCTGTCGGCGGTGCCCTTTCGGCACCCGCGGATCATCCGGGCGATGTGCTCGATGCGGACCACGACGACGTTCTCGCCCATATCGACGCCCACGAGGCAACCGGCATCTCGCACTCGATCGCGGCCTTGCGGAGTGCGGCCGAATCCACCGCCACTGAGCCTGCGCCGGACGAATCGCTGGCCACGTTTGTCGCGTGGTTGATTCCGGCGCTGTGGGCACCTGGGCCTGCGCCGGCCGTTGTCTGGCCACCAGACCGGCAAGGTGCCGGATCCAGTGTCTTCAAGAGCCTGCCGCCCCACGGCAGGGCGCCGCCCCTCCACGCCTGAAGCCCGCCGCAGCGCCGCCCGCGCTGCGTTTGACTTGCCCCTGCCATCGGGGCAAGGCCTTCTGTCCGTGGAGTTCCTATGCCTGCCCATCTTCGCTCACGCGGCGCATTGCGCGTCGCTGTCTGCCTTTCCCTTGGCCTGAGCAACGCCCTGCTGGCGCCCGCCTTTGCCGCCGAACCCAAGGCCGACTTTGCCGTCTCGGCCGCGCAGATGAAGACGCTTGGCGTCACATTGCTCAAGCTCGAACAACCGGCCGCCATTGCCGGCATGGCCTACGCAGCCAAGGTGACGCTTCCGCCGGGGCAGGAACAGGTGGTCAGCGCACCGGTGGCAGGCGTGGTCGATCAGTTGCTCGTCGGCGAGCAACAGGCCGTCAAGGCCGGCCAGCCGCTGCTGCGGCTGAACAGCCCGCAGTTCGGCGAGATGCAGCTCAAGCTGCTCGAAGCCGCCAACCGGGCGCGCCTGTCGCAGAAGACGCTGGCGCGCGAGAAGGCGTTGCTGGCCGAGGGCATCATCCCCGAGCGCCGCGTGCAGGAGGCCGAGGCCGCGGCGCAGGACGATGCCGCGCGCCAGCGCCAGGCCGAAGCGGCGCTGCGCCTGGCCGGCATCGACGACGCGGCCATCCAGCGCGTCGCGGCCGGCGGCACCCTGCAGGACGGCGTGGTGGTGCGCGCGCGCGCCGCCGGCCTGGTGCTGGGCATCGACATCAAGCCCGGCCAACGTGTGCAGGAGGCCGATGCACTGCTGCGCCTGGGCAACCTGCAGACGCTGTGGCTCGACATCGCGATGCCGGCCGACCGCCAGGGCGTCGCGCTGCCGAAGACCGCGACGATCGAGGTCGTGGGCCGCGACGCGATCGCCACGTCGCTGTCGGTGGCCGCCGTGGTCAGCGACAGCCAGACCGTGACGCTGCGCGGACGTGTCACGCGCGGCGCGGACCGGCTGCGGCCGGGCGAGGTGGTGCAGGCGCGCGTGCCTTTTGCCACCAACGCCGCCAACGCCGGCTGGGCGCTGCCGCTGGCGGCGGTGGCGCGGCAGGACGACCAGGCCTACGTCTTCGTGCGCACCGACAAGGGCTTCGCGGCCCGGCCGGTGAGCGTGGTGTCGAGCGCCGGTGGCTCGGTGCAGGTCAGCGGTGAGCTCAAGCCCGGGCAGGAGGTGGCCACCACCTCCGTCATCGCGCTGAAGGCCGCGTGGCAGGGCAAGAGCGGGGGCGACAAGTGAACCGCCTCGTGCAATTCGCGCTGACGCAGCGCCTGTTCGTGCTGCTGGCCGCCGTGCTGCTGGCCGGCTTCGGCTGGTACGCATTCCGCTCGCTGCCCATCGACGCCTTCCCCGACGTGTCGAGCACGCAGGTGAAGATCATCATGAAGGCGCCGGGCATGACGCCCGAGGAGATCGAGAGCCGCATCGCGGTGCCGATCGAGGTCGAGATGCTGGGCATCCCGAAGCAGCGCATCCTGCGCTCGGTGACCAAGTACGGCTTGGTCGACGTGACGGTCGACTTCCAGGACGGCACCGACCTGTACTGGGCGCGCCAGCAGGTGGCTGAGCGGCTGAACAACATCGTCGGCGACCTGCCTTCGGGCATCACGGGCGGCATTGCGCCCATCACCACGCCGCTGGGCGAGATGTTCATGTTCACGGTCGAGGCGCCGGGCATGACGCTGGAACAGCGGCGCAGCCTGCTCGACTGGGTGATCCGGCCGGCGCTGCGCTCGGTGCCCGGCGTGGCCGACGTCAATGCGCTGGGCGGCAAGGTGCACGCCGTGGAGGTCGTGCCCGATCCGGTGAAGATGGCTGCACTCGGCCTGTCGATGACGCAGCTGCGCACCGCGATCGAGGCCAACAATCGCAACGACGGCGCCGGCCGGCTCGGCGAAGGCGACGAGGTGCTGCTGGTGCGCACCGAGGGCAGCATCCGTGCTGCCGAGGACCTGCGTGCGCTGGTGGTCAAGCGCGGCAGCAGTGGCAGCTCCGCTGTGCGCCTGGGCGACATCGCCCAGGTTCGCGACGGCAGCGTCACGCGCTACGGCGTCGTCACCAAGGATGGCAAGGGCGAGGCGGTGCAGGGCCTGGTGCTCGGCCTGGCCGGTGCCAACGCGCAGAAGGTGGTCGACGGTGTGACCGCCAAGCTCGAGGAGATCAAGCCGACGCTGCCGCAGGGTGTCGAGCTCAAGGTCTTCTACAACCGCGCCGCGCTGGTGAAGACGGCGGTCGGCACGGTGTCGAAGGCCCTGCTCGAAGCCACCGCGCTGGTGCTGGTCCTGCTCGGCGCCTTCCTCGGCAACTTGCGCGCAGCCGTGTCGGTGGCGGTGGTGCTGCCGCTCGCGGCGCTGGCCACCTTCGTGCTGATGCGCTGGGCCGGCATGTCGGCCAACCTGATGAGCCTGGGCGGCCTGGCGATCGCGCTCGGCATGCTGGTGGACGCGGCGGTGGTGGTGGTCGAGAACATCGTCCAGCACATGAGCCACGACACCAACAAGGACAAGCTGCCGAAGCTGCATATCGTGTTCCGCGCCGTGCGCGAGGTGGCGGCGCCGGTGGCCGCGGGCATCCTGATCATCGTCGTGGTGTTCCTGCCGCTGCTGACGCTGCAGGACCTGGAAGGCAAGTTCTTCGTGCCGGTCGCCCTGACCATCGTCTTCGCGCTGGCGGCGTCGCTGCTGCTGTCGCTGACGATCATCCCGGTGCTGTCGTCCTACCTGCTGCGCCAGGCCAGCCACCAGGACCCCTGGCTGCCGCGCCAGCTGGCTCGGATGTACGCGCCCGCGCTGCAGTTCGCGCTGAGGCACGAGAAGCTGCTCTATGCCGGCGCGCTGGCCCTGCTGGTCGGCGCCGGCGCCGTCTACACGCAGGTCGGCAAGACCTTCATGCCGGCGATGGACGAGGGCGACATCATCGTCGGCATCGAGAAGCTGCCGTCGGTGAGCCTGGAGGAGACGGCGGCGCTGGACCTGAAGGTCCACCAGGCGCTGATGGCGCAGATCCCCGAGATCACCGGCGTCGTCGCGCGCGCCGGCTCCGACGAGATCGGCCTGGACCCGATGGGCCTGAACCAGACCGACACCTTCCTGGTGCTGAAGGCGCGCAAGGACTGGCAGGTCGCCTCCAAGGAGGAACTGCAGGACAAGATCCGCAAGGTGCTGGATCAGCTGCCCGGCATCGCCTACAGCTTCACGCAGCCGATCGACATGCGCGTGTCCGAGATGATCATCGGCGTGCGCGGCGACGTGGCGATCAAGGTGTTCGGCCCCGACCTCGACACGCTCAACGGCCTGGCCAAGCAGGTCGAGGGCCTGATGAAGCAGGTGCCGGGCAACCAGGACGTCTACACGGTCGAGAACGACGGCGTGCAGTACCTGCGCGTCATCGTCGACCGCCTCGCGGTGGGCCGCTACGGGCTGTCGGTCGAGGACGTGCAGGACGCGCTGCGCGTGCAGGTGGAGGGCCAGCGGGCCGGCCAGGTGATCGACGGGAACCGCCGCATCCCCATCGTGCTGCGCGGCCCGGACGCGGTGCGCATCTCGCCGGCCGAGTTCGCAGCCCTCACGGTGGCCACGGCCGACGGCCAGAGCGTGCCGCTGCAGGAACTGGCGCGGCTGGAGCGCGCCAGCGGGCCGGTCAAGATCGACCGCGAGATGGGCAGCCGCTACAGCGTGGTCATCGCCAACGTGACGGGGCGCGACCTGGTCGGCTTCGTCGAAGAGGCGAAGGCCAAGGTCGCGGAGGCCGTGAAGCTGCCCACGGGCTATCGCATCACCTGGGGTGGCCAGTTCGAGAACCAGCAGCGCGCCTCGGCGCGGCTGGCGCTGGTGGTGCCGGTGTCGCTGGGCGTGATCTTCCTGATCCTGTTCTCCACCTTCGGCTCGGTGCGGCAGGCGCTGCTGGTGTTGTCGAACATCCCGTTCGCGCTCGTGGGCGGGATCGTGGCCCTCTGGCTCACCGGGGAGTACCTGTCGGTGCCGGCGTCGGTGGGCTTCATCGCGCTGCTGGGCATCGCGGTGCTCAACGGCGTGGTGCTGCTGAGCTACTTCAACCAGCTGCATGCAGAAGGGATGTCGCTCGTCGATGCCGTGACGCAGGGCGCGATGCGGCGGCTGCGGCCGGTGCTGATGACGGCCTCGATCACCGCATTCGGCCTGGTGCCGCTGCTGTTCGCCGAAGGGCCGGGCTCGGAGATCCAGCGCCCGCTGGCCATCGTCGTCATCGGTGGCCTGATCACCGCCACCTCGCTGACGCTCGGCTTGCTGCCCGCGATGTACCTGCGCTTCGGCCACGGCCGCGGTGCACAACCGGAGGGGGCTGAGCCCCGAGTCGATCATGGCTGAACACACCCACGCCGCCAAACACGCCCTGACGCTGATCGTGCCGCCATCGATCGAGGAGAAGCTCATCGACCTGCTGCTGGGCACCGCGGGCAATGAGGTCTTCACCAGCGTGCCCGTGTTCAGCCACGGCACGGCGCATGGGCGCCTGAACAACATCGAACAGGTGATGGGCCGCAGCGCCGCGGCGCAGGTCCAGATCATCGTGAACGAGGAAGAAATGAACCGACTGCTGGAGGCCTTGAAACGCGAGTTCCGCGGCACCGGGCTGCGCTATTGGGCGCACCCCCTGACGCTGGAAGGAGAAGTGCAATGAAGCGCGGATTCCTGGCGTTCATGCAACTGCTGGCCGTGGGTCCGATCCTGCTTGCGGGTTCTGCCGTGGCGCAGGCCCAGGCCCAAACGGCAGGCATGAGCTGGGCCGCAATCACCGCTCCCGTCGACCTGCCCAGCGACACGGTGGCCGCCCGACTCATCGATGCGGACCCCACCGTTACCCGCGCTCGACGCGAGTTGGCGGCGGCCCGCGAGCGCGCTTCGATGCTGGAGACGGGGCCGCACGAGTGGACTGCCAAGGCGATGGCCCAGCGGCGCAGCTACCGCAGCGGCGACGCCTCGACGCAGGACTGGCAGGCCGGCGTGGAGCGCTCGGTGCGTATCGGCGGCAAGGCGGGCATCGACCGGCGCATCGGCGAAGCGCTGGTGCGTGAGGGCGAAGCGCGTGTCGGCGAGGCGCGCCACGAAAGCGCCCGCACCCTGCTGCAAGGCTGGATGGACTGGCTGGCCGCCGAGCACACGCAGCGCCTGTGGCAGGACCAGCTCGGGGTGGCCGAGTCCAACCTGAAGGCGGCGAGCAGCCGCCGCAAGGCCGGCGATGCGTCGATGCTGGAGCAGAACGCGGCCCGGGCCGACCTCGCCGAGGTTCAGCGCCAGGCAGCGAATGCCGCCACGGACTTGGCCAAGGCGCGCGCCCGGCTTGCGGCGCGTTTCCCCGGCGTCGAGCTGGCGCCACCGGCGACGCTGTCGGAACCGCTGCCGCTGGACCGAGACGCGGCCGCCTGGCGCGAGCGCATCGTGTCGGAGAGCGATTCGCTGCGCATGGCCGAGCATGCGATGCAGCGTGCGGTCGCGACGGCGGATCGGGCGAAGGCCGACCGCACGGCCGATCCCACGATCGGGGTGCATGCGGGCTACGAGGCCTCGCGCGCCGAACGCGTCGTGGGGATCAGCCTCAGCATCCCGCTGGGTGGCACGTACCGGGCGGCGCAGTCCCGGGAAGCGCTGCAGCAGGCGGACGCCGCGCGCGATGCGCTCGAAGCCGAACGGCGAGAGCTCGAGATGGAGATCGCGGGTGCCCTGGCCGAAGCGGGCGGCGGCATCGAGCGCTGGAAGGCGGCCGAGGCCGCCCTGGCCGCCAGCAGCGAGAACGCCCGTCTCTCGCAGCGCGCCTACGCGCTGGGCGAAGGCGACATCCAGGGTGTCCTGCTGGCCCGGCGCCAGTCGCTCGATGCCGCGCTGGGCGCGCTGCAGGCGCGCATCGATGCGCTGCGGGCGCGCTACCGCCTGTGGGTGGACGCGCACCTGATCTGGAAGCTGGCCGAAGACTGAATGAAAGAAGCCGATCGACACCCAGGCAGCGGGACCGACGTGGACCACTGCGTCGATCAAGGATCATTCTCACCGTCAAGCCTGGAGATCCCATCATGAAGACCCCTCGCCTTCCCTTGTTCGCGCTGCTGGCGGTCGCCGCGATGCTCGCCGGCTGCGCCACTCCGCCGCCGCCGGACCCGGCGGCGGAACTGCCTCACTGCCACAAGACCAACAAGGGCCGGGTCATCGCGTGCACCAGCACGCCCGTCCCCAGCCTGAATGCGGACGCCCAAGCCAAGCGGTTTGCCCCCGATCCCAACGCGCTGACGGTGTATGTCGTGCGGCGCAACTGGGGCGACGGGCGCAACTTCGTGAAGGTGCAGGCCGACGGCGGGACTGCGGTCGACACATTGCCCGACACCATGGTCCGGATGAAGCTGAAACCCGGCTCGCATAAGATCGCATTCGAGTTCGAAGGCCAGCGCCAGGACGTCACCGTGGAGGGCAAGGCGGGGGACGTGCGCTTCGTGCGGATCGACGGCATGGTCTGGTCCTGGAAGAGCACGTACGAATGGGCCTCCGAGCCGGAGACGGCGACGCGCGAGCGGGCGCTCAAGGCCCGGCTGGTCGGCGACGTGGCGGTCCGATGAACGGGGCGCGGACGCCTGGCACGACCCTGCCGGCCCTGCGCGGGGGCCTGCTCGCCTTGCTGGCGGCGGCGCTGTTCGGCATCAGCACGCCGCTGGTTCAGCAGTTCGGCGCGGGCCTCGGGCCGTTCAGCACGGCGGCGCTGCTGTATGCCGGCGCCGCGGCGGTGGGCCTGGTGTCGCGGCAGCGCATCGAGCGCGAGGCACGGCTGCAGCGCAGCGACCTGCCGCGCCTGCTGGCGATGGCCGGCTTCGGCGCCGTCGTCGGCCCGGTGGCGCTGGCCTGGGGCCTGCAGAACACCAGCGGCACCAGCGCCTCGCTGATGCTGACCCTGGAGGCGCTGTTCACCGCGGTGCTGGCCTGGCGGCTGTACCGCGAGACCATGGACGGACGCGTCTGGACGGCCATGGCGCTGCTGCTGGCCGGCGGCATGGTGCTGGTGCTGGACCAGGGACGCGCGGGAGGTGCTCAGCTTTGGGGGCTGCTGGCCGTGCTGCTGGCCACCGCAGCCTGGGGCGTGGACAACACCCTGTCGCGCGCCTTGGCCGAGCGCGACCCCGGCCAGGTGGTGATGGCCAAGGCGATGCTGGGCGCCACGGCGACGTCGCTGCTGGCGGTGGCCTTCGGCGAGCCCCTGCCCGCAGCCGGTGCGGCACTGGCGCTGTTCGCCGTGGGTGCCACCGGCTATGGCCTGAGCCTGCGCTTCTACCTGCTCGCGCAGCGTGCCTTCGGTGCCGCGCGCACCGGCTCGGTGTTCGCGTTTGCGCCCTTCATCGGCGCGGCACTGGCGGTTGCGCTGGGCGACCGCCCGGCCAGCGGCCTGATGGTGCTGGGCAGCGTGCTGATGCTGGCCGGGGTGGTGCTGCACCTGGCGGAGTCGCACGGCCACGAGCATGACCACGAGGCGCTGGAACACGAGCACGCGCACCGCCACGACGACGGGCACCACGACCACTCGCACGATCCAGCGCCGGAAGGCGAGCACAGTCATCGGCACCGGCACGAGCCCGTTCGGCATGCACACCCACACACGCCCGATGCGCACCACGCCCATCGACACTGATCTCGATCAGGTCCTGGGCTTCTCGCCTCTGCGCACCTGCAGGCCGGACTGGCTTCTCAGCGCCCAGGTTGGCCGGAACGCCAGCCCCATTGCTCCATTCGGCGCTGATCGCTCGCGGTTTCTGCCTCGATCGAGTCCCTTGGCAACTGCTTAAGGCAGTCCTCCAGTGCCTGGGGGTCTAGCTCGTCGGGCGCCGGCGCAGGCTGGGCCTGGACAGACGCTGACGATCCATTCCATGCGAACGGATTCCTGAACACCGGCGGATCGGGCTGGCAATCGTCCTTGTAGAGCGGCGGTCCGTCCGAGGCGAAGGGCGAGAACGCGATGGTCTTCTCGAAGATCAAGGGCTTGCCGGTCGGCGTGGATGGCCAGCGCGGCATGTTATCGATGGCCTGGCGGGCCAGTCGCTCGGCAACCGGTGAGGTGGACCACAGCGTCTCAAGCCGGGTCAGGGTGCCGTCAGGTGCGATCTCGACCCGGAACCGGACCATGCCCAGGTCGGGACCTTCCACCGCTGTGCCCATCATGCTGCGCACCTGCTGTCCCCATGTGTAGCGGTAGCCCTTGCTGTTCTTGAGCTTGTACGTTGATGCGAAGGCCCATTCCGCAGCCGTGGGCGCGGGCGGCGCGGCCATCGATGCCGGTTCGCGCGGGGTGGCCGGCACGATTACCGAGGAGACCTCCGGCGCCGGAATCGGGGCTGCGGGAAGCGCAGACGCATCACCTTTGCGGCGCGGTAGCTGGCGCTCGGTCTTGGACGGCTCGGGCTCGTGCGGACGGATGGTCAGCACGGTGACCATGGGTTCGCGCGCAGGCAGGTCCGCCTTGTCCGCAGGCGCACCCAGGTGGGTGAAGGCCCCGACGAACACCAGCGCATGCAGGACGAGGGACGCGAGCAGGCCGACAACGGCCGGCACCCCGCCGCGTGGCTTCGACCGATCACGGATGCGGCCCAGTAGCCGATCCTTCGATGGGGCGCTATCGGACCCCCAGGTCACTCGCGCTCGACCTCAAGATAGGTTCGGCTCGCATTGCCAGGGTTCAATTCCGTGGCGCTCGACAAATGCCGAAACAGCGCCAGATTGAACGACTTCACGGCCTCACTGACATCGGTGCCCTGCGCGACAGCATGCTTCATGTGCGCGCGCAGGGCTTGCAGATAGGCCCGGGTCTGCGCATGCGCCGTGGCCAGGTCGGTCAACCGGCCATGGCCTGGCACGATGCGCTTCGGCGCGAGTTGCTCCAGCGCGGCAAACGCGTCCAGCCAGGCCCGGGTGCTGCTGACCGGCAGCACCGCCAGCAGCCGGTCCACGTACACGATGTCACCGGCGAAGGCCACCTGGGCCTGCGGCAGCCAGACCAGCATGTCGCCCGGCGTGTGGCCGCCCCCGCGGTGGCGGAACTCGAACACCGTGCCGCCGAGTTCCAGCCGCGCCTCGGGGCCCTCCAGCAGTCGCCTGGGCAGCGTCGGCACCGTGCCGTCCGCGACCGGGCCGAGCAGCGTGCGCAGCGCCGCCAGCTGGTCGCCGCCGCGCGAGCGCATGTCCGGTATGGCCGCCGCGTGGGCGATGAGTTCGGCACCCTGGGCCTCGAAGTAGCCGTTGCCGAGCCAGCGGTGGTCCTGGCCGCCGGTGTTGATGACCCAGCGCACGGGTTGCCTGGTCACCCGGCGGATGGCTTCGTGGATGTCGCGGGCGCTGCGGAAGGTCGCCCCGCTGTCGATCAGCACCGCGCCGGCGGGCGTGACCACCAGGCCGAGGTTGGCGTTCAGCCCTTCGTTGGCGACGCTGCGCGCGCCGATGTCGCCGACATGGGCGTAGACGTTGTCCGCCACCCGCTCGAAGCGGACCTCGACAGCGCCGGCCCAGAACGCCTGCGCCGCGGCCAGGGCGGCCAACAGCCTGGCCAGAGTACGACGCGCAATCAAGACAGGCTCCTCGGCGGTAAACCGACACGACGCCGCAGCGCCTCGACCAGCGGCGCGATCGCCGATGGCGGGAACGGGGACACGCTGCTGACGTTGATCTCGCACAGCACGAAGCGCGGCATGCCGTCGATTGTCGGCTCGCCGAGCATGAAGTCGCAGTCCCACAGCAGCGGCAGCCGGTCGCGCACCAGGCCGACACGCTCGCAAAGCAACGTGACCCAGTTCGACTCCAGGTGTTGCCTCAGCGCCTGGAAGTCGGGCAGTTCGGGCCCGTGGTACAGACGCGGCCCCGGCAGCGGTGCGTCGGGATGCAGGGCGTTCACGGCCTGCACCCCGAAGCCCGCCACGCGGTCCTCGACGAGGTAGGCGCGCACCATGCCTTCGGCCAGCCGCGGTTGCCAGGCCTGGTCGATCATGTGGCCGCCCGCGGCCGGCTCGAAGTACGGTGCCAGCGTGGCCTGCAGCGCCGCGAGGTCCATGCGCTGCGGCACGCTGCCGCGCTGGGCGTGCTGCACGGTCAGCTGGCCGTCGCTGCCCTGCGCCACCCGCCACACGCCGATGCCGCTGTGGCCGCGGTGCTGCTTGAGCACGCGGGCGCCGTGGCGCAGCCGCTGCGGCAGCTCCGACGCCAGTTGCGCCAGGCTGTCGATGCGGTGAACGTCGCTGCCCAAGGGCAGGTCTCGGGTCTCGACCAGCACGTCCTTGGTGCCCAGGCGCAGGATGGCTTCGGGGTGCGCGCTGACGAGCACACCGGCCTCGGACACGTCCCGCAGCAGTGCATCGAGCCGGTCGCGTCGGCGGCCGTCCTCGATCGGGTTGCACCACACCAGCACGGCCTGGACGCCGAGCAGCTGGGCCTTCACCTCGTCGGCGAAGTCGTCGTGCCAGACGCAGGGCTCGGCGCTCACGCCGGCTGCGGCCAGCGCCTCGAACAGCACCGCAAAGCGGCTCGCAGCGGGGTCGGCGCGGTCTCGCGCGGCTCGGTCGCCGGGATAGAGCAGTGCGACCTTGGCGGCGAGGGGGGCGGCTGCGGCACTCATGGTGTCGTCGCCCCGTTCTTGTCGACCAGTGGCCGGCCGGCCGCCTGCCAACCGTCGATGCCACCGCGCAGGTAGCGTGCGTTCTGGCCGGCGGCACGCAGACGCATCGCGGTGGCGCGACTGACCTCGTGGCCGTACACACAGTAGACGACCCACTCGCGATCGGCGGGCAGCCCAGCAGCCCAGTCGGCTACCGCGGCCGGGTCGCACCAGCGCGCACCGGGAATCATCGTGCGGGCCTGCTCGAACACACCGGCCCGCCGCACGTCCAGCACCTGTGCTGCGTCGATGTGGGCGGCGAGCTCGTCTGCGGTCGCCCCGAACGGCTCGCTGGCCGCATGCACGGCGCGCTGATAACGCCCATAGACCGCAGCCCAGTCGATGTTGCCCATGAAGGCATCGACGTAGGCCGCAACCGCCGCGCCGTAGTCCATGTGGTACGCATGCTCGTACATGTCCAGCGCCAGGATCGGCACGCCACCCGCCACCGCATGCGTGTGGTCGGCAGCCCACTGGTTGACCAGCGTGCCCTCGCGCGGCTGGAACACCAGCAGCACCCAGCCCGAACCGCCACCCAGCGCCTTGGCGCACGCGACGAACTCGTCGCGCCAGCGCAGGGCGCCACCGAAGTTGGCATCGAGGGCCAGCTTCATTGCGGGCTCCATCGTCACGCCGTCGCCGCCGAGGCTGCCGAAGTACAGCTCATGCAGCAGCATCGAATTGGTGGCGATCAGCTCCTCGCGCTTCAGGCCGTTGAGCTCGAAGCCGGGCGCATGGCCGAACGCAGTCGCCGCCAGCCGGCCGCGGATGGCGTTGAGCCGCTTCACCGCACCGCCGTAGTTGTTCTGGTGATGGCTTGTGATCAGCCCCGGCGACAGCCGATGCAGCGCTGCCGGGTCGAACGGGAGGTCTTGGATGCGTGCGTCCATGGGGACTCCTTCAGCGCAAGAGGGGGACGAGCCACGAGACCGCCAGACCGACGGCAGCGCAGCCGGCCAGCAGCGGCATCACGCCGACCTTGAAGCGGAACAGGGCGATGGCCGCGCCCGCGGCGATCAGCGCCGAGGGGACGTCGAAGCGACCGCCGAAGCCCTGCGGCCACAGCACGTGCCAGGCAAAGAACATGGCGAGGTTCAGGATCACGCCGACGACCGCCGCCGTGATCGCCGACAGCGGCGCCGTGAAGCCCAGCTTGCCGTGGGTGGCCTCGACCAGCGGCCCACCGGCCAGGATGAAGACGAACGAAGGCAGGAAGGTGAAGAAGGTCACCACCGTGGCCGCCAGTGCGCCACCGAGAAAGAGTGCATCCGGTCCCAGCACCTGCTTCAGCCAGCCGCCGATGAAGCCGACGAAGGCCACCACCATGATCAGCGGCCCGGGTGTCGTCTCGCCCAGCGCCAGGCCGTCGATCATCTGCGGGCCGCTGAGCCACTGGTGCGTCTCGACAGCACCCTGGTAGACATAGGGCAGCACCGCATACGCGCCGCCGAAGGTGAGCAGCGCCGCCTTGGTGAAGAACCAGCCCATCTGGGTCAGCGTGCCCTGCAGGCCGTTCATGGCGACCAGTGCCGCCATGGCCAGCAGCCACAAGCCGAGACCGATGCCCAGCACACGCGCCAGGCGGCCGCGTGTGAAGCGTGCGTGCGGCGGCGTTGGCGTGTGGTCGTCGATGAGCGCCGGCCCGTAGCCGGCCTTGGCGCTGCCGTGTCCGCCGCCGAGCGCAAACACCTGCGGCCAGCGCCGCGCGCCGAAGTGCCCGATCAGCCCGGCCGCCAGTACGATGGCCGGGAACGGCGTCTCGAAGGCGAAGATGGCAATGAACGATGCCGCCGCGATGCCCCACATCCAGCGGTTCTTCAGCGCCCGAGTGCCGATGCGGTGCGCGGCGTGCAGCACCAGTGCGGTCACCGCGGGCTTGAGGCCGTAGAAGATGCCGGCCACCAGCGGCACGTCGCCGAAGCGCAGGTAGATCCAGCTCAAGCCGATCAGGATGAACAGCGACGGCAGCACGAACAGTGCGCCGGCGACGATGCCACCCCAGCTGCGGTGCATCAGCCAGCCGATGTAGGTGGCGAGCTGCTGCGCCTCCGGGCCGGGCAGCAGCATGCAGTAGTTCAACGCATGCAGGAAGCGCTGTTCGCTGATCCAGCGCCGCCGCTCGACGAGCTCGGTGTGCATGATCGCGATCTGTCCGGCCGGCCCACCGAAGCTGATGAAGCCGAGCTTGAGCCAGAACCAGAAGGCCTCGGCAAAGCTCACCGCAGCCGGTGCGGCCGCGGGAACAGCAGACTCCTCGGCGATGGGTGTCGTGGCAGTACTCATGTCGCTTGTCCAGGTGCGGCGTACAGCGCGTCGAACACGGTCGCCGCGGCCAGGTTCAGTTGATCGTCATCGGCGTGGACCTCGCGCAGGCCGCCAAGCACGGCCTCCAGTCCGGCCGCCTCGGGCACCGGAATGCCGCCGATGTCCAGGAAATGCACTGAGCGGCCGATGCGCTGGATGCGCGGGTCCGCATCGAGACCGAAGCTCGCCGCCAACACCTCGAAGCTCACGCGCGAGCCGACGTGCGTGAAGCGTGCGCCGTCGTAGTCGAAACCCAGTGCGCCACGTGGCGCGGGGGTTGCTCCTGCCGGGTCGGCCAGCCAGACGAAGTGCGCCTCGGGGTCGATGAAGCGACGGATCAGCCAGGCGCAGGCCAGACGATCCACCCAGGGCCGCGCGCGCGTGGCCCAGCGCTTGCCCTTGAACTTGCGTCGGTCGAGGCGCGCGATCCCATGGGGCGCCTGCGCCATTGGTTCGCCGCGCGAGAAGCGCGCATCGAGCGCCTGGCGCAAGGCATCGAGTTCGGCCTGCGCCTGCTCGGCCGCAGCACCCGAGTAGTAGTCGATGCGTCGCAGCGCCAGCAGCCCCTCCGAGGTGCCGCGCCAGCGACGTCGGGCCTCGGTCTCCGCCAGAGCAGGCAACGCCGCGGCCAGCGACTGTGCCTCCGCCTGCCATTGCCGGTAGGCCTCGGTGCGGTCGAACAGCGCCAGCACTTCGGCCCGCTGATCCTCGTCATGCGTGGACATCTCCAGCACGCTAGCCTGGCCGCCGTGCGCGCGGACCTCTGTCACCAGCGGATCAAACAGGGCCGCCTGGGCTTCGGGCAGGACATAGACGCCATCGCGCAGCGAGCCACAGCCGAGCGTCTTCAGGGCGCGCCAGACGCGCAGCCGCACGGCATTCGGCTGCGTTGGCAGGGTGAGGAACAGAACACTCCACATGGAAGTAGCATACGCTACTCCACATGAATTAAATATTTCATCTTTAATAGAGCTGCTCTACAGCCATGCGGCACGCTCAGCGACGAAGGCCCCTCCTGCGGAGCGCAGAGCTCACCTCACGCACCGGCACCAGGTCACGCGCTTTGGCAGACCTCGCGCACCAGGATCTCGATCGCCTGGCGCTTCTCTGGCATGTAGTCGTGCCCGTCGTAGTGCCGAGCCTGGACACCGGTCAAGCCGTGCGACTGCAGATGCCCCCTGATCTCGCGGCTGACGCCGTTCGCCGCAAGCAGCGTCTCCACCCCTGATCGAATTCGCTTCAACTGGAAGCCCTCGAGCGTGTCACCGACCACGTCGTGAGCCCAGCCCGCCAGCGTCCGCACGCTGATGGCCTTCTTGCCGGCTGTCGTCGAGATCGCGAACTCTCCCTCGCGTTTCAGGAGGGCGAGGTCGGCCTGGGCCAGCTTCACCAGCGGAATCTGGTGCGCGCGCGGTCCTTGGCCTGGTCTCCCCTTGCCGTCGAAGATCGTCAAGGCCTCATCGCTTGCGTCGGACCACTTCAATCGAACGAACTGCTCGATGCGCTGGCCGCCGGTCAGCAGGTGCAACCTCAACGCCGCCGCCTCGACGCCCGGACGTGCGGCAATGAGCTTCCAGTACGCCTGCAGTTCGGCCTTGGAGAACGGTCTCTTGTCGGCGCGATCGAACTGCGGGGATCGACGCGTCTGCGCGGCCGGGTTGAAGACGACGCCGAAGGACTTGAATACGACCGGGATCGACGCCGTGGTGCGGACATCCAGCGCGCACTGGAACGCCGCACGTAGGTACGACCGCAGCTTGTTGGCCGTACGCCCTTTGTTCGCTTCGATCAGCCTGCGCAGCATGTCCAGTACTTGATCAGGCGTGAGGTCAACCGCAGGCGCCTCGGCCACGATGGGCCACGCTTCGGTGACGTGCCGTTTGAAGATCTGGTCGGCGTCGACGTGGCTGCGACGGCCCTGGGTCTTCAGGTGCGACACGTAGGCGTCAAGCAGCTTTTGCAGCGTCCGCTCGGACTTCTCGGCTTCGGCCGTCTTTTGCGCGACGAAGGACTTGCGCTTCTCTGCCTTGGCCTCGCGAAGGCCGCCTGTGTCGGCCCGCGCCGAATGAATGTCGGCGAGTTCGCGGCACTTCTCGAGCGCGGCGGCAAGGCCATAGCCGCGCGGTGTCGGCTGCAACTTCTTCGGCGGTGCCGACGGGTCATAGACACCGATCGGTTCGCGGCTCGTCTTGCCGCCGAGCGAATAGCGCCAGTAGAGCTGCACGGCGCCGTTCGCGAGCTTGCGGGCCTGCAGCGCGCCGCCTCGATCGAGGCGGCTGTGCAGCGTCACGAAGGCACCGCTGTCGAGCGATTTGATGGCTGCCGAAGCCGCCGAAACCTGATCTCTTGCCATAGTCCGTAGTTGATCTGGTGCCAGTCTGGTGCCAGTTTTGGCGGGAATGGTCCGAGACGGCCTGAAACGACTATGGATGTAAGCTGTTGATCTGTAAAGAGTATTCGGAAGGCAACTTGTATCAGGAGATCCCAGAAGATCCCATCCCCAGGGACTGTTAATCCGTAGGTCCCTGGTTCGAGCCCAGGTCGGGGAGCCAAGAAACACGAAGGTCAGCAGGTTAGCGCCTGCTGACTTTTTTGCTTTCTGGGGGAGGCCGGTGCCAGCTTTGGCGCCGAAGCGCCTCCTGCAGTGTTGTCACCCCGATCGTCGCAGCGGCGCTGCAGCGCCCGAGGCATCCACTCATGCGACTGTGGCCTCGTGCGGGATCGCGCGAGTGTCTACGGTGGCGCAACCGTAGCGCGCGTTTGAACATGTCGCGTAGGTCCAACCATTGAGCACGACTCCTGCGTTCCTTGCAGGGACCTGGTTGTTGGCGCCGCGGCCGATGTGCCACCAAGGCCGAAGGCGAGCGGCTGGCGCGGCGGTCGAGCCGCTGCGAGCACTTCGCTGCACCTGGTCTTCAGCGGCCCGGCCTCGGGCATGGCGGGTGGCCGGGGTGACGGCATGGCACGGAGCGAAGCGCAGTGAGCGATCAGCGGGCCATTCCTGATTGATCCGATTCGACTCGTGACGCGGCGCGGGCGCTAGGATCGCCCGTGATGGCAGACCCTGTCCGCGAACCGCCGCCCGATCCGCCCATGCGGCACCTGCGCCAGTTGGAGGCGGAGAGCATCCACATCATCCGCGAGGTGGTGGCGGAGTGCGAGCGCCCGGTGATGCTGTACTCCATCGGCAAGGACAGCGGCGTGATGCTGCATCTGGCACGGCGCGCCTTCCACCCCGGCCGCCTGCCCTTTCCGCTGCTCCACGTCGACACGACCTGGAAGTTCCGTGAGATGTACGCCATGCGCGATCGCGTCGCCGCCGAACCCGACGTCGAGTTGCTGGTCTGGATCAACCGCGACGCCCAGGCCCGCGGCATCAACCCGTTCGACCAAGGGTCGGGCGTGCACACCGATCTCTGGAAGACCGAGGGTCTGAAGCAGGCGCTCGACCACCACCGGTTCGATGCCGCCTTCGGTGGCGCGCGCCGTGACGAGGAGAAATCGCGCGCCAAGGAGCGGGTGTTCAGCTTCCGCAACGCGCAGCATCGCTGGGACCCCAAGAACCAGCGCCCGGAGCTTTGGCACCTTTACAACGGCCGCAAGCGAACCGGCGAGTCGATACGCGTGTTCCCGCTGTCGAACTGGACCGAGCTGGACGTCTGGCAGTACACGCGCTGGCGCAATCTTCCCATCGTGCCGCTGTACCTGGCCGCGGAGCGGCCCGTCGTGATGCGAGGTGGACAGTGGCTGATGGTCGACGACGAGCGCATGCGTCTCGCGCCGGGCGAGCGGCCGCAACTGCGGCGGGTGCGCTTCCGCACACTGGGCTGCTATCCGCTCTCGGCGGCCATCGAGTCCGACGCCGACACGCTCGACAAGCTGATCGACGAGGTGGCAGCGAGCCGCTTCAGCGAACGCCAGGGCCGCCTGATCGACCACGACCAGGCCGCGTCGATGGAGAAGAAGAAGCAGGAGGGCTACTTTTGAGTGCCACCGGCGCAGGGACGGGCGGACTGCTGCGCTTCATCACGTGCGGCTCGGTCGACGACGGCAAGAGCACGCTGATCGGGCGGCTGTTGTACGAGACGCAGCTCCTCTACGACGATCACGTGGCGGCCCTGGAGGCCGACTCCCGCCGCTGGGGCACCCAGGGCGAGGCGCTCGACTTCGCGCTGCTGGTCGATGGTCTCGCTGCCGAGCGCGAGCAGGGCATCACGATCGATGTCGCCTACCGATTCTTCGCTACCACCCGGCGCAAGTTCATCGTCGCCGACACACCCGGTCACGAGCAGTACACGCGCAACATGGTCACCGGTGCTTCGACGGCCGACCTGGCCGTGGTGCTCGTCGATGCCCGAAAGGGCGTTCTGAGGCAGACGCGGCGCCACAGCCTGATCGTGCAGCTTCTTGGCCTGCAGCACGTGGTGCTGGCCGTGAACAAGTTGGACCTGGTCGACGACCCGGCAGCGGTGTTCGCCGCCATCGAGGCCGAGTACCGCGAGTTCGGGCAGCGCATCGGGCTGCCGGAAGTGCTGGCCATTCCGCTGTCAGGCTTGCGGGGAGACAACGTCGTGGTGCGCAGTCCGCTGCTTGCCTGGTATGCCGGGCCGACCCTGCTCGAGGCCCTGGAGCGCTGCGTGATCGATCAGGCACGCCAGGCTGCCTTCCCGCTGCGGTTGCCAGTCCAGGGCGTGCTGCGGCCGGACGCCGGATTCCGCGGCTACACCGGTCTGGTGGCGGCCGGGCGCATGCGGCCGGGCGATCCGGTGATCGTGCTTCCGTCGGGCCGACGCACCCGGATCGCGCGCATCGTCGGTCAGCAAGCCGACGAGCCCGATTGGCAGGAGGCGGCAGCCGGACAGTCGGTGACACTGACGCTGACCGACGACGTGGACGTCTCGCGCGGTGACGTGATCGCCGCGCCCGACGCTCCACCCGAGGTGGCCGACCAGTTCGAATGCCAGATGGTCTGGATGGGCGACGAGCCGATGCTGCCCGGTCGGCCCTACCTGATGAAGATCGGCAGCGCGACGGTGGGCTGCAGCGTGACGGCCCTGAAGCACCGGCTCGAGATCGACACCTTCGAGCGCCTGGCTGCAGCGACGCTAGGGCTCAACGAGATCGGACTCGTCACGATCGCCCTCGACCGGCCGCTGCCCTTTGAACCCTATGCGGTCAACCGCGAACTGGGCGGATTCATCGTCATCGATCGCCACAGCCACCATACCGTCGGCGCGGGTCTGCTGCGCTTCGCGCTGCGTCGCGCCAGCAACGTCCACTGGCAGGCACTCGACGTGGACCGCTCCGCCCGTGCTGCCCTGCTGGGCCAGCGACCGTTCGCCGTCTGGCTGACGGGGCTGTCGGGCAGCGGCAAGAGCACGCTGGCGAACGCGCTGGCGCGCCGACTGCATGGAACGGGACGCCTCACCTACGTTCTCGATGGCGACAACGTCCGCCACGGACTGAACCGCGACCTGGGCTTCACCGACGCCGATCGCGTCGAGAACATCCGCCGCGTCGCCGAGGTGGCCAGGCTGATGGTCGACGCCGGGCTCATCGTCATCACCGCCTTCATCTCGCCGTTCCGCGCCGAACGCGAGCTGGCACGGTCCCGGTTCGCGGAGGGCGAGTTCATGGAGGTGCACGTCGACGTGCCGCTGGAACTGGCCGAGGCGCGCGATCCGAAGGGGCTGTACGCCAAGGCACGGCGAGGCGAACTGCCGCACTTCACCGGCATCGACTCGCCCTACGAGGCGCCCGAGCGGCCCGAACTGCGAGTCGATGCGTCGTCGCTGCCACCGGAGGCGGCGGCGGACCAGGTCATCGAGGAACTCCGACGGCGCGAGCTTCTCGGGCCCTGACGGGCTGCCGGACCGGCTGGTACCGTTCCCGCCAGAGCCGGCCGCGCAAATCTGAACACGGCACAAGGTGGAAGAACTGCTCCGCTGGGCGAGGATGGATCCCGAGACGAAGGAGCAGGAAGCATGAGCAGGAGACCACGCCGCAACCACTCAGCGGCGTTCAAGGCCAAGTTGTGTCGTCGCTGATCGCATCAAGGCCGATCGCCATCGACCTGCGCTGCGGCCCCTTGCGCAGCAGAGGATCCGTCGTGCTCAAGGCAGCGGCGCCGCCCGATCCGACGTGCCAGCGTGCTCGCTCGCCCATTGCTGACGAAGCACGTTCTTTGCCACCTTGTTCGTCGTGCCCCTTGGCAGCTGGTCGACGAACCGGACATGGCGCGGCTTCTTGAAGCTGGCCAGCAGACTGGCGCAGTGCCGGATGATGCCCTGCTCGTCGAGCGCGCAATCCGATTCGGTGACGACGAAGGCCGCCACCGCTTCGCCCCAGTGTGCATCGGGCACGCCGATCACGCCGACCTCGACCACGCCGTCGAGCACCGCAATCACCTGTTCCACCTCGATCGGGTAGACATTCTCGCCACCGGTCTTGAGTACGTCCTTGCGTCGGCCGGCGATCCACACGAAGCCTTCGTCGTCGCGCCAGGCCAGGTCACCGGTCAGCCACCATCCCTGACGGAACTGAGCAGCCGTTTCGGCCGGGCGGTTCCAGTAGCCAGGGGTGACGAAAGGACTGCGGACGGCCAGTTCGCCGACCTCGCCAGCGCCCAGCGGCCGGCCTGCTTCGTCTTCGATCCTGATCTGGACGCTGTAGGACTCTCGCCCGACCGATCCGATCTTGCGCCGGGCCTCATGCGGATCGAGAAAGGTCGTGACCGGTCCGCCCTCGGTGCTTCCGTAGTTGTTGATGAACCGGGCCTGCGGAAAGCGGTCGAGCGTGCCCTCGATCACCGGCACCGGAGCAGCCTCCCCGCCCGTGATGATCAGCCGCAGGCTGCTGAGGTCCAGGGCCGGATCGGCTGGCGTGGCGAGCACGCGCTTGAGCATCGTCGGGTAGATCGGGACCACGGTGCCCCGCTGCTGCGCAATCGCCGACAAGAGCTTGTGCGGATCGAACCCGCGCGACTCGCCCAACGCGACGCAGCCGCCGCGAAACAGCAGCGGCAGCGCCAGATCCATCAAGGGACCGCAGTGGAACAGCGGACCGAACACGACCGTGACGTCGTCGCTGGTGAGCGCGAAGTCGATGATCTTGGCGGCGCACGACGCCAGCGTGGTGGCGTGCGTGAAGATGATGCCCTTCGGCAGGCCGGTGGTGCCGGACGAGTGCATCAGCATCAGCACCGCGTCGGCGGCGGGCAGCGTGGCCAGCGGCCGTGGCTCGTGCGCATCGAGCCAGCGCTCGTACGGGTGGTCCGGGCCGGCGGGCGCGGCCGCCGGGCCGTCGTCGACCCACTGCAGCTCAGCCGGGAAGGCCGGAAGCTCGCGCAGCGTGCCCAGCAGACTGGCGAAGGATTCGCCGGCGATCAGCAGGCGTGGCGTACAGGCGTCGATGATGCGCGCGACCTCTGGCGCGACCAGCCTGAAATTGATCGGCACGAAGATCGCGCCGAGCTGCGCGCAGCCGAACAGCGCCTCGAAGAATGCCGGGCCGTTGTGGAGCATCGCCGCCACCCGATCGCCGGGACGGATGCCAAGCGCATGCAGGGCGCGGGCCAATCGGCAGGCACGCTCATGCAGCAGGGCGTAGCCGATGCGGCGTGGACCGAAGATCACGGCGGTTTGTCCGGGCCGGCGTTGGGCCTGGATCGCCAGCTGGGCGGCGATCATGATCGTTCCTGCCTTTCCGGCGATTCCGCTTGCCGCGGCCGATGCCCCACGAGCCATCTCCCGCGCCGCAGTGCGGCGCCGAAGCCATCGGGAAACACGAGGATGATGGCCATGATCAGCAGCCCCATCGCCCCGAGGTGCCAGTTCAGCAGTTTGCTCCAGGTCAGGTTGGCGAGCAGCTCCACGACGAAGGCCCCGAACACCGGCCCGAACACTGTGCCCGCACCGCCCAGCAGCAGGATCACGAAGGCCTTGACCGACATGCCCAGGTCGAACATCGAAGGAGGATCGATGTAGGTCAACCACCAGGCCTGCATCGCACCAACGGCTGCCGTCATCGCTGCGCTGAGCGTCCAGGCCACGGTCTTGTAGCGCGTGGTGTGCAGGCCACTGGCCTCCGCCTTTGCTTCATTGTCGCGAATGGCCCGGCAGCCCAGCCCCAGTTGACGGCGGTCGAACTCCCAGACCACCCAGGTGGCCGCCAGCATGGCGGCCAGCAGCAGGTAGTAGAAGCGCACCGCGTTGAACAGCGGGCCGCCTTCTGGCAGCGGCAGGGACAGGCCCATGCCACCGCCGGTCAGCGGTGTGGCATTGGCCACCACTTCGCGCATGGCCTCGTTCAAGCCCAGCGTGGCGATGGCGAAGTAATGGCCCCTCAGGCGCAGCAAGGGCGGCCCGATTGCAAGCACCAGCAGCACGGCCAGGAGAACCGCGGCGGCGGCCGCAGCGGCAAACGTCCAGCCGGCCTTGCCCATCAGCACGGCCGTCGTGTAGCCGCCGATGCCGAAAAAGACGATGTTGCCGAATGCCGGGTAACCGGTATAGCCGGCCATCAGGTTGATGCCTTGGGCCACCACCGCGATCGTGAACACCGCGGCCAGCACGCGCAAGGCGTAGGCGTTGAGCACCCCCGGTGCGGCCAGCAACAGCAGCACCGCCAGGGCGATCAACCAGGGCTGCACCCGCCATCGCGGCGAGCGTGCCGCGGCGTGCTGCGGCGTACCGGCCTCAGCGGGCACGGGCTTCGCCCGCATGGCGGCCACCGAACAAGCCGCGCGGGCGTGCGAGCAGGATGGCCAGCAGCATCAGGAAGCTGACCGCATCCCGCAGTCCCGGTGCGCCCAGGCCCGACACCAGGTTCTCGCAGACGCCGAGCACCACCGCCGCGACGATCGTCCCCACCATGCTGCCCAGGCCGCCGAGCAGCACGATGACGAACGACTTCATCGTGAAACTGTCACCGGTGATCGGCGAGAAGGAGTACAGCGCCGCCATCAGCGTGCCTGCGGCGCCGGCCAGACCCGCACCGATGCCGAAGGCCAGCGCCCGCACCCGGCGCGCGTCAATGCCCAGCGTGGCCGCGGCACGGGGGTTCTGCGCCACTGCGCGGATGGCGTTGCCGCTGCGGGTGCGGCTCATGTAGAGGTGCAGCAGCGCGGTGAGCCCGAGCGCGACGGCGAACACCGCGATCCGGGTCCAAGGCAGTCGCAGCCCGCCGACTTCGAGCGCGGCGCTGGCATACGGCATCGTCACCGCGCGGACATCGGCACTGAAGAGCTGCAGCAGGATGTTCACCAGCACCATGTTCAGACCGAAGGTCAGCACCAGGGTCATGATCAGCGAGGCGCGGATCACTCGCTCGAGCAGGTAGCGCTGCAACAGGTAGCCGATGACAAACAGCAAGCCTGCCGACAGCGGGATGGTCAGGAAGGGGTCGATGCCGGTGAGGACATGCAGCCACCAGCTGAAGTAGGCGCCGATCAGGATCATCGCTCCGTGCGCGAGGTTGACCAGCCCGGTGACCCCCCAGATCACCGAGAAGCTGATGGCCATGCAGGCATAGAGCCCACCCAGCAGCACGCCCGAGAGGACGATCTGCAGCGTCAGCATGGCAGCACTCGCGCCGCCACCGCGGCGCGGCGGGTCATCGCGCGGTCATCGGGTAAACGAAGCGAGCCTTGGCCCCCTCGACCGGGAAGACGACGACCGGCTTGCCGTTCTGCAGCTGCACGACCGACATGCCCTTGGCGATGTTCTGCCCCATCTCGTTGAAGCGCACGGGGCCGTAGGCCGTCATGATGTTGGTCTGCGCCAGCGCGTCGCGCACCTTCTTCGGATCCAGCGAGTCGGCCCTTTCGATCGCCCGCTGGTAGACCTGCAGCGCGGCGGTCGACTGAGGCGGGTGATAGTCGCACTCTCGGCCGAGGCGCTCGCGGCACAGCGAGGCGTACTCAGCAGCCGTCCAGCCGAAGATCTCGTCCTTCCAGGGCATGTCCGAGGTCCATTGCACCGGTTCGAGGATGTTCTCCGCGCGGGGTCCGAGCGCCTCGACAAATCCCGGCAACGTGGGGCCGAGGGTGAAGCCGATCATCTTCAGCGGCACCTTCTGCTCCGAGGTCTGCCGCGCCAGCACGATCATGTCGCCGGTGTAGCCGCCGGCGATCAAGGCGTCCGGGTTGCGCGCCTTCATCGCCTCGATCATGGCCGCAAAGTCCTTGGTGCCGGTCGGGTAGGCCTCCTTGTAGACCACCTCCAGGCCGGCGGCCTTGGCCTGGCGTTCCGCAGCGTCGATCGCGGCCTGCGGGAACAGGGCGTTCTCGTGGATCAGCGCCACGCGCTGCGCCTTGGGGCTGGCCTGAGACGCCATCCTGATCATGTTGGCGGTGTACTGGTCCACCGGCGTGAGCGTGGCGAACAGGTGCTTGAAGCCGCGCGCATACACGTTCGACGCTGCCGCATGCGCGGCCACCATCGGCAACTGGTACTTTTCGGTGACGGCGCTGGCGGCAAAGGTGATGCCGCTGGAATAGGGTCCTAGCAACAGCTTGACGCCATCCTCGTTGATCAGCTTCTCGTAGAGCCTGACCGAGGTAGCAGCATCGCTCTGGTCGTCGTAGTACTTGATCTCGACCCGATGCGGCTTGCCGCCGACCTTGATGCCGCCACGCTTGTTGATCTCTTCGACATAGAGGTCGTAGCCCACCTTGACCTGACGGCCTTCGGTCGACACGCGGCCGGTCAGCGAGAGCGCTGCGCCGAAGGTGATCGTGGGCTGCTGCTGCGCATGGGCCGAAGGCAGCCAGGCGGCCGCGGTCGACAGGATCGCTGCGGCGACCCCGAATACTGCGCGACGGCGCGATCTGGCGGGACAGGCGGATGCCTTTTCGGCAAGGAACATGAGAGTTTCTCCAGCGACGGCGGGTCACAGATGCACGTGACAGCTCATGGCACAGGCGAATGCGAGTGACATCAGACTGACTTAGTGCTGCCAAATCATGTGACAGCTCAGGGCATCGGGAACGACAATTTAACATCAGGCTGTGACGGCTTATCCCCCGCTCTTCGCCACCATTCACCCAACATGCAGCCGCCATCCGAGCCTGTCGAGCCCGTCGAGCAACAGCGCGTACCCGTCGATGACAAGCCGCCGCTGCTCGAGATCCGGGGCCTGAGCAAGCGCTTCGGCGGCGTGCGTGCGAACGACTCGATCAGCTTCGATGTCGCCGAGGGGGACCTGGTGGCCGTGATCGGTCCTAACGGGTCGGGCAAGACCACGCTCCTCAATGCGATCTCCGGCCAGGCACCCCCCGATGCGGGAAGCGTTCGCTTCAACGGCCATGAACTCGCCGGTCGGACGCCGGCCGCGATCGCCCGGCTCGGCCTGGTGCGCACCTTTCAGCAAGCCGGTGTCTACGATGCCCTGACCGCGCTGGAGAACGTCCGGGCAAGTGTCGACCGCTCTGGCGAGAGGCTGCATCATCTCTGGCGACGCGACGAGCCTGCGATCCTGACCGAAGCGATGCACTGCCTGGACTTCGTCGGCCTGGCCGATCGCTGCGGGCAGGTGGCCGGGGAGTTGTCGTACGGGCAACGCAAGCTGCTCGAGTTCGCGATGGCGCTGATGAGCCGTCCGAAGATGCTGCTCCTGGACGAGCCGACGGCTGGCGTGAGCCCGGTGATGGTGCCCGCGCTGGTGGCCACGCTGCAGCGCGTCAACGCCGAACTCGGCATCACCGTGCTGTTCATCGAACACAACATGTCGGTCGTCGCCACTCTCGCCCGTCGGGTGCACTGCCTGACCCAAGGTCGCTTGCTGAGTTCGGGCAGCCCGGATCAGGTTCGCGCCGATCCCCGTGTGCTCGAAGCCTATCTGGGTGGCGCATGAGCAGCCACGAGCCTTTGCTCGCAGCAGCCGGGAAGGACAGGTTGCCGGACGCCGCGAGCCACGGGACCGATCCCGCACACCTCGACGAACTGGCTGCCACGGGCGAGCCGCGGCTGCGCATCGACCGCCTGGCAGCCGGCTATGGCCGTGGCGACATCCTGCACGGCATCGATCTGCGGCTGGCGGCGGGGCAGTCGCTGTGCCTGGTGGGCCCCAACGGCGCAGGCAAGTCGACGGTGCTGAATGCGATATTCGGTCTGGCCGATGTGCACGGCGGCACGATGGCCGTCGATGGCCGTGTCATCGATCCGCGCTGGCCCGCTGTCGAGCGAATGACGCGCTGCCGCATCGCCTACGTGCTGCAGGAGAGCTCGATCTTCCCGGACCTGAGCGTGGAGCAGAACCTGCGGCTCGGAGGCTATGCGCTGGACGACCGGGCGCAGGTGACAGGCCTGGTCGAGGCCATCCTTCAACAGCACCCGCGCCTGGCCGACCGCCGCCAAGCCCAGGCCAAGGTGCTGTCCGGCGGCGAGCGGCGATTGCTGGAGATTGTCCGCGCGCTGATGCTGCGTCCGCGCCTGCTGCTGATCGACGAACCCTCGATCGGGCTCGAGCCAAGGGCCGTGGTCCAGGTGTTCGACATGCTGCGTGCACTCCAGGCTTCCGACGGCCTGTCGATCCTGCTGGTCGAACAGAACGTGCGACAAGGTCTGGCTTTTGCCGACCTGGGCTACGCGATGGTCGGCGGACGCGTCGTGGCGGCGGGCCGCGGCAGCGAGTTGCTGCGCGATCCTGCGATCGGCAGCCTGTTTCTCGGCGCATGAACGCCACCGGACGCCATCGTCTGCCCATGCAAGCGGATCAGCTCAAGGTCGACCTGTTTCGCGCCCTCGCCTGGGGCCTGTCGCGTGCGGGCGAGGCGCATGTGTGGCTGATGTTCAAGAAGGATCTGCAGCAGGCGCTGAAGGTGTTTCAGCCCAGGCTGCCGATGGCGATCGGGCTGGTCGAGCCTTCGGATGTGGATGAACTGGGAACGCTCTACTATCCGGATGACCCGCAGGAGGCCGCCGAGGCGGCCGAACGCTATCGCGAGCGGTTGAGCGATGGCGCAGTCTGCTTCGTCGCCCGCGTCGATGGCCGGATCGTGGCCTTCGACTGGCTGTATGTCGGTGCTGCCGTGGGGATCGCCGATGTGCCAATGGTGCTTCCGGACGACGAGGTCTACAGTTCTGACGCGTATACGGACGGTGCGTGGCGCGGGCACGGCATCCATCCAGCCCTCAACTACACCCTGCTGAAGTACGCTCAGGATTGCGGTTACCGCACCGTGTACACGACCTCGCGAGCCGACAACCCGCGCTCGCTGGCCACCTTGCGGCGCCTGGGCTGGACCTTGTCAGGCACGCTGCTGGTGTACGAGCCTGCCTGGGCGCCGGATCCTCCGAGGTGGCTGGTGCTCGGCTCGCCGCATCCAATGCCGGTGGCCGGACTGGCCTCCCAGCGATTGCCGACGCTGGCCGAGCTCTACGAACAGCAGCAATTCGATGGCCGCGAGCTCGTCGCGTCCCTGCCATGGTCCAACACCTACGGCCTGCGGCGAGGACAGGCCACGCTGTACTTGAAGATGGTTCCGCAGGAACACGCCGCCGGGTTGAAGGCGGCTGTAGCCGTGGCCGAGGCTTATCCGGATCATGTACCGCAGGTCGTCGCCTGCAACCCGGTTTTCGAGTCCTGGCTGCTGGCAGGGGATCACGGCGGCACCGCGCTCCATGAAGGCTCGTCCCAAGCGCAGCTGTTCAAGATGATCGAGACCTATGCGGCCCTGCAAGCCAGGTCAACGGCGAACCCGGCCTTGCTGAACCGCTTGCCGCCGGCACGGGTGGACGGTGTGGTGCAGGCGCTGCTCGACTTTCTGGCCTCCGATGCCGGCCGAGATGTTCCGGCCCCGGTTGGCGCGGCCTTCTTCGTCGGGAGGACCAAAGCCAGGCGCGCCCTAGGCACCGTCCGCCGTGCCCAGGCGCTGCTCGAATCGCATGTAGCGCCTGCGAGGCACCTGCCCGTCACGCTGAACCACGGCAATCTGCAGCCATCGCATGCAGCACTGAAAGCGACCGGTGACTGCGTGGTCTTCAACTGGACACGCGCCATGTCGGGCCCGGCCGGGTTGTCGCTTCATCCGATGCTGGGGAGTCATCTGCCGCGGAGCATCTTGCTCGGCAAGGCGGCAGGCCAGCCTGGCCAGCTCACGGCCGAGGGCACGCTCCTGAACCGCTACGTGACGACGCTCGTGCGCGAAGGCTATGCCGATGAAGCGACGCTGCAGCGCTGTCTGCCGGCTTCGATCACGGCCGGCATGCTGCTGGACCTGCTGCATCTGGCGCGCTACCCGATGGAAGATCCGGACGAGCTGCGGATCGTGGGCGAGCAGATCGGAAACCGGCTCAAGCACGTGACCGAGCTCTGCGATCAGCTGTACGACGCCCAGTCTCGAGGCGATACCCAGCACCATAAGCTGGACCGCTGACCCGCAGCCTGCCACGCTGGCGGGCCGCTTGGCCTGGACTGAAGCGCCGGGTGCACCGGGTGCAGCGCGCGGGCCATCCATCTCGAACCGCGCGATGCAGTCTGAAAGCACAGTCTTCGCGACTCAGATCGATCTCCCGTCCGCGGCCTCCAGCGCGGCCAGTTCGCGCGGCAAGGCCTCGGCGAGGAAGTCGAAGGCGTGGCGCACGAGTGCGCTGCCGCGGATCTCGCGGTGCACCGCCAGCCAGCAGGGCAGCGGCGGGATCTTCAGCATCGGCAGCAGCGGCACCACCCCTGGCAGCCAGCGCAGGTTGTAGGCCGCGAGGAAGCCGATGCCTGCGCCGGCGGCCACCAGGCGGCCGTAGGCGAGCTGGTCGTCGGTGCGCAGCGCGAAGTTCTCGCGCGCGATCGCAAAGCCCAACGCCGTGAAGCCGCGCAGCAGCGTGTCGTCACGGTCGTAGCCGATGAGGCGGTGGCGCAGCAGTTCGTCGGGCCGCGCTGGCGCACCTGCCCGGGTGAGGTAGCTCTGGTGCGCACAGGGCGTGATGGCGATGTCGGCGAGCTTGCGGGCCACCAGCGAGGCCTGCGTGGGGCGCACCATGCGCACGGCAATGTCGGCCTCGCGGCGCAGCAGGTTGGTGAGCTGGTTCGATGCGACCAGTTCGACTGCGATGCCCGGCTCGGCCTCCTGCAATGCAGCCAGCACCGGAGGCAGCAGGTAGCTCGCCGCCACCTGGCTGGTGGTGATGCGCAAGGTGCCGCTGGTGCGTGTGCGCTGGCGAGCCAGGCGATGCTGCAGCTGCTCGGCACCGCGCTGCATGGCCCGCGCGTCATCGGCGATCGCCAGGGCCAGCAGGGTCGGCGCGACGCCGCGGCCGGTGCGCTCGAAGAGCGGCGCGCCGAGCTGCGCTTCGAGCGACGCCAGCTGGCGTGACAGCGTCGGCTGCTGCGCACCCAGCTTCTTGGCCGCGCCGCTCAGGCTGCCGGCGTCGAGCACGGCCAGGAAGGTCTGCGCCAGCGCCCAGTCGAAGCCGCGGTCCCCGGGGGTGCGCGGCCGTTCAGTGCCATCGCCTGGGTGCCCAGCCGGGGCTTGCGTGCCATCGGCCAGACGCTTGCGAACGCGGCCGCCTGCGGTCTGAGTCATGCAAAAGTGTATAGCTCGAATGAGGACTCAGGCAATTGTCGAATGACTCGGCACGCGTCACAGTCAGGCCATGGAACACGCCACGGATCGCCGCAAGGAGCCCCTGATGTCAAACCCCATCGCTCTTGTTCTCGGTGCCAACGGCCGCTTCGGCGCCGCCGCGGTGGCTGAACTCGCCGCCGCAGGCTGGACTGTGCTGGCGCAGGCGCGTCGCAAGCCCAGCGCGCTGCCGCCCGGGGCCCGGCATCTCGCGGTCGCGCTGGATGACACCGAAGCGCTCGTCGCTGCGGCGGCGGGCGCCAGCGTGGTCGTGCATGCCGTCAACCCGGTCTACACCGATTGGGCGCGCCTGCTGCTGCCGCTGGCCCGCCAGGGCCTGGACGCCGCTGAGCGGCTGGGCGCACTGTTCATGCTGCCGGGCAACGTGTACGGTTATGGCGAAGGCATGCCGCCTGTGCTGCGCGAGAGCACGCCCGAGCGTCCGAGCACGCAGAAGGGTCGCCTGCGGGTCGACCTGGAAGCCGAGATCGCCCGTCGCGCCCGCGCCGGGCGTCTGCGCGGTGTCGTCCTCCGCGCTGGCGACTTCTACGGTGGCGGAACGGGTTCATGGCTGGACCTGGCGGTGGTCAAGTCGCTGCGCGCCGGCAAGCTCGTCTACCCCGGCCCGCTGGACGTGCCGCACGCCTGGGCCTACCTGCCCGACCTCGCGCGCGCCTTCGTCGCGGTGGCCGAGCAGGCACGTGCGGGCCACGCGCCGGCCTTCGAGGCGCTGCACTTCAGCGGCCACACGCTGACGGGCACCGAACTGCTGGCCGCGCTGGAGGCTGCGGCAACCGAGCTGGGCGCCGCGCCGCCGTCCGTGGCCCGCCGCGGCTGGCGCCACGGCGGCATGCCCTGGGGCCTGATCCGCGTGATGGGCCTCGTCATGCCGATGATGAAAGCCATCGCCGAGATGAGCTACCTCTGGCGCGTGCCGCATGCACTCGACGGTACGCAGCTCGCAGCCCGCATCGGCCCGCTGCCGCAGACACCCCCGCGGCAGGCGCTTCGCCAGGCGCTGATCGAGCTCGGCTTCGGCGACTCGACTGCGCCCCGCGCACAGGCCGCGCACTGATCGGCGAACGGCGGCACCCAAGCCCACACAGGCGCCCGCCCGGCACCGCGACATCAGCCCTCATCCGCGCACCCACGCGCGGTTCCCTTGCTCACTTCCCGGAGACCTGGATGAACGCCATGACAACGCCCCTTCCCTACCCGTCCGCCGACACAGCTTCGGCGCCGCCGCTCTCGTCCTCAACGCCCCACCCGAAGAGCGCCCGTGCGCTCGGCGCCCTGCTGATCGCCGAAGGCCTGCTCGCGCTCGCGCCGATCGCGATCCTCGGGCCGGCGATCGGCTGGCCGGCCTCGCTGGACAAGCCGGCGGCCGAGCAGCTGGCCGCGATCGCCGCCGCGCCCGGTGCCGTCACCGCGGGCTACGGCGTCTATCTCCTCTACTCGATCCTGATCGCGCCTGTGATGATCGTGCTGGCCTCCCGTCTGCGGGGCGGCCTTGCGTCGCCGCTGGGCCTGACGGTGGCGGCCTTTGCGACGCTGTCGGCCCTGGCGCGCTCGATCGGCATCCTGCGCTGGCTCACCGTGATGCCGGGCCTGGCCGCTGCGCACGCCGCCGCGGACCCCGCGGCGCGAGGCCAGATCGAACTCGTCTTCGATGCCCTCACCAGCTACGGCGGCGGCATCGGCGAGATCCTCGGCGTGTCGCTGTTCATGGCGCTCGCACTCGGCCTGCTCGCCATCGGCGCGCTGCGTTCCGGCGGGCTGCCGACCTGGGCCTCGGCCTTCGGCCTGGTCGCCGCGCTCAGCCTGGGCGCCCTTCTTCTCCCGGTCTTCGGAGCGCCTGATCTGATGCCGGTGGCCATTGCCGTGAGCGTGCTCTCGCTGTGGATGATCGCGGTCGGCGTCCGCTGCTTCTGGCCTTGGGGGTCTCGTTGATCAGCTCCTGGGCCGGCTGAGACCGATCGCCTCCGACATCCCATCTTCGGCAACGGGGCGCGCGCCGGGCATGTGTCGGCCCGCGCTCAACTCCCGGCGCCCATGGCCGAAGACGCGAATACGGTCAGGGCCTGTCGGCCCGGCCACGCCTTGGGGTCGAGAGCATGCAACTGGAATCGCGTCACTTCAGCAAGGGCCACTGGAATGCCTCGCTGCCCGTGGGTTTCGACGGGCCAGACACCCTGGTGCTCGCCTTTGCCGCTCCCGAGTTCATGGATCAGCCGCAGCCCCTGCACGAGCTGGCCGCAGCGTTCCCGCAGGCCGTGATCGTGGGCTGCTCGACCTCCGGCGAAATCGTCGGCAGCGAGGTGCGCGACGCCAGCATCAGCGTCGCCATCGCCCGCTTCGAACACACGGCGCTGCGACACGCCAGCACGCCGATCGCGCAGTCTGCAGACTCCTTTGCCGCCGGCCAGCGTCTGGCGCAGCAGTTGACGGGCCCTGATCTGCGGGCGGTCTTCGTGCTGTCCGATGGTCTGGGCGTGAACGGCACGCCCCTGGTCGATGCCCTCACACGCGAGCTGGGCGCAGGCGTGCTCATCACCGGCGGTCTCGCTGGCGACGGCAGCCGCTTTGCCCGCACCTGGGTGCTGGATCAAGGCCAGCCGAAGACCCACACCATCTGCGCCGTCGGCCTGTACGGCACACGCCTGAACGTGGGCCATGGCTGCGACGGCGGCTGGTCGGATTTCGGGCCGGAGCGGCGCATCACGCGGGCCGAAGGCAACGTGCTGTTCGAGCTGGATGGCAAACCGGCACTGGAGCTGTACAAGAGCTACCTGGGCGAACGCGCTGCCGGCCTGCCCGGGACGGCGCTGCTGTTTCCCCTGGCCGTCAAGCGCGACAGCAGCGATCAGGACACGCTGGTGCGCACCATCCTGGCCATCGACGAATCGCGCCAGTCGCTGACCTTTGCGGGCGACCTGCCACAGGGCGGCGTGGCGCGGCTGATGCGCGCCAACACCGACAAGATCATCGGCAGTGCCGGCCTGGCCGGTGCCCAGGCTCGCGCAGGACATGCCGGCAGCAGCGCCGCGCTGGCGGTGTCCGTCAGCTGCGTCGGACGCCGCCTGGTGCTGGGCGAGCGTACCGATGAGGAAGTCGAGACGGTCTGTGATGCCATGCCCATGCAGGCCGCGCACGTGGGCTTCTACTCGTACGGCGAGATTTCACCGGCCGCGCGTGGCGGCATGAGCGAGCTGCACAACCAGACCATGACCGTCACGGTCTTCAGCGAAGGCTGAGGCGCGGTCGACAGACGGCATCGGTCCCGCAACACAGCACCTGCCCGTGACCCACACCTTGCACGCCCTGCTGCGGCGCCAGCTCAAGCGGCTGGGCATCGTGCTGGAGGGCAGCCCGCCCGCGCCGCCGGGTGCCGAGGCCTGGGCCGGCCTGCTGGAGCGCGTGAGCAAGGCCTATGACGAGAACGACCAGGAGCGCTACCTGCTGGAGCGGTCTCAGGCCCTGGCCGGTGAAGAGACCGCCCTGCTCTATGCCGAGCTGCGGCGCGAGCGCGACTTGCTGGAAGCGCGCGTCAAGGAGCGGACCGAAGCCCTGCGGCTGAGCGAGAGCCGCCTGTCCAGCCTGCTGACGCTGTCGGCGGACTGGGTCTGGGAACAGGATGCCGAGCTGCGCCTGACCTACCTCTCCGATGGGCTGACGAAGGCCTTGGGCATCGACGTCAGCCAGCTGCTGGGCCGACAAGGCTGGAGCGGCGATTTCAGTTCCGCACCGGAGGACTGGATCCAGCTGCTGGGCTGCCTGCAGGCACGTCAACCGTTTCGTGACGCGCTGCTGGAGTACAAGCCGCCGGGCGGTGGACAGACGCGCTACCTCACGGTCAGCGGCGAGCCGGTCTTCGATGGCGAAGGCCGGTTTGCGGGCTACCGCGGCGTGGGCAGCGACATCACGCAGCGCAAGCTGGCCGAGCATCAGGTGCATCGGCTGGCACGCCATGACAACCTGACCGGCCTGCCCAACCGCACCCTGTTCCTGGAAGAGCTGGACCGTGCCCTGTCGCGTTCTGCCCGCAGCGGCGAGCCCTTTGCGGTGTGCTTCATCGATCTGGACCGCTTCAAGGCCGTGAACGACAGCCTGGGGCATGCCGCGGGCGACGAGCTGCTCAAGACCATGGCCCACCGCCTGCGCGGCACCCTGCGCGCGACCGATACCGTCGCCCGCCTGGGCGGCGACGAGTTCGTGCTGCTGCTGGAGCGCTGCGGCGAACCCGCCGAAGTGCAGCACCTGATGGACAAGGTGCTGGCCACGATCGGCCAGCCGCTGCTGATCCAGGGCACCAGCTTCCTCGTCACCGGCAGCGTGGGCGTGGCCCGCCATCCTGCGGACAGCGACGACGCCTCCGAGCTGCTCAAGCACGCCGATGCCGCCATGTACCTGGCCAAGGAACGCGGCAAGAACATGGTGCAGTTCTACAGCTCCCAGCTGGCCGAACTGGCTGCCCAGAGCTTCGAGCTCGAATCGGCGCTGCGCCTGGCCCTGGTGCGTGAAGAGCTGGTGCTGCACTACCAGCCCAAGCTGGACGTGGCCAGCGGCGAACTGGTGGGCATGGAAGCGCTGGTGCGCTGGCATCACCCGCTGCGCGGCATGGTGCCGCCGGGCGACTTCATCTCGCTGGCCGAGGAACGCGGGCTGATCGTGCCGCTCGGCCGCTGGGTCATGCGCGCGGCCTGCAGGCAGGTGCGCGCGTGGCGCGACGCCGGTCTGCAGGTGCCACCCGTGGCCATCAACCTGTCGGCCCGGCAGTTTGCCGACGAGGCCCTGCTGGGCAGCCTTCGCGAGACGCTGGACGAGTACGGCCTGGCGCCGCAGGACTTCGACATGGAGCTGACCGAGAGCGTGCTGATGGCCGATCCGGAACGCGCCAACGAGGTGCTGCAGGCCATGGTCAGCCTGGGCCTGAAGATCTCCATCGACGACTTCGGTACCGGCTACTCCTCGCTGTCCTATCTGAAGCGCTTCCCGGCGCACACGGTGAAGATCGACCGCTCCTTCATCGGCGGCCTGCCGGGCGACCAGGACGACACCGCGATCACGCAGGCCGTGATCGCCATGGCGCATTCGCTGGGCCTGAGCGTGGTGGCCGAAGGCGTGGAGACGCAGGCACAGTGGGCCGCACTCAAGGCCATGCGCTGCGACCAGGCCCAGGGCTACCTGCTGGGCAAGCCCATGCCGGCGGAGGCCCTGGCGCACCGGCTCGCGGCACAGCGCCCTCTGGTGCTGCTCAAGGCCTGAGGGCGATCTGCACGCCGCTCAGGGCGGCGCCACACCCGCATGGCCTGCCCAGGGGCGGTGTCTCCTGACGGGCTGTAACCTGCAGGCTGCCACCCACGACTGACAGGGGCGAGTCCTTTCCTCCCACCCCTCAGGAGACCTCATGATGAGCCGCCGTTCCCTGCTGTCTTCCCTGCTCGGTGCCAGCCTGCCCTTGCATGCGATGGCAGCGACTGGCCCTGCTGCCGCGGGCGCCCCGCAGCGCCTGGTGCTCAGCGAGGCCGAGTGGCGCAAGCGGCTGAGCCCCGCGCAGTATGCGGTGCTGCGCGAGCACGGCACGGAGCGCGCCGGCACCAGCCCGCTGAATGCCGAGAAGCGGCGCGGCATCTACCACTGCGCCGGCTGCGATGCGCCCTTGTTCGACTCTCAAGCCAAGTACGACAGCGGCACCGGCTGGCCCAGCTTCTTTGCGGCGCTGCCGGGCGCGGTGCAGACGTCCGTGGACTTCAAGCTCATCCTGCCGCGCACCGAGTACCACTGCGCGCGCTGCGGTGGACATCATGGCCATCGCTTCAATGACGGGCCTGCACCCACCGGCCACCGCTACTGCAACAACGGCGTGGCCCTGCGCTTCGTGGTGGCGGCATGAGGGCCGGCCTTGACGGGTTGATCCGGTCCGCGGCCGGCCTGGCCGCGGCGCTGGCGATGATCGCGCCGGCCGCGGCCCAGACACCGAACGCTGCACCTCAGCAGACAGCGCGCGCCATCTTTGCCGGCGGCTGCTTCTGGTGCGTGGAAGCGGACTTCGACAAGGTCAAGGGCGTGCTGCGCACGACCTCGGGCTACATCGGCGGCACGGTGGCCAACCCCAGCTACGAGCAGGTGTCCGGCAAGCGCACCGGCCACGCCGAAGCGGTGGAGATCGTCTACGACCCCCAGCGCGTCACCTACGACGAACTGCTGCAGTATTTCTGGCGCACGACGGATCCGACCGCGAAGGACCGGCAGTTCTGCGACGTGGGCACGCCGTACCGCCATGCGATCTTCGCGGTGGGCGAGCTGCAGCTGAAGGCCGCCCAGGCCTCGCGGGCGGCCCTGGAGACCAGCAAGCCCTTCAAGGAGCCCATCGTCACCGAGATTAGCCTTGCCGGCGCCTTCTACCCGGCCGAGGAATACCACCAGGACTACTACAAGAAGAACCCGCTGCGCTACCAGTACTACCGCAGCGGCTGCGGGCGCGACGCGCGCCTGAAGTCCCTGTGGGGCAGCGCGCCCACGGCGCCTTGAGACAGACGCCTGCGGGGTCTTGAGCCAGACGCCTGCAGCGTCTTGAGCCGGACACCTGCGGCGTCGGGAGGCGGCCGCCTGCGCGAAGCCGGCGCATCAGGGCGCGCGAGGAACAGCGTGCTCCAGGCTATGTTCCATTTCGACCCCGACCTCGGGAATCCCCGGGTTCGGCTGGCACGCTTGCTGCTCGCATTCCGTCTTGTATACCGATGCGTGCACCAACATGAAGCCCGGCGAAGCTCTCACCCAGACGACCCTGCCCCTCGGCGTGGCAGGCTGGCAGCAGTCGTGGGTTTCAGGCGCTGGGCTGCGCGAGTCACTGCTGGCCGCCTACACCAGAGTCTGGGCCAAGGCTGAAGACCCTGCCTGGATTGCGCGCATCAGCCAGGAGGCGCTGCAGGACAGGCTGGCCGAGCTGGAAGCCCAGGCCGCAGGCTGCGCATCGCCGGATGTGCTGCTGCAGCGGCATCCGCTGTGGGGCGTGCCCTTCGCGGTGAAGGACAACATCGATGTCGCCGGCTGGCCCACCACGGCCGCCTGCCCGGCCTTCGCCCGTGTCGCCGAGAGCAGCGCCACGGTGGTGCAGCGGCTGCTTCAAGCCGGTGCGGTCCTGATGGGCAAGACCAACCTCGATCAGTTCGCCACGGGTCTGGTGGGTACGCGTTCCCCCTATGGCCAACCGTCCAGTACATGGGACGCCGATCGCGTGAGCGGCGGCTCCAGCTCGGGTTCGGCAGTGGTCGTGGCGCGCGGTGATGTGGCCTTTGCGCTGGGCACGGATACCGCCGGCTCAGGCCGCGTGCCGGCCGGCTTCAACCATCTGGTGGGCCTCAAGCCGACGCCGGGCCGTGTGAGCACGGCCGGGGTGGTGCCGGCCTGCCGAAGCCTGGATTGCGTCTCGGTCTTTGCGCTCACGGTGGCCGATGCTGCCGCCGTGCTGGCCGTCATCGAAGGCGCTGACGAAGCCGACATCTACAGCGCCTTCCTGCCCGGCGCTGGCGCGCTGCCGCACAGGGCCTCAGGCACGCTGCGTATCGGAATTCCGAGCGAGCCCCTGCTGGACACGGCGCTGGGCTACGACAGCGCGTGGCGGCAGACGCTGGGTCTTGCCTCGGGCCTGCAGATCGAATGGGTGCCTCTCGACATGGCCCCGCTGCAGGCGGTGGCACGCCTGCTCTATGAAGGGCCCTGGGTGGCCGAGCGCCACGCGGTGGTCGATTTGCTGCTGGCGCAGCAGCCCGAGGCGCTGGATCCCACCGTCTCGGCGGTGATCGGTACGGCCACCCGCTTCAGTGCCGCGGATGCCTTCCGCGCGCAATACCGCCTGCGCGAAGCGGCCCGCGAGGCCAACGCGCTGTGGGAAACCGTGGATCTGCTGATGGTGCCCACGGCGCCGCGCCACCCGCGCTTCGACGAAGTGGCCGCAGATCCCATCGGCGCCAATGCGGTGCTCGGCACCTACACCAATTTCGTCAACCTGCTGGGCTGGTGCGCGCTGGCGCTCCCGGCCGCCATCACCTCAGCAGGCCTGCCGTTCGGCGTCACCTTCATCGCGCCCGGCGGGCTGGATGCGGCGCTGGCGCGCTTCGGCCAGCGCTGGGAACGGGCCGGCGGGCAGGCGCCGGGTCGCTGCGGCGCACCCGCGCCCGGCGTGGGCGAGGCAGAGCGAGCTGCCCTGCCCTCGCTTCCCTGGCCGCAGAGCCGCCCCACGCTGCCGCTCGCGGTGGTCGGGGCGCACCTCAGCGGCCTGCCACTGAACGGCCAGCTGCTCGAGCGCGGCGCGACGCTGCGCGAGAGCACCAGCACGGCGCCCGTCTACCGGCTTTTTGCACTGCCCGGCACGCGCCCGCCCAAGCCCGGCCTGCAGCGCGTGCGCGAGGGCGGCCAGGCCATCGCACTGGAAGTGTGGGACATGCCGCAGGCGGCGCTGGGATCGTTCCTCGCGCTGATCCCTTCGCCGCTGGGCCTGGGAACGATCGAGCTGGCCGACGGCCGCCAGGTACACGGATTTCTCTGCGAGGCGCATGCGCTGGAAGGCGCCGCCGACATCAGCCATTTCGGCGGCTGGCGCCGCTATCTGCAAAGCCTCTGAATTCAACCATTGGAGCACGTCACCATGGATCGTCGCGACTTTATCTCCTCCACCGCCGCCGGCACGCTCGTTCTGGGTGCACCGCTCGCCGCCCAGGCACAGGCACGCCCCAAGGATGTGCTGATCGTGGCCAACGAATTCGGCCCAAACAGCCTGGACATCCAGACCATCGGCGCCAACCGGCCGTCCTACGGCGTGAGCTGGCTCTGCTATGACCGGCTGATGACCTACGGCAAGCGCACCCTGCCCGATGGCCGGGTCATGTACGACCGCAACAAGCTCGAGCCCGAACTGGCCGAGAGCTGGCAGATGGGCGCTGACGGCATGAGCGTCACCTTCAAGTTGCGCAAGAACGCCAAGTTCCACGACGGCACGCCTGTCACCGCCAAGGACGTGAAGTGGAGCTTCGACCGCGCGGTCAGCGTGGGCGGCTTTGCCACCTTCCAGATGGGCGCCGGCTCGCTGGAAAAGCCCGAGCAGTTCGTGGTGGTCGACGATCACACCTTCCGCGTCAATTTCATCCGCAAGGACAAGCTGACGATGAACAACATCGCCGTGCCGGTGCCCTGCATCTTCAACAGCGAGCTGGTCAAGAAGAACGTCACCGCCCAGGATCCCTGGGGGCTGAACTGGACGCGCAACAACATCGCCGGCGGCGGCGCCTACCGCGTGGAAGCTTTCCGGCCGGGCCAGGAAATCATCTACGTGCGCAACGACGACTGGAAGAGCGGCCCCCTGCCCAAGCTGCGCCGCATCGTGCAGCGCGAGGTCCCCAGCGCAGGCAACCGCCGCGCGCTGCTGCTCAAGGGCGACATCGACATGACCTACGACATGCCGCCCAAGGATTTCTCCGAGATGGCCAAGGAAGGCGGCGCCATCCGGGTCGTGAGCATGCCGGTGGAAAACGCCATGTTCTACGTGGGCATGAACGTGACCAAGCCGCCGTTTGACAACGTCAAGGTGCGCCAGGCCGTGGCCTGGGCCATCCCTTACGACAAGATTCATGAGACGGCGCTCTACGGCCGCGGCACCAAGCTCTGGGGCGCTGCCTCGGGTACGGTGAAGACCACCGCCTGGCCGCAACCCACGGGTTACAAGACCGACATCGCCAAGGCCAAGGCCCTGATGGCCGAGGCCGGCGCGGCGGCGGGCTTCGAGACCACGCTGAGTCTCGATCTGGGCGGCGCCACCGTCGGCGAGCCCGCGGCCATCCTGATCCAGGAAAGTCTGGCGCAGATCGGCATCAAGACACAGATCAACAAGATCCCCGGCGCCACCTGGCGCGCGGCCCTGCTGAAGAAGGACATGCCGCTGATCCTCAACCGCTTCGGCGGCTGGCTCGATTTCCCCGAGTACTTCTTCTACTGGTGCTACCACGGCCAGAACGCCGTGTTCAACACGATGAGCTACCAGAACCCCAAGCTCGACCGCGTGATCACCAATGCACGATTCGCGGAGAGCAAGCCCATCTACGACAGCAGCGTGCGCGAAATGATCCAGATCGCCTACGACGAAGTGCCGCGCATCCCGATGTTCCAGCCCAGCCAGGACGTGGCCATGCGCAGCGACGTCAAGGGCTACATGTACTGGTTCCACCTGCAGCCCGACTACCGCAACCTGTCCAAGGCCTGAGGCAGCGTGATGGACTGGAACAGCTACGTGGACTCGCAATGCACGCTGCTCGGCCTGCGGCTGACGGCGCAGCAGCGTGAAGGGGTGCTGCGCTACCTGGCGCTGGTGGGCGGCATGGCGCCGCGGGTGATGGATTTCCCGCTGACACCGGCCGACGAAAGCGGCAACGTGTTCCAGCCGGTGGCCCCTGAGGTTTCCGAAGGAACGGCATCATGACGGCGCTGGCTCAGGTGCAGGCAGCGCTGGCGCGCATCGAGGCCACCGATGACGCGGTGAATGCCTTCACCGCCGTCCTGGCTGAACGCGCACTCGCGCGCGCCGCTGCGGTGGACCGTCAGGGCCTGCAGGGTCCTCTGGCGGGCATGCCCTTTGCGGTGAAGAACCTGTTCGATATCCAGGGCCTGGCCACGCTGGCAGGCTCGAAGATCGAAGCGACGGCCGCACCCGCCCGGCGCGACGCCGCCCTGGTGCGCCGCCTGGAAGCTGCCGGCGCCGTGCTGGTGGGCGCGCTCAACATGGACGAGTACGCGTACGGCTTCACCACCGAGAATACGCACCACGGCGCGACGCACAACCCGCATGACCTGGCGCGCATCAGTGGCGGCTCTTCGGGCGGCTCGGCCGCGGCCGTGGCGGCCGGGCAAGTGCCGCTGACGCTGGGATCGGATACCAACGGCTCGATCCGCGTGCCCTCGTCGCTGTGCGGGGTCTTCGGCCTGAAGCCGACCTTCGGCCGCCTGTCGCGTGCGGGCTCCTACCCGTTCGTGGCGAGCCTCGACACACTCGGGCCCTTTGCGCGCAGCGTGCAGGACCTGGCCGCTGCCTACGACGCGATGCAGGGCCCGGATCCGGACGATCCGGCCCAGGTCGCCCGCCCGGTGGAGCCCGTGCTGCCCCTGCTGGAGCGCGGCGCCGAAGGTATCCGCGTGGGCGTGCTGGGCGGCTGGTTCAGGCAGATGGCCCTGCCGGAGGCGACGGCGGCGGTGGACCGCATGGCCGCCGCGCTGGGTACCGAGCGCATGGTCCACTGGCCCGAGGTCGATCGGGCGCGAACGGCCGCGTTCATGATCACCAACGCCGAAGGTGCGGCGCTGCACTTGCCCGATCTGAAGACCCGCGCCGAGGACTTCGACCCCCACACACGGGACCGCTTTCTCGCTGGCGCCCTGCTGCCTGCCGCCTGGGTGGTGCAGGCACAGCGCGTGAGGCACTGGTTTGCCAGGCAGGTGGCCCAGAGCTTCAGGGATGTGGATGTGCTGCTGGCACCGGCCACGCCCTGCACGGCGCCGGCCATCGGCACTGAGTGGATCGAGATCGACGGCAAGAAGCTGCCGGCCCGCGCCAGCATGGGCCTGCTGACCCAGCCGGTGTCCTGCATCGGCCTGCCCGTGGTCACCGTGCCGCGCTGGCACACCAATCCGGCTGCGCCGCATCTGCCGATCGGCGTTCAGGTCATCGCCGCGCCCTGGCGCGAGGACCTGGCCTTGCGCGTCGCCTACGCATTGGAGTGCCTGGCCGTGACCACCGCGCCGGTGGCGGAGCTGCCCTGATGGACATCAACCTGCCCGACATCCACGCCGAAGTCTCGGCGGTGTTTGCGCGCTACGAAGACGCGCTGGTACACAACAAGGTCGAGGTGCTCGACGAGTTGTTCTGGGCCAGCCCGCACACCGTTCGCTTCGGCATCGCCGAAGACCTCTACGGCATCGAAGCCATCCGCGCCTTCCGCAACGCACGCTCGCCGCAGGGCCTGCAGCGACGGCTGATGAATACCGTCATCACCACCTATGGCACCGATTTTGCGACCGCCATGACCGAGTTCCGCCGCGAAGGCGGCAACAAGCTGGGCCGCCAGGCACAGACCTGGGCCCGCGTCACCGCTGGCCCGCAGGGCTGGCGTGTGGTGGCCGCCCACGTGTCCCTGATCGATCTGCCTAACTGACATCGTCATTCAACAGGAGAGAGCCATGAACAAGCTGCCCCGCAACACACGCCCTGCGCACCAAAGCCGACGCCAGCTGCTGGCACTTGGCGCCCTGGGCGGTGCCTCACTGGCCCTGCCCGGCGCCCTGCGCAATGCCTGGGCCCAGAGCCCGATCACCGTGGGCATTCTCTATGTCGGCCCGCGTGACGACTTCGGCTACAACCAGGCGCACGCCGAGGCGGCGGCGCAGCTGAAGAAGATGGCCGGCGTCAAGGTGGTCGAAGAAGAGAACGTGCCCGAAACCCAGGCCGTGCAGAAGAGCATGCAGGGCATGATTTCGCAGGACGGCGCCACGCTGCTGTTCCCCACCAGCTTCGGCTACTTTGATCCGCACATGCTGGCCGTGGCGGCGAAGAACGACAAGGTGCGCTTCGCCCATTGCGGCGGCATGTGGACGCAGGGCAAGCACCCGGCCAATACCGGCAGCTTCTTCGGCTACATCGACGAAGCGCAGTACCTCAACGGCGTGATCGCCGGCCACATGAGCAAGAGCAAGAAGCTCGGCTTCGTGGCGGCCAAGCCCATCCCGCAGGTGCTGCGCAACATCAATGCCTTCACCATGGGTGCGCGTTCGGTCGATCCGAAGATCACCACCACCGCCATCTTCACCGGTGACTGGAGCATGCCTGTCAAGGAGGCCGAGGCCACCAACAGCCTGGCCGACCAGGGTGTGGACGTCTTCACCATGCACGTGGACGGCCCCAAGGTGGTGGTGGAAACCGCCGCCCGGCGCGGCCGCATGGTCTGCGGCTACCACGCCAGCCAGGCCAAGCTGGCACCGAATGCCTACCTCACAGGCGCCGAGTGGAACTGGCTCACGGCCTACACGCGCATCGTCGACGCCGCACGCACCGGCAAGCCGCACCCCAACTTCGTGCGCGGTGGTCTGAAGGACGGCTTCGTCAAGAGCTCGCCCTATGGCGCGATGGTCAGCGAAGCTGCGCGCAAGAACGCCGAAGACGTGCGCAAGAAGATGATGGCCGGCGGCTTCGACATCTTCGGGGGTGAGCTGAAGGACAACACCGGCAAGGTCGTGATCCCCAAGGGCACGATGCTCAAGCAGATCGACCCGGTGCTGGAGTCGATGAACTACCTGGTTGAAGGCGTGATCGGGAAGGTCTGACGTCCAAGCTCTTAGAGCCAAGGACTGACCGCAAACTGCCATGAAGCTGCACGACATCACCGAAGCCCTCGCGCTGCCCCTGCTGGCGCTGGCCTGCGGCCTGGGCCTGTTCGGTGTGTTCGTGTGGTTTCACGGTCATGACCCAATGCAAGCCTGGGCGCTGCTGTTTCGCGGCGCCTTTGGCGATGCCTTCTCCATCCAGAACACCTTGCAGCGCGCGGCGCCGCTGATGCTCACTGCCTTGTGCGTGGCCATCCCGGCGCGGGCCGGCTTGACGGTGATCGGCGGCGAAGGCGCGCTGGTGCTGGGCGGGCTGGCAGCGGCGGCCACGCCCTATTTGTTTGCGCCGCCGGCGGGTGCTGCCGGCACCGCCGTCCTGCTGCTGTCGGCAGCGTTGGCGGGTGCGGCCTGGATCGCGCTGGCCGGCTGGTTGCGCCAGTGGCGGGGGGTCAACGAGACCATCTCCAGCCTGCTGCTGGGCTATATCGCCATCAACCTCTTCAAGCACATCGTCGAAGGCCCGCTGCGTGATCCGGCGAGCCTGAACAAGCCTTCCACGCTGCCGCTGGAAGAGAGCCTGCGCATCGGCACGCTGCCGGGCTGGGATGTCCACTGGGGCCTGGTCTTCGGCATCGTCGCCTGCCTGCTCGCGGCTTTCTGGCTCAGCGCCACCACCCATGGGCTGGCCACGCGCATCGTGGGTGGCAACCTGCGCGCTGCGCGCGGTGTCGGGCTACCGGCCACGCGCCTGATCGTCACCGCCTGCGCACTCGGCGGCGCAGCGGCGGGGCTGGCCGGCGGCATCGAGGTGGCGGCGGTGCACACCTCGGCCAATGCCTCGCTCATCGTCGGCCTGGGCTACACCGGCATCCTGGTCAGCTTCGTGGCCAGGCATCAGCCGCTGGCGGTGATCCCCGTGGCCATCCTGTTTGGCGGCTTCCTGGCCGCCGGCAGCCTGCTGCAGCGCCGCATGGGCCTGCCCGATGCCTCGGTGCCCGTGCTGATGGGTTTCTGCTTCGTCTTCATCCTGGCCAGCGAAGCCTGGCGGGGTCGCTTGGGTGAACTCTTCGTGCTGCGCAGGCCGCCGGTGGCGGTGCCCGCATGAGCCGGCAGCCAGCAGTCCGAGGGAGCGTCCGATGACATCATTCGATGATCTGTTGGGGGTTCTGCTCGGCGTGCTGGGCGGCGCCATCCGTGTGGGCACGCCCTTCCTCTTTGTCAGCCTGGGCGAGTGCATCACGGAAAAGGCCGGCCGCATCAACCTGGGCCTGGAAGGCGTGCTGGTGTTCTCCGCCATGGCCGGCTTTGCGGGCTCCTACCTGACCGGGCACTGGTGGCTAGGGGTGCTGCTGGCGGGTTTCAGCGGCGCCTGCATCGCGGCGCTGCACGGCCTCATCGCCAGCCTGCCGCGAGTCAACGACATTGCAGCCGGCATCGCCATCATGATGTTCGGCGCAGGCCTGGCTTTCTACCTGGGCAAGCCGCTGATCCAGCCGCAGGCGCAGCAGATTCCTTCGCTGCCGCTGGGCGCCTGGTCAGACTCACCCAACGTGCAGGCGGCGCTGTCGATCAATGCGCTCTTCCCGGTGGGCGTGTTGCTGGCCCTGGCGCTGGCCTGGGGCCTGAAGAACACGGGCTGGGGGCTGACGGTGCGCATGGTGGGCGATTCGGCCGATGCCGCGCGTGCAGCGGGCACATCCGTCACAGCCGTGCGCGTGGCCGCCACCACGGCGGGCGGCTTCATCGCCGGCCTGGGTGGTGCTTCACTGAGCCTGTACTTCCCCGGCAGCTGGAACGAAGCACTGTCCAGCGGCCAGGGCCTCATCGCCGTGGCCCTGGTGATCTTTGCGCGCTGGCACCCGGTGCGTTGCCTGTGGGCGGCCTTGCTCTTCGGCGGCGCGGGGGCGCTCGGCCCGGCGCTGCAATCCATCGGCGTCAGTGGCTACACCTATCTCTTCAACGCCGTACCGTATGTGCTGACGCTGGCCATCCTGGTATGGACCTGCAGCCCGCGCCAAAGCCTGCGCGGCGCGCCGGCCGAGCTGGGAGTGACCCGCTGATGAGCACCGCCAACACCATCGACGCCAACCCCTATCCGTGGCCCTTCGACGGCGACCTTCGGCCGGACAACACGGCGCTGATCGTCATCGACATGCAGACGGATTTCTGTGGCCGTGGTGGCTATGTGGACGCCATGGGTTACGACATCAGTCTCACGCGGGCGCCGATCGGGCCGATCGCTAGCCTGCTGGCGGCCATGCGCCCCCTGGGCTACACCATCATCCACACCCGCGAAGGGCACCGGCCCGATCTGTCTGACCTGCCGGCCAACAAGCGCTGGCGATCGCAGCGCATCGGCGCTGACGGTGTCGGCATCGGCGACGTTGGCCCCTGCGGCCGCATCCTGGTGCGCGGCGAGCCGGGCTGGGAAATCATCCCCGAGCTGGCGCCGCTGCCCGGCGAGGTGGTGCTGGACAAACCCGGCAAGGGCAGCTTCTGTGCCACCGATCTGGAGCTGATCCTGCGCACCCGCGGCATCCGCAACCTTGTGCTCACCGGCATCACCACCGACGTCTGCGTGCACACGACCATGCGCGAAGCCAATGACCGCGGCTTCGAGTGCCTCATTGTCGAAGACGCCACCGGCGCCACCGATCCGGGCAACCACCAGGCGGCGCTGAAGATGGTGACGATGCAGGGCGGCGTGTTCGGCGCGGTGGCCTCGTCGCAGGCGATTCTGCGCACCTTGGGGCTCACATGACCACAGCACTGTCTTTGGAGACCGTTGAGCTGGGCAAGCGCTTCGGCAGCTTCACCGCACTGGCCGATTGTTCGATTCGCGTCGCACCCGGCACGGTGCACGCGCTGCTGGGCGAAAACGGGGCGGGCAAGAGCACGCTCGTGAAGTGCATCGTTGGCTATCAGGCCGCCGATACGGGCGCCGTGCTCCTGGATGACCGCGAGCAGGCGATCACCAGCCCCACGGTGGCGCGCGCGCTGGGCATCGGCATGGTCTACCAGCACTTCACCGTGGTGCCCGGCATGACGGTGGCGGAAAACCTGCTCATCGCCAAAGGCCGGCTGCCCGCCATCATCCCCTGGCAGCGCCAGCGCGCCGAGCTGCGGGCCTTCATGCAGACCGCGCCCTTCAGGCTGGATCTGGACGCCACGCCGGCCGATCTCTCGGCGGGCGAAAAGCAGAAACTGGAGATCCTCAAGCAGCTGTACCTGCAGCCGCGCCTGCTGATCCTGGACGAACCGACCTCGGTGCTGACGCCGCAGGAGGCCGATGAAGTGCTGGGCGCCCTGCGCGACCGCGCCCATGCCGGCCAATGCACGGTGCTGATGATCACGCACAAGTTCCGCGAGGTCATGGCCTTCGCCGACGACGTGACCGTGCTGCGCCGTGGCCGCGTGATGGTGAGCCGTTCGGTGGCCGGCAGCACGCCGGGCGAGCTGGCCGCCGCCATGGTGGGTGATGACAGCGCCGCGCGCGAAGAAGCCGCCGACAGCCCGGTGCTGAAGCGCGAAGCCACGGCACCGGGGGCACCCCAAGCGCCTGTCAAGCTGGCGCTGCGAGGCCTCACGGTGCGCGGCGATCGCGGCGAGCTCGCCGTGGCGGGTGTCGATCTCGAGGTGCGCAGTGGCGAGATCGTGGGCATTGCCGGTGTCTCCGGCAACGGCCAGCGCGAACTGATGGAAGCCTTGTCGGGCCAGCGCCCGCGCGAGGCCGGGCAGGTGCAGGTGGCAGGCCACAGCTATCGCGCCACTCGAGCTCAGAACCGCGCGCTCAAGGTGCGGGGCCTGCCCGAAGAGCCGCTGCGCAACGCCTGCGTGGGCAGCATGAGCGTCGCCACCAACATCGGCCTGCGCAGCTTCGATGTGGCGCCGCACGCCCGTGGCGGCCTGCGCGTGCCCGGCACGCTGGCCCGGCGCGCGCGCGAGCTGATCGCGCAATACCGCGTCAAGACACAAGGCGAAGACGCACCGATCGCCTCGCTGTCCGGCGGCAACGTGCAGCGCGCCGTGCTCGCCCGCGAACTGTCGGACGATGCCGAGGTGCTGCTGGTCAGCAACCCGGTCTTCGGGCTGGATTTCACCGCCGTGGCCGAGGTGCATGCGCGGCTCATCGCCGCGCGCAACCGCGGCGCGGCAGTGCTGATGGTGAGCGAAGACCTCGACGAACTGCTGCATGTGGCTGACCGCATCGTGGTGATGAGCGGTGGCCAGCTGGTCCACGCCTGCGCTGCGGCGGGCGCCGACCGTCACCACATCGGCAGCTTCATGGGCGGTGGGCATGGGGCACACGGCGGACCGCTTGTGCAGCGCTCTGCGATCGTCGCTGGAACGCCTGGAACGCCTGGATCACCGGACGCCCCGGTACCGCAGAAGGAAGCCGCATGACGACCCCGGTCAGGGCCCGGCCCTTTGCCTTTGCGCTGCAACCCGGCCGCGCCGCGCTGCTGATCATCGACATGCAGCGTGACTTCATCGAACCCGGCGGCTTTGGCGCTTCCCTGGGCAACGATGTGTCGCTGCTGCAGGCCGCCATCGCGCCGACGCAGGCGCTCTTGCAGGCCTGGCGCCAGCGCGGCTGGACAGTGGTGCACACGCGCGAATCGCATGCGGCCGATCTGTCGGATTGCCCGCCGGCCAAGCGCGAACGGGGCACGCCCTCGCTGCGCATCGGCGACGCAGGCAGCATGGGCCGACTGCTGGTGCGCGGCGAGCCGGGCTGCGAGATCGTGCCCGCGCTCAGCCCGCTGCCGGGCGAGATCGTCATCGACAAGCCCGGCAAGGGCGCGTTCTACGCCACAGCGCTGCAGGCAGAGCTGCAGGCACGCGGCATCACGCAGCTGGTCGTCGCGGGTGTCACCACCGAGGTCTGCGTGCAGACCACTATGCGCGAAGCCAATGACCGCGGCTACGACGGCCTGCTGGTGGAAGAAGCCACCGCCAGCTACTTTCCGCAGTTCAAGGCCGCCACCCTCGAGATGATCGTGGCACAGGGCGGCATCGTCGGCTGGTCGGCACGACTCGACGACCTGCTCTCGGCCCTGCCGGAGGTGCACTGAGATGCTGCGCGTCATCTTCAAACGCCTGCTCGCCGCGCTGCCCAATCTGGTGGGTGTGGTCATCATCACCTTCCTGCTCACGCGCGCCATCCCGGGCGACCCGGCCGCCTACTTCGCCGGTGGCGCGGCCACGCAGGAAGCGGTGGAACAGGTGCGCAAGTCCCTGGGCCTGGACAAGCCGCTGATCGAGCAGTTCTTCATCTATGTCGGCAACCTGGCGCGCGGTGATCTGGGTCTTTCGCTCACCACGGGCCAGCCGGTGCTGAAGGAACTGCTGCACCGCCTGCCAGCCTCGTTGGAAGTGGTGCTGCTCGCGCTGCTGCTGAGCTGCGCCATCGCCATCCCCATGGGCGTGATGGCGGCCACGCGCCCGGGCTCCTGGATTGACCAGCTGGCCCGCCTGATCACCACGGCCGGCGTCTCTCTGCCCACCTTCTTCACCGGGCTGCTGCTGGCCTATGTCTTCTACTTCCTGCTGGGCTGGGCGCCCTCACCCTTGGGCCGGCTGGATCCGATGTTCTCTCCGCCACCCACGGTCACCGGCCTGTACCTGATCGACGCCGCCATCGCCGGGGACCGCGCCTTGTGGTGGGCCGCCTTCAAGCAGCTGATCCTGCCGGTGGTGACCATGGCCATCTTCGTGATGGCGCCCATTGCCCGCATGACGCGCGCCTCCATGCTGGCCGTGCTGTCGGCTGATTTTGTGCGCACAGCACGTGCCAGCGGGCTGTCCGAAACCACGGTGCTGATCCGCTATGCCTTGCGCAATGCACTGCTGCCTGTCGTCACCACCCTGGGCATGGTCTTCGGCTTCATGATCGGCAGCTCGGTCATCATCGAGAAGGTCTTTGGCTGGCCTGGGGTGGGCAGTTATGCCATCGACGCGCTCACGGCCAGCGATTACGCGCCGGTGCAGGGCTTCGTGCTGACCATGGGCATTCTCTTTGTGTTGCTCAATCTGCTGGTTGATCTGCTCTATGTGCTGATCGATCCGCGTGTGCAGGTGGAATCATGAGCGGCAGCAGCAGTTCAGGCACCAGCGGCACCTGGAGCCACGTCCGCCACGTGCTCACGGAGAACCCCGTCACGCTGATGGCCGCCATCCTGTGCGCAGGCTTCATCGTGCTGGCCTTGATCGGGCCGCTGATCGTGCCCTATGACCCCTTGGCCAGCAACGCCAGCCGCGCGCTGGAGCCACCGAGTGCCGACTACTGGTTCGGCACCGATGCGCTGGGGCGCGACATCTTCTCGCGCGTCATCGTCGCCACGCGGCTGGATCTGGGCATCGCGCTGAGCGCGGTGATGCTGAGCTTCATCATCGGCATGCCGCTGGGCCTGGCGGCGGGCTTTCTGGGTGGCTGGTGGGACCGCATCGTCACGCGCGGCGCCGACACGATCATGGCCTTCCCACTCTTCGTGCTGGCCATGGGCATCGTGGCGGCGCTGGGCAATACCGTGGGCAACATCGTGCTGGCCACGGCGATCATCAACCTGCCCTTCTACATCCGCGTGGCGCGCGCCGAGGCCAACGTGCGGCGCGGCGCCGGCTGGATCGAAGCCGCACGCCTTTCAGGCAACAGCGACGCGCGCATCCTCGCCGTGCACCTGTTTCCCAATGCGCTGCCGCCGGCCATGGTGCAGCTGAGCCTGAACATGGGCTGGGCGATCCTGAATGCCGCGGGCCTGTCCTACATCGGCCTGGGCGTGCGGCCACCCGAGCCCGAGTGGGGCATCCTGGTGGCCGAGGGCGCGCAGTTCATCGTCTCCGGCGAATGGTGGGTGAGCTTCTTTCCCGGTGCCATGCTGATGCTGGCCGTCTTCACCTTCAACCTGCTGGGTGATGCACTGCGGGACATCTTTGATCCCCGGAGGCGGACATGAGCGCTCAATCTCAACCGCCCCTGCTGGACGTTCAGGGCTTCGGCCTGGAGTTCCGCACCCGTGGCGGCATCGTGCATGCGCTGCAGGCCATCGATCTGCGCATCCACAAGGGCGAGATCGTCGGCCTGGTGGGCGAAAGCGGCTCGGGCAAGAGCGTGCTCAGTTACGCGCTGCTGGGCATCAGTGACCGTGCGGCGCGTGTCACCGGCGGCACAGCGCTGTTCGGCGGGCTGGATCTTCTGAAGGCCGACGCCGCCACGCTGGCCGATCTGCGCGGGCGCGAGGTCTCGATGATCTTCCAGAGCCCGCGCACGGCACTCAACCCGATCCGCGCCGTGGGCCTGCAGATCGAAGACGTGCTGCGCCGTCACGCCGCTGCGCGCGGCCCTGACCTCGGCACCAGCCTCAGGCAGCGCGCCGTGCAGGCCCTGCGCGATGTCGCGATTGCAGACCCCGAACGCCGCGCCTCAGCCTACCCGTTCGAGCTGAGCGGCGGCATGTGCCAGCGCGTGATGATTGCCCTGGCCCTGGCCTGCCGCCCCAGCCTGCTGATCGCCGACGAACCCACCACCGGCCTGGATGTCACCACGCAGGCCGCCGTGATGGACTTGATCGCCGGCCTGGCGCGCGAGCGCCAGATGGCCACACTCTTCATCACGCACGATCTGGCGCTGGCCGCTGACCACTGCGACCGCATCGTCGTGATGCACGCCGGCCATGCGGTGGAATCGGCCCCCACGCGCAGCCTGTTTGCCACCCCGCGCCACCCCTACACCGCGCGCCTGATGGGCAGCACACCCGGCCATGGCCGCAGCCTCGCGCAGATGCAGTCCGTGCCCGGCAATCTGCCCGATCTGCGCCGCAACGATCTGCCAGCCTGCCGCTTCGCGGATCGCTGCGAGCGTGTCACCGAGCGCTGCCGCCGCGAACGCCCCGTGCTGGACGCCACTCAGGCACACGCCGTGGCCTGCTGGCACCCGCTGTCGGTGGATGCTGCGCTGCCCACCCCGCCTCACGCGCCGGCATCGGAGCCCCACCATGCTTGAACCGCTGTTGCGTGTTGAAGGGCTTCACAAGCGTTATGCCGTGACGGGGCCCAAGGCCAAGAAGGGCGCTCAGCTTCATGCCGTGGACGATGTCTCGCTGGACATCGCGCCCGGCGAGAGCGTCGGCCTGGTGGGTGAATCCGGCTGCGGCAAGAGCACGCTCTCGCGCCTGCTGGCCAGGCTGCATGACCCGACCGAAGGCCGCATCAGCTTCGATGGGCAGGATCTGGCGGCGATGCCGTCGCTGAAGTTTGCGCGTTCGCCCCAGCGGGCCGCGATCCAGATGGTGTTTCAGGACCCCACCGACAGCCTGAACCCGCGCTTCACCGCGCGTGAAGCCATCGGCGAGCCCTTGCAGCTGCTGCAAGGTCTGCGTGGCGATGCGCTGCGTGCCCGGGTGGACGAGGTGTCTACACAAGTCGGCCTGCCGCTGGAACTGCTGCCGCGCTATCCGCACCAGCTCTCCGGCGGCCAGAAGGCGCGCGTGGGCATCGCCCGCGCACTGGCCGTGAAGCCGCGGCTGCTGATCCTGGACGAGCCCACCGCGGCGCTGGATGTCTCGGTGCAGGCCGTGGTGCTGCAACTGCTGGCGCGGCTGCGCGCCGAGCTGGGCCTGGCCTACCTCTTCGTCAGCCACGATCTGAACGTGGTGCGCCTGCTGACTGACCGCGTGGCTGTGATGTACCTGGGCAAGCTGGTCGAACTGGGCCCTTCAGAGCAGGTTTTCAGTGCCCCGCAGCACCCCTACACCCAGGCGCTGGTCTCGGCCATTCCGGGCCAGGGGCCACGCGTGAAGCTGCAGGGCGAAATCGGCAGCCCCATCGATCCTTCGCCCCACGCCTGCCGCTTTCACGGCCGTTGCCCACGCGGTGAAGACCGTTGCGGCCGCGAGGCGCCGCCCCTGCGCATGCTGGGGCCGCAGCATCAGGCGGCCTGCCACTTTGCCGGGCCCATCGAGCCGCACAGCGGGGCCGCGGTCTGGCCCCATCCCACGTCCGCAGAGCAGAACCCGGCGTCATCCACGTCATCATGACGGCCATGAATGCCGCACCCCGTGGCCCCGCACGCGCCGAGGCCCCCCGCACCAACCTCGCCGAACAGGCCTATACGCGCCTGAAAGCCGAACTGCACGATTTCCTCTTCGTCCCCGGAGACCGTTTCAGCGAAGCCGAGATCGGCGAGCGCCTGGGCATGAGCCGCACGCCCGTGCGCGAAGCCCTGTTCCGCCTGCGCAACGAGGGCTTTCTGGATGTCGAGAGCAAGAGCGGCTGGTTCGTCAAGCCCATCGATTTCGAACGCATCGATCAGCTCTACGACCTTCGCATCGTGCTGGAGACCGCCAGCCTCGCGCGCCTGGAGCAAAGGGATGACGATCCCCCGGAACTGCAGCAGCTCAAGCAGGTGTGGCTGGTGCCGGCCGCCGAGCGGCTGGCCGATGCGAGGCAGGTGGGCGAACTCGACGAGCGCTTCCACGCCCAGCTGGTTGCCGCCACCGGCAACGCCGAAATGGCCCGCGTCCACCAGGACGTGACCGAACGCATCCGCATCGTGCGCCGCCTGGATTTCACCCGCGCCGACCGCATTGAAGCCACCTACCTCGAACACGCCAAGATCCTGCGCGCCGTGATGCAGCGCCGCACGGATCAGGCGGCGCTGATGCTCAAGAGCCACATCGAGCAGAGCAAGCTGGAGGTGCGCAAGATCACCTTGCATGCGCTGTTGCAGGCGCGGGGGCGGGCGAGCGCCTGAGCGGTGGCGCGGCTGAAGCCGGATACGCACCGTTGCAGCGCCGCGCGGCCGTCAGCAAGGCCTTGTTCGGGGACCTCGGCCCTTCACTCCAGCAATGGGCAAGGGGTCGAGACCCAAGTCCCGACCCCATTCCCTACGACCCGAAGAAGATATTCTGCGGCTGGGCCCTCCAGCCGAAGTGATCAATTGGGCATGATCTTCCAGGAGGCATCCTGCTTGAAGAGCTCGCTCGGGTGCTGCGCGTCGATGTACAGGACAAAACCACGGTGCCGAAGGTAGAGTGATTCACCAGAGGCGCCCCTGAGCTTGGATTCAAATGAAGTGAAGGTTTGTGCTTCTGGCGCTCTGGTGAAAGGCGTGATGCTGACGAACTGCACGCTCGGCGGCAATTGCTTGACATCAGCAGTAGCATTGTGGCAGTCGACCTTCACGACCGCATTGGCACCCGGGTTGGCCGTCAGAAAGGCTTGCTTGCCCGCACATTGCGGGTAGTTGGAGACCCTGAAGGCATAGGTTTCGGACCTGTCGTCGACCACAACCTTGTCGATGTTGAGCACCTCAGTATTGGGTGTGCCCACCTTGACGATGCGTGCCGTCGAGTCATTCTTGTTGACGCCAAAGAACCACTGCCCCTTGTCCTGCCCCTGGTTGACCGAGAAGGCGTTGATCTTGAAATTCGAGGCCACGATCTTGACGGGCGGTTCAGGCGAATAATCGACACCATCCTTGACGAACGAACTGTTGCCGCCGATCCAGGCGGGATCGGGTTTGATCTCCCTGCCGGCAACAGTGACCTTGATGCCACCGGTCAGGTTGCTCCTGCAGCAGTTGTCGTCCACCTGGACGATGAAGAAGGTATTGACTTCCCCAGCCACGACCTTGTCGCTGAAGTCGATCGTGACATCCTTGCCGCCGCGCTTGCCCTCCATGGCTTCGACGTAGACCTCCTGATTCCTGCTGTTGGAAATGATCGCGCGCGCCTGGTCATCCACTTGGCCGATCTGGACCAGGACAGGCTTGATCGAGTTGAGCTGGGCGGCCGAGACATTTCTGAGGTCCAGAAAAGCGCGGAAATAGGTGAAGTCGATGGCCTTGTCAAACTTGTTGTAGTCGTCCTTGCTCAAGCGGCTGTCTACGCTGTATTCCACTCTGTCACCCCTCATGGGCACCTTGGCCCACTTGGGATCGTTCTTGGCGGGGACTTTGGCCAGTTCGTAAACCGTGGGGAGTCGATCACCTTTCGCGTCGCGCGAGGCAATCTTCCTTTCTTTCAGCGATGTCACTCCATCAGCTTGCCGAAATTGCCAGTCAGAGAGCGGCTGCGCGTGCGAGGACGCTGCAGCGGCAACAAGGGCGATCAAGGTGAACAGTTTCTTCATCATGGGGTTGCTCACAGAAAGGGGGGAAATCGGAATCAGGTTTGCACCGCGCGCTTCCGGCTCCGCGGGTCGTGGCGGCTTTCGCGCAGGTACGCGACAGCTGGCTGGAATGATCGAAATACGGTTTGAACGACTCCCGGTTGCCCGCCATCGTCCAGATTGGGCAACGGCGTGCAGGTCAGCTCCCTGTTGCTGGGTCGGCACGCAGAAATCTCGTCACGCCGTTTCGGACAACCGGCAGGAAGGCCGCGCCACAAGCGACATCGAGTGACCGAAGGCGCCTCAGGAACTGCCCACGACACGAAGGATGTCGAACCGGGCTTCCCGAAAACTTCCAGTTGGAGCGCCACAGCCCTGGGATCCGACCTGTCAAGGCACGGACCCCGCAGCGGCAGCATGGGGTTATCCCGAGGTCGAGCCTTGTTCGCGCTCTCAAGCAAATGTGGCTTTGCCACTTTGCTTGAACCCCCGCGGGGGGCGGGCTGGGCGCAGCCCGGCCCTGGGGGCGCTCTCAAGCAAATGTGGCTTTGCCACTTTGCTTGAACCCCCGCGGGGGGCGGGCTGGGCGCAGCCCGGCCCTGGGGGCGCTCAGACCCCCTTGAACTCGTACAGGTCCGAAGACGTCCGCTCGAAGCCGTAGGCGTACGACCGCCCGTCGGGCGTCATGCGCACGCCCAGGATCTGCCGCACCCCGGCGGCGTTCTGCGGACACAGCTCCCGCCACGGCTGCAGCGCGGCGTCAGACAAGCGGTAGCGGAAGACCGTGGCAGGCAAGTGGTAGAGGCGGCGCACAAACAGTTCAAGGCCGCCTTCTGCCCAACCGACCAGTCGGAATGCGCTGTCCAGGCCAGCGAGCGTTTCGTGGCTGCCATCGTCGACGCGGTACAGCCGAAGTCGCCCGTCGGGGCCGTTGAGCACGATGTGTCTGCCTGCCGGGCACACCGCGTCGTTGTGAAGCATCTTCAAGCCGGGCTCGTCGGGCGTGAAGCAACGTGGCAGGCCATCCTCCAGGTCTTGCAAGTAGATGCGGGCATCACCCGCGGCATCGTTGGCCCAGAAGGCGATGCGCCGACCGTCCGGGAAGAACGACACGTACTCCGTGTGCAACAGCGGCTGCGCGTCGTCGATGGGCAGCGCCCGGCTCGCACCCGAGTCGACCTGCAGCAGCGTCAGTCCGCTTCGGGCCGCCGGCCGGCGCACGATCACCTGGCTCAGATCGGCGCTCATCGCCAGCGGCGCCCCGTGCCCGATCAGCCGTGTCCCGGTGCCATCGATGCTGCGCAGATAGCTCAGAAAACCCTGACGGCCCGGCACGCCCATCTCCTCGATCAGCAGCGTGCGGCCGTCGGCGCTGATGCCTCTGGCCACGGTGTTGTCATGCCAGGTGATCTCACGCTCGGCGGCATCGTCGGCGTGGCGCACGCACAGCGCCCGGTTGGCGCGGTAGGCCGCCACCAGCAGGCGCCGCGGTCGCGGCAAGGCGTCGTGGAGCGTCAGGCTGGCGCTGTCGCTGTGCACGCGGTGCTCGGCGCCGCTGGCGTTGATGCAGTGCAGCGCGCGCGCCGAGCCTCGCCGTGCCGCCGTGAACCAGAGCTGATCGCCCAGCCAGGCCAGCCCATGGATGGTCAGGAAGCCACCGGCAGCCTGTCGAACGGCGCCGGGTGCATGTGACTGCGGATCGAGATCCAGCACGACCAGATGGCCTTCGTCGTCCATCGGGATCGGGTGTTCGACAAAGGCCAGCCGGCGCCCGTCCGGCGAGAAGCGCAGCCGGCTGATCCAGCCGTCCGACTCGTGCCGCAGCGTGCCGATGGGGTACTCGATGCAGGTGCGCTGGCGGCGCTGACAGACGATGGCCAGGCGCTGCGCCGGCGGCTCATCGGGATCCGAGGGATGCCAGTCGGCGCACTGCACCGCTTCGGCCAGCACCAGGGGCTCGCCGCCCGCGGCCGGCACGACCGCCAGGGTCGCGAGCTGCATGAGGGTGTTCCAGAAGCTCGGGGCCAGACCGAGCGCCAGTTCGCCCTGCGGGGAGATCGCGTACAGCTCGGCACCCGGGGGCGGCATCGACTCGGCTGCGCCGCTGTCCATCGCCAGCCGGAACAAGCCCATGCGGTCTGCCGCCCATTGCGCCGTGGCCACGACGTCGCCTCCATCCGGCGCATACCGTGCCGTGAGGATGGGGCCGCGCTTCGTCGTCACCGGGACGATGTCGAGCAAGGGCGCCGTACCGGCCGGGCCCGCGGCTGCCCAGAGCGCTTCGGCCACTTCTGCGTCGGCTTCGAAGCGGTGCGCCCGAAGGGCGTTCAGCCACATCAGGAGCCGTTGCAGCGATTCGTCGGCCGGTTCTGCTGCGGCCAGAGGTTTGACGATGTCGACCGCGAGTTCGGGTTCTCGACGGCGTGCGAGCTGCCGCGCCGCGCCGACGGCCGTGGTCTTGACCAGCTGCCGCAGCGATTGCCTGCGTGCTTCGCTCCAGGCTCCGGCCGGCTCGCCGGCGAGCAGCTCGCCCCGATGGAGCGCGAGCGCCGCCAGGGCAGGCTGCGGGTCAGCGTGCCGGTAGGCCTCGTAGGCAGCCCGCTCGAAGAGCAGCACATCCACGCGCAGCGCACCCGGCGCGGCCAGCGTGATCTGATGGCGCCGCGTCAGCACAAAGCGCGAATCCGGTCCGCGCGTGAGCCCAGGCTCGAGCGCCCGCCTCGCAGCATGGATGGCCTTGTCGAGGTGATTGGCGGCGCGGGACGGCGGCATCCGGGGCCACAGGGCCTCCATCACCTGTTCTCGGTGCAGCGTGCCGGCTTCAGACAGCGCCAGCAGCTGCACCAGCGAACGGGCCGAGCTGCGCTCCCAGCGCGACGCGGGCACGGCTTGACCATCAACCACTGCCGCAAAGCCGCCCAGCAGCTGCAGCTCCAGTGAGGGGCCACCGGCTTCGGCCGAACCGGGCACGGGCTCGTCAACCGACATCGTTGAAGCAGTAGAGATCGGAAGCCTCCTGCGCGTAGCCATAGGCGCAGGAGCGGCCGTCGCCGCTGAGCCGGATATTCAGGATCCGGGTCACGCCGCTCACGCCTGAGGGCATCAGCTCCAGCCAAGGCCGCGTCTGCGCGCTGTCCAGGTTGTAGCGAAGCACGATGGCCGGCACGGCGGCCGAGCGGCGAAGAAACAGCTCCCGGCCATCGTCGGCCCAGCGGATGAAGTCGACCTGCGCCGGGAGTCCCGGCAGCGTCACGATCGATCCGTCGGCAACACTGCAGCGGCCCAGGCGACCGTCAGACTGCTGCACGATCACCCATTCGCCGCTTGGCGACACCGCGTGGTTCGACGGCAGGCGCAGCCCGGCGTTGCGCGGCGACATGGAGCGCGGCGTCAGGCAGCGCGGCGCGCCGCCATGCAGCGACTGCAAGTAGAGCTGGCTGGCGCCTCCGCCGGCCCCGGCGGTAAAGGCGATCTGCTGCCCATCGGGGAAGAACGACGCCTGCAGCCCGTGCAGCAGCGGCGCCGCGGGATCCTGGCTCAGGGGCCGTTGCTGCCCATCGCGCAGATCCAGCAGCGACAGCTGCGTCGGCGGACCGGCCCGACGCAACAGCACGGTCCGCTCGTCCGGCGCCAAGGCGACAGGCACGCCGTCACCGACGCGCCGCGTCCCGCTGCCATCAACGTGGCGCAGGTAGGCACCTTGGCTGCGGCGCCCGGCACTGCCCACATCCTCGACCAGCAGGCGCGACCCGTCGCGGCTGATGTCGCAGGGCACGGTGCTGTCCTGCCAGGACAGGTCGCGTTCAGCGGGCTCGGCGGCATGCCGCACCGCCATGCCCAGCCGGCAGCGCTCGGCCGCGACCAGCAACGTCTTCGATGCCGAGCCGTCGTGCACGGTCAGGTTGCCCAGCCCGCGGTAGAGGCCGCGCTGCGCGCCGTCCAGACCCACGCCATGCAGCGATCGATCCAGCCCGGTGGCCGAGGCCGCGAAGCAGATCTGATCGCCCTGCCAGGCCAGGCCGCGGATCGTGCGGTGGACAGCCGTCAGCGTGCGCGCGCGTCCGGCGCGATCGTTCAGGTCAAGCAGCGCAATGGCGCCGGCTGCGTCGCCAGCCACCGGATGTTCGATGAAGGCGATCCAGCGGCCATCGGCGGAAAACCTCGGGTGGCTGATCCGGCCGCCGCAGTCGTGGCGCAGGGTGCCCAGCGGAAACTCCAGACGGCTGGTGCCAGCGGCCTCTCGCACGACCGCCAGGCGGCTGATGAAGGCCCCCGCTGCGCCGCTGCCGCTGCCGCTGCCGCGGCCGGGCTGCCAGTCCGCGGCCAGCACGCGGTCGGCAAGTTCGATCGGCTCGGCGCCGTCACCCGGCTGGATGGTCAGGCTGCCGATACGGGCGTCGGCGCCGGCGGGCCGCGGGTCGCGCGCGAGCGCGAGGTGGCCCTCGGCGCAGACGGCCAGCAGCTCGACGTCTTCGGCCACCACGGGCACGGTGGTGTCTGCGCCGACCGAACAGCGGTAGACGAAGAAGTCGCGGCGATCCCAGTTGGCGTTGGCCAGCAGCTGCGCGCCGGCACCGGTGAAGCGGGCGCTGCGGATGATGCCGTTGCGAAAGCTCGCGGCCACGATCAGCGGCGCCGCCGCAGCGGTATCCGGCGGCGCCACCGCAGCCGGCAGGACGCCAGCGCCCGGCTCGCGATCGGCGCCTGCGGCGCGCTTCACGGCGCTGCGTCGCGCCCCTGCGGCTTCCGCTTCGGCTTCGTCGTGCAGCCCTTGCAGCAGTTGCGCAGCCTCATCGTCTTCGGGATCCAGCTGGACCAACCGCTGCACGGCTTCGATGGCGCTGACGCGGTCGCCGCGTTGCCTGAAGCGTTCGGCGGTTTCGAGGGACAGGGTGCGCAGCAGACGCAGCAGCGCCTGCCGGCGATGCGTCGTCCATGGCGCGAAGAGTTCGTCCACCAGCAAGGGCGCGGCGAACAGCTGCAGCGCCTGCCGGGCCAGATCGGCATCGCCACGCCGCAGCGCGTCAGCCGCAGCCGCTTCGAAGCGCTCGGCATCGACGACGATGCCGTCGGGCGCCGTGAGGGCGACGCGGTCGTCTTCGGTCAGCACGAAGGCCGAATCGCGCCCGCGCGCCAGCGCCGGCTGCAAGGCCCGGCGGGCGCCGTGGACGGCCTTGTCGAGCGCGTTGGCGGCGGATGACGCGTCCTGCTGCGGCCAGAGCAGCGCAACGATCCGCCGCCGCGGCAGCGTGTGGTCCGGCGTCAAGGCCAGCAGTTTGACCAGTGAGGTGGCCGAGCGACGCAGCCAACGGTCGTTGGCCACCGCCAACCCGTCGATCCTGACCGCGAAGGTCCCGAACAGCTGTATCTCGAGCAATGGACTGCCACTCCGACGCTGGCCCTTCGCGGCGATTCTCGCCCGGCGTCATCGATGCCCGACACGTGACCCGGGACAAGGCGCAGCCGCTTCGAAGCCGCATCGGCTGGCAGGGCGCCGCCTGCAAGCCGAAGCGCCGCATCACCCCATCCGCAACAGGCGGTGCCGCCGCAAGCGCGCCGCCCAGCGCGTTGCGGAGCGCAGCGCGCGCGTCGCAGCGTCCCCGATCGCCGCATCGGCATCGCGCCAGAAGTCGTCGATGGCCGCTTGGCGCAGCAAGGGCGCCTCGGCGCGAGCACGTTCGTAGGGGTCTTGCACGGCTTGTTGACGGGCTGCAGCGACAGGACCGTGGCTCGATTCGTGAAGCGTTTGCATGGCAACTCCTTTGAGACAGTGTTTGCACTGTATGGAGATACCCAGAGCTCGGAAACCGCGCCTGAGCCAATTCGGCATTGCAGAAACTGCAATACCATCGCCGCATGGATCTGGACGACATCGGGCTGTTCATCCGCATCGTGGAGCTTGGCACGCTCTCGGCAGCGGCGCGTGAACGGGATGTGCCGGTCAGCCAGGTCACCCGCGCGCTGGTGCGGCTGGAAGGCCAGTGCGGCGTGCGGCTGCTGCATCGCAGTACGCACGGCCTGAGCCTCACGGACGAAGGGGATCGCTTTCTCGCGCAGGCCCGGCGGCTGGCCGAGATCGAGGCCGAGCTGCAGGCCGAGCTGGCCGGCCCGCGCGCCGAGCCCAGCGGCTGGGTGCGCGTGAGCGTGAGCCCGATCATCGCGCAGATGCTGATCGCCCCCAGCCTGCCGTCCCTGATCGAGCGACATCCGCGCCTGCACCTGGACATCGCCGCGGATGACCGCATCGTGGACATGGTGCGCGAAGGCATCGACGTGGCCATCCGCACGGGCAGCCCGGCGGGCGACAGCCTCGTGGCCCGCCCCATCGGGCAGCTTCAGCGGCGGCTCTACGCCGCGCCGGCCTACGCGCAGCGCCACGGCCTGCCGCAGCATCCGGACGAGCTGTCGCAGCACCGGCTCATCAGCAACGGCGCCAATCCGGCGCTCAACGAGTGGGCCCTGGCCCGCGGCCGCGAGCGTCAGCACTTGAGCGTGCGCGGCCACGCACGCGCCGACAACACCGCCGTGGTGCTGAGCCTGGTGCAGCATGGCGTGGGGATCGGCCGCTTCATCAGCATCGCCGCCGAGCCGCTGGTGCGCAGCGGCCAGCTGCTGCCGGTGCTGCCGGATTGGGGCACTGGCGAGCCCTTGCCCGTCTTTGCCGTGATGCTGAAGGAACGCCACCGCATGCCCAAGCTGCGTGCCTGCATCGATCATTGGCAGCAATGGCTCGGAGCGGCGATGCCAGCCGCACCAGAACCGCAGGCGATGCCTTGACATGGCCACGACACCAACCCTGCTGCAGCGACTGGCCCACAGCGCCCGCCGTCACGAAACCCCATGCGCAGCGGGCCGCGTGGTCTGGCACAGCTGGGGCGAGACAGGCGCGGCGCCGCTGATCCTGCTGCACGGCGGATCGGGCAGCTGGACACACTGGGTGCGCAACATCGAGCCGCTGCAGCAGGCGGGCTGGCAGCTGTGGGTGCCGGACATGCCGGGCTTCGGCGACTCTGACGCCCCACCCGATGGGCAGGACGCCGATGCGCTGGTGCCCTGGCTGGAAGCCGGCGCGGCACGGCTGCTGGGCCACCAGGCCGTCCCCGTGGTGGGCTTCTCCTTCGGCGGGCTGGTGGGCGGCCTGTGGGCGGCTGCCGAGCCGGCGCGCGCAAGCCAGCTGGTGCTGGTGGGCGCGCCGGGCTTCAGCAACGAGACCCTCACGCCGCTGGCCCTGCGCGCCTGGGAAACCGAAGCACCCGGCCCGGCGCGCGAGGCCGCGCACCGCCACAACCTGATGCAGCTGATGCTGGCCCACGCGTCCTCGGCCGATGCGCTGGCGGTGCACATCCACGGCGCCAATGTGGAGCGCGATCGGCTGCGCCGACGGCGCCTGATGCGCACCGATCTGCTGCTGCGCACGCTGCCGCAGCTGCGCTGCCGGGTCGATGGCCTGTGGGGCGCGCTGGATTTCATCGAGCGTCTGCGCCCGGGCCTGGTAGCACGCTCGCTGCCGCAGGCGCCGCATTTCGGCAGCCTGCAGTTGCTGCCGGACGCCGGCCATTGGGTCAGCTACGAGGCGGCCGAGGCGTTCAACGCCGCCTTGCTGAAGCTGCTGGGTCCCGCGCGGGCGTCTCCATACGCCTGACGATGGATTTTCTGCGCCCAGGCTCCTAGACTCCGCCCGACGCCGAACCGGCCCGCCCTTGGCGGGCACTGTGCACTGCACGAAGCAGGGGCGAGTCCGGTGCGTCTGGGTCGATCACAACAAGCTCAAACCTCAACAGGAGATCGTCATGGCCAAGGTCCCGCGTCCTCACGTCTGCTTCGACCGCATCCTTCCGCGCGAGCTGTTCCGTCCCCAGGCCACCACCGGCATGCGCGGCGGCCGCGAGCGTGCCATATCGCCCATCGGCAAGACCTGGATGAACGGCAGCACCCTGCGCGTGCGCTTCATGGGCGGCAGCGCCGCCGAGCGCGCCAATGCGCAGGCCCAGGCGGCCTGGTGGGAGGCCGTGGCCAACCTGAAGTTCGTCTGGGACAACTCGCCGCAGGCGGAGATCCGCATCGCCTTCGACACCGGCGATGGCGCCTGGTCCTACGTGGGCACGGATGCCAAGGGCATTCCCTTCGACCAGCCGACCATGAACCTCGGCTTCGAGGACGGCGGCACGGCGGCACACGAGTTCGGCCACGCCATCGGCCTGGCCCACGAGCACCAGAACCCCAACGGCGGCATCCAGTGGAACGAGGCCGTCGTGATCCGCGAGATGGCCAAGGGCCCCAACTTCTGGGATGAGCCGACCACCCGCCACAACATCCTCAAGCGCTATTCGGCCGAGCAGATCAACGGCACGGCCTTCGATCCCGACTCGATCATGCTGTACTTCTTCCCGGCCGAATGGACGCTCAACGGCATCGCCACCAAGGCCAACTCGACGCTTTCCACGGTGGACAAGGCCTTCGTGGCCGGCGCCAAGATGTACCCGCGCAACAGGCCGACCGTGGCGCAGGCCACGCCGCTGACTGTCAATGCGCGCCAGCGCACGGCCGCCTCCATCGGCAAGTTCGGCGAAGAGGACCTGTTCACCTTCAAGGCCGAGGTGGCCGGCAACTACGTCATCGATACGCAAGGGCCGACGGACGTGGTGATGAAGCTCTTCGGCCCCAACAGCGAGACGCAGCTGATCGCCGAAGACGATGACTCCGGCCTGGGCAGCAATGCGCGCATCGCGCAGCCGCTGGTGCCTGGCACCTACTGGGTGCAGGTGCGCCACTACAACCGGGCCAGTGGCCAGGGCGACTACTCCATCAAGGTGCGGCGCGCGCGCTGAGGCCATGCGGCGGCGGCCTGATCCGGCGTCATTCGGCTGCAGGCGCCGGCCGCTGCAGGCGCTGCAGCGCTTCGCGGATGCGTGCGGGAATCGGCACCGGGCGCGAGCTGGCGGTATCCACAAAGGCATGCACCATCGAGGCCCGGGCGCAGAGGCTTTCACTGCCGGCCTCGAAAAGGCCCAGCGCATAGGTGACCGAGCTGTTGCCCAGCTTGTCCACACGCAGCCCCACCGTCACATCGGCCGGGTAGGCCACGGCGCGCAGGTAGTCGCAGCGCGAGTGCACGATGAAGCCCACGATGCTTCCATCGTGGATGTCCAGCCCGGCTTCGTGGATCAGATAGTGGTTGATGACGCTGTCGAAGTACTGGTAGTAGACGGCGTTGTTGATGTGGCCGTAGACGTCGTTGTCGCCCCAGCGCGTGCTCATGCGGCGCAGGCAGGGGTAGGCCTGCGGCGCGTCAGCCGCTGGCGTGGCCAGGGAGTCTTCAGAAGGCATGGCAGTCGGGTCCGTAGTCAGGCGGGCGCCGCAATCGATGAGCCGGCACTCGGGATGCTATCCAGCCGCGCTGCCGGATGGTTCAATCCCGCTTCAGCTTCAGCGCCGATCCAGGTTTGCCCTGGCCAACTGCCATGACACAGCGTTATCGCCGCCGGCCCGACCAGGCCGTCACCGCCATCTGCCTGCAGCTCGAATGCGAGGGCATCGCCTACCGCAAGTGGGGACACGAGCAGCGCGCCAACCCGGGCGACTGGCTGGTGGACAACGCGGGGGATGTCTACACGGTGGAAGCCAGCACCTTCCGGCAGACCTACCGGCAGGTCGGGCCCGGGCGCTGGGTCAAGGCGGCGCCCGTGTGGGCCGAGCAGGCCGTGCAGGCCGGCAGCGTGGCCACCAAGGAAGGGCGCACGGATTACCAGGCCGGCGACTGGCTGGTGGCCAACCATCCCGATGGCAGCGATGCCTACGCGATCTCGGCCGCCCGGTTCGAGCAGCTCTACGAGATCGACCCCGACAACCCCAGGGAGTGAGCCATGCGTGCCTTCGTCATCCGCGGTTTCAACAAGAAGTCCGATTCCAAGGGACAGGAGATCGATTTCGAGCGTGTGCAGACCGAGCTGATCACGCCCGCGCTGCAGGCCTGCGGGCTGGCTGGCACGACCACGGGCGAAGTGAAGGACGCCGGCAACATCCGCGCCGACATGTTCGCGATGATCCTGGAAGCCGATCTGGTCATCTGCGACATCACGGTGCACAACGCCAATGTGTTCTACGAACTCGGCATCCGCCACGCGCTGCGCAAGAAGCACACGCTGCTGCTCAAGGGCGACCCTTCCGCGGACAGCACGCCCTTCGACCTGTCCACCGATCGTTATCTGAAGTACCCGGTCGCATCGCCCAAGGACGCCGTGCCGGACCTGATCGAGAAGATCCGGGCCTCGATCAACTCCTCGCGCGAGACCGACAGCCCCATCTTCCTGATGCTGCCCGGCCTGAGCCAGGCCGATCCGGCGCAGATCAACCTGGTGCCGCTGGAACTGATCGAGGAGATCGAGCGCGCCGATGCGGCCAAGGACAAGGGCTGGCTGCGCGTGATCGCGCAGGATCTGCGAGGCCAGCGCTACCAGTGGGAGGGCCTGCGCCGCGTGGCGCGCAAGCAGTGGATACGGCAGGACTTTGCCGGTGCCCGAGACAGCTGGGATGCCATCCGCAAGGCCATGCCCGATGACGTGGAAGCCTGCCTGGCGCTGGCCAATGTGTACGAACGCCAGTACCGCAGCGACAAGCGCGAGGCGCTGCTGGAGAGTTCCAACCAGATGATCGACCGCGTGCTGGACAACGAGTCGGCCACGCGGGGCCAGCGTGCCGAGGCACTGGCGCTGGAGGGTCGCAACTTCAAGACCTTGTGGCGGCAACGCTTTGCCGGCCAGAACGAGGTGCAGCAGGTGCTGCCGCTGGCGCTGGACATGAAGGCCCTGCAGTCCTACGAGGCCTACCGCAAGGCCTTCGATCACGACCTGAATGCCTTCTACCCCGGCCTGGCGGCGCTGCAGATGGGCTACGTGCTGCAGCGGCTGGCCACCCTGCCCGGCTGGCGCACGCCGTTCAAGGGCAAGGACCGCGACGCGCAGCGCCGGCGCGAGGACCTGGAAGACGAACTCCCGGCGCTGCACCAGGTGGTGGCCGCCTCGATCCGGCGCGCGCTGGCCCATGCCAAGGCCGACGATCTGAAGTGGGCGCAGATCGCCGATGCCGACCTGCTGTACCTGCAGCAGTCCGAAGACGCCTCGGATGAGGACCTGGCCTCGCTGGTCCAGGCCTACACCGACGCCATCCCCGGCGGCGACCGCTTTGCGCTGGACGCCACGGGCGGCCAGATCGCCCTCTTTGCGCAGCTGGGCCTGCGTGCCCGCGCCGCAGCGGCGGTGCTCAAGGCCTTGGGCAGCCCGTCTGCCGCGGGCCAGAGCCAGCAGCAGGAACACCTGGTGGTGTTTGCCGGCCACAACTTCGATGCGCCGGGGGCTCCGCGCCGCTTCCCGGAAACAGCCGAGGCCGCCGCCCGCGCGCAGATCGAGCAGAAGCTGCTGGCCCTGAAGACTGCGCTGCCGCCGGGCCGGCAGCTCACCGTGCTGGCCAGCGCGGCGCGCGGCGCCGATCTGCTGGCCCACGAGCTGTGTGCCTCGCTGGCGATCCCCAGCCGGCTGTGCCTGCCGATGCCGGCCGAAGATGTCTCGCGCCTGGCCTTTGCCGAAGGCGATGCCTGGCGTCGGCGCTTCCTCGATCTGGCCCAGCTGCACGAGGCCCGCACGCTGCAGATGGCCGACAGCGCGGAACTGCCACGCTGGCTGGCCACCCGCGAAGAGATCGACGTCTGGGAGCGCGGCAACCGCTGGGTCATGGCGCTGGCCGATGCCTGGGGGGCGAGCCAGCTGACCTTGCTGGTGCTGTGGGACAAGTTCGATGACGGGCGCACGGGAGGCACGGCGCACATGGTGCGCCTGGCGCGCAGTGCACCCGACTTCGAGATCGAGGAGATCGACAGCCGCCAGTTTCTGGGCTGACAGCCCGTCAGCCGAAGTGGGCGGCCTGCACCAGCTTGCTGCCCGCCAGGCGCCCCAGGCGATCCAGTTCGCCCATGTTGTCGGGCTCGTCCATCGCTTCCAGTGATTTCAGGGCCTTGGCACTCAAGGTCTCGCCCAGGAATTCCTGGCACCAGTCGCTCTGCAACAGCACGTTGTAGCGCAGGTAGCTGCACATCGGCGTGCCGCCCAGCGCCGGCCCGGCGGTGCGCATCTCGCGGTCGATCATGCGCGCCGTGGGGCTGCGCGAGATCCACTGCATGATGGCTTCCACCTGATCGGCGCAATCCTCCATCAGCGCCTTGAGCGAAAGCACGGCGTGGATGGCGGCCGTGCCTTCAACGATATTGGCGTGGCCCACTTCCGCGTTGGCCTTGCCGGTGCCCACGGAGACCACCTCCAGCGCCTGCTCGCCCACGGGCCAGTTCAGGTTGTAGCCCTCCATCGTGGCCGTCATCAGTGCCATCAGCGTGGGGTTGTTGCCGGGGCTGACGCCGCCATCGACAAAGTCCCCCTTCACGGCCTTCAGCCCGTTGGCACTGCGCCCAATCTGGATGGTCTCCGGATCGAAGAAGTACGGCGCTGCGGTGCTGGCGCGCACCACCTGCCACAGCGGGTATTCGCCGTTGGGGATGGTGGTGGATCGCGTGCCGGCCTTGAAGTAGCGCGCCTTGGGGTTGTTGGTGATGGGCCAGGTGCTGCCGGTGTCCAGCCGCTTGGTCACCACCAGCAGCCCGGTGTGGAAGTCGGGGCTGTCCATGCGGCGATCGCCCAGCACGCCGATCAGGGCCTCCTTCACCTTGTCGGCATCGAACTTGGCGCGCAGGGCGCCCCAGCGCAGCAGGCTGCGCTTGAACACCACCTTGCCCAGGGCCAGGTAGTGCTGGTGAACCTCCTCCACCGACATGCCCAGCGACAGGGCCGCCGCAATGATGGCGCCGGTGGAGGTGCCGGCGATCAGGTCGAAGTGATCGGACAGGCGCAGATCGGGATCGCCGTGCTTGTCGCGCAGCAGCCGTTCGATCTCGCGCAGGATGCCTAACGTCAGAATGCCGCGCAGTCCACCGCCATCGAGCGCCAGGATGCGCTTGGGGCCGACGGCCGGGTCCAGGTGTTCGGCAAAGCTGCGGGTTCGGGCCATGGGGTTCTCCGGGCAGGTGGCGATGCGCGTATGTGACCCGTTGCACCGCCCGGGGTCAAGAGGGATGGTCCTGCCATGTCCTGCCGACGATGGAGAACGCATCGCATCGGCGGCCTCGCGGAGATGACGCATTTGTCATCTTCGTGTTCGCCAGCGCTCGGCTGGCCGGCTCACAGTTCGATCCATGGACGGCGCATCGCCGGCCAGCCACAGACGAACCACCCTTCTCTCAACTGGAGCCTCTCATGAACACGAACCGCCTCGTTTCCGTTCTCGCCTTCGCCGCCATCGGTCTGGGCGCCACCAGCGCCGCGCTGGCCCAGGAAGCCACCACCGACGCCTGGATGGCCGCCGCCTCCACCCAGAGCCGCAGCGCCGTGCAGGCCGATCTGATGAAGGCCCGCGCCGACGGCAGCATCCGCTTCGCCCGCGCCGGCTACGTCGAACCCCTGCGCAGCGTCAGCAGCCGCGAGCAGGTGCGCGACACCGCGCTGGCCGCACGCCGCTCGGGTGAACTGTCAGCCATCGATGCAGTTGTCTACAACCACGTGCCGCAGAGCCCGGTGATGCTGGCTCGCGCGACGCGCTGAAGCGGACTTCGACCACAACAGGGTCCGGGGCTCGCGCCCCGGGCCCTTCGCGCGTTCAGGACGACCGATCCAGACGTTGGCGAAGCCCGCTCATGCGCCAGGTCCGGCGCTGCAGCGCCTGCGCGATCAGCGTGTCGTCGGCGCCTGCGATGCTCAGCCAGCGGCGGGCGCGTGTGATGCCGGTATAGAGCAGCTCCCGCGTCAGCAGGGGCATGTCGCTTTCCGGCAGCGCCAGCAGCACATGCTCGAATTCGGAGCCCTGGCTCTTGTGCACCGTCATCGCAAAGGCCGTCTGCACCGGCGGCAACCGGCCCACGGCCACGCTGCGAAGCCCTTCGGCTTCGGCAAACCAGGCGCGCAAGCCGCTGGCTGAATCCGTTCTCTGGCCGGGTTCGGCCGGCGCGCGCAACACCAGCCCGATGTCGCCGTTGTACAGGCGCAAGGCCGGATCGTTGCGCGTCACCATCACGGGACGCCCTTCGTACCAGCTGCCGCGCGCCTGCAACCAGCCTTGGGCCGTGGCCTGGCGCTCGATCAGCGCATTCAGCCCCTGCACGCCGCGCGGGCCTTCGCGCAGCGCACACAGCACGCGAAAGCGCTCGAAGCCCGCCAGCAATTGCAGCACCCAGGGTTCGAATGCCTCGCGCTCACGCGGGCGGTGGCGAAGCTGGCGCAGCCAGCCGGCATGGCTGGGTGCGGCATCCGCCGTGGCGGTGGGCTGGGCCGGCGACTCGGCATCCGCCGCGCCGCCGGGCGGCAAGCTGTCAACCACGCGGCCCAGCGCCCAGCGCGCGATCTCCGCTGACGCGGCCTCGGCGGCGGCGGGCGTTGCGGCCTTTGGCACAGGCAGCCGCCGCAGCTGCACCTGCTGCGGATCACCCAAGCAGCGGCCAAAGGCCGCGGCGTCGCCGGCATGGGTGGCCTGGGCCAGCTGACCGATCCCGCCCCCAAAACGGTGGCTGTGCAGCAGCCGCACCGTCTGGCCCGCCAGCGGCGAACCCGGGTCCACCGCGCACAGCTCGCCCAATACCGAGCCCGCCTCCACTGAGGCCAGCTGTTCGCTGTCGCCCAAGAGCACCAGCCTTGCCGCGGGCGGCAAGGCCTTCAGCAGTGCGGCCATCAGCTCCAGATGCACCATCGAAGCCTCGTCGACCAGCAGCACATCCAGCGGCAGCGGGCGCTGCTCATCGTGGGCGAAGTGCCGCGTGCGCGGGCGCACGCCCAGCAGCGCGTGCAGTGTTCGCGCTGGCGGCAAGGGCTCCAGTGCCTGCAGCGTCACGGCGTCGATGCCCTCGGCGCGAAGCTCGGCCAGACCACGCGCGATGGATTGCCGCAGGCGTGCAGCCGCCTTGCCGGTGGGCGCTGCCAGGCCCACACGCAGCGGCGGCCTGAGCGGCGTGCCAGAGGCGTCCGATGCGTCCATGCCGTCTGAAGCGTGCAGCGCCTGCAGCAGCACCAGCAGCCGCGCCGCCGTGTACGTCTTGCCGGTGCCCGGGCCCCCGGTGATGAGGGTCAGGCCCGCGCGCAGGGCGCGCTCGCAGGCCAGGCGCTGCAGGTCCGGCTGGGCCACCCCTGCGGGCGCTGCAGCACCAGCCACGCCCGTCATCCGCGCCGGCGGGAACAGGCGATCCAGCCAGCCCTGCATCCGGTGCTCGGCCGCAGCGTCCCGCGCCGGCAGCCGGCGTGCACGTCGTGCCAGGTGCCAGGCCAGCTCGCGCTCCAGCTGCGCGTAGCGGCGCAGGTACAGGCGGTTGCCCTGCAGGACCAGCGGCGTCTGCGGCTCTGCCCCAGGATCCTCTGTGCTGTCCTGCGTGTGCGGCGGCAAGCGGTCCCCGACGCCTGCGCAAACCGTCCCATGGGCCTGCCAGCGCAGGCGCGCGGCCTCAGCGTCGGGTGGCAGCTCGCGCAGACGGGCCTGCCAGCTGGCCAGGATCGCGTCACCCGATCCGTCGATCGGACTTGAGGCCGCCGAAGGGCGTTCACGCGATGGAGACAGCGCTTGCAGCACACGCGCGGGAGCGCGCGCCAGCTCGGCCAGGTCCAGGCACACGTGGCCTTCGGCCTCCAGCCGGCTCAGCAGGCTGATGGCCCGCAGCAGGTCCGCCGGCGTGGCAGGCGCGTGCGCGGCGATGAAGCGGGCCAGCTCCACATCCAGCGCTCGCAGCAGGCCCAGCTGGCGCGCGGCGTCCCACTCGGCCCAGGGCACGGGGCTGTCGGTCATCGCGTGGCGCTCTTCATGCTGTGTCGGTGGCCTCGGCGGGCCCTGCGGGCAGCTGCTTGTCCAGCGCCATCAGCAGATCCAGCGGCGCCGGCAGCGTGCAGCAGCCGGCCGTCGGCGCGGCGACGCCGCGCAGGAAGAAGTAGATCGCGCCACCCAGGTGCCGGGCCGGTTCGTAGCGCGCGCCCAGCCGGGTGCGCAGCAACCGGTGCAACGGCAGCAGATACAGCACGGCCTGCACGTCGTAGCGATGCTCCAGCACGGCCCGTTCCATCGCGGCCAGGGTGTAGGCCGCATCGTCCGGGCCCAGCGCGTTGCTCTTGTAGTCCAGCACCCACCAGCGCCCGCCATGCTCGAACACCAGATCGGCAAAACCCATCAGCAGGCCGCGCAGCGGGCGCTGGGCCAGCGCCGGCCGGCGCTGCTGCGGCAGCACCTGCTGCTGGCAGGCCAGGTCCAGCGCAGCGGTATCCAGGCCGTCGTCGGGCAGCCAGAACTCCATCTCGGGCAGCGGTGCCTGAAGTTCATGCAAGCCCGCCCCCAGCGGCGGCAGGCGGCGCGTGCAGACGGCCGACAGCCAGGCCTGCACCTCGGCCGCGCGCTGGCCCCAGCCTTCCCGCTCGCAGCGGCGCTGCAGCGCGCGCTGGATGGCCGGCTCCTGCACGCGCGCAAAGCCTTCGCCGGCCAGCCACTCCAGCTGGCCGTGCAGGAAGTTGCCGGCAAAGGCCCCGCGCGGAAAGCGGTGCCAGGGCGCGACGGGTGCGCCGACGGCAGGCGCCTCGGGCACGGCGGCCGGCTGGCCCACGGGCGGCTCGTCCTGCCGCAGCAGGCTGTCGCGCACCCAGCCTTCGCCGCTTGATGGCGCCGCGGCGGACAGCGCGGCCGCGACATCCGCGCCGGCAGCCGCGCCAGATTCCGCGCCGGCATCACGCACCAGCGCCGAGTAGCTGCTGATCGCCCACTGCCGGTCAAAGCCGGCGTGGCAGCTCAGCGGCGGCGCGAGCGGCGCATCCACCTGACCCAGGCGCGCCTGCTGCCGCGGCTGCAAGGCCGGATCCTCGGCAGCTGTCCAGACATCCAGGCGGGCCTGCGGCAGGGCGCCCACCAGGGTCCGCAGATCCTCCAGGATCTTTGCGGGCTCCGCGGCCTGATCGCCACTGACCAGATGGCCCAGGGCACTCTGGTGCCAGACGCACACGTTGCCATTGCCGACCCTGTGCAGCGAGGCACCCAGCCACAGGTGATGGCGCGCCCGCGTCAGCGCCACGTAGAGCAGGCGCACGTCCTCGCGCCGCTGCTCGAGTTCGGCCCATTGGTGGTCGTCTTCACCCGGCTCCAGCACCAGGCTCGCGCGTCCGCTGGGATCGACGCGCCGCAGGGCCCAGGGCCGGTTCTTGCGCGGATCCCGGAAGAAGCTGGCAAAGGGCACGAAGACCACCGGGTACTCCAGGCCCTTGGCCTTGTGCACGGTGACCACCTGCACGCGGTCGGCATCGCTTTCCAGGCGCAGCACCTGCTCTTCGGCCTCGCCGGCCTCGGCCGAGGGCTGCTGGATCTGCCGCTCCAGCCAGCGCAGCAGCGCGCCGGGGCTGTCCAGCCGCGCGGCGGCCTGCTGCAGCAGCTCGGCCAGGTGCAGCACGTTGGTCAGCCGTCGCTCGCCTTCCGGGCTGGCCAGCCAGCGTGCAGGCAGCGCCCACCCGTGCAGAGCGGCGCGCAAGGCGGCCAGCACGCCCTGGCTGTGCCAGAGTGCCTGCAGGCGCACCAGGGCTTCGGCTTCCGCCTCGAACTGCTCATCGTCATCGGCCAGTTGCCGCAGCCGCGCCAGCGACAGGCCGCGCAGCGCCGTGGCCAGCGCCGCGCGCACCAGCCGCTCATCGCGTGGATCGTTGGCTGCCTGCAGCCAGCGCAGCAGGTCGCGCGCTTCCGGCGTCTCGAAGACCGAATCGCGGTCGGACAGAAACACCGAAGGCAGATCGCGCCGCTGCATCTCGCGCCGCACCCGCCGAGCTTCGTGGTGGCTGCGCACCAGGATGGCGACGTCGCCCGGGCGCAGGCGTTTCCAGGGCTTGCCCGGCTCTTCGAAGCCCATGGCCGGATCGCTGAGCCACTCCACCAGCGTCTGCGCGCAACGGGCGGCATAGCGCTGGCGCGACACCACGGTGCCTTGCAGCTCCGGCTCGGTCCCCACGATGAGCGCCGGCCAGGGCGCCCCGCCCCGGATCAGCCTCTCGGCACGGCCCTGTGCGCGCACGGGCCCGAAGGGCAGCGCGCCGGGCGCACCCCGGCCGCCGAAACGGAAGGCGCCCTGATCCTGCTGCTCTTCGGCGTGCCCGAACAGCTGGTTCACGGCGGCCACCATGCCGGGGCTGGAGCGGCGGTTGACCGCCAGCCGGTGATGCCGGCCCTGCGTGGCCCGGCGCGCGCGCAGGTAGCTGTGGATGTCGGCGCCGCGGAAGGCGTAGATCGACTGCTTGGGATCGCCGATCAGCAGGATCAGGCGCGCGGGATCGTTGCTCGCGATGCGGTAGAGACGGTCCAGGATGCCCAGCTGCAGCGGCGAGGTGTCCTGGAATTCGTCCACCAGCGCCACGGGGTAGCGCTGCAGGATGCGTTCGCGCAGGTGCTGCGCCCGCTCGCCGTGGCGTGCCTCGTCCAGGGCGTCATGCAGCTGCTGCTGCACATCGTGGTGGCTGCTCAGCTGACGCTGCGCCTTCAAGGCCTGGGCCTGCCGCAGCACGGCCGCCACCAGCGTCGCGCGCAGGCGCACGGCACGCGGCGTCTGGTTCTCCAGGGTGTCGATCAGGGCCTGGAATTCATCGAAGCACGGCGGCAGCCGGGGCAGCGTGTGGTTGTTCTTCAGCGCGGACCGCAAGCCCGCGGGTGTGAGCTTGCCCAGTGGCGAGTCCTTCAGAGGCAAGGCTTCCTTCGCGGGATCCAGCGCCCAGGCGCTCAGTGCCTTCAGGGCCGCGCGCACCCTTTCGGGCTTGATGCGCGACTTGTTGAACGGAGAATCCGGCCGCACAAGCCAGGGCTCCAGGGCGGCCGCCATGGCGTCGGCCCGTTCGGCCCAGCCGGCCTTCACCTGCGCCAGGGTCTGCAGGCTGGCAGCGATCATGTCGGAGAACTCGGCCCCACGCCAGCTGGCGTCCTGCGCCAGATCGGATTCGGCCACCACCTGGGCATCCCTGGCCAGGTCGTCCGGCGAAGTCCACAGCTCGCGCACGACCTCCAGCGCCACTTCATTGAGCGGGTAGACCTGGCGCCGCCACACGTCGCGCGCCGCTTCCTGCAGCAAGGCCGGCCCGTCGGGCATCACCTCACCCTGCACCGGCGCATCATGATCGAAGCGGTGATCCCGCAGCACACGCTGGCACCAGGCATCGAGCGTATGGATTGCGGCGTCGTCCATCGCCTGCGCGGCACGCTCCAGACGCCAGGCGGCGATTTCGCGCTCGCCGGCGGCCGGGTAATCGGCCAGCAGGCGCTGCAGCAACGTGTCTTCGGTGGCCCGCTGGCCGCGGAAGACGGCGGCGGCCTGCGCCAGCCGATCGCGCACGCGGCCCGCCAGCTCACGCGTGGCCGCCCGCGTGAAGGTCATCACCAGGATCTCGCCCGGCAGCAGCGCACGGTCTTCGCGCTGCACGGCATCGCCGTGGCCCAGCACCAGGCGCAGGAACAGCGCAGCCAGGGTCCAGGTCTTGCCCGTGCCGGCGCTGGCTTCGATCAGCGCGCTGCCACGCAGGCGCAGCGCGCCGACATCCAGCTCGCCATCTCCTGTGGCGAGAGCGGGATCCGGGCCTTCCGAGGCCGGGGACAAGGGTCTTGACGACTCAGTCATCGCCCGCCTCCACGGATCCTCTCGCGGCCTCTTCCCTGGCAGCGCCGCCCGAAAGATCTCGCCAGCTCACCTGACTTTGCAGGTCAGACAGTGCAGCGGCATACAGCCACTCGGTATCGCGCCCGAACGAGTGTTCGCCACTCAAGGCCTCGAAATCCGGATACAGGCGCTGCAGGCAGGGCTCTTTGACGTCAGCCCGCGGGGAATGCTCGTCGCCTTCATAGGCCCTCTGCGCGGCGCGTGCCGCGGCGTCCAGGCTGCCCTCTTCAGCTTGCTGCGCGCTGAGCCAGGCCAGCCCCGTGGCGGCCACCGTGGCCAACGGCCTGCCCTGCTCCAGGCTCAGCGTCGCCGCCCGCAGCAACTCGGTCAACTGCGCGCGGGCCTGGGCGGGATCCGCGGCGGCGATCTCGGCCACGGCGTCACTGCCGATCACCACAGCCCGCGCCGGGCGCCCCGCGGCCGCGCAGGCCAGCACCCGCAGCCACGGGCCCAGCAGCTTGTCCAGCCGCGGCTGCGGGTTGTTGCCGCGAACCAACCGCAGAGTACCCGGCTGCAGCTGCAGAAAAACCGCATGGCCGCTGGCATCACCGCGCAGGCCGCCCAGCGTGTCCTGCAGCTCAACCCGCCAGGGCTGGGTTTGCGTCAGCACAGCGGCGGCATCCGGCACCTGTAGCGTGAGCGCCGGCAGGCCATGCGGATGGACTGCGCGCCAGCGACGGTCTTCCGCCAGCATCGGCTCCGCCAGCGAACGCAAGGCCTTGGTGGCCTGATCGCCGGCCGCCGCCAGCGGCAGACGCCCTTCGCGGGCCAGGCGGCGCAGCGCGGCCTCCAGCCCCTGCGCGGGCGCCTGCTCCAGCAGCCGCGCCAGCCACTGTGCACGCTCCAGCGCATCGGTGCCGAAGCTCTCGTCGTCGCCAGGACCCTCGTCCTCGGCATCGTCCAGACTGACGCGGAGGCGGTGTCGGAAGAAGGCCTTGACCGGGTTGCGCACAAAGGCCGTGAGCTGCGCGAGTGACCAGATGCGCGGGCCTTCGCCAGCTTCGGCCGGCAGGCCGGGATCCCCGCTCTGCGAGCCTGCCGTGACTCTGCCGGCCTCAGCCTCAGGATTGGCGTCGGATGCAGGCTGCGGCGGCAGGTGCACCTGCCGCCAGGCCGCGGCGTAGGTGAAGAGCGACTGCGGTGAATCGTCAGCCTCGGCCTCGAAGTAGCGCCGGCTGAAGGGCTGCAGCGGGTGTTCCACCGTGCGCTGCGCACTGACGCCCTCGCCCCAGCCGGCATCGAGGTAGTCGCGCAGTTGCGCCACCAGCACGGAGGGCGGCTCTTCACTGTTGTCGCGCTGGCTGCGGCCGACCCAGCTGATGTGCAGGGCGCGGCGCGCCGAGAGCAGCGCATCCAGCATCAGCTGGCGGTCATCGCTGCGGCGCGAGCGATCGCCCGGGCGGCTCAGGCCGGGCAGCGCCATCAGGTCCAGATCGGTGGGGCCTGGCGCGCGGGGGTAATCGGCCTCGTTCATGCCCAGCAGGCACACCAGCTCGAACGGGATCGCGCGCAGCGGCAGCAGGGTGCAGAAGGTCACCCCACCCGCCTTGAATCGCCGCGCGCCGCCAGGCTCCTGCAGGCCGCCCAGCCAGGCCTCGCGCAGCACCGCCAGATCCACCGCTTCTTCGAATCCGGCCGCCTCGCAGGCCAGCAGCCAGCGTGACAGCTCTTCGTCCAGCGCGGCCAGGCCTTCGCGCTCGTCTGCGTCGGCGGGCTCGAACATCGATTGCAGCAGGACGCGCGCGCGCTGCGCCCAGGCCTCGGGCGGTCGCGTGCCGCAGGCATCGGCCCACCAGTCGCGCAGCACCTGCGCCATCTCGGCCAGTGCGCCGGCCACGCCGGCGGCGAGCCCGCCCACCTCATCCAGCGGCTGCACGCCCTGCCAGCCTTCATCCAGCGCGCCCGCGGCGTGGCCCAGCAGCAGCCGGTCGATCCCGAAGCGCCAACTGCCCACCTCACCGGCGGCCTGCAGGCCCAGGCCCGCACGCTGCGTGGCATCCAGGCCCCAGCGCACGCCGGCCGCCGCCAGCCACTGCAGGGCCAGGGGCCGATCCGCATCGCCGATGCCGAAGCGCCTGGCGCAGGCAGGCAGCTCCAGCAGTTCGCGCCACTGGCTGGCGGTGAAGCGCTGGCAAGGGGCCTGAAGCAACCACTCCAGCACGCGCATCAAGGGCGCCGGGCCGGCTTCGGTGGCGTCAGCCAGACCCCAGGGGATGTGGCGCGGATCGCCCCGCGGCACGGCACCGAAGACGGCACGGATCGCGGCCGCATGCGTCTGGATATCCGGCACCATCACCACGATGTCGCGTGGGTTCAGCGGCGCCTCGTCGGCCGCCGGCCGGGACAGCCGCCGCAGCAGCTGGTCGTGCAGGATCTCCACCTCGCGCTGCGGGCTGTGGGCGATGTGGAAGACGATCGAATCATCGTCCGCGGCCGGCGCCGCATCCGCGTGTTCGGTCAGCGGCCGGCCTTCGCGGATGTGCGCCTGCACCTGGGTCAGCAGCGTGCGGCCGGGCGTGTCGTCGAACAGGTCGATGCGCAGCAGCTCGAAGCGCTCTCGCGCGCGCTGCACGTCGTCGAAGGCATCCAGCTGGCGCACGAAGTCCCGCGCCTGTCGGCCCCAGGCGGCCAGCAGCGGGTGGCCGTGGGCGTGCAGCACCTGGGGCGGCAGCGCGGTCAGCTCCACGCCGCCACGGGGCGTGTGGCGGCGCCGGCTGATGGCCAGCTGCTCGCGGCCATCGATCAGATCGGACCAGAAGTGCCGGCACGGGTTGGGCACCGCCAGCATCACCTGGGTCTGCCCGGCCAGCGCGGCCAGCAGTTCCAGCGTGGGCTGTGGCAGCTGCGTGCTGCCAAACAGGATCACCCGGCGCGGCAAGGACGGCCAGGGTCTTTCACCCGGTGTCGCTTGCTGCAGGGCGGCCAGGCAGCGGCGCTGCAATGCCGGGCGCGTGGACTCGCGCGCATCAGCCGGCAGGCGCGCCAGGATCTCGCGCCACAGCATCGGCTGCCAGGCCTGCTCCGCCGGCAGCGGCGCCGCGGCTGCGCCGGCCTGCAGCGGTGCGCCGCGCAGGCGGTCCAAGCCCTGGGCCCAATCCTCCAGCCAGTCACTTCGGTAGACCTGGTACTGATCGAAGAGATCGGCCAGCCGCTCGCACAGCTGCAGAAGGCGAGGCAGGTCCTGCGCTGCGCCCAGAGCAAGGCGCAGCGGCTGCAGCGCGGCCGAGCCAGGCGCCGCGTCCAGCCAGGCCGGCAGCCAGGTCATCAAGCGCCAGACGAGCGGCTGCTTGTCGGTGGGCAGAACGCCAGGCACGCTAGCCGGCCCCAGCACGGCGCGGTAGGCGCGCCAGACGAAGCGCGCGGGCAGTTCCACGCGGGCGGCGGCGCACACACCCTGAAAACCCGCCAGGTTCATCTTGAACCACTCGGCCATGCCGTTGCTGGGCACCAGCACCGTTTCCAGCTCCAGCGGATCCAGCGGATGCTCAGCCAGCCAGGCAAAGACCGCCTCGGCCAGCGCTTCAAGCCGGTTGCCGTGCAGCACCAGCAGCCCCGGGCGGCCGATGTCCGAGCGAGCGTTCATCTCCAGCGGGTGCATGGCAGCGTGCGCGCACCGGAAGGCTGATCAGGAACGGGCATCGGCACGGTGGCAGGCGCTGGCGGCACGGGATGAGACGGCGGGAAGCATACGGGCACGCCCCGGATTTGACACGGCGGCCCGAGCAGCGTCACGCCGACGCGCACCGGACAGCGGCTGGACATCAGCGCTGCAGGCAGGCTGCGCGCACAGGCGAAGAAAATCCTGCTTGCCAAGACTACTGGTGTTTTGTACAGTGTTTTCGACGGACCGACAAATCCGCCGCCGTGTTGAGCAGCCACCCGGGCCCATGCCCGAAGCCTCCGACCCGAAACCCAGGCACAAGACCAGGATCAGACCATGAGCTCACGTTTTCACGATCTGGATGATGGCCCCGCTGGCCCCTTCGCCGCCGATGCCGCACCCGGCTTCGAAGCAGGCGCCCTGGGCGCACGCCATCCCAGGCCAGGCCGTGGCGGCGCGGGCGCTGCGTCGGGCGCTTCGCGCCTGCGGGCCCGCCAGCACTTCCGGCCGGCGCCGCTGCGCGCACCCCGCTGGCTTCAGCGTGTCTGGGGCTGGTTCTGAATCGACATCGGCTTCTGCTCTCGCCCGCACATGACCGCCATGCCTCTGCCAGAATGCCTGCTGCTGCAGGCACAAAGCCCGCAGACCCCGCTGCCCCTGGCCAGCGAAGGCGTGATGCGCTGGGTCTGGGAAAGCCGCTTTGGCGCCATGCTGATCGAGGTGAAGAACGATCAGGTCTTCGTCAATGGCGAGCGCGTGGAACCGCATGCGCGGCCTCCGCTGCCGGCCTCGCAGGCCCAGAGTCACCTGCCGTTTGATCGCCCACCGCCCCGCGCTCAGGAACCCCCGGCCGACTGATCGCGCAGTGCTGGCGCGGCCTCATCGCGCGGTGCGTGTGCAGCCTCATCGCGCACTGCGTGCGCATCCTGCTCGCGCACTGCGTGCGCGGCCTGTTCACCCAGAGCGCGCGCCGCCTGCCGCAGGTGGGCACGCAGCCAGCGGTGCATCGCATCGTCGTCAAAGCGCTGGTGCCAGATCATGCGCATCGGCAAGGGCGGGCTGGGCACCGGCAGCGCGCAGGCGGCCAGGCCCTGCATCAGGTGCACCCGCGTCAGTGAAGGCAAGGTAGCCAGGCGGCGGCTGCCGCGGATGAACGGTGCCACGCCGGAGAACTCCGCCACGTCCACGGCAAAGCGCCGCTCGTGCCCCCGCTCCGCCAGAAAGCGGTCGATATCCAGGGAACGCCCGGATTCGTAGCGCACCGTCACATGTTCCGCAGCCAGGTAGTCTTCCAGCGACTGCGGCGCGGCGCGCTCCTGACGGTCGTAGAACACACACCAGTGGTCATCAAACAAGGCCTCCTGGCGGATATCGGCATCGTCCGGAGCGCGCGGCGAAATGGCCAGATGCCAGCCAGGGCTTCTCAGCCGCTCCGCGGTGGGCACATCCGATGGCGTCACGCGCAGTCGCAGGCCGGGCGCTTCCAGCTTCAGCTGGCTGAACCAGCGCGGCAGCAGCAGATCGCGCTGCAGCGGGTTGGCGGCGATGTGCACCTGCGCCTCGCAGCGATCGGGCACAAACGCCGGCGCGGCCGCAAAGTGCTGCAGCTGCTCCAGCAGCTCGCGCGCCTGCTGCGCCAGCGCTTCGGCACGCGGCGTCAAGGCGATGCCCCGGCCGGCCTTCACCACCAGCGCATCGCCGCTCAGCTGGCGCAGCCGCTCGATGCCGTGACTCACGGCCGATTGCGTGAGCGCCAGCCGCTCGGCCGCGCCGGTGACGGAGCGCGCGTCGGCCACGGCCACCAGCAGCTGCAGCAGCCGGCCATCCACGTCCCAGGCATCGATGCGCTTCATGGATCGCATGATCGCAGCGCTCTTCATCGCGTGGGAGGGGCTCTCCATACTGCTGCAGCGCGTCAAGCCACGGCATCTTGATCCGGCTCAAACCGGTCGAAACCCCGATCTGGCGCGCGTCCCTGCCCTGCCGGCAGCCACCCAGACATCGCGAAGTCCACCATGCGCCAGATCGCACAAGACATCCCCGGCACGCCGCTCTTCGATTCGCGCGCTGCGCGCAAGGGCTACGCGCTGAACAAGATGTGCTACTCGTTCAACCACAAGGCCAACCGCGACGCCTTCCTGGCCGATGAAGATGGCTATTGCGCGCGATTCGGTCTGAATGCCGCGCAGCGCCAGGCGATCGCCAGCCGCCAGGTGCTGGACCTGCTGGAAGCCGGCGGCAATGCCTACTACCTGGCCAAGTTTGCGGGCATCTTTGGCCTGGACATGCAGGACATCGGCGCGCAGCAGACCGGCCTGAGCAAGGAAGCCTTCAAGGCCCGGCTGCTGGCGGCGCGCGATCAGCGCTGACGCTCCGGTTCAGCCACACCGACCGCCGCGCGCAGTGACAGCACCCCCACACGCCCAGGAGCCCCCCATGGCCCGCATCATCGGCGGCATCTTCAGCTCGCACGTACCCGCCATCGGCGGCGCGATCGCCCGCGGGCACCAGCAGCAGCCCTACTGGAAGCCCTTCTTCGACGCCTTCATCCCGCTGCGCCAGTGGCTGCAGGAGGCGCGGCCGGACGTGGCCGTGGTCTTCTACAACGATCACGGCCTGAACTTCTTCCTGGACAAGATGCCCACCTTCGCCATCGGCGCGGCGCCCGGCTACTGCAACGCTGACGAAGGCTGGGGCATTCCGCAGGTGGCGCCCTTCACGGGTGAGGAAGGGCTCTCCTGGCACCTGATCGAGTCTCTGGTGGCCAAGGATTTCGACATCGTCAGCTGCCAGGAGATGACGGTCGACCACGCCTTCACCCTGCCCTTGCAGCTGCTGTGGCCGGATCAGGCCTGGCCGGTGAAGGTGGTGCCCGTGTGCATCAACACCGTGCTCTTTCCGCTGCCCTCGGCCCGGCGCTGCTGGCATCTGGGCCAGGCAGTCGGCCAGGCCATCGGCTCCTGGCAGCACGAGGCCCGCGTCCTGGTGCTGGGCACCGGCGGCCTGTCTCACCAGCTGGAAGGTGAGCGCGCCGGCCACATCAACGCACCCTACGACCGCCGCTTCATGGACAGCCTGACAGCAGACCCGAGCTGGGCCACGCAGCAGAGCATCAACGACATCGTGCGCGAGGTGGGCACGCAGGGGATCGAGCTGCTCAACTGGCTGGCGGCGCGCGGCGCGCTCACCGGCCAGGTGCGCGAGCTGCACCGCACCTACCACATCCCCATCTCCAACACCGCGGCGGCCGTGATGTCGATGTCCAACGACTGACTGCCGCCAACAGACCCAAGACTCACGATCCGGAGACGACCATGCAAACCCAAGTCTGCATCATCGGCGGCGGCCCTTCGGGGCTGCTGCTGTCGCAACTGCTGCACCGCCAGGGCATCGCCAACGTGGTGCTGGAAAAGCACAGCCGCGAATACGTGCTGGCGCGCATCCGCGCCGGCGTGCTGGAGCATGGCTTTGCAGCGCTGATGCGCGAAGCCGGCTGCGGCGAGCGCATGGACCGAGAAGGCGAAGTCCACCACGGCTTCTACATCGCCGATCAAGGCCGGATGCAGCGCGTGGACCTCCACCACCACAGCGGCGGCAGCTCGGTCGTGGTCTATGGACAGACCGAGCTGACGCGCGATCTCTACGACGCCCGCGCGCGCATGCAGGGCGATGTGCGACACAACGTCGACGATGTGCAACTGCACGATCTGGCCAGCGCAAGGCCCTCCGTCACCTACCGTCACGGCGACGAGATCGTGCGCATCGAGTGCGATTACGTGATCGGCGCCGACGGCTTTCACGGCGTGAGCCGCAAGGCCATTCCCAGGAGCGTGCTCACCGAGTACGAGAAGATCTATCCCTTCGGCTGGCTGGGTGTGCTCTCGCGCACACCGCCTGTTTCGCCCGAGCTGATCTACGCCCGCCACGAACGCGGCTTTGCGCTGTGTTCGCTGCGCTCCCAGGTGCTCAGCCGCTACTACATCCAGGTGCCGCTGATCGACACGGTGGAAGACTGGCCAGACGAGGCTTTCTGGCCCGAACTGCAGCGCCGCCTGCCAGACGAAGTCTCGGCCCGCATGATCACCGGGCCTTCGATCGAAAAGAGCATCGCGCCGCTGCGCAGCTTCGTCGCCGAGCCCATGCGCCACGGCAGGCTCTTTCTCGCTGGCGATGCTGCCCACATCGTGCCACCCACCGGAGCCCGCGGCCTCAACAGCGCGGCCTCCGACATCCACTACCTCTACCACGCCATGCTCGCGCACTACCAGCGCGGCGACGACAGCGGCCTGGACGGCTACAGCGCCAAGGCCCTGGCCCGCGTCTGGAAGGCGCAGCGCTTCTCCTGGTGGATGACGATGATGCTGCACACCTTCCCGCAGTCTCTGCCCTATGACCGCAAGCTGCAGGACACCGACCTGGCCTACCTGTTCTCTTCAGAAGTCGCCATGCGCTCGCTGGCGGAGAACTACGTGGGCCTGCCGTTCTGAGCGGCCAGGCCCGCCCGTGCGGCTCTCCAGAGTCGCCAGAGGCACGGTCATGCGGGCAGCCAAGCGATCCGAAAGACGCTCACCAGGGCCGCAGATCGGATTCGGGGATACCGTGAGCTTCCACACGGGCGTTCTGGTCTGAGATCCACGCGCTGTACTCAGCCTCCAAGCCCTTGCGCCTCGCCAACCGCGCTGCCTTGCCGTGAACTGCCTGAAGCGCCCGGTAGTGCTCGACACACAGAATGACCGTGTCGACCTGCCCGGACCAACCAGGTGGCGGCTGCTTCGACTCGGTATTGGAGTGGGAAGGGTGGTGATCCACCGCACCTCGATGCCCGGCGAGCGAAGCTCGAGCCGCCAGTCCCAGCTCGCTGAGTGGCATATACTTGCGCCATATCCCAATCAGGGAACGCCGCCATGAGCATCACAACTGTGTTCACCAACAACCGCTCGCAGGCCGTGCGCCTGCCTGCTGACGTGCGCCTGCCAGACGGAGTCAAGAAGGTGCAAGTCCGTGCCCGCGGCGTGGACCGGATCATCTCGCCGGTCGGGCACACCTGGGACCAGTTCTTCTTGAACGGACCGCGGCCCTCAGACGACTTCATGGTGGAGCGCGCCCCCCAACTACAGCCCGATCGCGAAGCCTTCTGAGGCCAAGGGCGGGATGCTCAAATACCTGCTCGACACCAACATCGCGATCTACGTCATCAAGCGGCGTCCGATCGAGGTGATGGGTGTCTTCAACGAGAACGCCGGCCGCATGGCCATCTCCGCGATCAGCTTGAGCGAGCTTCTCCACGGTGCGGAGAAGAGCGCCAAGGTCGCGCAAAACCTTGCGGTGGTGGAAGAGTTCGCCAGCTTGCTCGAAGTGCTGCCGTACACCGCGAAGGCCTCGCAGCACTACGGTGCGATCCGCAGTTCGCTGGAAAGGCTGGGGCGCCCGATCGGCGTGAACGATCTGCACATCGCAGCCCATGCACGCAGCGAAGGGTTGACGCTGGTCACCAACAACGTTGGCGAGTTCGAGAGGATACCCGGCCTGCTCATGGAGAACTGGGTCGTCGGGCCTGGCTGAGCGCGTCGGGCACTCGGCGACTCGGGAACGGGTTCGAAGATGTTTGCCCACCTTCGCCAAGGCGCTTGAACCGCCAACCCTTAGGTTCCCACCCGCACATCAGTTGGACGTGCGTCAGACCTGGGCGCGCTGACGCTCCACATCGCACGCGACCAAGCCTGTCCATGCCAACCGATCCCAGATCTGCCGCACGGCATCGCCTACTGGTTTCCTGCCACAAACAAAACCGCCACCCGAAGGTGGCGCAATTTGCTGAACGATCTGGGTATCTCTGGTGGGCGGTGCAGGGTTCGAACCTGCGACCCCTGCCGTGTGAAGGCGTTTTTCAGCCACGGTCGCGAGCGCTACAGGAGTCCCCAGGGGCACTTTCTTGCACTTATGGGACTCCACTGGCCTCACGTTTTCATAGGCAAAAAGCAACAAGACCCCTGCCTTCTTTGCTACGCTTGCACTTCCAGGCACCAAGGCTGCACTTTGCCTAGCTTGGAGTCCCCGTGGAGTCCCAGGAGTCAGCAGCATGAAACGCCTTGTCAGCACCGCCGAGTCGGCCAAGACCAAAACCACAATCACCAAGGCCTTGATCGACGAGTTGAAGCGCGCCGCCGACGAACGTGAAGCAGCGGGTGTGAAGGGCGAGCGCCGGGTCTTCCGCGACGACAAGTCCACCGGCCTCTTGCTGCGGGTGAACGCCGACGGGACCATGGGCTGGTATCTGGATTACCGGTCGCCGACAGTCGGCCGCACCTCGTTCAAGATCGGTGACGCGCTGCGCATGGATCCGGGTGAAGCGCGCAAGGCGCTGAAGGCGCTTGGCCCCGACCCGGCAGCCGACCGGAAGGCCCAGCGTGCCGCGCTCGACGCCCAGCGCGCGGCGGATGAACGCGCTGAAGGCCGCACGCTGCGCAAGTTCCTGCTGGGCACCTACTGGGACCGCCACCTCAAGTTGGCCCCCAGTGGTCTGGCGACCCAGAAGCGCATCCTGGCCGCGTGGGCCACCTTGCTGGACGAGGACATGCAGGCCCTGACCTCCGACAGAGTGCTCAGGCATCGCTCCAAGCGGCTGTCCGAAGGAACGAACCCCCGCACCCTCAACCGGGACCGCATCGCGTTGATGGCCGCGCTGAACAAGGCGGTTCACTGGGGCCTGGTGGATCGCAACCCGGTCGACACGCCGGCGTTCAAGCCGCTGGCCAACGTGGCAGCGAACGACGACGAGGACACCGACACGGACGACGGCAAACGCGTCCGGTGGCTCGGCAAGCGCGACGACATCGAGGACATCCGGGACGCGGCGGGTCAGAAGCTCGGCGAGCGGCAGCGATTCATGGCTGCCCTCAAACACCCGGCGACGCCTGCCTACTTGCGCGACCTGTGTCTGGTGGCGATGAACACCGGTCTGCGTCGCGGCGAGTTGTTCAAGCTCCAGTGGTCGCGCGTCAGCATCACCGGCGCGCTCCTGACCGTCGCTGCAGCTACCAGCCGCAAGAGCAAACGTCAGCGGCACGTGGCCCTCAACTCCGTCGCATTGGACGTGTTCACGCGGCTGTGGGCACAGCGCGAAGAAGCGATTCGCCAAGCCAAGGAGGCCGGCGAGACCATCAAACCGAGCCCCTACGTCTTCGTCAACGCCGACACCGGGATGGCCTTCACCACGCTGAAAAAGTCGTGGGCAGCATTGACCGCCCGGGCCGCGCTGACGGACTTCACCTTCCACGACCTGCGCCACGACTTCGCCAGCCGCCTCGTGCAGGCCGGGGTCAATCTGTACGAAGTCAAGGACCTCTTGGGGCACAGCTCGATCACGTTGACCGAGCGCTACGCCCACCTCGCGCCGCACCACAAGCGCGCGGCCGTCGCTGTGCTGGAAGCGTAGACATGGGGACCAAGCGCATCACCAACGAAACCGGCGGGCCGGCAGACCCTGTCGAGGCGAAGCGTTTGCTTCGGACACGGCACCTGCAAACCCACCCGACCGTCGCGCCGGGCATGGAACTGCTCGATGTGCTTCTCTCGGCACACCCTGAGGCACAGCTTCCACCGTCTGACGACGGCGAGCCCGGGGGGACCGATTGGCAGAGGTTGGCCTGGGCGCTGGCGATGGACTTCGTGCCGGCCTTCCAGCCCGGCAAGGCACAGGGCCGGCCACCCGCGCGCAAGGACGGACTCGTGGAGGCCGTGGAGCGGCTGATCCGGTCCGGCGAAGCCAGGACCGTCACGCACGCCTGCAGCATCATCGACCGGCGCCGCATGTTCCCCGAAATCACCAGCGCCCGCACCGCCTACTACCGGCGCAGAAAGCTGTCTCGATAAATCGCGGTCCGGTTTCTGCGACGACACCATGGGGAACCACTGACACACCAGTGGAGCCCCAACATGCAGACCTCTCACACCGGCGCCGAGACGCCGCAACTGAACCGGCCCGTTTCTGTCATCACGCCCCGCGCACTGCGGGAGCACGACGCGGCGGCTTACCTCGGCTTCTCGTCCAGCTATCTTCGGAACCAGCGCGTGGCCGACATGCGCAAGATGGCCAAGGGCGAGGAGATCGACGGCCCGCGCTGGGTCAACATCGGGACCGCCGTGCGGTACCTGCGCGAGGACCTCGACGCCTGGATCGATTCGTTTCGCGTCGACCCTGGGCAGGGTGACCCCTCGCTGCCAAGCGTGCGCGATGGGTTGGCCACACCGTGAGCCGCCCCTACGGCGCCCGCCACCCAAACGCTCGGTTGTCCGAAGCGGAAGTGCTCAACCTGCTGGCCAAACGCGCGGCCGGCGCAAAGCTGGGTGCGCTGATAGCAGAGTTTGGCATTTCGAAAAGCCAGGCCGCGCGTATTTGCAGAGGCGCTCAATGGGGTCATGTGCAGCCACTTGACGATAGCGAGCTAATGCCGCGCCGCAGGTGCGATGACCCGTTACCCGTGCTGCCCCCAGTCATCCCGGGCACATGCGCTGGAGCGCGAGCCTTCGACCTGATCGCTCTTAGCTGCAGCTAATGTGTCTCGTTGGGGCGTGCCCTTGAAGCGAACTCTTTGCAGCACACTGCGAGTGTTCGCAACTCTTTGAGGACAAATTCCGTGAACGCAAACACTCAACCGCAGGCCATGAATGCGCAGCAGCTCGCTGCGGCGCTCACGGTCCATCGCACGACCATTTGGCGGCTACTTCAAGCGAAGCGCATCCCCCAACCCGTCCGGCTCGGCTATCGCACGTTGCGCTGGCCGCCAGAGGTAGTGGCCCAGATCCTGCGCGAAATTGGACCGCAGGAGGTGCAGCGATGACCAACGCCAGCACGGCGCCGCTTGGCGTGAGCTCCGGTCCATCGAGGACGCCGAAAGCCTGGTCGTCACGACCGCCAAAGATGGGAGGGCCGCGCGATGACGGATAACGACTTCAATGTGAAGGCCCTGTGCGGCGATCCGCTGCAACTGGGTCGATCGCTTCAGGCTCGCCAATCCGGCCGACGACCCCATAGCCCAAAGGAGCGCGCCCCAGCCGCGGGAACGACGGGGGCGCACGAAGCGGACCAAAGCAATGACGCAGTGGATGATGCACCAGATTCCAGTCAGCACGGGCACGACGACGACTGGCCGCACTGGCCAGACAGCGCGCCGGCATCGGCCGAGGAGTTCGATGACCTGAGTTTCGCGCAGGCAGTAATTGCCGAGTCGCGCAGGCCGCGACTGACCCTGACGCTGTTCGCCAGCCACAGCGCTAACCAGGGGCGCCGACAGGGCTACTCCTGGTCGCAGGCTGTGCAGATGTTTCAGAAGCCAGCCCTGAGGCGCGCAAAGGCCGCCTGCGGCATGTTCCGGACAGGGACCAGCGAGGACAACTCCAAGGCGAATGGCCATGCCCCCATTACCCAGTGGTCGGCGCTGGTGGTCGAGCACGATGCGGAGACTGTGCCGCTGCACGAGGGCGCTGCGATGCTGCGCGCCGCCGGCGTTTGGGCGCTGCTATCGACCAGCGCCAGCCACCTGACCGTGGGCGAGAAGTCACGAGGCGGGCCTCGCTGGCGAGCGGTCCTCCCCCTCGCGCGCCCGGCGTCGTCCCAGGCTGAGTACCAGCGCCTTGTTAGGTGCACCAACGGGCCAATGCAGGGGTGCCTCGCGCCCGAAAGTAACGACACAGCACGCGTCTGGTACTACGGGCGTGTGCGAGGTGTCCCTTACGCCTTCGAAGCTGTGGAGGGGGCGGTTTGCATCGACGAGCTTGATGAACTGGTGGGGCTCGAAGAAGTGTCGTGGGTCGGACACCCAGGGGCGACACGTGGTCGTGACGAGGGCGGCCAGCAGCTGGCGGAGCCGGACAGCTTTGAGCGGCTCACGCTTGCCCACGAAGTAAGCGCGCGGACGATTCACGACCTGCGGTTCGCACTGGAAGTGATCCCATCTGACGCCCGGGCGATGTGGATCGACAAGGTCGGCCACGCGCTGGCCTTCCTGCGCGAATCAGCCTTCGGCGATCAGGTCCGCGACCTGTGGATCGAGTACACGACCAAGAGCCTGTCCTATCAACCCGGCGACGAGGACCAATGGGACACGATCAAGCGGGTTGACCGCATCGCCCACGTGTCGATCTTCTTCTGGGCCGACGAGATCGACCCGAGTTGGCGGGAGCGCGCTGCAGCCTCGTGGGTTGACGCCGACGTGGCGGTGGACCTGCAGTCGCTTCCCGTTGCCCCCGTGATGGCCACAGTAACGCCGCAGGCGCTGGAAGCCCCGCACGGCTTCCCCGAGCCCTACCCGGGAGTGATGGCCGAGGCGGTGGCAGCTGGCCTGCGCGTGGCACCCAAGCCCCAGCCGGAGCTCACCACGCTGGCCGTACTCACCGGCATGGCCGCAGGCTGCCCGGGCCGCTATCGCCTGCCCGGCGACGGGCGATTGAACCTCTACGCGCTCGGCCTCGCCGAGACTGGAGCGGGCAAGGATCTACCCCGGCGCGTGGGCGTCGAGATCGCGAATCTCGCGGGGGCCGCAGTGATTGGCGAGCCAGCCAGTGGCCAGGGCCTGGAGGACGCGTTGACGCCGGGCCAGGGCATGCTGGTCGCCATCGACGAGGCGGCGCACATGCTGGCCGCGATGAACGACGCGAACGCGCCGGCACACCTCAAGGTTCTCGCAGGGAACCTCCTGAAGCTCTACTCGGCCGGCAGTGGGCACTACGCCTGCCGGGTGCGGGCTCGAACGAAAGAGACGGGCGCGGCAAGTCGGGGCATCGCGAACCCGTGCCTCAATGTCCTGGGCTTCACGACGCCCGAGAGCCTCGGGACGGCCGTCAGCGCAGCGAACGTCGGCGACGGCCTGCTGGGGCGCGTGCTTATGGTGAGTGGCCGCTCGGGCGTCCGGCCGCGCCTCCTTCGTGGTGGCCTCGATCTCCCCGATCTGGTCCGGACAGCCGCCGCGAAGGTCTGTGAGGCCGATAACGCGCTGGCCTTCGGCGCGGGCACTGCGCTGATCGACATCGACGTGGCTGACGAGGCCAAGCCTCAACTGGAGCAGTTGCTGGTGCGCCTGGACGACGAGGCCAACGCGCCGCAACAGTCGCCCTTCGCGCGCGCAGTTCTGCAGCGCACGTTCGAGAAGGCCCTTCGCATCGCGGGCGTGCTCGCAGTCTGGGATCACCCGCCGGCCCCTGTCATCTCCCTGGCTCACCTGGCGTGGGCCGAGAGGGCCGTGCGGGCCTCCAACGAGGCCATGCTCGCTTTCATCACCGGGGCCATGCACGAGGGACCGACCCAGGCCAACGCGGCCCGGATCTTGGACGTAGTGCGGAAGGCGCTGCGAGGCGAACTGAGGGCTGACCGCGGAGGTGAGGCTGAGGCGCTGGCCAAGGGCTGGGTGCCGGCGAGCCTTGTCCTTCGCAGGTCCAAGCTCGCGGCCCGCGAGATGACCGATGCCGTCCAGCACTTGAAGGCCGCAGGCGAAATCGAGGTAGGCGCAGAGAAACGCGACGGCGCCAAGGGTGGCACGCGCATCGTGCAGTTACTGCGCATCCTGGAGGGCGAGTGATGGCCTGCCGGTTCGCGGTTCCCTCTGAGTTCTCGCAGGGTTCCGGGACACCGCAAACCCGCGCCAGTGCTTGCTCTCCGGCCGATTTGGCTGTGCGTTCCCGCACCGGGTCATACACACACGCGGAGACGATGATGGAGAGAGAAGTTTGCAAATCCTGCACGTTCGTGACAGCAGTTGAAGATGGAGGGGGAGAGGTGGGGAACGCACAGCCAAATCGGCCGCTAAGCCGCGCCAGTGCTAGCTCTCCGCGTTCCCGGAACTCAATGGGAACGCAAGGGAACCGGGGAACCCGCAATGCCGCTGGCATACCCCCGATGCAAAGCCAGTGCGAGATCAACAGGCCACAGCGCAAGGGCCAGCCGGTGAGGTCGCGGGTTGAAAAACGCACGTTCGTCGAGATGGTGCCAACGAATGCCAGGGGCTGGCCAATTGGGGTCGCCAACCCTGCAGCCCGCTGGGCTGACGAGACCGTGGCCCGTGCCCGAGAGCTTCACGCTGGGGGCCTCTCTGCCTGGAAGGTGGCGAAATCGCTTGGCGTCGCGAATCGCACGGTGCGAGCCTGGCTTGATGGCACGCGCCGGCCCCCGCCCGCTCGACACGTCGCGCGCCTGCGTGTCGTCGATGAGCCCGAAACGCCTGCACAAGGCAGGGGTCTGGCATCGGAGCACGCAGGAGAAACCGCCTTCAACGCGCACGCCGGCGCCGTGGGACTCCACGGGGACGCCGACATTGACGACCCCATTGCATGAAGAGGCAGACCACCATGAACACCTTAAACACCCTGAACACCCCGGACGCCACGCTGCAAGTGGGACGGCATCGCGGGCGCCTCGTCAGCGCCGTCGCGCGCACCGATGGGAGCTGGCTGCTTTGGCTGGCGTCGGTACCCAAGTTCCGGCACGACTCCAGGCTGCGCGCTGCCCTGGCTGCCCACCTTCCGGCGGCGCTGGAAAGCGCTGCCCGTGCTGATCAGGCCCGCCTTGATCGCCTGGAGGCAGAGGCCACGGCGCGGCGCCAGCGGTGGGCCGCGCTGAAAGCCAGGCACGCCAGCGAGAAGGCGCTGAAAGCGGCCCAGAACGACCCTGAGGCCATCGCATGACGGACGAGACCTTTCTCCTGAGCGTGGCCGCGCTCGCAAGGCAGTCCGGAGCCTATGACCTCGCCGCCGAAGCTGGCCGCCGGGCGCTTCAAGCCCGACAGCGACGGCACCAGCGCGCGACGCTGCGCCTTGACGGCAGTGCGCTGATCATCAACGGCATGAGACACGAAGCTGCGCCGTTAGGTGCAGCGCTGGCCATAGCGGTGCTCGGACGGCCCGGTATCCCCACCTGCTGGGGCTTCCACGCATCGACGCACAACGCGACCCGCAACGCACTGCGCCGGCTCGCTGAGTGGCTTGTTGACCGTGGGCACCACGACCTGGGCGACAGCGTCCGGGGCATCAAGGTGTTCGGCCCCCGCCGCCCCGCCGATGACGGAGAGCCCGACCCGCTGGACGGGTGCGCTCTGCTGGAGCGCTGAGGGCGTATCTCCCGCGTGTGTGCGGCACCTCGGTGATGGCACGCGGGGGACGATAACGGTCATGCACACACCCGTTCCATTCCGGAGCCCCGCCCAATGAGCAACCAGATCGCCCACATCGAAACCCAGCTCACCGCGGTGGCGCAAGCCGAAGCCGCGGCACAGGCAGACCTCGGCCGCGCCGCGCTGGCCCTGGCCACCGGCAAGGCCTCGGTCACCTCGATCGAAGACTTGGAAGCCGAAATCAGCGGCCTGCAAGCCCACCGCCGCCGGCTGGATGCTGCCCTGACCGCTGCCCGCGCCGCGGAGGCTCATGCCTCTGATGCCGACCTACAGACCCAGCTCACCGCGGCCATCAGCAAGGCACAGGACGCGACCGAGCAGATCAAGCATGCCCAAGCCCTCGACAAGGCGCTGCGCGCTGCTCTCCTGGCTGCCCAAGCCCTGCGCGAGACAGGCGCGCAGCGGCGCGCAGCGCTTGCGGATGCCGGCCGGGCTTTATCCCGCCTTGCAGCAGGCAGCCAGGGCCTGGAAGCCGCTGCCATGTGCTCCCATTTCGTGGATGGGACCGTCGGGCAGCGCGGCAGCGCCTCAGCGCTCCTCAATGCCATCGGCGAAGCCCTTGGGCTTCCCATCGAGCTGCAACAGTTCGGCGCCTTGTGCAGCACCGCCGAGCTGCTGGAGGCGGAAAGCAAGCTACTGGCTGAGCGCTTGGCCACCTGGACTCCCGAAGCTGCGCGCGCCGCCTCGGTCGCTTTGGAGGATTAACCCATGGCCCTCGATCTCAACGCAGCAGCGGCCAGCCTGTACGGCCCCGCGCAGCCCGCACAGTCCGAACCCCCCGCCCAGTCCCGGCCATCGTCACCGACGACGCCCGACACACAGAGCGCTGCGCCGCAGCACAACCCCGCCACCGCGTTCTACGACGACCCTGCCGATCAGCTCGACCACACCGGGCTGGACAGGCTGCACGCCTCGACCCAGCGCTCAATCATCGAGGCCGGCGTAGAGCGCTTTGGCCTGGAGCCCGAGGCAGCGCGTGATTCGGCGATGGCGTGGGGCCGTGTGTTTCGTGAGTTTGATCTCGCACCGGATGAATCTGCTCAACTGGCCGCCATCGCCCTGCCCTTCATGGATGGCAGCGTCGACGTCGACCTGCTCGATCTCACCAACCGATCGCGTGCCGCCCTGACCGCTGAGTATGGCGCTCGTGCCGATCAGGTGCTTGACGCCGCGCGCCAGCTGATCGCCAAGCACACACAGTTGGCCAGTCTGCTGGAACAGACCGGTCTTGGGTCGCACCCTGCAGTGGTGACGGCTATCGCACGCAAGGCATACGCACTCAAGCGGGCCGGCAAGCTGTGAGCCAACCGCTCCCCCCTGCCGACGGCCGCGACCCGGTCACCGGCCGGTTGGCGCCCGGTCACTCCGTCGCGCCGCGCAACCGATGGCGGCCGGGCCAGCCGACGCAGGCTGACCTAATCAAGGCCAAGCTCGAACCGCACCGGGAGCAGATCCTCGACAAAGCGATCGAGCTGGCCAAGGCAGGAGACCCCAAGAGCATGGCCCTGGTTTTGCAGTACCTGGCACCGCCGGCCCGCCCCGAAGGCGAGCGCATGGTCATCCCCAAGCTTGCTGCTGCCACCACGCTGCAGGAGCGTGCGAGCGCAGTGATCGAGGCTGTGGCTGATGGCACCATCACTGCGGAGGCCGGGGCCATCGCGTTGGGCCTGCTGGACAAGTTCGCGCGTCTGGTGACGGTTGATGAGCACGAGCGCCGACTGGCCGCCCTCGAAGGCCGAAGCCCCAAACCCTCAACCCCCGCCGCTGACGTCGTCGACCTGACCGACACCAGCGATGACATCGCCTAACTCGGAGCCTCACATGCAACCACAGAAGATCACCCCGACCACCACACGCGACCAGGACGAGGCCGCAGTACGCGACGCCGTGCGCGCCATCAACGCCAGCCCTCAAGGCGCAGCCCAGGCCACCGCGCAGGCCGCGCACGCGCAGCTGGTCCAGGCGTACCGGGAAAAGTGGGGCGGGGTCCCTCCGGGAGTAGCCACCGTGACCGACCCTTACGAGGCAAGGCCGCTCGGCCGAGTGCAATTCCCGTGGCGGGCCTACCCCACGTCTGTGCCGGGCATCAAGTGAACAGGCCAAGGCCAAGGCCATGACCAAGAGCATTCGCACCCGCCTGGACAAGCTGGAGGCCCACCACGCCCAAGCAGTTGGCGCGGATGTCAGAAGCCAGCTACCCGCCCTGCGCTACGCCGAACCGCGGGTCTACAACACTGGTCAATTGCTGGAGTTGCGCGACGAAAGCGGCCAAGCCGGCGCCGTCGCGCGCGGGCTGCTACGCCTGAAGCGGCATGCCGAAGACGCGCCGCGCATAGCCTTTGACGCCGAGGCCGAGCTGATCCGCACCTGTGCGAGCTGCTACGCCGACCCGCTGGCCTGGGTCATTTTCGCGTTTGACTGGGGCACCGAAGCACCACTCAAGCTTGTACCGCTGCCCGAGCGGCTGCGTGACCGCTTCGCGGTCCAGCACGGCCCGGACGACTGGGCGGCGCAGTTCCTCGAAGATCTGGGCGCAGAGGTGCTTGCCCGGCCGTTCGACCGGGCAAGCGCCGTGCCGGCGGTCCGCATGGCCGTGGCCTCGGGCCACAGCATCGGCAAGACGGTCGCGCAGTCCTGGCTGGTGCTCTGGAGCATGGCCACGCGGGAGAACTGCCGGGGCGTGGCCACCAGCACAACCAGCGCACAGCTTGCCACGCGACTGTGGCCCGAGATGCAGGCGTGGGTCAAACGCTCGCTGGTGTCGCACTGGTTCGACTGCAATACGGCGCGCAACAACATGCGCCTGTTCCACCGCGACCACCCCGAGGTGTGGCGCTTCGACGGTGCCACCGCTGCGCCGGAGAACTCCGAGGCCTTCGCCGGCTTGCACAACGCGACGAGTTCGACCGTGTTCCTGCTAGACGAGGCCAGCGGCATCGACGCACGCATCTGGCGGGCTATCGAGGGCTCGATGGTGGACGGCGCGCCGCTTCTGGTGGCAACGGGCAACCCGCTGCGCCGCGACGGCGAGTTCTACCGGGTGTTCACCGACCAGGCGCACCGCTGGAACCTGCGGCACGTCGACAGCCGCGAGGCGCACCTCACCAACAAGGCCCAGATCGGCGACTGGCTCGCTGATTGGGGCGAGGACTCGGATTTCTTCAAGTGCCGTGTGCGCGGGCTGTTCCCCTCGCAGAGCTTGAGCCAGTTCATCAGCGCCGACTCGGTGGCCGTTGCACGCGCTCGCGATGCCGGCATCCCGCCGCTGACCGAGGGCGCGATTCTGGGCTGCGACGTGGCCCGCTTCGGTACAGACGCCAGCACCATCGCCACGCGCATCGGGCGCGACGCTCGCAGCTTCCCCATCAAGAGCTTCCGCGGCCTGGACACGCGGCAGTTGGCCATGGAGATAGGCCGCTGGGCCAACGAGTTGCGCACGCTCTACCGCATCCCCCGCGTGCTGACCTGCGTGGACGGCATCGGCATCGGCGCGGGCGTGGTCGACACGCTGCGGGCCATGGGCTTCGACGTGATCGACGTGCAGGCCGCTGGCCGGGCGCGCGACGAGCGCAAGCACGCCAATGTCCGCGCCGAGCTGTGGGGCGGCATGCGCGACTGGATCACCTCAGAGGGGCTGCTCGCTGACGACGACGAACTGGCCGAAGACCTCGCCGCACCGGACTACCTGTTCGACAAACGTGGCCGCATCCAGATCGAGAAGAAGGACGCCATCCGCGCCCGCCTCGGCCGCTCGCCAGACCGTGGGGACGCGCTGGCGCTGACCTTCGCGGTCGCAACGCCAGTCGTGAAGCCCGGGGCGTGGGACGACGAGTTCGGGGAGTACAACGAGGCCGAGCGGCAGACTGTGCTGGCCTACAACCCGTTCGCCGCGTCAGGGTTTGCGTGATGCATCGTCGGCCCGTGTTCATCGTGCTGGGCACCCCGCCCGCCTTCGTGCTGGGTTGGGCCCTGATTGACCCGCAGGCCGATCTCATCACCGTGACGGCGCCCAACGGCCGCAGCGAGACCACGCAGATCGGCGGCGGCTATGCGCCGGCACTGGCCAAGCAGTTGTTGTCGGAAAGCTTGACTAGGAGTCCGCGCGGCAGAACCGGGTAGATCCTGATGCCCAGTGGCATGCGGCATGCATTGAAGGGGCATGCCTGGAAGCTATCGCCCCTACGAACCTGACCAAGTGATGCTGCTGCCGGCGGCGCCGCAAGACTGGCTG
>JAEUOZ010000024.1 GCA_016790225.1 Rubrivivax sp.
CCAGGCCAGCTTCACGATCCGCGTGGACGACGTGGACGAGTTTGACGTGACGGCTCCGGTGGATGCCGATCCCGCCGCCGATGCGCTGGCCGAAGACGCCGCCGTGGGTACGCCGGTGCCGCTGCGGGTGCAGGCCATCGACGCGGACCTCACGAACGCCAGCGTCAGCTACAGCCTGCTGGATGACGCGGGCGGCCGCTTTGCCATCGATGCCGGCACCGGGCAAGTGAGTCTGGCCGCCGCGCTGGATGCCGAGGCTGCCACGAGCCACACGATCACCGTGCGGGCGAGTTCGGCCGATGGCAGCCAGAGCCAGGCGAGCTTCACGATCGCCGTGAACGATGTCGACGAGTTTGACCTCACGCCGCTGGTGGATGTGGATCCTGCGGCGGATGCGCTGCCCGAAGATGCCGCCATCGGCGCGCTGGTGCCCCTGCGTGTTCAGGCCAGTGATGGCGATCGCACGAACTCCAGCGTCAGCTACAGCCTGATCGACGATGCCGGTGGCCGCTTCGCCATCGATGCGGGCTCGGGGCAAGTGAGCGTGGCTGCACGGCTGGATGCCGAGACGGCTACCAGCCACACGATCACCGTGCGCGCGAGCTCGGCCGATGGCAGCAGCAGCCAGGCCAGCTTCAGCATCGCCGTGAACGACGTGGACGAGTTTGATGTGACGCTGCCCGTGGATGCGGACACCGCTGTGAACCGTATTCCGCTGGGTGCGGTCGCCGGAGCCACGATCGGCCTGCACGTCACGGCGCGGGATGCGGACATCCTGAATTCAGGCGTCAGCTACCGCCTGCTGGACGATGCCGGTGGCCGCTTTGCCATTGATGCCGCGAGCGGCGAGGTGACGCTGGCCCGCAGCCTGGCCGGCGAGTGGCTGTCGCAGCACCTGCTGCAGGTGGAAGCCCGCTCGGCCGACGGCAGCACGGCCCAGGCCAGCTTTGCCGTGGAGGTGGAGCTTGAGCCGCGAGCGCCGGTATTCACATCCAGCGACCGCTTCTCGGTGCCCGAAAACCAGCGCCAGGTGGGCACGGTCACTGCCACGGACGAAGACTCGAGACCGGGGCCCTTGCGCTTCACGATCAGCGGCGGCGCCGACGCCGCACAGTTCGAGATCGACGCCGTCAGTGGCCAGCTGCGTTTCCGCACCGCGCCCGATGCGGAGGCGCCGCTCGATGCGGACCGCGACAACCGCTACGAACTTCGGGTGCAGGCCAGCGATGGCGCGCTGGTGACCGAGCAGGCGATCCAGGTCGTCGTCACCGGTGTGGACGAGGCGCCCCAGCGGATCAACAACAGCCTCTCGGTGCATAACGGTCAAGTGCAGCTGTCTCTTCTGACGCGTGATCCGGAGTCGCCCGCGGCGGCGCTGGTCTACACCGTGTCGTCCGATGTGGGGGGCTGGTTTGCGCTGGCCAGTGCGCCGGCCCAGCGCCTGGCCAGCTTCACGCAGGCCCAGGTCGATGCCGGCGAGGTGATCTTCCGGCTGGACGGAACGGGGCGGATGCCCGGCTACCGGCTGGCCGTGAGCGACGGAACCCACAGCCTGCCGCCGACCGCGCCCAGCCTGAGCATCATCGGCCCGATTCCGGTGATCGGGCAGGTCAGCAGCGCGCCGGCCGCGCCGGCCGAAGCAGCGCCTGCGGCTGCGCCGCCGGCGTCCTCCTCTGCGTCGACAGCGGCTGCCGCTGAAGCCGCAGCCGAAGCGGAGGCCACAAGGAAGAAGGCAGCCTCGGGCAAGCTGGCGGGCTCGGCGATCTCGGGAACGCTGCCCGGCGCCGAACCCGGCACGCCCGATCGGGTCACTGTGGATTCGCCCGTCGCACGGCTGACGGGCAACACCTCGGCCTTTGCCGCTACCGGCGGCGCCCCGGCCTCGCCTTTGCTGCGGCCGGTCATGCTGCGCAGCGAAGACGTGATGGTGACGAGCGGTCTGGCGGACGTGCTGCGGCCGATGGCCATCAGCGACAACTCGCTGAGCTGGCGCTTCCTCGGCGCGCAGGATGTCGCGGACCCTGCGGCCCGCAGCAGCCTGTTGCAGGCCTTGGACCGCGTGCGGGACGACGTGGCGGGGCAGGACATCGAAGGCACGGTGGTGATCGGCACCTCGGCCCTGGTCTCTGGTGGCCTCAGCGTCGGTTACGTGCTGTGGCTGCTGCGCGGTGGCGTGCTCATCGCCACGATGGTTTCCGCCGTGCCGGCCTGGGCCGGCATCGATCCGCTGCCCGTGCTGGCCCAGGGACGTGGCCAGGACGAGGATGACGCGGAGGACGAAGGCGATCCCATCGAGCGCTTGTTCAGCCGCGCGCGCCGTCTCATCCATCGGCCCGAAGCAGCCACGCCCTCGCACGCTGCAGCGGAGGTACCGGTTGCACCCAGCGCCGCATCGCCCCTGCCGGCGGGCCTGGCTGAAGGCCCTGTCGCAGCGGCACAACCGGCGCCGGCGAGCGCCGCCCAGAAACTCCAGGAGCTCGACGCATGAAGAGCCTTTCCTCCCGCGTCCTGATTGCCTTCGGGCTCAGCTCCATCGTCGTCACGGCCTTGTTGCTGGCCTTGTTTGCCGGCCTGGTGCCGGATCGCGAAGGCGCCCAGCGTGCCGCGCGCACCGGGCTCGCTGAATCCATGGCCGTGAGTGTCACCGTGCTGCTGGGCGACGAAGACGGGGCTCGTCTCGCCCAGGTGCTGAACTTCCTGGTGCAGCGCAACCCCGATCTGCAATCGGTGGGCCTGCGCAGTGCCGACGGCATACCGCGCCTGATCAGCGGCCCGCATCCGGCAGCCTGGGACGGCCCGGCTGACGGCAGCTCGACCGATACGCATGTGCGCATTCCGCTGCTGTTCCAGGGGGCCAGCTGGGGCCAGGCCGAACTCGTCTTCGTGCCGCTGCAAACGCCGGGTCTCCTGGGCTGGCGCGGCACCGTACCGGTCCTGGTCAGCTCGATGGGCCTGCTGTGCTTCGGGCTGTTCTATGTCTACCTGGGCCGCACGCTGCGACATCTGGATCCGTCGCGGGTCATCCCGGGCCGCGTGCGCACGGCTTTTGACACCCTGGCCGAAGGCCTCATCGTGCTGGATCCGAAGGGGCGCATCGTGCTGGCCAACCGGGCCTTTGCCGACGTGCTGAAGGTGGAGCCGGAAGCGCTGATCGGCCGTGAAGCCGGTGCACTGGGCTGGAGCCAGCCCGTGCAGGAAGGTGTGGGCGCCTTTCACTGGGCCAGCATGGTGGCCAACGGCGAAGCGCACCGCAACGTGCTGATGTACCTGAACGACGGCGAGGGCCGGCGCCGCAGCTTCATGATCAATGGCTCCCCGGTACCGGGTGCCGGCGGCAAGGCGGCGGGCATGCTGGTCAGCCTGGACGATGTGACGGCGCTGGAAGAAAAGGAGATCCAGTTGCGCGTGGCGCGCGATGCGGCCGAAACGGCCAACCGCGCCAAGAGCGACTTCCTGGCCAACATGAGCCATGAGATCCGCACGCCGATGAATGCCATCCTCGGCTTTGCCGAGCTGCTGCGCCGCGGCTGGCAGACCGACGGGCAGCAATCGCAGAAGCACCTGGACACCATCCTCAGCAGCGGGCGCCACCTGCTGGCGCTGATCAACGACATCCTGGATCTGTCCAAGGTCGAGGCCGGCCGGCTGGAGGTGGAACGCATCCCCTGCGCCGTGCACGAGGTGGTCAACGAGGTCGCCGCCATCATGCAGGTGCGTGCGCAGGAGCGCGGCATCCGGCTGGATGTGGACTACCCCGAAGCCTTGCCCGCCACGGTGCTCACCGATCCCGGCCGCCTGCGCCAGGTGGTGACCAACCTGGTGGGCAATGCGATCAAGTTCACGCGCGAAGGCGGCGTGACGGTGTCCGTGCGCCTGCTGGACCGCGGGCCGCCGGGACGGCTGGGCATCGATGTGCGCGACAGCGGCATCGGCATTCCCACCGACAAGCTCGAAGCCATCTTCGAGCCCTTCGTGCAGGCCGAAGCCTCCACCACGCGCCAGTTCGGCGGCACGGGCCTGGGGCTGGCGATCAGCCGCCGCTTTGCGCGCGCGCTGGGCGGCGATGTGAAGGCCAGCAGCGTGCCGGGCAAGGGCAGCACCTTCCACGTGACGCTGGAAGTGGGCGCGCTGGACGAGGGGCCCTGGCTGCAGCCGCAGCAGCTGCATGAAGCCACCCAGCACGGCACTCAGGACACCGGCATGCGCTGGGTCTTCGCGGGCGAGCGTGTGCTGGTGGTGGACGATGGCCAGGAAAACCGCGAGCTGGTGCGCCTGGTGCTGGAGAGCGCCGGCCTGAGCGTGATCGAGGCCGAGAACGGCGCCATCGCGCTGGAGCGCGTGGCGCAGGATGCCCCGGCCGTCGTGCTGATGGACATGCAGATGCCGGTGATGGATGGCGTCACGGCCACACGCCGCCTGCGCGAGAACGGCTTCGATCTGCCGATCCTGGCACTCACCGCCAATGCCATGAAGGGCTTCGAGAAGGAACTCGACGGCGCCGGCTTCAGCGGCTTCCTGACCAAGCCGGTGGACATCGACGCGCTGCTGGCCGAGCTGGCGCGGCGTCTGGGCGCGCGGCAGGAGAAGGTCGCGCCGAAGGCGGCCGAGCCTGCCGTGGTGGCCGCCGCTGCAGTTCCCGCCCCGTCTGCGGCTTCCGCCCCGGCCCCGGCCCCGACTCCAGCCCTTGCGGCAGGGGCTCTGCCCGCCGCCCCGGCCGACCCTGCGATGCCCGAGCCCGTGCTGACCGACGAAGACCTCTCGCCGATCGTGTCGCGGCTGGCCAATCACCCGCGGCTGGCCCGCGTGGCGCGCAGCTTCTGCCAGACCCTGCCCACCAAGCTGCAGGCCATGCGCGAAGCCCTGGCCGAACGCCGGCTGAACGAACTGGCCGAGCTGGCGCACTGGCTCAAGGGCGCCGGCGGCACCGTGGGCTACGACTCCTTCTTCGAGCCGGCACGCGAATTCGAGCTGCACGCCCGGGCGGGCCGCCTCGCGGAAGCCGAGCGTGCGCTGTGTCAGATCGAGTCACTGGCTGCACGCATCGAGCCACCGCCCGAGGCGGCGAATGCATCTCAGCCGGCGAGCGCCGCAGTTCTGGATAGGGTCTGAGCCATGGCGAACATGTACGAACCGGCCCACTCGGCCTTCAAGCCCACCACGCAGGAGATGCCCCGGGCGGCATCGCCACTGTCCGACGTCACCGTGATGATGGTCGACGACGAGCCGATGATGATCGAGGTCACCCAGGCCTACCTGGAGGACGCCGGCTATGGGCGGTTCGTCTCGGTCGTCGATCCGCGGCTGGCCCTGGCCACCGCACGTGTCAAGAAGCCCGGCCTGATCCTGCTGGATCTGATGATGCCGGGCATGAGCGGCTTCGAGGTGCTGGCGCAGATCCGCCAGGAAGAGGCCCTGCGCTTCACGCCCGTGATCGTGCTGACGGCGGCCAGCGATCCGGCCAGCAAGCTGCGCGCACTGGAGCTGGGCGCCACCGAGTTTCTGTCCAAGCCCGTGGACGAGAGCGAGCTGAAGATCCGCGTGCGCAACTCGCTGGCCTTCAAGGCCTACCAGGACCGTCTGGCCAATGACGACCGGCTCACCGGCCTGCCCAACCGCCGCGCCTTCATCGAGCGGCTGAAGTCGGCCATGGTCAGCGTGCAGCTGCGCCGCGGCAAGCAGCTGGCCCTGCTGCTCATCAACCTGGACCGCTTCCGCCAGGTGAACGATTCCCTGGGCCACAAGGCCGGCGACAGCCTGCTGGAAGCCGTGGCACGGCGTCTGCGCGAGCTCACGCTGCGCTTCGGCGACGCGAGCAACGCAGGCACTGCGCGCGGGCCGATGCTGGCGCGCCTGGGCGGCGACGAGTTCGGCCTGCTGCTGCCGGATGTGGAGGGCCCCAAGGGCGCCTCCGAGGCGGCTGCACAAGTCCTGGCCGAGATGGCTGCGCCGTTCCAGATCGACGATCAGGATCTGTTCGTCACACCGAGCGTGGGCATCGCCATGCACCCCGGCGATGCGCAGGACGATGGTGGTCTGCTGCGCAATGCCGATCTGGCGATGAAACATGCCAAGAGCGGCGGCCGCAACACCTTCCAGTTCTACAGCCAGGATCTGAACCGCGCCTCGCGGGAGCGCCTGACGCTGGAGACGCAGCTGCGCCGCGCGGTGGAGCGCAACGAACTGACGCTGTACTACCAGCCCAAGATCGATCTGCAGACCGGCCGCATCAGCGGCTCGGAGGCCTTGATGCGCTGGATCCACCCGCAGCTGGGCATGGTTCCGCCCGGCCGCTTCATCCCGATCGCCGAAGAGACCGGGATGATCGTGGAGATGGGCGAATGGGTCGTGCGCACGGTCTGCGCGCAGATCGCCCAGTGGCGGCGCGATCACGGCCTGCAGCTGCAGGTCTCGCTGAACGTCGCGCGCCACGGGCTGTCATCCGGCGATCTGCGCCGCGCGGTGGAGCAGGGCATCCTGCAGCACCAGGTGGCGCCGGGGCAGCTGGTGCTGGAACTCACCGAGAGCATGCTGATGGACCGCGTGGAAGTCATCGGCGAGAAGCTGCGCAGCTTGCGCGAACTGGGCGCCGAGCTGTCCATCGATGACTTCGGCACCGGTTACTCGTCGATGAGCTACCTCAAGCAGTTCCCGGTGCAGGAGCTGAAGATCGACCGCTCGTTCGTCAAGGGTGCCGCCGAGGACCGTACCGATGGCGCGATCGTGCGGGCCCTGATCGTTCTGGGCCACAGCCTGGGCATGCGCGTGGTGGCCGAAGGGGTGGAAACCGAGGCGCAGCGCGCCACGCTGGAAGCGCTGGGTTGCGACTGCTACCAGGGCTTCCTGTGCAGCCCGGCCGTGCCGCCGAACGAATTTGTGCGCATCGTGCGGCGCTACGAACTGGCGGCCTGCTGAGACAGGCAGCCGCGCGCCTGGCTGCGACCGGGCGGCGGCGCGGCGCGCGTGCCGGTGACGCCGCTCAGGCCGCGCTGCCGCCCACCGCCTCGCGCTGCAGTTCCATCACGCGCTGCACCTCGTTCTTCGAGCCCAGCACCACGGCCACGCGTTCGTGCAGCTTGGTGGGCGTGAGATCCATGATGCGCTGCGTGCCGTTGATCGCCATGCCGCCGGCCTGCTCGATCAGGAAGGCCATGGGGTTGGCCTCGTACATCAGACGCAGCTTGCCGGGCTTGTCCGGCTCGCGCTTGTCCCAGGGGTAGAGGAAGACGCCGCCGCGGCTGAGGATGCGGTGCACATCGGCCACCATGCTGGCCACCCAGCGCATGTTGAAGTCCTTGCCGCGCGGGCCTTCCTTGCCGGCCAGGCATTCATCGATGTAGCGGCGCACCGGCGGCGACCAGTGGCGCAGGTTGCTCATGTTGATGGCGAATTCCTTGGTGTCCGCCGGGATGGTGACGCTCTCCTGCGTGAGCACGAAGGAGCCCTGCTCGCGATCGAGCGTGAACATGGCCACGCCGTCGCCCACGGTGAGCACCAGCGTGGTCTGCGGGCCGTAGACACAGTAGCCGGCCGCCGCCTGGTGCTTGCCGGGCTGCAGGAAGTCCTCTTCGCTGACGCCACGGGCATGGCCCACCTTGCGCAGCACCGAGAAGATCGTGCCGATCGACACATTGACGTCGATGTTGGAGGAGCCGTCCAGCGGATCGAACAGCAGCAGGTACTCGCCCTGCGGATAGCGGTTGGGCACCACGTGGATGGAGTCCATCTCCTCGCTGGCCATGGCCGCGAGATGCCCGCCCCACTCGTTGGCCTCGATCAGCACCTCGTTGCTGATGACGTCGAGCTTCTTCTGCACCTCGCCCTGGACGTTGTCGGTGCCGGCGCTGCCCAGCACGTCACCCAACGCACCCTTGTTCACCGAGATGGCGATGCGCTTGCAGGCGCGTGCGACCACCTCGATCAGCAGGCGCAGCTGCGCGGGAATGCGCCCGTGGCGGCGCTCCTGCTCGACGAGGTACTGGGTGAGGCTGACTCTTCTGGACATGGTGGCGGCTCGATGGAAGGCCAAAGGAAGGGGTGATCAATCCTGCAGCGCGCGGCTGACGATTTCCTGCACGTCGGTGCTCAGCTCGGCGCGCGCAGCGACGCGCTCGATGGCCATGCGCGCGGCGCTGCGGCAGGGCTCGGCCAGCTGGCGCCAGCGGTCCAGCGCGCGCGCCAGGCGCGCCGCCAGCTGCGGGTTGAAGGCGTCGATCTCCACCACCTTGTCGGCCCAGAGCACATAACCTGAGGCGTCAGGCCGGTGGAAGGCGGCCGGGTTGCGCATCCAGCCCTGCAGCAGCGATCGGGCGCGGTTGGGGTTGGTGACCTGGTAGTCGGGGTGCTGCAGCAGCTGCCTCACGCGGGCGAAGACACGGCCGTCACGTTCCGGCGCGCGCGCCTGGATGGCAAACCACTTGTCGATCACCAGGGCTTCGCCGGCAAACAGCGCGTGCAGGCGCTCCAGCGCTGGCGTCGCGAGCTCGGCATGCACGTTCACCAGGGCCTGCAGCGCACCCAGGCGATCGGTCATGTTGCCGGCGTCCTTGAAGCGCTGGTAGGCGCGGCCGGGCCAGACGCTGTCGCCCGTGTTGGAGGCCTGGCGTACCAGCATCGCCAGGGCGAGGTTGGCCAGCGCGCGCTGGCCGGACTGCTGCACGTCGGCCACATAGCCGGCGCGCACCTGGTGTGCCTCCCAGGCCCATAGCCAGTCTTCGTGGAGTGCGGCGGCCAGCTGATCCAGCATGGCCTGGCGCACGGCGTTCACGCGCTGCGCGTTGGCGTTGGTGCACAGATCGAACCACTCGAATTCGGTGGGCAGATTGAGCACCAGTTCCTTGAAGGCCGGGTCCAGCCCCGGGTGGCGCAGCACGCCGCGCAGCGCCTCGATCAGCGGCGCATCCAGCCAGGGGCGATCGCCCTCGGAGGCCACAGCGGCCTGCAGCCGCGCGAGCAGCAGGCGCTGCGAGGCCTCCCAGCGGTTGAAGGCATCGCTGTCGCAGCGCAGCAGGCGCAGCAGCGCGCCCTCGTCCAACCCGTCGTCCAGGTGCACGGGGGCCGAGAAGCCGCGCAGCAGCGAGGGCAAGGGCTCGCTCGTCACGTCGACAAATACGAAGTCCTGCTCGGCCTCGGTCAGCACCAGGGTGCGCTGCAGGCCGGTGGCCTGCGCTTCGCCATCCAGGCGCAGCGGCAGCGGCTGGTCATCGGCGCCGATCAGGCCCAGGGTGACCGGGATCACCTGCGGCAAGCCGCCGGCCTGGCCAGGCGCTTGCGACAGCCGCAGCGTGTAGCGCTGGCTCCCGGCGTCATGGAAGCCGCGGGCCTTCAGCTGCGGCGTGCCGGCCTGCGCGTACCAGCGCTTGAAGGGTTCGAGGTGCAGGGTCAGCGCGCTGTCGGGATTGGCGTCCGCCATCGCCTGGGCAAAGTCGTCGCAGGTCACGGCCTGGCCGTCATGGCGCTGAAAATACAGGGCCATGCCGCGTGCAAAGCCCTCGCGGCCGACCAGCGTCTGCATCATGCGCACGACCTCGGCACCCTTCTCGTAGACCGTGGGCGTATAGAAGTTGTCGATCGCCGCATAGCTGTCCGGCCGCACCGGGTGCGCCATCGGGCCGCCGTCCTCGGGGAACTGCACCATGCGCAGCGAGCGCACGTCCTCGATGCGCTTGACCGCGCGCGCCGAAGCGCCGCCGGCCATGTCCTGGCTGAATTCCTGATCGCGAAAGACGGTGAGGCCTTCCTTGAGCGAGAGCTGGAACCAGTCGCGGCAGGTGATGCGGTTGCCTGTCCAGTTGTGGAAATACTCGTGCGCCACCACGCTCTCGATGGCCGCGAAATCGGTGTCGGTGGCGGTGGCAGGGCTGGCCAGCACGTACATCGTGTTGAAGATGTTCAGGCCCTTGTTCTCCATCGCGCCCATGTTGAAGTCCTGGACGGCCACCACCATGAAGCGTTCCAGGTCCAGCGGCAGCTGGAAGCGCGCTTCGTCCCAGATCAGCGAAGCGACCAGCGAGTTCATTGCGTGCTCGGTCTTGTCCAGATCGCCGCGCTTGACGAAGATCTGCAGCAGGTGATCCTGGCCGGCGCGCGTGCGCACGCGCTGCTCGCGGCACACCAGATCGGCCGCCACCAGCGCGAAGAGGTAGCTGGGCTTGGGGAAGGGGTCGTGCCACTTCGCATAGTGTCGGCCGTTATCCAGCTCACCTTGCTCCAGCAGGTTGCCGTTGGACAGCAGCACGGGGTACTTCGCCTTGTCGGCGCGCAGGGTCACCGTGAAGACGGCCATCACGTCCGGCCGATCCAGGAAATAGGTGATGCGGCGGAAGCCCTCGGCCTCGCACTGCGTGAAGAAGCCGCTGCCGCTGGTGTACAGGCCCGAGAGCTGGCGGTTCTTCTCAGGCGCGCAGGTGTTGCGGATCTCCAGCACGAACTGCTGCGCCGCCGGCGGGTTGTCGATGACCAGCATCCCGTCCTCGTGGCGGAAGGACACGCCCTCGCCTCCGCTCATCACGCGCAGCAGGTTCAGATCTTCGCCGTGCAGTCGCAGCGCCTGGCCCGGCGCCGCCTGCGGGTTGCGCTCCATGTGCAATCGGCTCGCGACGATGGTCTTGGCCGGGTCCAGGTCAAAGCTCAGCTCGACGGCGCGGATCCAGAACGCCGGGGCGGCGTAGTCCGCGCGGTGGACCACCGTGGCGGTGCCTTCACGCATGGGAGTGTCTCCAATGTTCAATGATGCAAACGAGCGGCGGACCGGCCGGGCAGGGCGCCCGGCGCCGGCACCGCGACGCGGACCTTCACAGCCCTTGCTTCAGGCTGGCTTCGACAAAAGGATCGAGATCGCCGTCCAGCACCTTCTGCGTGTTGGAGATCTCGACACCCGTGCGCAGATCCTTGATGCGGCTCTGGTCGAGCACGTAGCTGCGGATCTGGTGGCCCCAACCGACGTCTGTCTTGGAGTCCTCCAGCTTCTGCTGGGCCTCCATCTGCTTGCGCATCTCGTACTCGTACAGCCGGGAGCGCAGCATCTGCCAGGCCTCGTCGCGGTTGCGGTGCTGTGAACGGTCGTTCTGGCACTGCACGACGATGCCCGTGGGGATGTGCGTCAGGCGCACGGCCGAATCGGTCTTGTTGATGTGCTGGCCGCCGGCCCCGCTGGCGCGGAAGGTGTCGGTGCGCACATCGGCCGGATTGATCTCGATCTCAATTGAATCGTCCACCTCCGGGTAGACGAAGAGCGAGGCAAAGCTGGTGTGGCGGCCGCCGGCGGAATCGAAGGGGCTCTTGCGCACCAGCCGGTGCACGCCGGTCTCGGTGCGCAGGTGGCCGAAGGCATAGTCGCCTTCCACCTTCAGGCTGGCGCTGCGGATGCCGGCCACATCGCCCTCGGTCTCTTCCAGCACTTCGGCCTTGAAGCCCTTGCGCTCGCAGTACTTGAGGTACTGGCGCAGCAGCATGCTGGCCCAGTCGCAGGCTTCGGTGCCGCCGGCGCCGGCCTGGATGTCGATGAAGCAGTTGCCCGGATCGGCCGGGTTGTTGAACATCCGGCGGAACTCCAGCTGTTCGACCGTCGCCTTCAGTGCTTCGGCCTCGTCGCGGATCGCCAGCAGGCCATCGACATCGCCGTCGGCCTTGGACATCTCGTACAGCTCGGTGTTGTCGTCCAGGTTGCCGGTGAGATGGTCGATGGTCTGCACCACCGTTTCCAGCGTCTTCTTTTCCTTGCCCAGTTCCTGGGCGCGCTTGGGTTCGCTCCAGACGGCCGGGTTTTCCAGCGCCGCGTTGACTTCGTTCAGCCGCAGGGATTTGCGGTCGTAGTCAAAGATACCCCCGGAGCTGCCCGGTGCGCGCCTTGAGATCGGCGAGCAGCGAGCCGATGGCGTTGATGTCTTCGATGTCCATAGCCGCAGGATTCTGGCACGCCGGGCTCAGGCATTCAGGAATGCGGCCAGCAGTGCGGCCAGCGCTTCGGGCTGGTCGTGGTGCAGCATGTGGCCGCAGGCGCCTAGCGTGTGTCGCTGCAGCTCGGGCACGACCGTCAGCCGTTCGTGGAATTCCGCCTTGGAGTAGCGCGCGCCCCACCAGCCGCTGAGATCCGTCAGCTCGCCTTCCACCCACAGCAGCGGCGCGCGGATGGCGGTCCAGGTGGCCAGGATCTCGTCCACGCGGTAGAGCATCGGGTTGACGCGCTTGTGCGCCGGATCGCAGCGCACGTGCCAGCGGCCATCGGCGTCGGGTGCGGCCCAGTGCGGCGCCAGCCAGGCGGCCTTGTCGGCGCCCAGCCGCGGGTTGTTGGCCTGCAGCCGGGCGGCCACCTCGGCCAGGCTGCCGAAGCCCTTGAAGCCCTGCGGCATCTTGAGGTCGTCCAGCCACTGCGCGAGCCGCTTCGGTGCCTGCTCGGGGCGCGTCTGCGGCAGCCCGAAGCCTTCCAGGTTGATCAGCCGCCGCACGCGCAGCGGGCGCGCGCCGGCATAGCTCATCACGACGTTGCCGCCCATGCTGTGGCCCAGCAGATCCACCGGTGCGTCGGGCGAGACGCGGTCGATCAGGGCATCCAGGTCGCCCAGGTAGTCGGCAAACCAGTAGGCATCGCTGCCGCTGTTGGCGCTCTGGCCAAAACCGCGCCAGTCGGGTGCCACGACATGCCGCAGCCGGCCTTCGTGGCGGGCCAGCGCGTCAACCGCAAACTGGAACGATGCGCCCACGTCGGCCCAGCCGTGCACCATCACCAGCGTCGGCGATGTCGGGCCTGCCGACGCGGGCTCACCCCACTCCCACAGGTGGTAGCGCAGCCCGCGCAGGGTCTCGAAGCGCGAGCGGGCCGCGTGCAGCACGGCGTAGGCGGGCAGGTCGTGTGTGGACATGCCCGGACTGTAGGCCAGCCATCCGCGAGACCGGCTCGCGCGCGGCAGGGCTCAGGCCAGCGCCAGCGCGGCCAGCTTTTCAGGCGACAGGCGGATCTTGATCGAGCGGGCCGGCACCACGCCGGTGACCGCATGCGCCGGGTTGCTGGTGTCGCGGCGCAGCGGGTCCAGCAGCGCTTCGCCCTGCCGGTTGACCAGCACGGAGACCACCGGCGCCATCACCGTCGGGCCGCGCTTGATGACCACGCCCACTTCGTTGGAGGCCAGCGCCACGTAGCAGCCCGGCGGGTAGACGCCGAACTCCTTGACCAGCGCGGCGGTGATCGGGTTGCCCGGATCGCGCATGAAGATCTCGCGCCCGGCGCGATCGGCCGGCATCGGATCGCGGTTGGCGCGCGGGCTGAGCTTGGCGGCATAGACATCGGCGCGGTGCAGCAGCGAGGCCAGCTCCGTCGGATCGCCGATGCCCAGCGGGTAGCCTGAGCGGTCCGGCGTTTCGTGGTGCTGCTGGACGGCGGTGAGCCAGACCGGATCGCTCACGCCGGCCTGGATCAGCATCTCGCGGCTGCGCACGGGGTGCGACTGGATCAGGCGCTTCTGCTCCTCGTTGGGCCGCCCGGGATGGTTGGCCAGGATGCCCTGCAGCTCGAACATCGACAGGTTCATCGTCAGCGCGGCCTTGAAGGCGCGGTTGGATTCGTCGTCGGACCACTGCAGGCGCTTGGCCACCAGCCGGCAGACGATGGCCGTGTGGATGGCGTGGTTCAGCCCGTACTGGGTGTTGGAATTGCCCTCCTGGCGCAGCACCTGCAGGATGGCCAGATCCGGGTCACGGTCGATCAGCTGCTCCACGGGCTTGGCGGCTTCGTCCAGCGCGGCGCGGAAGGTCTCCGGCTCCACCTGCGTCAGCGTCTGGTGCACGCGGCTGATGTTGTCCTGCCAGAGCGTGGCCAGCATCTGCGGCGGCGCCTGCTTGATGGCTTCCGGTGTGCGATGCACTTCGGCCAGATCGACCAGCGTGCCGCGGTCGAACAGGGCCTGCATCTGATCGGGCGTGCCCACCACCTGGCCCTTGGCGAGCAGCAGGGTCTGGTCGTTGTTGAAGACGTTGAAGGGCAGCGGCTCGCCGACATGGACACGGTGGCGGACGACGGAGAGCTGCGTGAAGCGCATGGTGGGGTCTCTTGTTCGTTGGACGGTGGAATCGCGCCGATGCTTCGCGCGTGGCGCGCTCATCGGGGGTTTCGGAGCATGCAGTGTGGCCTTTTGCCCGGGGCCGCCAAACGCAAAATGAACGCCCGCAAAGCGCCCCATGTAACAACAATGAACCAGTTGCAACTGCGCCCCGCCGCCGAGTCCGATCTGCCGGCGATCAGCGGCTTGATCCTGGAGCTGGCGGTCTTCGAGAAGCTCGAACACCTCGTGCAGGCCACGCCCGACAAGCTGCGCCCGCATCTCTTCGGGCCGCGTCCGGCGGCGGAGGCCGTGGTGGCGGAGGTGGATCGTCAGGTGGTGGGCTTCGCGCTGTTCTTCACCAACTTCTCCACCTTCCTGGCGCGCCCCGGGCTGTATCTGGAAGACCTGTACGTGCAGCCCGCCTGGCGCGGCCAGGGCCTGGGCAAGGCGCTGCTGCAGCACCTGGGGGCGCTGGCCGTGCAGCGCGGCTGCGGCCGATTCGAATGGAGCGTGCTGGACTGGAACGAGAACGCCATCCGCTTCTACGAGCGCATGGGCGCCACGGTGATGCCCGATTGGCGCATCTGCCGCGTCACGGGCGACGCGCTGGCCGCCTTCGGGCGCGAGCCGGGCTGATGGCGGCCGGGTCCCGCCGGTCGTCCCCGGCTGCGGCGCCTATGTCAGAGCCGCCGGACGTCCACGCACGGCTGCACGGTGAATTCCGCTGGCAGGTGCCTGCGCGCTTCAACATCGCCCAGGCCTGCAGCCGCCGCTGGGCCCGCACCACGCCGCAGGCGGTGGCCATCCGCTGGGAACATGAAGATGGCCGGCGCGCCGACTACAGCTATGCGCAGCTGCAGGCGGCCGCCAACCGCCTGTCGCAGGCCTTGCGCCGCCGCGGCGTGCAGCGGGGTGACCGCGTGGCCATCGTCATGCCGCAGCGCTTCGAGACGGCGGTCTCGCACATGGCGGTCTACCAGCTGGGCGCTGTGGCCATGCCGCTGTCGATGCTCTTCGGCCCCGAAGCGCTGGCCTACCGGCTGCAGCACAGCGAAGCCGTGGCCGCCATCGTCGACGAGAGCGCCGTCGACAAGCTGCTCGAAGCTCGCCCCCAGTGCCCCGGACTGCAGCTGGTGGTGGCCGTGGGCGGGGCCGCGGGGCTAGGCGACGCCGACTGGGGCCCCTTGCTGGCGGGCGCGAGCCCTCGCTTCAGCCTGGTGCCGACGATGGCTGACGATCCGGCCGTGCTGATCTACACCAGCGGCACCACGGGCCCGCCCAAGGGCGCGCTGATCCCGCACCGCGCCTTGATCGGCAACCTCACGGGCTTCGTGTGCAGCCAGAACTGGTATCCGCAGGATGATGCGGTCTTCTGGTCGCCCGCCGATTGGGCCTGGACGGGCGGGCTCATGGATGCCCTGCTGCCCACGCTGACCTTCGGCCGCCCGATCGTCGCCTTCCAGGGCCGCTTCCAGCCCGAGCGGGCGCTGGCGCTGATGCAGTCTCATCGCGTGACGCACAGCTTCCTGTTCCCCACCGCGCTGAAGGCCCTGATGAAGGCCGTGCCGCATCCGCGGCGCAGCCACCGCCTGCGGCTGCGTGCGGTGATGAGTGCGGGCGAGGCGGTGGGCGACGCCGTGTTCCAGTGGTGCCAGCGCGAACTGGGCGTCACCGTCAACGAGATGTTCGGCCAGACCGAGATCAACTACATCGTGGGCAACTGCACCCGGGTGCTGGATGGCGCGGGCCGCAATCTGCACGGCTGGCCGGCGCGCCCCGGGAGCATGGGCCGCCCCTACCCCGGCCACCGCGTGGCGGTGATCGACGACGAAGGGCGCGAGTGCCCTCGCGGCACACCGGGCGACGTGGCCGTGCACCGGCGCGACATCCACGGCCATCCCGATCCGGTGTTCTTTCTGGGCTACTGGAAGAACGAGGAAGCCACGCGCGCCAAGTTCACCGGCGATCCTCTGGACAGCTGGTGCCGCACCGGGGACATGGCGGTGATGGATGCGGATGGCTGGCTCTGGTACCAGGGGCGCAGCGACGACATGTTCAAGGCGGCGGGTTACCGCATCGGCCCCAGCGAGATCGAAAACTGCCTGGTCAAGCATCCGGCCGTGGCCAACGCGGCGGTGGTCCCCAAGCCGGATGCCGAGCGCGGCGCCGTGGTCAAGGCCTACATCGTGCTGGCGCCCGGCCATGAGCCGGGTGACGCGCTGGTGGCCGAACTGCAGCGACATGTCCGGGGGCGGCTGGCGCCTTACGAGTACCCCAAGGAGATCGAATTCATCGATGCCCTGCCGATGACCACCACGGGCAAGGTGCAGCGTCGCGTATTGCGCCTGCAGGAAGAGGCGCGGGCGGCTGAGAGCTCGACGGCCCTGGCGCAAGCACCCGTGCCGGCAAAGGCCTAGGCTCGGGAAGGACACTCTGGCTCGCGCCGGCAGGACGGCCCCTTGAGGGCGCGTCGGGCGCGTCAAGGAACTGCTGGATGTTTCGCCCTCTGATGGAAGCCGATTTCCCGGCCGCCGCTGCGCTGCTGGCCGAAGGCTTTCCGAACCGGTCACTGGCCTTCTGGGAATCGGGGCTGAACCGGCTGCGTGTGCACGCCCGCAACCAGGAAGCGGGCGTGCCGCTCGGGCTGCTGCTGCAGCACGAAGGCCAGCTGGCGGGCGTGGCGCTGATGCCCGCCAGCCTGCGCCAGCGCGCCGACGGCAGCCGCTACCCGCTGGTGAACGTCTCCAGCTGGTATGTGCGGCCCGAGCACCGGCTGCGCGCAGCGCCGATGCTGCGCGCCATGGTGGCTGACAAGCGCTGCGCCTACATCGATCTCACGCCCACCGAAGAGGTGCGGCGCATGCTGCCGCTGTTCGGCTTCAAGACCGTCAATGCCGGCACCACCGTGGGCGTGCTGCCGCTGCTGGCGCTGGGCTCGGCGGCGGCTGCACGCATCCGCCCGCTGCGGGCCGATGACGTGTTGCCGGCCCAGGCGCCGCCGCTGGAGATGCTGCTGGCGCACCGCGAGCTGGACTGTGAATCGGTGCTGCTGGAACACGAAGGCGGCCAGACCTTGTTCGTCTACCGCAGCCGGCCGGTGCGTCGCTTGCCGGCTGCGCGCCTGAAGTACATCGGCAGCCATGCCGTGATGCAGCGCTGCCTGCCGGTCCTGGCACGCCATCTGCTGGCCCGGGGTTTTCTGCTCATGAGCTGGGATACGCGCGGCACCGATGCGCCCAGTACGGCCAGCTTGCGGCGCAGGCCGGGCGGGCTGTGGTTTGCGCGAGGGGAAACCTTCGACGATGTCACGGATTTCATCGGAACCGAGCTGTGCATCCTGGGTGTCTGAGACGATGACCTCACTTGGCTTCCACTTCGCACCATGACCCCTGATTCGCTTGACCGCTTCGACCCCGCCCATGTGGCCGCCTTGCGCGGCTTCTTCCAGCAGCATGTTCCGGCCGCCGCCCAGCAGGTGCTGAGCGCCGATACCGCCTTGCTGGGCACGGGTCTGCTGGACTCGCTGGCCGTGATCCAGCTGATGGTCTTCCTGGGCGAGACCCTGGGCGTGGAGATCGGCGACGAGGACTTCACCCCGGAGAACCTGGATACCCTGGGCCACCTGCTGGCCTTCATCCAGCGCAAGTCGGCCGCATGATCCGGCCGTTTGCCCCGACGCTGCTGCACCAGTTGCTGGACAGCCCGGCCATCCGGGCCGAGGCGGTGGCCATCGTCGATGGCGAGCGACAGTGGACCCATGGCCAGCTGCGCGCAGAAGTGGAGCGGACCGCCGGGCTGATCCGCCGCGCCGGCGTGCAGCGCGGCGAACGCGTGGCGCTGCTGCTGCCCAAGAGCCTGGAGGAATGTGCCGGCCTGCTGGCGGCCAGCCGGGCCGATGCCGTCGTGGTGCCGATCAACCCGGTGCTCAAGCCGGCGCAGATCCGCCATGTGCTGGCCGACTGCGAAGCGCGGCTGCTGCTGACGCGGCGCGAGACGCTGGCCGCCCTGGGCGACGGCCTGCAAGGGCTGGAGCATCTGCAGGTGCTGTGCGTGGAAGAGGCCACCACCGAGCTGCCGCCGCCGGTGCCACCAGCCCAGGGCATCGCGGCCGATCTGGCGGCCATCCTCTATACCTCGGGCTCCACGGGTGCGCCCAAGGGCGTGATGCTCACGCATGGCAACCTGCTGGCGGGCACGCGCATCGTGCGCAGCTACCTGGACATCTCGGCGGCGGATCGCATCCTCAGCGTGCTGCCCTTCAGCTTCGACTACGGCTTGAACCAGCTGCTGACGGTGATCGAGCAGGGCGCCCGCATCGTGCTGCTGTCGTTCCAGCTGGGCGACCAGATCGTGCGCCAGCTGGCGCGTCATGAGATCACCGGGCTGGCCGGCGTGCCCACGGTCTGGGCGCTGCTCACGCGTGCCGCCCCCAGCCTGCCGCGCACGCCGCTGCCGCATCTGCGCTACATCACCAACAGCGGCGGTGCGGTGCCGGAGGCCACCGTGCGGCGCCTGCGCGAGCTGCTGCCGCAGACGCAGATCTTTCTCATGTATGGCCTCACCGAAGCCTTCCGCTCGACCTTCCTGCCGCCACAGGAAGTGGATCGCCGACCCACGTCCATCGGCAAGGCCATCCCGGAGTGCGAGGTCTTCGTCGTCAACGCGCTGGGGCAGCGCGCCGCACCCGGTGAACCCGGCACGCTGGTGCACCGCGGCCCGACGGTCTCGATGGGCTACTGGCGGCGCCCGGATGACACCGCGCGGGTGCTGCGCCCGAATCCGCTGCGCCCGGCCACCGAAGGCGGCGAGACGGTCTGCTGGTCCGGCGATCTGGTGACCACGGACGAGGAAGGTTTCCTGTATTTCGTGGGCCGCCAGGACGCGATGATCAAGTCCGCCGGTTACCGCATCAGCCCGAGCGAGGTGGAAGACCAGCTGATGAGCAGCGGCGCCTTCCGCCAGGTGGCGGTGATCGGCCTGCCCGACGAATGGGTCGGCCAGCGCGTCTGCGCCGTGGCCGTCGCCTCGGGCCAGGGGCCCGGCGTGGCCGAGGTCCTGGCACAGGCGGCGCAGCAACTGCCGGCGCACATGCTGCCGTCACGCATCGATCTCGTGGACGAGCTGCCTACCACGCCCAACGGCAAGGTGGACTACAAGCAGCTGGTGGCCCAGCGCAGCGGCACGGGCGAGGCCTTGAGATGAGCGCGCCGGGCCGTTCCCAAGCGCTCATCCCGCAGTGCGCAGCACGGAGGGCTGTCCAATGAACGCGCCGACCGAGCCCGGGGCGGCCGGCACGACGGCCTCGCTGCCGGCACTGCCCGCGTTGACGCAGCAGCTGCTGGCGGAGGGCTTCGCCGTCCACGAGGGCGAGCTGCACATCGGCGGGCTTGGCGTGCGCGCGCTGGCCGCGCTTGGCACGCCGCTGTATGTGATGGATCAGCGGCTGCTGGAGGCCCGCTACCGGCAGCTGCAGCAGGTGCTGGAGGGCTTTGCCGAGGTCTTCTATTCGATCAAGGCCAACCCGCAGCCGGCCGTGGCAGCGGCCTTCGTGCGCCTGGGCGCCGGACTGGAAATCGCCTCCGGCGGCGAGTTCCACCTTGCGCTGGCCGCCGGCTGCGCGCCGCAGCGCATGCTCTTTGCCGGGCCGGGCAAGGGCCAGGCCGAGCTGGAGCTGGCCATGGCCGGCGGCATCGGCGAAGTCCACCTGGAAAGTTTCGAGGAGATCGAGCTCTGCGGCGCCATCGCCCGCCAGCTGGGCCGCCCGCAAGCGGTGGCGCTGCGCATCAACCCCGCTGCGGCCGCGCAGGGTGGCGCGATGCGCATGGGCGGCAAGCCCGCCGCCTTCGGCTTTGACGAAGAGCAGATGGGGCAGGCCGTCGCGGCCGTGCAGGCGCAGCCGGGCCTGCTGCTGGAAGGCATCCATCTCTTTGCCGGCACGCAAGTGCTGCAGGCGGAGGTGCTGGGCCAGCAGTGGCGCATCGGCCTGGATCTGGCGCGGCAGCTCGCGCAGCGTCTGGGCCACCCGCTGCAGCGCATCGATCTGGGCGGCGGCCTGGGCATCCCCTACCACGCCGGGCAGGCGACGCTGGATCTGGCGGCCCTGCGCGGACTCGCCCAGGAACTGGCCCAAAGCCAGCGCCAGGATCCCTGGCTGGCGCCGTCCCGCGTGCTGGTCGAGCCCGGGCGCTGGCTCAGCGGGCCGGCAGGCGTCTACCTGATGCGCGTGCGTGCGGTGAAGGAATCCCGCGGCCAGCGCTTCGTCATCTGCGATGGCGGCATGCATCACCACCTGGCGGCGTCCGGCAACCTGGGCCAGGTGATCAAGCAGGACTATCCGCTGCTGGCCGCGACCCAGCTGTGGCCCGATCTGCCGCTGAGCCCGGCCCAGGTGGTCGGCCCGCTCTGCACGCCGCTGGACACCCTGGGCCGACAGACGGCGCTGCCACCCGTGCAGGCCGGTGACCTGATCGCCGTGCTGCAATCGGGTGCCTACGGCCTCAGCGCCAGCCCCACCGGCTTCCTGAGCCACCCGATGCCGGCCGAAGTGATGGTCTGTGAAGGCGAACCGCGTGTGCTGCGCGCCGCGGGTCAGTTTGCGGCGCCGCTGGTCAATCTGGCGGCTGTGGGCTGACGGCTTCTCAGCCCCGCCCTGGCACATCGCCCGTCAGAGAGCCTCAGCCCGTCACGCGCATCAGGGTGCTCTTGCCGAAGAGGCTCTCTATCAGGTCCACGGCCAGCAGGGCGGTCTTGTTGCGCACGTCCAGCGCCGGGTTCAGCTCCATCACGTCCAGGCTGGCCAGGCGGCCGCAGTCGGCAATCATTTCCATGCACAGCTGGGCCTCGCGGTAGGTTGGGCCGCCGGGTACGGTCGTGCCCACGCCCGGCGCGATCTCCGGGTCGAGGAAGTCCACGTCAAAGCTCACGTGCAGGTGCGTCTGGCTGTCCAGCGTGGCCAGGGCCAGTTCCATGGTCGTTCGCATGCCCATCTCGTCGATGTAGCGCATGTCGAAGACTTCCAGACCCTGCTCGTGCACGAAGCGCTTCTCGCCGGGATCGACGCTGCGTATGCCGATCTGGCGCACGCAGCGGGCCGCGATGGCAGGAACGGTGCCGCCGATGGAGATCAGTTCCTGCGGGCCGTGGCCACACAGGCAGGCCACCGGCATGCCATGGATGTTGCCGCTGGGGGTGAGGGCGCTGGTATTGAAATCCGCATGGGCGTCCAGCCACAGCACACGCAGCTTCTTGCCCACGTCGCGGCAGTGGCGGGCCACGGCGCTGATCGAGCCGATGCCCAGGCAGTGGTCGCCCCCCAGCAGCACGGGCAGGCGGCCCAGGCGCAGCTCGGCCAGCACGGCTTCATGCACGGCCTGGTTCCAGGCCGTCACTTCGGCCAGGTGGCGGTAGCCTTCCACCGGCGGCAGCCAGGGGTTGGCGGGGCCCGCGAGGTTGCCGCGGTCTTCCACCTGCACGCCATGGCCTTCCAGGGCCGCTTGCAGCCCGGCCACGCGCAGGGCTTCGGGGCCCATGCTGGCGCCACGCGCGCCGGCGCCGATGTCGGTGGGCGCGCCGATCAGGGAAACAGCGGGGCTCATGGACTGTGTGGGCTCAGGTCGGGAGTCGGGCATCAGACATCGTCGGCGAACTCGCCGGTGGTGGTGTCCGGCAGATCAAAACCGTAGTGCGCTTCCAGGTGCGCCCAGGCTTCTTCGGCCGATTCGACATAGTGGAAGAGCGAGAGATCCTGCGGCGAGATCATGCCGGTATCCACCAGGTGCTGCACGTTGAGCAGCTTTTCCCAGAAGGCGCGCCCGAACAGCAGGATGGGGCGGCGGCGCACCTTGCCCGTCTGCTGCAGCGTCATCACCTCGAAGAGTTCATCCAGCGTGCCGAAGCCGCCCGGGAAGCACACCAGCGCGATGCTGCGCATCAGGAAGTGCATCTTGCGCAGTGCGAAGTAGTGGAACTGGAAGCACAGTTCGGGCGTGATGTAGGGATTGGGCGCCTGCTCGTGCGGCAGCACGATATTCAGCCCGATGCTCTTGCCGCCGCTTTCGAAGGCGCCGCGATTGCCCGCTTCCATGATGCCGGGGCCGCCGCCGGTGACCACCACGACCGGCGTGTCGTGGTGCCGCGTGTGTTCGGTGACCAGCGCGGCAAAGCGGCGTGCCTCGTCGTAGTAGGCGCTCATCTGCAGCGCCATCTCTGCACGCTTCACCGCAGCCTCATCGGTGCCCTGGCGGGCCAGTGCCAGGCGTTCGCGCGCGAGCGCGGGCTCCGGGATGCGCGCACTGCCGAAGATGACGATCGTGGAGGTGATGCCCAGCTGCTGCTGGATCAGTTCCGGCTTGAGCAGCTCCAGCTGCATGCGCACCGGGCGCAGCTCTTCGCGCAGCAGGAACTCGGTGTCGGCAAAGGCCAGGCGGTAGGCGCTGCGCGGGCCGTCGTAGCGGCCGCTGGGTTGCGCGACGGCCGCTTCCTGTTCGGCGCTGGGAAAGTTGCGGGCGGTGAGCTCGGTGCGCTTGTCCATGGCGGGTCCTTGATGGCTTCAGGCGTGCGTGCCGCACACCGGGCAATCCGGCTGCCGGGGCAGGCGGACCTCGTTCCACTCCATCGCGCGGGCATCGAGCATCAGCAGGCGACCGGCCAGCGAGCGGCCGACGCCCGCGATCAGTTTCAGCGCCTCGGCCGCCTGCATCGTGCCGATGATGCCCACCAGCGGTGCAAACACGCCCATGGTCGCGCAGCGCGTTTCCTCGAAAGTGGCTTGCGGCGGAAAGACGCAGGCGTAGCAGGGCGTCGCGTCCTGTCGCACATCGAAGACCGAGATCTGCCCGTCGAAGCCGATCGCGGCGCCGGACACCAGCGGCTTGCGCTGGCGCACGCAGGCCGCATTCACGCTGTGCCGCGTGACGAAGTTGTCGCTGCAGTCCAGCACCACGTCGGCCTCGGCCACCAGGCGTTCCAGCAGCGCGTCATCGGCGCGCTGGACCAGCGGCAGCACCCGCACATCCGGGTTGATGGCCGCGATGCTGCGCGCCGCTGACAGGGCTTTCGGCTGGCCGATGCGCTCGGTGTTGTGCGCGATCTGGCGCTGCAGGTTGGTCAGGTCGACCGTGTCGTGATCGACGATCGTGATCGTGCCCATGCCGGCGGTGCCGAGGTACAGCGCGACCGGCGAGCCCAGGCCGCCGGCGCCGATCACCAGGGCGTGCGCGCGCGCGAGCCGTTCCTGGCCTTCGACGCCGATCTCGTCGAGCAGGATGTGGCGGGAGTAGCGCAGCAGTTGTTCGTCGGTCATGGTCTGTGGCAGGGGCCGTGCGGGCCTGCGGCCGAAGGGCACTCGGGCAGCACGTCAGCCCGCCGCCGGCTGACGCTGCGCGCGGGCAGAAAGCCGCCCCAGGGCCCCCAAACGACGGCGGGGCCCCGAAGGCCCCGCCAGTGTCGCACCGCACGAATGCCGTGCCGACGGTGGTTTACTCCGTCTTCGCCTCGGCCTTGCGCTCCACGGCGGTCTTGCTCACCACCACCGGCTTGCCGCGCAGCTGGTTCAGCGCCTGCTGCAACGGGAAGTCTTCGGCGCTGCCGAATTCGGGCAGAGGCTTCAGCGTGTCACGCTGCCTGGCCAACTGTTCTTCGAGCTTCTTGCGCTCTTCGGCGCGCTGCTTCTCGCGTTCGGTGTCCTTCTTCTCGTCAGCGCCCGCGAGGTGCTTTTCGAGATCAGCCTCGCGCATGCGCAGCGCGGCAAAGATGTTGCCTTCGGCGGTTTCATCGAGCCAGATGTCCGGCACGATGCCCTTGGCCTGGATCGAACGGCCGGCGGGCGTGTAGTAGCGCGCGGTGGTGATCTTCAGCGCCGCGCCCGGGCAATCTTCAAGGCGGTACTGGCCTGCCAGGCAGCGCACCGTCTGCACCGAGCCCTTGCCGAAGGTCTGCGCGCCCATGATGGTGGCGCGCTTGTGATCCTGCAGCGCGCCGGCGACGATTTCGCTGGCCGAGGCCGAGCCTTCGTTGACCAGCACCACCAGGGGCACGGACTTCAGCGCCGCCGGCAGGCGCCGGATGGGATCGGCGCCGCGGCGCGCGTAGTACTCCGGCGAGGCCTTGAACAGCGCCTTGGCGTCGGTCAGCTGGCCGTTCGTGCTGACCACCGGCACATCGGCCGGCAGGAAGGCCGCGCTGATGGCGATGGAGGCATCCAGCAGGCCGCCCGGATCGTTGCGCAGATCCAGCACCAGGCCCTTCAGGTTGGGATCGGCCTTGTAGATTTCCTCGACCTTGCGGGCAAAGTCATCGACCGTGCGGTCCTGGAACTGGCTCACGCGGATCCAGGCGTAGCCGGGTTCCACCACGCGGGCGCGCACGCTCTGCACCCGGATCTCTTCGCGCGTGATGGTGATCGGGAAGGCGCGGTTCTCCGATTTGCGGAAGACCTGCAGCGAAACCTTGGTGTTCGGCTCGCCGCGCATGCGCTTGACGGCCTCGTCCATCGTGAGGCCCTTGACGGCCGTCTCGTCGATGCGGGTGATCAGATCGCCGGCCTTGATGCCGGCACGGAAGGCGGGCGAGCCTTCGATGGGCGAGACGACCTTGACCACGCCGTCTTCCATGCCGATCTCGATGCCCACGCCGACAAACTTGCCGGTGGTGCCTTCGCGGAAGCTCTTGAGCGTCTTCTTGTCGAGATACTGCGAATGCGGATCGAGCCCGGAGACCATGCCGCTGATGGCGTCGGAGATCAGCTTCTTCTCGTCCACCGGCTCGACATAGTCGCTCTTGACGATGCCGTAGACCGCAGCCAGCTGCTGCAGCTCTTCCAGGGGTAACGGCGAAACGGATCGCTGGGCGATCGCCTGGACCTGCATCGTGGCCAATGCGCCGGCGACGGCACCGAGTGCAAGAACTCCGACGATCTTCAACTTCGCGCCCATGTGCGCTCCTGAAACAGCTGTCCGCCGCGGGTGACGGAAGTTAGTCGAGTATAGAACCGCAAGCCCTTGGAGCGTGCGCCGTGGTAAAGAGTTGCATCGGCCGCCGAGGACTTCGGACGCACCGCGCCGCCCCTTCAAACCGGGGATTCGCGGCGGAAAGTCACCACATGGTCGACCTGGGCGCGGATGCCGATGCTTTCGCCGATCTGGTGATCGTGGTGCGAAGGCACGTGCGCCATCACCTGCTGGCCGCTGTCCAGGCGCAGCGTGTAGAGGAACTCCGAGCCGCGGAAGGCCTTGCGCTCGATGCGCGCCTTCACCGGGCTGTCGTCGTCGTGCACGATGTCGTCGGCGCGCAGCAGCACATCGCAGTGGCCGTCCGGGAAGGCTTCTGGCAGCGGGCACTCGGCCGGATCGTCCAGTTCGCCGACCGGCGTGTGCACGCAGGGGCCATGGGCGCAGGAAACGATCTGCGCCGGGGCAAAGACGCCGTGGCCGATGAACTGCGCGACGAAGCGTGTGGCCGGCCGGTGGTACAGCTCATAGGCGCTGTCCCATTGCTCCAGGCGGCCGCGCTGCATCACGCCGATGGTGTCGCCCAGCGCAAAGGCCTCCAGCTGGTCGTGCGTGACGACCAGCGCGGTCGCGCCGTGGGCCTTGAGGATCTGGCGCACGTCGTGCGCCAGGCGCTCGCGCAGATCCACATCCAGGCTGGAAAACGGCTCGTCCAGCAGCAGCAGGCGCGGCGCCGGGGCCAGGGCGCGGGCCAGCGCCACGCGCTGCTGCTGCCCGCCGGAGACCTGGTGCGGCAGGCGCTTGGCCGCGTGCGCCAGGCCCACCAGTTCCAGCATCTGCTGCACGCGATCCGCGCGTTCGCCGCGAGGGAGGCGCTCGATGCCGAAGGCGACGTTGTCGGCCAGGCTCAGGTGCGGAAACAGCGCGTAGTCCTGAAACACCATGCCGATGCGGCGTTGCTCGGCCGCGACATGCACGCGGCTGAGCGGATCGCTCAGGACCGTGCCTCCCATCAGGAGGCGGCCGTCGAACAGCCGTTCCAGCCCGGCCACGGCGCGCAGCAACGAGGTCTTGCCGCAGCCCGACGGACCGATCAGCACCCCGATCTGGCCGGCCGGCAGAGAGAACGTGACCCGATCGACGGCGGGCTGGTCCTTGGGGCTTCGGGCGTAGCGAACGCTGGCGTTTTCGACCTGCAGGAACATGCCTCTATGATAGTCGCGCCCATGCAAATGCAACTCGTTCTCATTGACATGGGTCAACGCGAACAGGGCGAAGGCCAGGGACAACCGGGCGGCGAAGGAGGCCGCCAGCGTGCGATCGATCTTGATGCTCATCAGCGCGCTGCTGGCTCTGCCGGTGGCTGGCATCGTGCTGTCCTGGCTCGGCTTCAATGCCGCGGCGGCAGAGGTGCTGCTGCACCAGTGGCGCACGGTGCTGCCGGACTACGCGCTGCAGTCGCTGCTGCTGCTGCTGGGCGTGGGTGTCGGGACGGCGCTGATGGGCGTGGGTGCCGCCGCCGCGGTGACGCTGTTTGCCTTCCCCGGACGGCGGATCTTCGAGTGGGCGCTGCTGCTGCCGCTGGCCATGCCCGCCTACGTGCTGGCCTATGCCTACACCGATGCCCTGCAGTTCAGCGGGCCGGTGCAGACGGCCTTGCGCGAAAGCCTGGGCCTGAAGGGCGCGCTGTGGCCCGATGTGCGCAGCCTGTGGGGCGCGATCGTGCTGTTCGTGCTCTGCCTCTATCCGTATGTCTACCTGTTGACCAAAGCCGCGCTGGGTGAGCGTGCGGTGCAGCTGATGGAGGCGGCGCGGCTGCTGGGAGCCGATTTCGAGCGCCGCCTGCTGCACGTGGCGCTGCCCCTGGCGCGCCCCGCGGTGATGGCCGGCGTCGCCCTGGCGCTGATGGAGACGCTGGCGGATTACGGCGTCGGTGCCTACTTCGGGCTGTCCACCTTCACCACCGGCATCTACCGCGCCTGGCTGTCGATGAACGAGCCGGTCGCCGCGGCGCAGCTGGCCTCGATGCTGCTGCTGGTGATCGCCGTGCTGCTGGCGCTGGAACGGCGCGCCCAGGCGCGCATGCGTTTCGGCACCTCCCGGCAGGGCGCCACGCACGCCACCGATGCCCAGCCCGTGCGCTTGAAGGGCATCGCCGCAGCGACAGCCTTTGCCCTGTGCGCGATCCCGGTGCTGGCCGGCTTTGCGCTGCCAGCGGCCTGGCTGGGCGTGATGTTGTGGCGCGAGGCCACGCTGGGCGAGGCCGGCCTGCCCTTGGACCGCTTTGCGCAGTGGGCCTGGTCCAGCTTTCGCCTCGCGGGGCTGACGGCCGTTCTGGCGACCGCTCTGGCCCTCGCGCTGGGCTTTGCCTTGCGCCGCCAGGGGACCTGGATGGACAACGCCCTGCGCGGCTGCGCCCGCCTGCTGTCCCTGGGCTATGCGGTGCCGGGTGCGGTGGTGGCCATCGGCATCCTGCTGCCCATCGGCTGGGTGCAGGCCCGCTGGCCGGACAGCGGCTTCGGCACCCTGCTCACCGGCAGCGTGCTGGGCGTCGTGATCGCCTACCTCGTGCGCTTCAGCGCGGTGGCCCTGCAGACCCTGGAAGCCGGTTACGCGCGCCTGCCGAACTCGGTGGACGAGACCGCCCGCATGCTGGGCGCCGGGCCCACGCGCCTCTTCCTGCGCCTTCACCTGCCCTTGATCCGGCGTTCGGCCCTGGCGGCCGCCTTGCTGGTCTTCGTGGACACGATGAAGGAACTGCCGGCAACCCTCGTGCTGCGGCCCTTCGGCAGCGACACCCTGGCCGTGGTGGCCTACAACCTGGCGCGCGACGAACGCCTGGCCGAAGCGGCCTTGCCCTCGCTGGCCATCGTGGCCGTCGGGCTGCTGCCGGTGATGCTGCTGGCGCGGGCGATGCGGCAGTGAGGGCAGGGGGATCACCCGTGGCCCGACAGTAACCGCACGGCGGGTCGGAAAGCCGCATGAATGCTCGCTTCCAGCCGGGTAACCGGTGCGCGGGGGCTACGATGTGCCCCCAGATGTGCCCCCAGCGGGCGCGGGAGTGATGAAGATGAGCAGAGCAAGCAGCCAGGCGGCGAGGGAACGGCCATGAAGCTGTCGGACGTGAAGCTACGGACCCTGACGGATCCTGGGAAGCACTTCGACGGCGGCGGCCTGTACCTGGAGGTATCAGCTGCTGCCGCGGCGGGTCCGGGTGGCCGTTACTGGCGGTTGAAGTACCGCTTCGGCGGGAAGGAGAAACGCTTGGCCCTGGGCGTCTATCCAGAGGTGTCGCTAAAGCTGGCTCGGGAACGCCGGGAAGCTGCCCGCGCCATCCTGAGCAGGGGCCGCGATCCGCTCGCCCTGTGGCACGAACTGCGCGGCCTGCGCCCGGACGATGACTCGGCGGCGGCTTGGCGGGAGGCAGCCGAGCTGATCGACGCGGGCACCGATCCGGCGGCGGCCTGGCGGGAGCGGCGCGATCGTGCGACCCGCGATGCGGCGGCGACCTTCGAGGCGGTGGCCCGAGAATGGCTCGGCCATCAGTCGGCCCGCTGGTCCGAGAGCACGCTGAAAGCGATCCGCACCAGCCTGGAGGCCGAGGTCTTCCATAAGCTCGGGCCGCAGCCAATGGTGATGATCCGGCCGCGCGACCTCATGGAGATCGTCAAGGGTATCGAAGCCCGCGGCGTGGGCGAGACGGCCGGCCGGGTGCTGCAGCGGGTCAAGGCGGTCTACCGGTACGCGGTGGTTCATGGTCGGATCGAGACGAATCCGATGCTTGACCTGAAGCCGGCGGAGCTGCTGAAGCCGCGTCAAGTTCGGCACCGGGCGGCGCTGAAGGAAGCAGCCTTGCCCGCGTTCCTGGCGATGCTCGATGCCTACCAAGGGCAGCCGAGCATTACGGCGGCCCTGCGGGTGTTGATGCTCACGGCCGTGCGGCCCGGCGAGCTGCGCGGCGCGACCTGGGGCGAGATCGACACGGAGGCGGCGGTGTGGCGCATCCCTGCCGAGCGGATGAAGATGAAGGCACCCCATGTGGTCCCGCTGTCGCGCCAGGTTGTGGAGATTCTTCGGGCCCAGCGCCTAGTCAGCGGTGGCGATGCGCTGGTCTTCCCCTCCCCCTTCTATCCAGGTGCGCCGATGAGCGAGAACACACTGAACAGCGCGCTCGCCCGCATGGGCTACAAGGGTGAGCACACGGCGCATGGCTTCCGGGCGCTTTTCTCCACGGTGGCAAACGAGCACGGGCACGACGCCGACGTCATCGAGCGCCAGTTGGCCCACGCCGAGCGTAACGAGGTCCGGGCTGCCTATCACCGGGCGGAATACTTGGGGCAGCGGCGGGACCTGCTGCAGTGGTGGGCTGATTACCTCGATGCCCGCAAGGGTGGAAAGGTGGTTCGCATCGGGGCCGCGCTCCGGGTAAAGGCGGCAGGATGAATCCGCAAGATCAAGACAAAACGCCGGAAAGCGGAAGCGGCGCCGGCGAACCCGGGGAATCGGGGAATGCGCGGGCCGATCTACCGGAAAGCGAGAGCTGGCGCGGAGTAGTGGACCTTGCGGAGCGGCGCGAGGTCCGGGGAAGAGGCGGCGAAGACTCGGGGAGTAGAGGTATCGACCGCTCGTCTCCGCCGTTTCTGGCGGTGGTCTCTCGCCATGAGTGGCCGTTCAAGAGACTGAAGTTCAGTGACCTTGCAGCGCTGTCCCGGGAAGATGTCGACTTGATCGAGTACGTCGTCTTTCACTTAACTGCCATGAAGGCGGCGCGAGGTGCAGCCGCGTCTCCGCCCGGACCCGCACCCGAGCCAGGCAGTCGGCTGTCTGCGCCAGCCCCTTCGCTTGGTGAACCGCAGGACGCCAGAGAGTCGCGCGAGAGTGGTTCCGCGGCCGTTACACACCGGTCCGCAGCGCGGAGGCTTGTGGTTGTCCACAAGCGAGGGGTCGGGGTATGGTGGGAGTGCTTCGGCAGCCGCGAGCGACTGATTGAGATTGGCGTGTGTGAGGCTTCCTTCTTTCCCGCGGGGCGGAAGCGACTTGCGCATGAGTGGATGGACGAGGGGACTTGGCGAGAGTTGCAACGCACTCGGGGCGGGACTTGGCGCTTCAGGGCAGGCGGAACCATCTCGGAGTTTCGAAGAGTGCTTGAGAGCCTTCGGCCGGGCATCGCTCAACGGCAGCGGCCGGCGCTTCGCCTTGTCGCGTGCGAGAAAGCCGATGCGGTGGCTTTCTGATTCCCCGAGATCCCCGGAGGCGATTCTGGGACCGCGGATGGCATGAGCTCGCCCGGAATGCTGGCAGGCCGCAAAGGCACTGCGGAAGCTGCGGAACTGCGGAACGGGAAGGGCGAACGTCAAAAAAGCTAGGCGCCGCGAGCGTTTACGCCGGACGAGGGCAAGGGAAGGAACTGCGGAAGAACTGCGGAAGAACTGCGGAAACACACTGTTCTTCTTGTTCCTCTCACGTTCCGGCCCTTCGGCCTGGTGCGTGTTTGGCTGGCGGGTACGCGCGAAAAGAGCCGCTGCCGCGCCCCCTCTCCCAGGGCTGCGACCCCTAGGCCAGCAACTGGCCGGGCCGGTCCTCGCCAGGGCTCGAAACTTGGCCGGCCTGGTAGTGCTGTATCGCCGCGGCGGTGGCGCCCGCCGGCTTGATGGCCCGCGTCGGGCTGGGCCCGCAGCCCAGAAGTGAAGGGTGCATCGTCTCGGCACTGTAGGGAGGTACACCGTCCAAGCCCCTGATGCCGACGCGCATTCTTGGCATATTCCGCCGCTCCTGAATTGGAGTATTCGTGATGATTCCAGCGAACACTGACGGACCCCTGGGCGCCGATGCTGCGCCACCCCGAGAACGGTTGCTCAGGTTGCCGCAAGTGATGTCCATGACCGGCCGCGGCAGGACCGCCACCCTCGACGACGTGAAGGCCGGCCGGTTCCCTTCGCCGATCAAGATCGGTCGGGCAACGTGTTGGGCGGAGAGTGAGGTCTTGGCCTGGATCGCAGAGCGAATTCGCGACAGCAGGGGCGCCCGCTGATGGGCAAACCATCAAGGCGCCCCGGCCGGGCCGCCAGGAACGTGCATGCGCAGATCCGTGAAGAGGCGAATCAACTACGCCAAGCGCCACGATCCGGCGTGCGCGATGCAGAAGAACTCCCGGCAGTGGCCGGCCTGATGGTGTGCGCCCGACGTGCCGTTGAGTCGGCGGTTCCTTCGACCATCGAGTACGAAGGGCGCCGCTACTTCATCCGGGTTCACCTGGCGGTGCAGATCGACATCTTTGATACGCCCGGAGCAAGCGATCCGCTCGTCTGCGGCGTTGTGTTCTCTTCCGATGGGTTCGGCCATGTGCCCGGCCACTGATGCATCGCCGGACCCGCCTCCCCGCGATAACGTGCACGCTCAGCACGCTCGCATCCTTGCATACCTTAGTGCAGCAGGGAGACCGCTGAGCCGGCGCGAAATTGAGGCGTCATGCGACGTGGCGAGCGTCACGAAACGGGTTTGCGAGCTGATCGCAGCGGGCTGGCCTATCGAGCGTCGCCGGGGGCATGAGATGACGAGGCAGGGCGCCACCCGCCGCGCCACCTTCTACACACTCAAAGGGGCGCATGCGCAAGGCGACCTCTTCGACCTGGCATGACGAGTCACCCCCCAACCTTCGAGGCCGTGTCCGCGGCCCTCGATCACATCCCGCCCGACATCGGTCGCGAAGGCCGCGTGCGGCTCGCCTTCGCGGTGTTCGATGGCTTGGGCGATGTCGGCGCCGAGCTGTGGCTGAGCTGGGCCGCCCGACGCTCGAAGCCCAGCGCGTCCGAGGACCGCACGACGTGGAAGTCGGCCCGGAAGCGGGGCCCGGTGACGGTGGCGACGCTGTTCGGGCTGGCGAAGGATCATGGCTGGCGGCCCGATCGCGTGCAAGAGCCCACGGCGGCGCCGACCCCCGCCGAGGTCAAGGCGCGTGCACAGGCTCGCGAGGCGGCAGAGGCCCGAGAGCGAGAGGCCCGCGCCGAGGCGCAGCGAGTGGCCGCGACGGAAGCGCGGCGGCTGTGGGATGCGGCCAGCGAGGACGGTGCGAGCCCCTACCTCGAACGGAAGGGGGTGCACAACCACGGCGGACGCTTCGCACCTCGCGGCGCCTTCCTGGTGCCTGCCCGCGACCTGGCAACGGGCGAGCTGGTCAACGTGCAGACCATCAAGCCCGAGCGGCCCGCCGGTGGCGCCCCTGACAAGGTGTTTGTTCGCGGCGCACGCAAGACGGGCACGGCACACGCGATAGGCGAGCCCGAGGGCGCCGCCTGGTTGCTGGTGGCGGAAGGCTTCGCCACAGCGGCGAGCCTTCACGAAGCCACGGGCCGCCCGGTGTTCGTCGCATGGGACGCGGGCAACCTGGCGCACGTCGCCCGGGCACTGCGCGGGCTGTTCCCGCCTGCTCGGCTGCTGGTGTGCGGCGACGATGACCGCGCCACCGAAGCCCGAACCGGAAAGAACCCGGGACGCCTGAAGGCGACCGAGGCGGCCCGACAAGCGCGGGCCGCTTTGGTGTTCCCGGGCGACAGGCTGCCGGCTGATGGTTCGGACTTCAACGACCTGCACCAAGCCGCCGGCATCGAGGCCGTTCGCTTGGTGATCGAGGGAGCCATTCGCGACGCGGAGCGGGCCGCCGAAGGCGCCGCAGATTCGAAGTCATGGGCCAAGCCTGCCCGATCGAAGGAAACGGCGCGAGGGGGCCGCCAGGCCCCCACACCGGGCGATGACGAAGCGCCCGCGGCGGGCTTCGACCGCTATCGCCTCGATGACGACGGACTTTGGTTCGACCCGCCGGCCGACGACTCGGGCGCCGCGGCGCGGCCGGTTCGGGTGTGCGGGTCGCTGCGGGTGGCGGCGATGGCCCGCGATGCGCACGACATGGGCGCCGCGCTGCTCTTGGAGTTCGACGCCTTCGGCAAGCCCCGGCGGTGGTTGATGCCCCTTGCCATGCTGGCGGGCGATGGCACGGCCTACCGCGCCGAGCTGCTGACTCATGGGTTCATGGTGCCGACCGATGCCAAGCGGCGGGCGCTGCTGACGGGCTACCTTCAGAGCCGCCGGCCGGCCGAGCTGGTGCGCATCGTCGATCGCGTCGGCTGGCACGGCCGGGCCTATGTGCTGCCCCGCGAGACCCTGGGCGATGACGGCGGCGAGCGCATCATGTTCCAAGCCGAGGCGCCGACCGAAAGCACCTTCGAGCGCCGCGGCACCCTCGACAAGTGGCGGCGCCAGGTCGGCAGACTATGCGAGGGCAATTCCCGCCTGGCGCTGTCCGTGTCCCTTGCCTTTGCGGCGCCGCTGCTCGCGTGGGCACCCGGCACCGATAGCGGTGTGGTGCACCTTGTCGGCGATTCGTCGTGCGGGAAGACGACGGCACTACGGGTTGCGGCTTCGGTGAACGGTGGCCGCGACTACCTGCAACGCTGGAGGGCTACGGACAACGGCCTCGAAGCGGTGGCCGCGCTGCACTCGGATGCGCTGTTGTGCCTCGATGAGTTGGCGCAGCTGGATGCGCGGGTGGCGGGTGAGTCGGCCTACATGCTGGCGAACGGACAGGGCAAGAGCCGCGCAGGCCGATCGGGCGCCGCCCGACCTCGCCTGTCCTGGCGGGTGCTGGGCCTGAGTGCGGGGGAAATCGGGCTTGCCGATCACATGAGCGAGGCCGGCAAGCGCCCGCGGGCCGGGCAAGAGCTGCGCATGATCGACCTGCCGGCCGATGCCGGGGCGGGGCTGGGCATCTTCGAAGCCCTTCACGAGTTCGAGAGCCCCGGCGCCCTCGCGCAGCATCTGACGCGGGCAGCCGAAACGAGCTTCGGGACCGCCGGCCGCGCCTGGCTCGAACACCTTGCGACGCGAACCGATGGCTTGATGCGTGAGATGCGCGAGCGCATGGAACCGATCGCCCGCGACCTGTTGCCCGAGAGCGCCGCCGGGCAGGTTCAGCGGGTGGGCCGCCGCTTCGCCCTGGTGGCGGCGGCCGGCGAGATGGCGACCGCAGCCGGGATCACAGGGTGGACCGATGGCGAGGCAGCAAGGGCGGCCCGGCGCTGCTTCGACGCTTGGATCGAGGCGCGTCCGGGAGGCATCGGGCAGACCGAGGATGCGCTGATCCTGCGTCAGGTGCGCGGGTGGTTCGGCCTTCACGGTGAAGCCCGCTTCACGGACTGGAGCCGGGCCGACGATGACCATGCACCGAAGACGATGAACCGGGCCGGTTGGCGACGAGCGATCAAGACCACAACGGGCATGGACGAGCTGATCGGCTGGGAGTGGTTCATCCTGCCCGACGTGTTCCGCGCCGAGGTGTGCAAGGGCTACACCGAGCGGGCTGCGCTGCGGCTGCTGAAGGACCGCGGGCACCTGCACACGGAACCCGGCCGCGGCGGCTTCACTTGCAAGGCCAAGCCGCCGGGCGCCGATGGCGTCATGGTGTACCGGGTGCGGTCTTCGCTGCTGGCTGACTCGGGCGAGTAGTGGTGTGTATGGTGTGCAGGCCGGCCAGGTCCTCGCCAGCGCCCGCGGCCGATACGCATCCAAGCCTGCAGCTCGGCTCGCCGGCTTTGACCCTGGCGGTGTGGCAAGGCCGCGTGTGGCCGCGGCGGCGCTGCCCGCCGGCCCGGTGCCCTGCCCGGGCTGCAAGCGAAGCTCGGCCTGGTGCGGAGCTGTGTGCGGGTCCGGTGCGTTCCCCCTGCCCGCAATCCGGCTGGCTTGGTGTCTGGGGGTGCAAGGTCTCAGGGTCCCGGTGCTCTCACTTGACCTATGCCGCCCGCGAAGGGCGGGGGACTGGGTTTCTTTCGCGCTGGGTATCCGCTGGGTGCTGCGCGGTGCTCCAGATGGTGATGGGCTGGATTTCCCATGGTGAACACATGCGACTCTCTGCGGACTCCTGTCCCTGAGTTTTCCGCAGCATCCGCAGAGCTCTCCGCAGTTGGGCGCCAATCCGCCAACGTGCGCTGCATCCCGTTGCTATTCGTTTCCGCAGTTCCGCAGTTTCCGCAGTCTTTTTGCGACGGATGGCGCGTCAAGTCGTGCGGACTGTCGTCCCTTCGCCCTTGCGACCGTGGGCCCGCACGAAGGCGGCGGCGGTGCCCAAAAAATCGGCGGGTCCTTCCTGGAGGGGGGGCATGCGGGTAGTTCGAGCCCCGAGATCGGGGCCGTGACAGAAACCCCGGAGTTACTGAACACGGCGGTTTAACCTCGCCTGTTCAGTGAAGTGGACCGGTTACCCGCTGAAGGTTGCGAGTCCTGCCGGAGCTCCAGCGGTAGGGGGAATTCAGGCCCTGTCCTCCCGCCGACGGTTGGCGCGTTGCCATACCCATGGCTTCCCCTGGAGCGACGGCACAGTGGGGGCCCTGCCTGCAGCTTGGTGGGGTGTGCTGCAGATCGCGCAGCGCCGGCCGCAGGAGGCGCCCTACTTGGGGCCCTCGGGCGTGCCCTCGGGGGAACGGGTCCGATCGGCCGCCGGATCGCGGCAGTGTTCGAAGCTGCCGCATTGATTGGCGAGAGATTCCAGGGAGGTGGAGACAAGTTCAAGAGTCGGGCAAGCATCTTCGCCTGGCGGTCCTGGGAGATTCGCCGGACTGTGCCCCCATCTCTTGTGCCCCCTGCCCCCTGAAATGCCCCCAGCTTCGCCGGAAGCTGGCAAACTTCAGCGGACGCCTGCGGACGGAATTGAAGCGACTCCCCTACGGAGAATCTGCAAATGCGCACTCAGGCGGACTCATGCGGTCATTCGCGTGGCGCCCCCGACAGGAATCGAACCTGTATCTAGCGCTTAGGAGGCGCTCGTTCTATCCGTTGAACTACGGCGGCGGCGGCAGGATTTTGGCACGATGGGGGTGGCGGCGCGCCCCATACGATCGCGCCGCGGCACAGGCCTGCGCCGACGTATTCCTGGACGTGAACGACTTAAACCTGACGAGGTCCCATGCTGAACCCAAGCCTTGCTCGCTGGCTGGGCGCTTGTGCCGCCGGCCTGTTGTGCGTGTTGTCGACCGCGGCCTTCGGCCAGGCGGCGGCCGGCCAGACAGAGCACTTGCGGGTGGTCGGCGGGCTTGCCGGCGTCAATCAGTTTGTCCGTCATGAGCAGCCCTTCTGGGCGCAGGAAATCCCGCGGCTGACGCAGGGGCGCATCACGGTCGAGATCGTGCCGTTCGATCAGGCCGGCCTGAGCGGCGACGAGATGCTGCGCGTGATGCAGATGGGGGCGGTGCCCTTCGGCACGCTGCTGCTGGGCCGCAGTGCGTCGGTGGAGCCGGAGCTGGCCGGGCCGGATCTGGCCGGCCTCAATCCGGATCATGCGACGCTGGAGCGCACGGTGGCCGCCTATCGGCCCCGCATGGCCAGGCTTCTGCGTGAACGCTATGGCATCGAGCTGCTGGCGATCTACACCTATCCCGCGCAGGTCGTGTTCTGTGCCAAGCCCTTCGGCGCGCTGACCGAACTGGCCGGCCGCCGCGTGCGCGTGTCCTCGATCTCGCAGGCCGACTTCTTCTCGGCGCTCGGTGCCACGCCGCTGCAGACGCCCTTTGCCCAGATCGTGCCGGGTATCCGTGCCGGCACGCTGGATTGCGCAGTCACCGGTACGATGTCCGGCAACACCATCGGGTTGCACGAAGTGACGACACACGTTCATGCCATGGCGATCAACTGGGGGCTGGCGGCCTTCGTGGCCAACGGGGAGCGCTGGGCAGCGCTCCAACCTGCTGTGCGGCAGGTCATCAGCCGGGAGTTGCCGCGACTGGAGCGCAACATCTGGGCCGAATCCGAGCGTGAGACCGCGGAGGGCCTGGCCTGCAACAGCGGCGACGCGGCCTGCCGGGGCGGGCGCAAGGGCGCGATGAAGGTCGTGGCCACGCGCCCGGCCGATGAGGCCCTGCGGCAGGATCTGCTGTCGCGCGTGGTGGTGCCGGCCTGGCTCAAGCGCTGCGGCGAGAGCTGCGCGGCCGTGTGGCAGCAGTCGCTGGCACGCGGCGCAGCGCCCACTCGCTGACGCAAGCGCCGCGCCCTGCCCGGCCAGGCCATGCTCCATCGACGAACTGTCGTGGCGATCTGGGCCTTCGCGGCCCTGTTCGTCGTGGTGGTGTGTTCGGTGGCCTGGCTGCAGGCGGACAAGCTGCGGCGAGACACGCTGCAGAAGGTGTCGCGCACGACGGAAGACCTGGTCTCCGGTGCGGAAGTCAACCTGAACCGCTCGCTGCTCGGGCTGGATGCCCTGCTGGCCAGCCTGCCGCTGCAATTGCAGCCGGCCCTGGGGCAGGACGGCCGCCTGAGACAGGACAAGGCGCAGCCCTTGCTGGCCGCGGCGGTCGATCGCAACCTGATCGTGCGCAGCCTGCTGCTGCAGGATCAGCAGGGCGAGGTTCTCGCGGCCAGTCGCCCGATGACCGTGGGCGTGGCGCTCGCTTCCCCGTCCGTGCCGGGATCGGCTGCCGGTGATCGCCGATTTCAGCCGATGGCCATCGGCGGGCCGACGGTGGACCCGAGCACCTCGGAGCAGGTGCTGGTGCTCTCCCGCATCGTGCGGCTGGGCGATCGCGAGATGTCGGCCGTGGCCACGGTGCCCCTGGCCAACTGGGCGACGCTGATGGCGCCCGCGGGCATGAGCCAGGCGATGGTCATGAGCCTGGAGCGCGATGACGGCATGTTGATGGCCAGCGCGCCCGCGAACATGGGTCTGGCGGGCCAGCTGCTGCCGGGCGGCCCGCTCGCGCGGGGGCGGCTGGACGGGCGTGCCGCAGAGGATCAAGGCCGCCTCCAGCGGGGCCAGGCCCTGACCGCTGCGCGCCCGCTGCTGTATGCGCGTCTGCACGTGGCCGCCAGCGCGCCGATGGAGCAGATCGTCGTCGATTGGCGCAAGGATGCGTCGGCGATCGCCGCCGTGGCCATGGCCTTTGTCAGCCTGGTGCTGGTGGCCGCTGGCGTCATCCACTGGCAGTTTGGGCGGCAGATGCGCGCGTCGGCAGAAGCCTCGCGCTCCAAGGACACCCTCGACCGTGCGCTGGGTGCCATGGCCGACGGCTTTCTGCTGTGCGATGCCGAAGACCGCATCGTGGCCTGGAACGAGCGCTATGCCCAGATGCACCCCTGGCTCAGGCCGGTGTTGCGCGCGGGTGCCCCGTTCACCGATCTGCTGCTGCCCGCCTCGCGGCACGTGCTGCCTCCAGAGACGCCCGAGGAGCAGATGCAGGCCTGGCGCGATCAGCGGCTGCAGCGGCACCGCAGCGGCACGGTCGACTACGAACAGGAACTGAACAACGGCGCGGTGCTGCACATCATCGAGCGCTCCACGCCCGATGGCGGCATCGTCAGCGTCTACCGCGACATCACGCAGGCCGAGCGTGAGCTTCGGCGGGCCAAGTCCCAGGCCGAGGCGGCCAATGAGGCCAAGTCCCGCTTCCTGGCCGCGATGAGCCACGAGATCCGCACGCCGCTCAACGGCGTGCTGGGGATGAACAGCCTGCTCTTGCGCACCACGCTCACACAGGAGCAGCAGGCCTATTCGCGCACCATCGAGGCCTCGGGTCGCACGCTGCTGGCGCTGATCAACGACATCCTGGATGTCTCGCGCATCGAAGCCGGCCGCATGGAACTGGAGTCGGTCGATTTCGACGTGCGCCAGCTGATCGAGGAAGTCATGGCAGCGATGCGCCCCAAGGCCATCGAAAAGGGCCTGGCGCTCGAGGTCCACTGGCCTTCGGCGCCGATCCCGGCGCTGTGTGGCGATCCCAACCGCCTGCGCCAGGTGCTGTTCAACCTGCTGGGCAATGCCTTGAAGTTCACGCCCGCGGGCCGCGTCGATCTGACGGTAGAGCTCGGGGAGCTGTCACGCACGCACTGCGGGCTTGGCCTGCGTGTCAGCGATACCGGCATCGGCATCGCGCCGGACGTGCTGCCACGCCTGTTCGACCGCTTCGTGCAGGCCGATGGCAGCACGGCGCGCACCTACGGCGGCAGCGGCCTGGGGTTGGCCATCTGCCGCGAGATCGTCCACCTGATGCGCGGTACGCTCCAGGTGGACAGTGCCCCCGGCCAGGGCAGCAGCTTCAGCGTGGCCCTGCCGATGGCCCTGGGTCAGCAGCCCGTGCCCCTGGATGATGCAGCGCCGACGGAAGCCGTCGAGCCCATGCACGTGCTGGTGGCCGAGGACAACGAGGTCAACCAGCTGGTGGTGGCCGCGATGCTGCGCAACCTGGGCCACAGCTGCGAGCTGGTGGCCGATGGTGGGCAGGCGCTGGCGCGCGCCCGCGACGGCGGCTTCGATTGCGTGCTGATGGACATCCAGATGCCGGGCATGGACGGCACCACCGCGACCCGCCTGATCCGCGCGCTGGACGAGCCGGTGAGCCGCGTGCCGATTATCGCGCTGACTGCCAACGCCATGCTGGACGAGCGACAGGCCTACCTGGAAGCCGGCATGGACGATCACGTGGCCAAGCCGATCGCGCCGGAGCGCCTGGCCGCGGCGCTGCGCCGTGCCGCCACCCGGCAGGATCGGCAGACGGCCTGACCTCAGCGCGCCTCGGCAGCGCCGAAGCGCCAGGTCCAGATCAGATCCAGCGAATTCTCGGTGCCGCTCTGCGCGCGCAGCGTAAAGCGCTGAGCTGCGCGGTAGATGAGCTGCCAGGTGCCGGTGGTCGCGTTCACCCCGCGCTCGTAACCAACATACCAGCGGCGGCTCAGCTGCTTGCCGACGCTGACCACGGTTTCGCGCACCTCGCCATCGGTCTGGCGGATGGAGAACTCGTCCAGACCCAGGGCCCGCAGCACGCCATCGGTGGGGCCGCCACCTTCGCCGGCCAGCAGGGCCAGCGCGGCGCGCTGCAGCAGCGCGGTATCGGTGCGGCCCAGGCCTTCCGGGCCGCGCCCCAGCACGATCCAGGACAGCTTGTCGATCTCGGCCATGTCGGGCTCGCTCACCAGGCGCACGCGCGGGTCCATCGCGGCGCCGCTGATGGCCACGCCCACGCGCAGGTCCGTATTCGGGCGCAAGGCCAGGATGTCCAGCCGCGCGCCATCCAGCGGCCCGGCAAAGACGACCTGGCCCCGCTCGATCTCCAGCTTCTGGCCATAGGCTGCGTAGGTGCCGTCCTGCGTGCGCACGCTGCCGTGCACCGCCAGCCGTCCGCCGGGTGCGCTGAGCTTCAGGGCGCCGGTCAGCAGCGTGTCGATGCCGCGCCCGCGCAGGCGCAGGCGCTGCCCGAGATCGATGTCCAGGGCCACCTGCGCGTTGCGCATGCGCGCCGAGGGCTCGCGCCGTGCGCTGCCGGCTGCCTCATCCTCCGGCGCGTCCGGCCGCACGATGGCCACGTCTTCGTCCAGCGAGGGCGCGTCGCGGCGCGAGAGATCGAACAGGCCGCTGTCGGCCACGATGCGGCCATCCAGCCGCAGCCGCTCCAGCGTGGCCGCCAACGCGGCCTGACCGCTGAGCACCAGCTGCCGGTCCACGCGCCCCAGCACCCGCAGGCGTTCGGCCCGGGCGCTGAGCTGCAGCTGCGGCTGCGCGCCAAATCGCGCCGTGCCTTCGGCGCTGAGCCGTCCTTCGCCGCCGCGGATGCTCAGGCGCTCCACACGGGCGGTGTCGCCCTGCAGCTGGATCTGCAGCTCGCCCTCCTGCAGGTCCACACCTTGCAGCAGGTTGCGCAAGCCCACGCGCTGGGCCTTCACAAAGCCGGTGTAGCCGGGTGCGCCGAGGGTGCCGGACAGGGCCGCCTGGGCATCGAGTTCACCTTGCAGACGCCAGCCGGCGGGCAGCCACCCGCCCCAGGCTGCCAGCGAAGTCACCTGCGCCGTCACCTGGCCTTCCAGCGGTGCGCGGTCCGAAGGCCAGCGTTCGGCCGGCTGGCCGCGCAGGATCCATTCGCCGTCCAGCCGCCCCAGCATGCGGCCTTGCAGGCGCGGCGCCAGGCGCCAGACGCCATCGCGCGCGCGCAGGCTGAGCTCGGCCTGGGTCAGGCCCAGGGCCTGAGGCGCGGTGCCGTCGTTGTAGAACAGGTCCCCGCTTTCGCGCTGCACGCGCAGATCGGCTTCGAAGCTGGCGCCTGCGCGCACCGACAGCTGCGCGGCCAGCTTCAGATCTCCGCTCCAGCTCAGGCCGGTGCCTTGAGCCGGTTCCAGACGCTGCAGCCCATCGGCCACGCTGATCGGTTCCAGCTCGGCCTGAACGCGCCAGCTGTCGTTGCCTCCGCCCGGCGCGGCGGCCTGCCACAGCGCCTCGGTCCAGCGCAGGCCCAGCTGACCGCTGCTCAGGCGGCCTGGCTGCAGGCTCAGCTGCGACAGCGCGCCGTCCGGCGCGAGCGTCAGCTCCGCCTGCAGGCCGCGGGCATCGAGCCAGGCGCCCGCTGCGCTGGCCGGGGCAGCCGCAGCCGGCGCTTCGCCCAGATGGCCCGCGAGCAGTTGATCGAACTGCGCCCGCCAGCGCCCGCCGCCACCCGCGGCGTCCGACCAGGCGCCCTGGCCGTTCACGCGGGCCTGTGCCTTCTGGCCGGCGCGCCAGGCCATCACCTGGGCCAGCCAGGGTGGTGGCGAGAGCGGGGCCGACAGCTCGGCCTCGAAGCGGTGTGCGGCCAGGCTGCCGCGCAGATCGGCCTTGAGGCTGTCCAGCCGCGCGCCGTCGTACGCCAGGCGTTCGAGCTCCAGCTGCAGCGCAACTGCATCGCCCCGGCCGCGATCCATGCGGCCCTGGACCTGAGCCTGCGCCAGGCTCCAGTGCCCCGCCTTCAGCCCGCTCGCAGAACCCTGCAGCTCAGCGGTCAGCTCCGGCCAGCGGCCGCGGACATCGGCCTGCAGCTGTGCCTGGCCCTCACGCGGAGCCCAGGCCTGCGCACCCGGCAGCAGCGCGAGCAGGGGCGCCAGTTCGGCCAGCGCTGGCGCCTGCAGGCGCAGCCGCGTGCGGTCTTCGCTGCCCGGGCCTTGAGGATCGCCGCTGCCTTCCAGCAGCAGGGAGCTGCCGGCCATGCGGATGTCCCCACGCACGCGGCTGCGCTGCGGGCCGGTTTCTGCCGGCGTCTGCTTCAGCTCCAGATCGGCGCTCACGGGCACGCCGGCCAGGCGTGAATCGACCAGGCGAAGCTGCGCCTGCCCCTGAAGCGCCGGCAGCCAGCTGGCCCAGGCCGTGCCGAGCACACGCCGCGGCGCGCTGACATCGGCCGTCCAGCGTGCATTCAGCCGATGCGGGCCGCGGCCCCAGGCCGCCCCGCCGGCGCCTGGAAACCAGGCCTGGGGATCGAAGGCATCCAGCTCGCCCTGGGTGGCCAGTTGCCAGCGCCCGCCCTCGCGCTGCGCCAGCCGGGCCTGCAAGTCGGCCCGGGCCGCTCCGCTGCGGGCCTTCAGGGAGCGCAGCTGCAACTGCTGGGCGTCTGCGATGGCATCCAGAGTCAGCTGCACGTCCTGCGGCGCGCCGCTGACATGCCCTTCCAGCTCGGCCTTCAGGCTGGCCGCGAGGCTGCGCCAGCCCGCCCAGGACGCGGCGCCCGCAGAGCGTGGGTCAGGAGAGGGCAGGCCTTGCAGCGTCAGCTCCAGCGGGCCGCTGAGCCGCATCGGCGCCAGCGCTGCGCTCAGGCGCTGTGGTTGCAGATCGTTCAAGCGTGTCTGCAGGCGCAGGGCCGCGCCTTCCCAGCTGCCGTTGCCGTTCCAGCGGCCGGCCGCGCCGCGGCTGTCCGCGGCTTCGATGTCGAAGGGCCCGATGAGCAGCCGCTCCGGCTGGCGCGGATCGGCCTTCAAGGACAGGCGCAAGGCGTGCACCGGCAGCCCGCCGTCTTCCCAGCGGGCCGGCGCGCTGTTGTCCAGCTCGATGTCGGCCTGCACAGGTTGGCGCAGGCCTTGGCTGCGGATCAGGGCCCGCCCCTGGATGCGTGTGCGTGGCGCGTGCGGCACGATGGAAGCCAGGTCCAGCGCACGTGTGCTCGCGCTCACATCCCCCAAAGGCCAGGCTTCAAAGGGTCGGATCTGCGCCTGCGCCTCCAGCGAAGGTGCCGGGCCCTTGTCCAGCGCGCTGCCATCGAGCCGTCCGCGCAGCTCGATCGATGACAGCGGGCCGGCCGCGCGCAGCTCGGCGCGCCAGCGCTCCGCGGCGCCGGCCGGCGCCTGGAGCCGCAGATCGGCTTCCAGCGCATGGGGCAGATCGGCGGCGATGCGCAGCTGGCCCTGCGCTTCCAGTGCCGGGGCCTGCAGACGGTGGATGTCCAGCCGGTGCTGGGCGCCGCCTTCGGCACCCAGCTGCACGCGGGCCTGCAGGTCGCGCAGCGGTGGCCGTTGATCGATGTGCGTCTCGATCACCGTCAGGGCCTTCAGATCGAGCTGCACGGGCAGGCGCAGGCTGCTGGGCGCCTGCTGGCGTTCGTCGCTGCCCGGCCCGGTCTGGATCTCGGCCTGCACCACCCGCAGCTCGTCGATGCTCAGGCGCAGCCAGGCGCCGGGGGAGGGCAGCCACTCCCAGCGCGCGCCACGCCAGGCGATGTCCTGCAGCGTCAGCATGGCGCCGCCCGGCAGGCTGAGCTGCACGCGCCGCGCCGAAAACGCGTCATCGAAGATCAGGCCTTCCGGCGCCTGCACCTGCAGGCCCGGTACGCGCTCCAGCAGCCAGTGGTTCCCCGGCTCCGTGCGCAGCAGCCACAGCAGGGCCGCCACCGGCACCAGTAAGGCCGCCAGCAGGCCGATGCCCAGCCGCAGCGGCCAGCGGCGCGGCGTCAGCGGGGCGGGGGCGACGGGTGTCCGGGCCATCAGCGCATCGGCTCCGGAGGCAGGGAGTGAGTTGACGTCACCGCTACGGCCTCAGAACACGATCCCGACGCTGAAGTGCAGGCGCAGCTTGCGCAGCTCGTGGCCGTAGGCCAGATCCAGCTTCAGCGGCCCGACCGGGCTGCGCCAGCGAAGGCCCAGGCCGGAGCCCACGACCGGCCGCCAGTCGCCCCAGCGATCAGCCGCCTGCCCCGCATCGACGAAGACCGCGCCCCAGACGCTGGGCAAGGTGTCGCTCAGCGGTCGTGCCACTTCCAGGCTGGCCGCCGCCAGCACCTTGCCGCTGGCCACCGCTCCGTCGCGCAACGGGCCCAGGCTGCGGTAGGCATAACCGCGCACCGAATCGTCGCCGCCAGCGCGAAAGCCCAGGCTGTCCGTCACGACGGCCGCGTTGTTGACGAATACCTGGCCGGCTTCGAGCCGCGCGACGCCGAACCAGCCGGCCCCCAGGGGGCGGTAGGCGGTGAGCCGTCCCAGCGCTCGGGCCAGGGGCGCGCTGCCGCTCACATTGCTGCGGGCCTGCCCCAGCGCCAGCGCCAGCGACAGCGTCTCGCCTTCGGTGGGCAGCAGCGGGTTGTCGATGTCGCGCCAGACCCAGCCGTGGTTGGCGGTGAGCGCCTCCGTCACCGTGCGGCTGAGCTGGGTGCGGCGCGTCGCGCGGTCCAGTTGGAGGTACTGGGTCCGCTCGATGCGCGAGGACTCCAGCGCACGGCCCAGGCGCAGCCGCTGGTTGAGCACGGTGTCCGTGTCGGTCTTCAGCCGCTCGATCGTGCCGCCCGTGAACCAGCGGTAGCGATCGGCCAGCACGTGGGTGGAGAGCTCACCGTCCCAGGCCTGCCGTGTCTGGCCCCATTCCGCCTTGTTGCGGGCACTGGCCGCCCAGCCGAAGACGCGCCGATCGACATGTTCCACGGTGACCCGGGGCCCGGCATTGCTGCTCACGCCCAGGCCCGTGGTGAGCTGGTGCCGTGACAGCTCCTTGACGCGCACCCGCAGCCGTGCCGCCGACGGATCGGCGGAATCGGTCTCCAGCGTCACCGAGGCCTGTTCGAAGAGGCCGCTCTTGAGCAGCCGATCCTGGAAGTCCAGCAGCAGGCTGTCGGTCACCACGGTGCCGGTGTCGAAGGCCGCCAGGTGCTGCACGGCCCTGCGGTCGTGCAGGGCCAGGCCTTCGATGCTCAGCTCGCCCGCACGGAACAGCGGGCCGCCATCGGCCACCAGGAACAGGCGCACCTGGCGCCGCGCCACATCCACTTGCGCGGTGGTGCCGCTCCAGCTGGCCAGCGCGTAGCCGGCCGCGCGCAGCCGCGTCAGCACCTGGGTCTTGGCGTCCGACCAGTCGGCATTGCGAAAGGGCGCGCCGCTGCGCAGCGGCCACGCCTGACGCAGCGTGTCCAGCAGCTCCCGCGCATCCGCATCGCCACGTGCCACGGCACGTGCCAGATCGCCTTCGACTTCCAGCGTGAATCGATCCACCCGCGCCAAGGCGCCCGGCTCGACGCGCACGCGCACCGTCAGCGTGGCAGCGGAGGGATCGGCGACACCCGCGCTCGCCTGCGGGCGCGAGACCGAGACCTGCACCTGGGCATCGAAGTAGCCCTCGGTCTGCAGCAGTTCGCGCGCCTGCGCCGGCGCGGCGTCGATCAGGCGCGAGAGTTCACCTTCGCTCACCTCGGCATCGGCCGCCAGTTCGGCGAGCCGGGCAATGTCGAGGTGGCGCTCCAGCAGGGCCTTCAGCCGCGTGGGGGCTTCCACCTGCAGGGACCAGGCCCGCGGCCGAACCGCCGCAGCAGGCTCGGTGCTGCGCGTTTCGGCCGTGGGATCCGGGGTGGGCGCCTGTGCGGCGGCGGGCCCAAAGGCGGCAGCGCCGGCCTGCAGCGCGGCGGCCAGCAGCAGGCCGCGCGGCCGCGGCCCAGACATCCGAAGCCCGAACCCCTGGCTGCGGCCGATCACTTGCTCAGCAAGCGCATGGCCCCTTCCAACCCGGCCAGGGTCAGCGGAAACATGCGCTGGTTCATCAGCTGCTGCACGATGGCGATGCTCTGGCGGTACTGCCACACGCCCTGAGGCTCCGGGTTGATCCAGGCGTACTTGGGAAAGGCCTGGGTCAGGCGCTGCAGCCACTCGGCACCCGGTTCCTCGTTGTTGTATTCCACACTGCCGCCGGGCTGCAGGATCTCGTAGGGGCTCATGGTGGCGTCGCCCACGAAGACCAGCTTGTAGTCCTTGTTGTACTTGCGGATCACGTCCCAGGTGGGGAACTTCTCGCTGAAGCGGCGGCGGTTGTTCTTCCACATGAAGTCGTAGACGCAGTTGTGGAAGTAATAGAACTCCAGGTGCTTGAACTCGCTCTTGGCGGCGCTGAAGAGTTCCTCCACGCGGTGGATGTGCTCGTCCATGGTGCCGCCCACGTCCATCAGCAGCAGCACCTTCACCTTGTTGTGGCGCTCGGGCACCATCTTGATGTCCAGCAGCCCGGCGTTGGCCGCGGTGCTGTGGATGGTGTCGTCGATGTCGAGCTCGAGCTCGCTGCCCTCGCGCGCGAAGCGCCGCAGCCGGCGCAGCGCCACCTTGATGTTGCGCGTGCCCAGTTCCTTGGTGTCGTCGTAGTCCTTGTAGGCCCGCTGGTCCCACACCTTGACGGCACTCTTGTTGCGGCCCTTGTCCTGGCCGATGCGCACGCCCTGCGGGTTGTAGCCGTAGGCGCCGAAGGGGCTGGTGCCGCCGGTGCCGATCATGCGGTTGCCGCCCTCGTGGCGCTCCTTTTGCTCCTCGAAGCGCTTCTTGAGCGTGGCCATCAGCTCGTCCCAGCCCATCTTCTCGATGGCGGCCTTCTCCTCGGCGCTGAGTTCCAGCTCCAGCGTCTTGCGCAGCCACTCCAGCGGCACGTCCTGCGTGAAGTCGGTGAGCAGTTCCACGCCCTTGAAGTAGGCGGCGAAGGCACGGTCGAACTTGTCGAACTGCGCCTCGTCCTTCACCAGGGCGCTGCGCGACAGGTAATAGAAGTCGTCGACCGACGGGCCGATCACGCCGGCTTTCAGCGCCTCGAGCAAGGTCAGGTATTCCTTCACGGAAACCTTGAGCTTGGCCGCCCGCAGCGTGTAGAAGAAGTTGATCAGCATGGCGCGCGTCCGAAGAGGGGGACATGCCTATTCTCGCCCCGTCCGCGGGCCCGCGCCCGCCCGGACCTCAATGAACCCGACCAGTGCCGTCCTGACCGCGCTCGTCATCCAGCAGGGCCTGTTCGCCCTCGTGCTGGCGACGATGGCCGTGCTGCGACTGGCGCGCAGGGCTTCCTGGCACTGGTTCCTGGGGGTGGTGCTCATCAGCGCCGGCCTGGTGCTGGTGGTGCGGCGCGATGCCCTGCCCACCTGGGTGGGCTACTGGGTGGCCAACCTGGCCGTGTTCGCCGGCTTCGTGGCCGTGCTGCGGGGCGTCGAGGTGTTCTCCCGTCGCCGGGTGCGCAACGGGCAGCTGCTGGGTGCCCTGCTGGCCTACGCGGCGCTGATGGGCGCCATGGTGCACCTGGATCTGGTGGCCTGGTGGGTGCTGGCGGCCAACCTGCCGCTGTCCCTGGTGCTGATCCGGACGGCCTGGATCGTGCGGCACGAACTGGAGGGCGAGTTCGGCCTGTTCCTGGCCCGCCTGTGTGCCGCCCCGCTGCTGGCCATCGCCCTGCTGCTGGGCGTGCGGGCCCTGCTGGGGCCGCTGATGCCCGAGTTCACCCGCACCTCCATCCACGCCATGGGCCCGGGCAACCTGGGCCTGGCGCTGGCCCTGGTGGGGGCCGGCCTGCTGCTGAACCTGTCGCTGGTGGCCCTGGTGTGCGCCCGGGTGCTGCGCCGGCTGCACCGGGCCAGCCAGGCGGACGACCTGACCGGCCTGCTCAACCGGCGCGGCATCGAGCAGATGCTGCGCCTGCAGTCCCAGGCGCTGGCCCGCCACGGGCGACCCTTCAGCGTGCTCTCGATCGACGTCGACCACTTCAAGCGCATCAACGACCGCTACGGGCACCCCGTGGGCGACGAGGTGCTGCGCAGCCTGGGCCGCACCTTGCGCGAGACCTGCCGCGAGATCGACCTGCCGGCGCGCACCGGGGGCGAGGAGTTCTGGGTGGTGATGCCCGACACGGCGCTCGATGGGGCCCGCCGGGCCGCCGAGCGCATGCTGCAGGCCGTGCGGCAGCAGACCCTGGCCGTGGGTACCGAGCCGCTGACGGTGACGGTGAGCATCGGCGTGGCCACGGCCGCGACAGCCGGCGAGCCGCTGGAGGAACTGATGCGGCGGCTGGACGCCGCGCTCTACCGCGCCAAGGGCGCCGGGCGCAACCGCATCGAGGAGGCGCTGGCCGCCTGAATCAGCGCTTGCGCCGGCCCGGGTCGTGCTGCGCCAGCCAGTCGAAGAACTCGCCATACCACTGGCGCGAGTTCTGCGGCTTGAGGATCCAGTGGTTCTCGTCGGGGTACCACACCAGCCGGGCATCCACCCCGCGCGCCTTCAGCGTGTTGTAGTAGGCCAGCCCCTGCGCATCGGGCACGCGGTAGTCGAGCGCGCCGTGAACCACCAGGGTGGGCGTGGACATCGACGCGGCGAAGGCGTGCGGGCTCTGGCGCAGGATCTGCTGCGGGTCGTCCCAGTACCAGGCGCCCAGTTCCTTGGCGTGCCAGCTGAAGGCGTCGTCGGCGAACATGCCGATCCAGTCGAAGCAGCCGGCGTGGCACACGTAGGCGGCGTAGCGACCGGGCTTCACGTGGCCGTTCATCCAGGCCACCATGTAGCCGCCGTAGCTGCCGCCCGAGGCGAACACGCGCTTGCGGTCGACCCAGGGCTTCTTCAGCAGCCAGTCGGTGGCGGCCTCCACGTCCTGCAGTTC
>JAEUOZ010000003.1 GCA_016790225.1 Rubrivivax sp.
AACTCCCAGAACGAGCCGCCGATCGTGTAGATCATGCCGGCGGCCATGTTGACCGAGCAGAAGCCGCCGTGCGCCGCGTAGTTGGGCGTGCCGAACTGCCGCGCGAACAGCCCCGTGAGGGCCTGCATCTGATCGCGCCCGGTGAACAGGGCAAAGCGCTTGGGATCGCTGGCGCGGATGCCGCGCAGGCGATCCTCCAGCAGCGCATAGGCTTCGTCCCAGCTGATGGGCTCGAAGTCGTTGTCGCCGCGCGCCGCACCGGCCTTGCGCCGCAGCGGCTGCGTCAGCCGCGCGGGCGAATACTGCTTCATGATGCCCGAGGAGCCCTTGGCGCAGATGACGCCCTGGTTCAGCGGATGCGCGGGGTTGCCGTCGATGTAGCGCACCTGCGGGCCCTGGCCGGCGTCGCGCAGGTGCACCCGGATGCCGCAACGGCAGGCGCACATGTAGCAGGTGGTGGTCTTGATCTCCGTGCTCGCACCAGGCAGCGGATCCGCCAGCGGGTCATGCAAGGGGCTTGCCGTCGCGCGCGCGGGGCGCAGGGGCGGCAACGGGGCGTCGGGCGGTGTCGGCACGGTCGGGTCTCCGGGGCGCGGCGCTCGGGCGCCGTCGATGAGCCGCTGTCCGTCGGCGCACGTTGAGCGACCGAAGGCCAGGGTCTGACGCGATTCTGATCCTGCAGGGCGATCAGGAAAAGCGGACAATTTCGATCATGGTGAGTGGAAAAACCGGTCAATCGCCTCGCACAGCCCATCGCCCGTCAGCGGGCCTTGCCGAAGGCTCGTCACCCCGCCTGCGCTTTGGTCTGCGGCAGCTCGAGGCGTTTGTCGCCATGGCGCGCGCCGGCTCGACCCGTGCGGCCGCCGAGCGGCTCTCGCGCTCGCAATCTGCCGCCAGCGCCGCCTTGACCGAGCTGGAGGCCGCCCTGGGCGTGCCGCTGTTCGATCGCTTCGGCCGCCGCCTGCTGCTCAACGAGAACGGCCGCGCGCTGCTGCCGAAGGCGGCTTCGCTGATCGACCAGGCGCTGGAGCTGCAGCAGCTCTTCGGCAGCGAACACGCGATGCCGCTGAAGCTGGCTGCCAGCCTGACCATCGGCGAAGTGCTGATGCCCGAGCGCGTGGCCAGCTGGCAGGCCCTGCACCCGGACAGCCCCGTGCAGCTGATGATCGGCAATACGCGCGAGGTGGTCGCAGCGGTCGCCGCGCTGGAAGTGGACATCGGCTTCATCGAGGGCCCGCAGGCGCACCCCGATCTGCTGCTGGAGCCCTGGCTGGCCGACGAGATGGTGGTGGTGGCGGCGCCCGCGCACCCGCTGGCCCTCAGCCGCCGCATCACGCGCGAGGCGCTGCGCGGCGCGCGCTGGGCCATGCGCGAGCCCGGCAGCGGTTCACGCGAGATGGTGGACCGCTGGCTGCTGGAGCATCTGGGCAGCATCGAGGTGGCCTTCGAGCTCGGCAGCCTGGAGGCCATCCGCCGCCTGGTGGCCGAAGGTGTGGCCGTGGGCTGCCTGTCGCGCCTGGCCGTCGCCGCCAGCCTGGCCCAGGGCTCGCTCGTGGCCTTGCGCACCGGGCTGCCGCCAGCGCGCCGACGGCTGGCCATCGTGCGGCACCGCGACAAGCGCCTCGCTCAGGGCGCGGAGGCCTTCCTGCAGCACTGCCGGCAGGCGTGCGCTTGATGCCCCATGGCAGCCGGCACGGCAGGCCCGGGCTTTGCGCTCAGTCTTCGCGCTCGGCCTGCCACAGCAGGTACTTCAGCGTTGCCACCGAGCCCGCCACGATGGCCGTCACGGCCAGCATCGAGCCCAGGGCCAGCGTCGACAGGCCGGTCAGGCCCTGGCCGACGGTGCAGCCGATCGCGGTGACGCCGCCAAAGCCCATCAGCACGGCGCCGATCAGCTGGTTGCGCAGATCCTGCATCGAGGCAAAACCTTCCCAGCGGAAGCTGCGCGTGGCCAGCGCGTAGGCCGCCGAGCCGCAGACCACGCCGGCCACCGCGGCGATGCCGAAGCTGGGCTTGAGCGAAGCATCGGTCCACAGCGACAGCAGCTCGATGCTGTAGGCCACCGGCGCCACGAAGCTCAGCGATTCGAGCGTGCGCGTGTTGGTGGCGAAATAGACCGTCTCCAGCGTCTCGGGGTTCTCGCCATAGCCCAGATGTCCGGTGACATACCAGCCGCCGACGATCAAGGCACCGATGGCCAGGCCAGACAGCCACTTCACCCGATCGGCGCGGAAGCGCGCATCCTTGAAGACAAAGACCAGCAGCGCCAGCACGATCAGCGCTGCAGCGATCGCCAGGCTGGTTTTCGGTGTCCCGGCGCCGAGCTGAGCCAGCGCCGTGCCCAGGCTCTGATCGGCCCAGCCGCGTTCGCCCAGCGGCAGCGCCACGGGATCCAGCCAGCTGGCCCGAAACTGCGCCAGCAGGCCCTTCAGCGTCATGTAGGAGGCCAGGCCCATGAAGACCAGCACCACCAGCGATCGCACGCTGCCACCGCCCAGGCGCACCAGGTTCTTGTTGGCGCAGCCGCCAGCAAGCGTCATGCCGATGCCGAAGACAAAGCCGCCCAGCAGGAGCGACAGCCACGGCAGGTTGGGCCGCAGCGGCACGGACCTGGCGATGTCGGCCACGCCCTGAAGCTGCAGCGCGGTCGTGCCAGCCACCGCCACGGCGATCGCCAGCAGCCACATGCGCACCCGCCCCCAGTGGCCCATGTTGACCACGTCGGATATGGCCCCCATGGTGCAGAAGTTGGACCGGGCCGCCACGGCGCCGAAGACAAACGCCAGCGCAAAGCCGCCGCCCAGGACCCACAGCGCCAGAGGTGAAGCGCTGCCGCTCACGCCGCGCTCCCGAAGCGGCTTGCCAACCGAAGCAGCAGACGGGACTGGTCAGGACTGATCATGAGGTGCACCATCAGCCTTTTCTGAGCCAGAAGACGAAGCGTCCGCCCGGCTCCTCGGCCGAGGACAGCAGCGCATGGCCGCCCTGCTCCGCAAAGACCGGCATGTCGGCCACCGATCCGGAATCCGTGGACGTGACCTTCAGCACCTGGCCTGAGGCCAGCGCCGCGATGGCCTTCTTGGTCTTCACGATGGGCAAGGGGCAGGCCAGACCCGAGGCGTCCAGCTCCTTGTCGAATTGCATGCGTTCCTCCGTCGACGCGGGTCCGTGGCGCAGGATGGCGCCCAGGCACTTCTCCGGCGGAGAATGCACCGGCCACAGGCCCGCCGCGTCGCTGCGCCGATTTTCGCGCACCCGAGAAGCCTGCCCTTCCAAAACCCCAGGAGACCCTCATGCCGCGCGTCCTCAAGCACCTGATCGCCACCTTGCTCCTGCTGGCCACAGCCGGCTTCGCCTTTGCGCAGGATCGTGTGGTCTACCACATCGACAACGCCGCGGCCCAGGGCCTGAAGGGCTTGCGCAATGTGCGCAACCACCTGGACGTGGACCCGGGCGCCCGCATCATCATCGTCACGCATGCCGATGGCGTGGACTTCCTGCTCGAAGGCGCGAAGGACACCAACGGCAGCCTCTTTGCCGGCCCGGTGGCCGCGCTCGCCGCGCGGGGCGTGAAGTTCGAGATCTGCGAGATCACGCTGCGCAACCGCAACCTCAAGCGCGAGGCCTTCATCCAGGAAGCCGAGTTCACGCCCTCGGGCGTGGTGCGCATCGCCAAGCTGCAGAAGGACGGCGCGGCCTACATCAAGCCCTGACTGCCGGCGCCAGCCGGCTCATCCGCTGGCGCCGTACGGCCCCGCCAGGGCGGCGCCAGGGCACCTTCGCTCGGCCGATGAGAGCGCAGCAATGGGCCGTACTGACCTCGATCAAGCTGAATATGCGCATACACTAATAATCTGTTGAGCTCGCGCACAAGGGCGCACCCAGCGGAGCATGGCATGAGCCTCGAAAGCCTGATCGAACACACCGGCGAAACCGGCGCCCTGGCGCTGGCGGGCTTGAGCATCGGCGCCGCTTTCGGATTTCTGGCCCAGCGCTCGCGCTTCTGCCTGCGCTCGGCGGTCATCGAGTTCTCTCGCAAGGTCACCGGCGGCAAGCTGACCGTCTGGCTCTTTGCCTTCGCCAGCGCCATCCTCGCCACGCAGGCGCTGGTGCTGCTGGGCGCCTTCGATGCCAGTCAGGCGCGCCAGATCGCCGCACGCGGCAGCCTCTCGGGCGCGGCCATCGGCGGGGCGCTGTTCGGCATGGGCATGATCCTGGCGCGTGGCTGCTCCAGCCGGCTGCTGGTGCTGGCGGCCCAGGGCAACCTGCGCTCCGTGCTGTCGGGCCTGGTGTTCGCGGTCACTGCGCAGGCCTCCTGGACCGGCGCGCTGGCGCCTGTGCGCCAGACACTGGCCGAACTCTGGACCGTGGAAGGCGGCGCCTCGCGCGATCTGATCGCTTCGCTGGGCATCGGACACGGTGGCGCGCTGCTCTTCGGCGCCGTCTGGCTGGTGGCAGCGATCGTCTGGGCACGGCGGCAGCGCGTGCCCACCTGGGGCTGGGCCGGTGCCATCGGCGTCGGCCTGTGCATTGCCGCCGCCTGGTGGGCCACCTATGCCATCTCGCGCGTCGCCTTCGACCCGCACCCGATCCAGGCCCTGAGCTTCACCGGGCCTTCGTCGGAGTTTCTGACCCGCGTGCTGTTTGCCAGCGACAAGCCGCCGACCTTCGATCTGGGCCTGATACCCGGCGTGTTCCTGGGATCCTTTGCCGCGGCATTCCTCTTCCGCGAGCTGAAGCTGGAAGGCTTCGAGGGCGGCGCAAGCATGCGGCGCTACCTGATCGGCGCCGTGGCCATGGGCTTTGGCGGCATGCTGGCCGGCGGCTGCGCGGTTGGCGCTGGCCTGTCGGGCGCTGCCGTCTTTACCGTCACGTCCTGGGTCACGCTGTGCGCCATGTGGGCCGCCGCCGCGTTGACGGACAGGCTCATCGACCAACGCCCCGCGCAAGCCGCGGATCAGCCCATGCCGGGCCAGGACGCCGCGCCCAGGCCCGCCGCCTGAGCCCGACACCGATGCCGGCTTCTTCCGCCCGCCTTCACCGTCCGACTGCTGGAGAGACCATGCGCGTGCCCCCCATCGTTTCAATTCTGCTGCTGGCCGCCGGGCTGCACGCCGCGCCCGAGGCCCTGGCCGCGGATCACGCCCGCGCTCTCGAGATCGTGCAGGGCAAGTGCTTCATCTGCCATGGTGCCGAGGGCGAGAGCTCCAGCCCGGTCTTTCCCCGGCTGGCCGGGCAGCACGGCGCTTATGTGGAACGTCAGCTGGCGGACTACAAGTCGGGCAGGCGCGTCAGCAGCACGATGCGGCCGATGGTGGAAGACCTGACGCCCGAGGACTTCAAGGCGCTGGGTGCCTACTTCGAGAGCCGCGAAACCCACCTGCACAAGGTGGACGATCCTGAGCTGGCGCAGATGGGCCGCTTCATCTATCTGCGCGGCAACCCCTATTCGGGCGTCGCCGCCTGCGCCACCTGCCATGGCCCGCAGGCGCACGGCACGGCCGCGCTGCCGCGTCTGGCCGGCCAGCACGCCCAATACACCGAAAACCAGCTGAAGGCCTTCAACAAGCGCGAGCGCACCAACGACAACGCGGTGATGCAGGCCATCGCCAGCAAGCTGACCGAGCTGGAGCTGAAGGCCGTGTCGGCCTACATCTCGGGCCTGCGCTGACGAGGACGGGCGCCCAGGCGCCCGTCGCTGCGGATCACAGGGCCAGCATGTCCGCCCAGATGTTGTCGGCCCAGCTCAGGGCGTAGCGGCCTTCGATCTGGTTGGCCGCAGCCGACACGCCGCCCGAGCCCGGGACGGTCTTGAAGGTCTTGTCGGCGTTGTCGTACTGGTGAACCGAGGCGACGTGGATGACGTCGCGCGCCGTGACGAAGCTGTAGCAGGTGTTCATCACCACGGGCGTCGCGTTGACCGCCTCGCCCTTGAGCAGGTTGATGATGGCGGCCGCCGCCACCTTGGCGTGCTGGTTCGCCATGTGACCGGACTTGGGCATCAGCGGTGCCGAGAAGGTGGCGTCACCCAGCACATGGATGCCCGGCACCGCCGTGCTCTCCATGGTCATCCAGTTCACGCCCGCCCAACGGTTGTTCACGTTGACGAGGCCCGCGCGCAGCGCCAGATCGGCCGCACGCTGCGGCGGAATGACGTTCAGCACATCGGCCTTGACGTCATCGAATTCCAGCTTGGCAACATTGCCCGAGACTTCCTTGATCTCGTTGTTGACCCTGTACTCGAGGATGCCCTTGTAGTGATCGTTGAAGGCCTTCTCGAACAGCGCCTTCTTCGACTGCACTTCGGGGTTGGCATCCAGCACCAGCAGCTTGCTCTTGGGCTTGGCCGTCTTCAGGTAGCTGGCGATCATGCAGGCACGCTCATAGGGCCCGGGCGGGCAGCGGTAAGGCACCTTGGGGATCGCCATGGCCACCACGCCGCCATCGGGCATGGCCTCCAGCTGGCGGCGCAGCGCAACCGTCTGCGGGCCCGCCTTCCAGCCGTGCGTCACGCGGCCACTGTCCAGCGCCGCCTGCAGGCCGCCGACCTGATCCAGCATGAAGTCGATGCCAGGCGACACGATGAGGCGGTCATAGGGCAGCTCGCCCCCGCCGGCCAGGCGCACCTTCTTGCCGGCCGCATCGATCGCGCTGACTTCGCCCTGGACAAACTTGACGCCCATGGCCTTGAGGCCGTCGTAGCCACGGGTGATGTCGCTCATCTGGCGATGACCGCCGATCACCAGGTTGCTGATCGGGCAGGAGATGAAGCTGGCACTGCGCTCCACCAGCGTGACATCCACGTTGCCGCCCCACATCTTCAGGTAGCGGGCCGCCGTGCTGCCGCCGAAGCCACCGCCGATCACCACCACACGGCCGATGGAGGGCCCGGTGCCCATGCCGGCGCAGCCGGCCAGCGAGGTGGCGGCAAGCGCCGCGCCGGCGCCCAGCAGGTGACGACGCGAAAATTGAATGTTAGCCATCTCGTGCCTCCTCATTTCTTGGCCGGTTGGGCAGCAAGATAGGCTGCAATCAACCGGATCTGCTCTTCGGTATAGCCCTTGGCGATCTGGTGCATGATCGTCGCGGGCTGGTTGCCGCTGCGGTAGTCGTTGATCATGGCGATCAGCTTGTCCGCGGGCATGCCGGCGATCGGCTTCATGTCACCGCGTGCCTGGCCGTTGGTGCCGTGGCAGTTGGCGCAGGTTGCCGCCAGGTTTCTGCCCAGTTGGGGGTTGGGCGCGGGCGCTTGAGCCTGCGCAGCCGTGCTGACGGTGGCCGCCAGCACGATGGCCGTGAGCCAGGGGGCTTGTTTCATCGAAATCTCCTGCCTGTGTCTGCAGAGGTGCGCCCTGCCCCTTTTCGGGCAAGGCACATGCGACTTGACTTATCAGTCATCACTTATTTTGACGGGATTCCGTCGACTCGACCCTGACATCGTCACCTAGCGACTTACCCTAGGTCTTTCCGACTGATTTGCGCATGATCAGGTGAACGCCGTGACAAGTGGGGGTGTCATGTCTAATATCAGCTGATGCTGATGTTCAACTTCCGCCGCCCACCGCAGTTGCCGGCCACCTGGAGCCTGAGACGCTGGGCCGTTGCCGGATGGATCGCACTGGGGCTGGCGCAAGGGGCCGCGGCACAGACCGAACGCCCGGTCGCGCAGCGGGTGGCACCTGAGGTCTATCTGGTGCAGGGCCTGTCGGCGCTGGGCTCGTCGGCCAATCGCAACTTCATCTCCAACGCCAGCTTCGTGGTCACGCGCGACAGCGTGGTGGTCTTTGACGCGTTGGGGTCCCCCGCGCTGGCCGAGGAACTGCTGGCCGAGATCGCGCGCATCACGCCCAAGCGCGTGAGCCACGTGATCGTCACGCACTACCACGCTGACCACATCTACGGTCTGCAGACCTTCAAGGCTGCCGGCGCGACGATCGTTGCGCAGCGCGATGCGCGGCTCTACCTGAATTCGGACACCGCCCAACTGCGCCTGCAGGCCAGCCGCCAGGAACTGGCCCCGGCCATCGACGAGAACACCCGGCTGGTTGCCGCCGATCTGTGGATCGAGGCGCCCACGCGCCTCACCGTGGGCGGCGTGGATCTGGATCTTCGCCCGGCAGGGCCCGCGCACACCCCGGAGGACCTGCTGGTGTGGCTGCCCCAGCAGCGCGTGCTGGTGGCCGGCGACCTCGTCTTTCGCGGCCGTGTGCCGTTTGTCGGTCAGGCCGACAGTGGACGCTGGATCGAGGCGCTGGACCTGCTTCTCTCCTACGAGGCGCAGCTGATCCTGCCGGGGCACGGCCCGGCGTCGCAGAGTGCAAAAGCTGATCTGCAGCTCACGAGGGACTACCTGGCCTATCTGCGCCGCACCATGGGCGAGGCCGCCCGCAACATGGATCCTTTCGAAGAGGCCTATGCGCGCACGGACTGGTCCCGCTTTGCGCACCTGCCGCTGTTTGCCGTCGCCAACCGCATCAACGCCTACAACACCTACCTCCTGATGGAGCGCTCGGGTCCATGAACGCCGGGCCGGCTGCAGCAGGGATCCTGCCCGACGAGGCCCGCGGCAGCCCGCGTGCGCCGTTCGGCCGCCCGGACACGACCCGCCGCCATGCCCTGGGCGCCGCGGCGCAGATGCTGGCACTGGGTGCCGCGGCCTGGCTGCCGACGCCTGCGCTAGCCACCGCGGCGAAGCCCGGGGACAGCGTGGCCTGGCCCGAACTCAGACTGCTCGGGGGCGGCCGCTGGGGCCCGCGAGAGGCTGCCGGGCAGGCGGTCATCGTGGTCTTCTGGTCACTCAACTGCCCCTACTGCGTGCGCCACAACGCGCACCTGACCCGGCTTCAGCGCAGCAAGGCTGCGCTGCCCTTGCAGATCCTGGGCGTCGTGCGCGAAAACGATCCTGCCGGAACGCGCCGGCACATGGCGCGCCACGGCCATGAGTTTCCGCTGACGCTTGATTGGGAGCCGCTGGCCGCGCGGCTGAGCCCGCGGCGCATCACGCCGCTGACGGTCACCGTCGATCGGCAAGGCCGCCTGCTGCAGCAGATCCCGGGCGAGATGGCCGAAGATGACGTCCTGGCGCTGGCGTCGCTGGCCCGCTGAGCGCCTTGCCCCCACCCTCATTGCCATTCACGCTCCAGGAGACTGCCTTGATCCGATCCGTCTGGCTTTCGGCGACCCTGGTCGCGGCACTGCTCGCGCTGTGTCCCGCGGCCTTCGCGCAATCCACCGCAGCGGGCGCAGCTGCCACCGGCCCCAGCGCTGCCGAACTGTTCAAGGATGCCGATCTGAACCTGGGCGCCCAGCTGATCGCCGAGCACAAGTGCAGCGCCTGCCACGTGCGACGCGTGGGCGGCGATGGCTCGGCGATCTATCGGCCCACCGGCCGCATCAACACGCCCGGCGCCTTGCGCGGCATGGTCGATCTGTGCAGCGTCGAACTCAAGCTGAGCCTGTTTCCGGAAGAAGTGACCGCCATCGCCGCGGTGTTGCAACGGGATCACTATCGGTTCGGCCTGGCGGCCAAAGGCGCACGCCAGCCATAAGCAGCCGGCGGCCTCGGCACGGCGGCCTGGGCTTGCGGGGCTTGACCGCAATGCCTGCGGTGAGCATCATTGCTTACGCATATAAGCAAGCACTCCTTACATGGCCACCCTCGCGACCACGCCTGCCGACGATTCCGACGCCGTCTTTGCCACGGCGGCCGAGTTGTTCAGCCTGCTGTCCACGCCCATCCGCCTGAGGATCCTCAGCGCCCTGTGCCATGGCGAGAAGAACGTCTCGCAGTTGCTCGACGAAATCGATACCACGCAGCCGAACATGAGCCAGCACCTGTCCACGCTGTACCGCGCGGGCGTGCTGGGCAAGCGCCGCGAGGCGACGCAGATCTACTACCGCATCGAAAGCGAACGTGCCGCCACCTTGTGCCGGGCGGTGTGCACCCAGATCGCCTTCGAGCTGGACGATGCCGACAGCGTCCCCAAGGATGAACGCCTGATGCCGCGCACGCGCGGCGCGGGCTGATCGGCTCCGGCGCCACCCGCGCGACGGCCGGCTCTGCGCGGTCAGCCGCGCAGTTCGCCCTGCCCCAGCACCACCCACTTCATCGAAGTCAGGCCTTCCAGGCCCACCGGCCCCCGGGCGTGGAACTTGTCGGTGCTGATGCCGATCTCGGCGCCCAGCCCGTACTCGAAGCCATCGGCAAAGCGCGTGCTGGCGTTGACCATCACGCTGGCCGAATCCACTTCGCGCAGGAAGCGCATCGCATGCACGTGATCCGTCGTGAGGATGGCGTCGGTGTGGTGCGAGCCATAACGGTTGACATGAGCGATCGCCTCGTCCAGCGAATCCACCACCTTGATGCTGATGATGGGCGCGAGGTACTCCTCGCTCCAGTCGGCGGGATGGGCGGCCACCAGATCGGCCCCGGGCACCGCCGCCAGCAGGCTCAATGCACGTTCGTCGCCGCGCATCTGAACGCCCTTGGCGGCAAAGCGCTCGCCGATGCGCGGCAGGAAGCTTGCCGCAGCATCACGGTGCACCAGCAGGGACTCTGCAGCATTGCAGGGGCTGTACTTCTGCGTCTTGGCGTTGTCGGTGACGGCCACCGCCTGTTCCAGGTCAAACGCCCCATCCACGTAGACGTGGCAGTTGCCGTCCAGGTGCTTGATCACCGGCACGCGCGCCTCGGCCGAGATGCGCTCGATCAGGCCCTTGCCACCGCGCGGGATGATCACGTCCACATGCTGCGGCATGGCGATCAGCGCACCCACGGCGGCACGGTCGGTGGTCTGCACCAGTTGCACGGCTTCGGCGGGCAGGCCGGCCGCTTCAAGCGCCGTCTGCACCAGGCGCCACAGGGCCAGGTTGGACTGCAGCGCCTCGGATCCGCCGCGCAGGATGCAGGCATTGCCGCTCTTGATGGCCAGTGAAGCGGCCTCGATCGTCACGTTGGGGCGGCTCTCGTAGATCATGCCGAAGACACCCAGCGGCACGCGCATCTGCCCCACGCTGATGCCCGAGGGGCGGCGCTTGACGCCGGTGATCTCGCCGATGGGATCGGGCATCGCGGCGAGCTGCTCGCAGCCGGCCGCCACGGTCTCTATGGCCGCGGGCGTCAGACGCAGACGGTCGACCATGGGCGGCGACAGCCCGGCGGCCTGAGCGGCCGCCAGGTCACGCTCATTGGCCTCGCGCAGCGCCAGGCCGGCTTCGCGCAGGCCCCGGGCCAGCGCGCGAAGGGCGGCGTCCTTGCTGGCCGTGGCGGCACGCGCCATCAGGCTGGAGGCGGCACGGGCCGCGGCGCCCGTATGCGCCATGTAGGCGGGGATGTCGTCGATCTGCATCGGCCGATTCTCCCAAACGCCTGCAACCCGCACCAGCCCGCCCGGGCGCACTCATGCGGCGCCCATGCGGTGCCCGTACGGCGCCCGTACGACGCACATGCTGCGCCCACAAGGCAAGCTACGCGGCCGCCTTGCCTGAAGCGGCCTTCCTGGCCGGCACCTTGGGCGCGCGCGGCTCGAATTCGAAGATCACCTTGCCTTCCTTCTTGTCATAGCTGAGGAAGGCCTTGAACTTGCGGCGCGTCTTGTTGGAGACGAAGTTTTCCAGGAGCGCGGTCTTGCCTGTGCCCAGAAGGCGCGTCATCTCCTCGCGCGGCACCGGCTGCTGCAGGATGACCTTGCCACTCTTGAAATCGCAGGTGACATGCGCCCCGACGGCGTGCTCGCAGACGTAGCTGCTGCCGTGTTCATACACATGGCCCTGGCACTTGGGGCAGGCACCCAGGGAGGCCTGATCGGAAAAGTCCACCGGTTCGCCGTCGGACTCGGCGCCGCGCTCATCGTCGCCGAAGTCGAACTCGAGCTTCCAGTTGCCGATGTCTTCGTCACGCACGAGCTTCATCTCGGCTGTGAAGGGCCAGCCGGCCTTGGAGCGGAAGCCCTCCAGCGGGCCGATCTGCTTGTCGCGCAGGAAGGCTTCCGCCTCGCGGATCTCGAATGCGCGCCCGGCCGGAATCTTCGTGATGGAGAAACCGCAGCCCTCGGAAGCACCGTCGGCGCCCGTGCAGGCGAAGCGCCGGTAGTTCTCCTTCACCACGCCGCCGCAGTTGGGGCAGGGTGACGCCAGCGTGGCGTAGTCACCCGGGATGGTGTCGCGGTCGTACTCCTTGGCCTTGCGCACGATGCGCTCGGCCATGGCGGCAATGCCGGCCATGAAGGCCTCGCGCTTCAGGCGGCCATGCTCCATCTCGGCCAGCTGGAATTCCCAGTTGCCGGTGAGCTCGGGCTTGGTGAGATCCTGCACATCCAGCCCGCGCAGCAAGGTCATCAGCTGGAAGGCCTTGGCGGTGGGCACCAGCTCGCGACCCTCGCGCAGCATGTACTTTTCCAGGATCAGGCCCTCGATGATGGCCGCGCGCGTGGCTGGTGTTCCCAGGCCTTTCTCGGCCATGGCCTCGCGCAGCTCGTCGTCATCGATCAGCTTGCCCGCGCCCTCCATCGCCGACAGCAGCGTGGCCTCGGTGTAGCGCGCGGGCGGCTTGGTCTGCAAGGCCTTCACATCCACGCTCTCGGTGCGCACGATCTCGCCAGGCTGGATCGGCACCAGATTCGCATCTTCGTCCTGCGCCTCCTTGCCGTACACCTGCAGCCAGCCGGGATTGACCAGCACCTTGCCGTTGGTCTGGAAGTGGTGCTCTTCGGCAGCCACCTTCACCTTGCTGATGCGCGTGGTCACCAGGTATTCCGCCGGCGGATAGAAGACGGCGATGAAGCGCTTGACGACCAGGTCGTAGAGCTTGGCCTCGATCTCGGTCAGCGACCTGGGCGCCTGCAGGGTGGGGATGATCGCGAAGTGATCCGACACCTTGCTGTTGTCGAAGACTCGTTTGGAAGGTTTGACATAACCCTCCTTCATGCCGCGCCGCGCGTGGGCCGAGAGCTCGCGCAGCGGGCCCGGCAGGTCTTCGGTGGCCAGCATCTCGAAGGTGCTCTTCACGGTGGCGAGGTAGTCCTCGGGCAGCGCGCGCGAATCGGTGCGGGGATAGGTCAGCACCTTGTGCTTCTCGTACAGCGCCTGCGCGATGGACAGCGTGGTCTTGGCGCTGAAGCCGAAGCGCGAATTGGCCTCGCGCTGCAGGGTGGTCAGGTCATACAGCAGCGGGCTGCTCTGCGTGCTGGGCTTGGCCTCCTCGCTCACGCTGGCCGGCTGCCCCAGACAGGCCTTGGCGATCGCCTCGGCCTGCTCGGCGCTCCAGAAGCGGTCGGCGCGGGCCTCAGGATCGTCCGGGTTCTTCTTCCACTTCGGATCGAACCACTTGCCTTCATAGACGCCGGCGGCGGCATCGAAGCTGGCGCGCAGCTCCCAGTAGTCGTGCGACACGTGCTTGCGGATCTTCTCCTCGCGCTCCACAACGATGCTGAGCGTGGGTGTCTGCACCCGGCCGACGGTGGTCAGGAAGAAGCCGCCATCCCGAGAGTTGAACGCCGTCATGGCGCGCGTTCCGTTGATGCCCACCAGCCAGTCGGCCTCGCTGCGGCTGCGCGCGGCATCGGCCAGGCCCTGCATGTCGGACTCTGAGCGCAGGCGCTCGAAGCCTTCGCGAATGGCCTGCGGAGTCATGCTTTGCAGCCACAGCCGCTGGATCGGCTTGCCCAGATCCTTCTTGGCGCCCGCGGCGTACTGGACGATCAGGCGGAAGATCAGTTCACCTTCGCGCCCCGCGTCGCAGGCATTGATGATGGCGCTCACGTCCTTGCGCTTGACCAGCTTGACGACGGCATTGAGCCGGCTCTTGGCCTTGTCGATCGGGGCCAGGTCGAAGTGCGGTGGCACCACGGGCAGATGCGCAAAGCTCCACTTGCCGCGCTTGACGTCGTACTCCTCCGGGGCCTTGATCTCCACCAGGTGGCCGACCGCGGACGTCACGACGTAGCGCTCGTTCTCGAAGTGTTCGGCCGCTTTCTCGAACTTGCCGGCGACCGAGGTGAGCGCACGCACGATGTCCTGCGCCACGCTCGGCTTCTCGGCAATGATGATGGTCTTGGTCATCGATCCATGTTTCTTCAGGTCGGTACACCCCCAAAGGGGTGCCTAGAATGCCGGGTCTCGCGCGCACTCGCGCACGCGCGCCCATGACTTCAATGTAACGAATGCCGGCAACCCGTCCACAAGCCCTGCAAATTCACCAACAGGGACGTTACGTTAGGTCACACCTGCACTTCCCCCAGCGGGGCCGGGGTGTCGTGCCACGACCCCAAGCCAGCGCTGCGGCTGCCTAGAATGACACGGCCCGTGTGACTCAAATCACAAGTTTGCGATCACTTGTCTGCAACGGGTGATGGCGTACTCATGACGAACGGTAACAGCACCATTTCTCCTCGCCAGTCCAGCGGCAGGCGCATCCAGGTACGCCGCAGCGGCGTGCATGGCAAAGGGGTCTTTGCACTCCAGCCGATCCGGGCCGGCGAGGTCATCATCGAATACACCGGCGAACGCATCAGCTGGGATGAAGCCCTGCGGCGGCATCCCCACGATCCCAGCGACCCGAATCACACGTTCTATTTCCACATCGACGATGGCTGCGTGATCGATGCGAGCTTCGGCGGCAATGCCTCGCGATGGATCAACCATGCCTGCGAGCCCAACTGCGAGAGCGACGAAACCGAAGGGCGGGTCTTCATCAAGGCCCTGCGTGCCCTCAAGGCGGGCGATGAGCTCTTCTACGATTACCGGCTGACGATCGACGAACGCTATACGCCGAGCCTGAAGAAGCAGTACGCCTGCCGGTGCGGCAGCCCCAAGTGCCGCGGCACGATGCTGTCTCCCAAGCGCTGAGATGACGGCCTCCGAAACCTTGCAGCTCGCCTGGAACACGCAGGCTCTGTGGAGCGCGCTCGACCCCTTGTTGCCGGGCGTTGCCGTGGAGGTGATGGCGCGGGTGGAATCGACCAATACGGCCCTGGTGGAGCGCGCCCGGCTCTCTTCCAGCCAGCGCACGCCGGCATGGAACCGTTCGACGGCGCCCGCGTCCCTGGGCTCGCAGCCGCAGCACGGCCGTCGCTCGATGGACTTTCAGCCCTGCCTGCTGGTGGCCGAGCACCAGACGCGGGGGCGCGGACGCATGGGCCGCAGCTGGTCGGCGCAGCCCGGCGCCTCCCTGACGTTTTCGCTTGCGCTGCCTTTGAGCCCGGTCGATTGGTCCGGGCTGTCGCTGGCCGTGGGTGCCGCGATCGCCGATGTGCTGGAGAGTCCGGCGCAGGGCCTTCCTCTGCAGCTGCGCCTGAAGTGGCCGAATGACCTGTGGCTGCAGGACAGCGCCGCGCCGCTGGGCGGACGCAAGCTGGGCGGTATCCTGATCGAGACCGTGCCGATCGGGGGGCGTCGCATGTGCGTGGTCGGGATTGGCCTGAACATCCTGCCGATCGCGGGTGAGGATTTCAGTTCGGGCTCAGCCTGCCTGCAGGAGCTGCTTCCCGGCGCCAGTGCACCGCAGGTGCTTGCGCTGATCGCGCCGGCGCTGGCCAGGGCCGTGCAGCGCTTTGAAAGCCTCGGTTTTGCGGCCTTCATGCCAAGCTATGCCGAGCGCGATGCCCTGGCGGGTCAGCGCGTGACGACGACGCAAGCCGGGGCGCCTTCGGGCGTCGCCGAAGGGGTGGACGAACGCGGGGCGCTGCGTCTGCTGTGCGACGACGGACGTCGCGTGCTGGTCAACAGTGGCGAGGTCAGCGTCAGGCCCGGTGGTGTTTCGGGGCAGGCGTCGTGAGGACGCTGGTTGTCCTCTTGCTGCTGGCCAACGCGCTGGCCTTTGCCTGGTGGCAAGGCCATCTCGCGCCCTTGTGGGAGCCCCCGGGCGCGAGCGAGCGCGAACCGCAGCGCCTGGCGCGCCAGCTGCGGCCTGAGCAGGTGCAACCCAATCTGCGGCCGTCTGCTGCCTTGCCTGCCACCGCGGCGGCGGCGAGCGCCTCCGCCGCGTCCTCACCCGGTGCGGCCTCGGCTCCCGCGGCCAGCGCAAGCCCGCCGGCCGGCATCTGATCTGCGTTGAACTCGCTGCCTGTTTGGCTGGGTCGGCAGCGAGCCTGTGGCCGAATCGGGCCGCTGATCAAGGCCCGGCGGGCTTCAGCGCCGTTCTGACCTGCGCGCCCATCCCAGCGCGATACCCAGGGCCAGCAAGGCCAGCAGCCAGCCCCCGGCCGCAGCGCCGCCGCCAGAGGACGAGCCCCCTCCGCCGGCCGGCGGCTGCACGGCTGCGGCCGCCACGGCAACGGTGAGATCGGCCGATGCCGTGCGGCCGGTGCTGTCGGTCACGCTGAGTCGCACGGTCACGTTGCCGGCGGCGCTCGGCTGGAGGGCCGCTGTTGCCGCGTTGGTGGCTCCGCTGAAGCCGTTGACGATGCCGCCACTGTTCACGAGCGCCCAGTTCCAGCCGACGATGCTGCGCCCTGCGCCTGCCAGGCTGGTGCTGCTGGACAGCTGGAGCGCGCTGCCCGCCCGGGGGTCGACTGTCAGCACGTTGATTCGCGCAAAGAGCCCCTGCAGCGCCATCGCCGTGGCGGCTTGGGCGTCCACCATGCCGGCGCCGCACAGGGCCGAGGTGCAGTAGCACTGCAGTTGATCGGTGCTGCCGGGCGCCGTGCATTGGCTGACCGGCGTCGGATCGTCTGGGCCGTTGTCGGCGCCTGTGCTGGGAAATGGGCGTGCCGTAGCCTGCAGGACATTGCGCACCTCGGCAGGCGTCAGGCTGGGCTGCGCGGCGATCACCAGCGCGGCGACTCCGGCAACGATGGGCGTCGCGAAGCTGGTCCCGACCGAGATGTTGAACGAGTCACCAAAGGAACCACCGCCCGCCAGGGGCCGGGTCGTGCCGAGGTTGGTCGTGGTGACGATGGGGTAGAGGCAGGGTGTTCCGGGCGTGATGTTGACGCAGTTGCCCCCCGGAGCTGCAATGGCGATCTCAGGCCCGAGATCCGAGAAGCCCACCTTGCTGCCCGCGTGTCGCAGTCCGGCGACGGCGATCATGCCCGGGCAGTTGGCGGGCTCGCCTACGGCACGTCCGGCGCTGTTGCCGGCCGCGGCGACCACGACCGCCCCAGCCGCATTCACCCGGGCGACGGCGTCACGGTAGGCGGCAGAGCAGGTGCCGGTGCTGCCGAGGCTCATGTTGAGCACCTGCGCCCTCGGGTTGGCGCCTGGAAGCCCGGGCTGATCGATGCCCGCGGCCCACAGCATTCCGGCGATGATGTCCGAGTCGACGCCGCCGCACTTGCCCAGCACACGAACCGGCAGGATCTGGGCTCCGTGGGCGATGCCCGCCATGCCCAGGCCATTGTTGGTGGCGGCACCGATGATGCCGGCCACGCGGGTGCCGTGCCAGGAGCTGTTTTCGACGCCGCAGTTGGCGAACGGACCGCTCTGGTTCTCGCTGCTGGTGATCCAGTCGCCGGCGTCGCTCGCGTCATTGTCGCGGCCGTCCCCGTCGTTCGCGCTGGCGAGATCGGCAATGAGGTCACGGCCTGGCAGGACGCGGCCGATGAGGTCCTGATGGTCGGACAGCACGCCGGTATCCAGCACGGCGACCACCACACCACCGCCTGCGGAGGGCACAAGATCCCAGGCGGCAGGTGCGTTGATGGATGAACGCAGTTCTGCCGTCGGGGGCTTCAGGTACCACTGACCGTTGGCCGGCCCGCCCGTCTGGAAGGCCAGGTTGACTGGCGGGCCCGCGGCATAGAGTGGATCGTTGGGGATCATCAGCGCGCGCTTGCGCCCGTCCGGGACGGCGTAGGCCACGTCGGCATCGGCCGAGAGGCGGCGAACCAGTTCCTGCGATGAGATGCCGCGCGCGTGGATCACGTGCATGCGGTCGGAGAAGGCTCGCCCGGTCGTCAAGGGGACGCGGGCTGATCGCGTCAGGGCCTGCGCGCGGCTTTGCATCACCAGGTCCACCTGGTCCCGCTGGGCGCCGCGCGTCAAGGGGAACTGCCGCAGCAGAGTCGCCTGGTGCTTGTAGGCGACGATGACACGCGCCTGATCCGCCGGGGCACTCGGGATCCGGGGCGGCTGCGGGGCGCGCTCGGCGGCGGCCATCAGCGGGAAAGCGATGAGCGCGCACCCGATCCCGCGGGCGCGTTTCATGAGAGGGCGAAGGTTCATGCGGCGCAGTGTAGGGCGCCGGTTCGTCGCCTTCATCAGTGGATGGCCGCAGGCGTGTGTGCGGGTCAGCGGCGGCGGTTCAGCAGTGACAGCTGGAAACAAAAAAGCCCGCGACGGCGGGCTCGTTCTTCGGGACGGGATCGTAAGGGCCTGGGAGCGGCCGACGGGCAGCCGCCCGTCGAAGCCTCGAGTCCACCTTCAGCGCGCCATCACGCGGACCATCTCGAGCACCTTGTTGCTGTATCCCCATTCGTTGTCGTACCAGGCAACCACCTTGACGAAGGTCTTGTCCAGCGCAATGCCGGCATCGGCGTCGAAGACGGAGGTGCACTCTTCACCGCGGAAATCGGTCGCCACGACCTTGTCCTCGGTGTAGCCGAGAACGCCCTTCATCGAACCCTCGCTCGCAGCCTTCATGGCCTTGCAGATGTCGTCGTAGCTGGCCTCCTTGACCAGTTCCACGGTGAGGTCGACGACCGAGACGTCAGACGTGGGTACCCGGAATGCCATGCCGGTGAGCTTCTTGTTCAGTTCCGGGATCACGACGCCCACGGCCTTGGCAGCACCCGTGCTGCTGGGAATGATGTTCTCGAGGATGCCCCGTCCGCCGCGCCAATCCTTGTTGCTCGGGCCGTCGACGGTCTTCTGCGTTGCCGTGGCCGCATGCACGGTCGTCATCAGGCCTCGCTTGATCCCGAAGGTGTCGTTCAGCACCTTGGCGACCGGCGCGAGGCAGTTGGTCGTGCAGCTGGCGTTGCTGATGATGGCCTGCCCGGCATAGGTCTGATCGTTGACGCCGTAGACGAACATCGGCGTGTCGTCCTTGGACGGCGCGCTCATGATGACCTTGCGGGCGCCGGCATCAATGTGCTTCTGGCCGGTTTCCTTGGTGAGAAAGAGGCCCGTGGCTTCCACGATGATGTCCGCGCCGACGTCAGCCCACTTGAGGGCTGCGGGGTCCTTCTCTGCCGTCAGGCGGATGTTCTGACCGTTCACGATCAGCGTCTTGCCCTCGACTGCCACCTCGCCCTTGAAGCGGCCATGGACGCTGTCGTACTGCAGCATGTAGGCAAGGTAGTCCGGCTCCAGCAGGTCGTTGATGCCGACGATCTGGATGTCCTTGTGGTTGGCGAGGGCGGCACGCAGCACCATGCGTCCGATGCGGCCGAAGCCATTGATGCCGATCTTGATGGTCATCGGAGGATCTCCTGGTCAGGGCGATGAGGATTCAGAGGCGGGCGGGTGGCCATTCAGGGCCGCGAAAGGGTGGGCAAGCTTCTGCACAAGGCTTCGGGGCGTCGCCGGGGACCCGCGGGCGAGCCGGCGCCTCGCGGGTTGCATCTGGGGATTCTGTCACCGCGTCGCATTCCCAGTTTTGGCTGCTGCGGTATTGGGGGGGCAGCTCTCAGGGTGCAGACGCTCAAGAGCGGCGTCGAACGGCGCAGCTGGGCCCGTTTGGCCAGGTCCGCGGACGCCATGCGCTCGACTCGGCATGGGGCTTCTGCATCGGTTGACCGGCAGGCGATGACTCACGCTCGGGCCAGTACCGCCTGTACGGTGGCCACCAGGTTTTCGGTCGTGAAGTGAAAGTGCCGGAACAGTGTTGCCGCCGGCGCGCTCTCTCCGTAGGTGTCGATGCCCAGCACGGCCGCGCAGCCATACTTCCACCAGCCGTCCGTGACGCCGGCTTCCACGGCGATCCTCGGTACGCCTGCCGGGAGTACCGATTCCTTGTAGGCACGCGGCTGACGATCGAATACGGTGGTGCTGGGCATGCTGACCACCCGCACCGCAACGCCAAGGCGCGCCAGGTCAGCCTGGGCGTGCATTGCCAGTTGGACTTCGCTGCCGGTGGCGATGATCACCGCGTCCGCGCGGCGCCGACGGAGGCCGACTTCGCTGGGCTCGGCGAGGACGTACGCGCCCCGGCCGATGTCGGCGAGGTTCGTCTTGGGCAGGTGAGGAAGGTTCTGCCGGCTCAAGAGCAGCGCTGTCGGCCGCTGCGCGCTGGCCAAGGCCGAGGTCCAGGCGACAGCGGTCTCCGTGGTATCGGCTGGCCGCCAGACATCCAGGTTCGGGATCAGGCGCAGACTGGCCGCGTGCTCGACACTCTGGTGTGTCGGCCCGTCTTCGCCAAGGCCGATCGAGTCGTGGGTGAAGACGTGGATCACCCGGATCTTCATCAGCGCGGCCATGCGCAAGGCGTTGCGGCTGTAGTCGCTGAAGGTCAGGAAGGTGCCCCCATAGGGGATGAATCCACCATGCAGCGCGATGCCATTCATGATGGCAGCCATCCCGAACTCTCGGACGCCGTAGTTGATGTGCCGGCCACCATTGGGCGTTCCATCTTCAGCTACGCGCAGGGGCGGGGTATGTGACGTCTGCGTGAGATTCGATCCCGTCAGATCCGCTGATCCGCCGAGGAGTTCTGGCAGCTGTGCCGTGAACGCCTCCAGCACCTGTTGGCTGGCCCGGCGGGTGGCGACACTTTCAGCACGCTGATCCAAGGAAGAGATGGTGTCGTCGGCTTGGCGCTCGAATGTCGGGGGCAGCGAAGTGGCAACGCGCCGCGCATATTCGGCGGCCAGCTCCGGGTATTCCTTCTCGTACGCGTCGAAGGCTGATGACCAGGATTGCTGTGCGGCCTGGCCGGACTCGCGCTGGTTCCACGCTGCGACGATGGCCGTCGGTATTTCGAAAGCGCCCGGCGTCCATCCCAGAGCGGCGCGCGTCAGCGCGATTTCCGCGGCGCCAAGCGGCTCGCCGTGTGCCTTGGCGGTTCCTGCGCGGTTGGGGGATCCCTTTCCGATCTGCGTGCGGCACACGACCAGGGTGGGACGTCCGGACGTTTGTTGGGCGTCGAGAATGGCAGCATGGATGGCCTCATGGTCATGGCCGTCAATGGGACCCAGTACTCGCCACCCATAGGCCTCGAAGCGTTGTGGCGTGTTGTCGATGAACCAGGGCTGGACGGGCCCGTCGATGCTGATGCCGTTGTCATCGTAGAAGGCGACGAGGCGATCCAGCTTCCATGCACCGGCGAGTGCACAGGCCTCGTGGCTGACACCTTCCATGAGGCAGCCGTCACCGAGAAAGACGTAGGTGCGGTGGTTGACGACCTCATGGGAGGCCCGGTTGAACTCTTTGGCGAGCAGTTTCTCGGCCAAAGCCATCCCGACGGCATTGGCCAATCCCTGGCCCAGCGGTCCGGTGGTGGTCTCGACGCCCGGCGTGATGCCGTACTCGGGGTGACCCGGCGTCTGGCTGTGCAGTTGTCGGAAGTGGCGGAGTTCGTCAAGCGACAACGGGTACCCGCTCAAGTGCAGCAGCGCATAAAGCAGCATCGACGCGTGACCGTTGCTCAGCACAAAGCGGTCACGATTCGACCATCGAGGATCACTGGGGTTGTGCCGAAGATGTCGCGTCCACAGGACGGTCGCGATGTCTGCCATCCCCATCGGAGCGCCCGGGTGACCAGAATTGGCCTGCTGCACGGCATCCATGGCCAGCGCGCGGATGGCGTCCGACATGGCCTGCAAAGGAGGAGTGTTCTTTTCGGGCATCTTCGGTTCGTTCCAGACAAAGAAGGCGATTGGCGGAGTGCCGTGCGCTCTCGGATTGTGCCGCCTGCACAGAGCCGCCACTTTAGTGCGCCGACTGCGCTGGTAGGGTCGTGCGCGTCCGGCGGGCGTGTGGGTTGGCAGCGAGCGGACGACCAGGCCTTGAGGGCTCCGCGCTCGATTCTTGTCCTTTTGTGACGCTGGAAAGAAAAAAGCCCGACTCTTTCGAGTCGGGCTTTCTCTTTTAAATAGCCTGACAATGTCCTACTTTCACACGGGAATCCGCACTATCATCGGCGCAGAGGCGTTTCACTGTCCTGTTCGGGATGGGAAGGAGTGGGGCCACCTCGCTATGGTCGTCAGGCTTGACTTGTTGCCGCCCGGGTTCTTGCAGCCCGAGTCGGCCAATTCATAGAGCGAAATCAGTTTTGATTGCGTACCAGCTTGGCACAACGCTCTGAATCAAGTCCTGCTGGCGAGCTGTTCGCTTGCCATCGGAGATCAGAGTTATAGGGTCAAGCCTCACGAGCGATTAGTACCGGTCAGCTTAACGCATTGCTGCGCTTCCACACCCGGCCTATTAGCGTCCTGGTCTCGAACGACTCTTCAGGGGGCTCGAGGCCCCGGCAAGACTCATCTTGGAACGAGTTTCCCGCTTAGATGCTTTCAGCGGTTATCTCTTCCGCACTTAGCTACTCGGCTGTGCCACTGGCGTGACAACCGATGCACCAGAGGTGCGTCCACTCCGGTCCTCTCGTA
>JAEUOZ010000039.1 GCA_016790225.1 Rubrivivax sp.
CAGCATTTCCGAACTCACGCTGTTTGCCCTGCAGGCGCAGGAGGAAACCTCGCGCGGCATCGAGGTCTACCTGGCGGTGACCGGGCTGTATTTCATCTCCGCCTTCGCCATCAACCGCGCCGCGCTGTTCATCGAGAACCGCGTGCGCGTCCCCGGCATGATCGGCGGGGGAGGCCACTGATGCTGGCCCTCGACTTCGCCTTCTTCACGCCGGAACTGATCTCCGGCTACATCGTCAAGGGCTTCATCTTCTCGCTGCAGCTGACGCTGGTCGCCATGGTCGGCGGCATCATCCTCGGCACCCTGCTGGCGCTGATGCGGCTCTCGGGCAGGCCCTGGCTGGTGATGCCGGCGGCGGCCTACGTCAACACCATGCGCAGCATCCCGCTGGTGATGGTGATCCTCTGGTTCTTCCTGCTGATTCCGCTGGTAATCGGCAAGCCGCTCGGTGCGGAGACGTCGGCCATCATCACCTTCACCCTGTTCGAGGCGGCCTACTACTCGGAGATCATGCGCGCCGGCATCCAGAGCATTTCGCGCGGCCAGGTCGCCGCGGGCTACGCGCTGGGCATGAGCTACCGGCAGACCATGGGCCTGATCGTCCTGCCACAAGCCTTCCGCAACATGCTGCCGGTGCTGCTGACGCAGACCATCATCCTGTTCCAGGACACCTCGCTGGTCTATGCCATCGGTGCCTACGATCTGCTCAAGGGCTTCGAGACCGTGGGGCGCAACTTCAACCGGCCGGTGGAAACCTACCTTGTGGCCGCGCTCATCTACTTCGCCATCTGCTTCGGCTTGTCCTATCTGGTCCGCCGGCTGCAGCAGAAGATCGCCATCATCCGATAGTCAGGACGCCCGATGATCGACATCAAGAACGTCAGCAAGTGGTACGGCAGCTTCCAGGTCCTGACCGATTGCAGCACCCGCATCCAGAAGGGCGAGGTGGTCGTGGTCTGCGGGCCCTCGGGCTCCGGCAAGTCCACCCTGATCAAGACCGTCAACGCGCTGGAGCCCTTCCAGAAGGGCGACATCGTCGTCGACGGCATCAGCATCAGCGACCCCAAGACCAACCTGCCCAAGCTGCGCAGCCGCGTGGGCATGGTGTTCCAGCACTTCGAGCTGTTTCCGCACCTCAGCGTGACCGAGAACCTCACCATCGCGCAGATCAAGGTGCTCAACCGCAGCCCGGATGACGCCAAGGCGCGGGGCCTGAAGATGCTGGACCGGGTGGGCCTGATGGCGCACAAGGACAAGTTTCCCGGCCAGCTCTCGGGCGGCCAGCAGCAGCGCGTGGCTATCGCACGGGCGCTGAGCATGGATCCGATCGTCATGCTCTTCGATGAACCCACCTCCGCGCTGGATCCGGAGATGGTGGGCGAGGTGCTGGACGTGATGATCCAGCTGGCGCAGGAAGGCATGACCATGATGTGCGTGACGCACGAGATGGGCTTTGCGCGCAAGGTCAGCCACCGCGTGATCTTCATGGACCAGGGCAAGATCGTCGAAGACTGCCGCAAGGACGACTTCTTCGGCGACCCCGACGCCCGCTCCGCCCGCGCCAAGGACTTCCTCTCCAAGATCCTGCAGCACTGACGCCGGACGAAGAAGAGTCCATTGAGGACTCTTCTTCGCCTGCGTCAGCCGCGGCCGCGTCTCGCGCGGACGCGGGGCGGACACGAGACAGCCCCCGCGGGGGCTGTATTGGGCCTGCGTCAGCCGCGGCCGCGTCTTGCGCGGGCGCGGGGCGGACACAAGGCAGCCCACGCGGGGGCTGTCTTGGGCCTGCGTCAGCCGCGTCCGCGCGGAGCGCAGAAGACCCTCCAAAGCGCATCTTTTCCGGGCTTCCCGGCGCTTGGCCTTTCCTAAGCTGTGGACCTCTATCGTGGCTGTGCCGGCCTTGCTGCCGGGCGCGGCCTTGTCCACCCAGCAGAACCGAAAGGCCCCTTCCGATGGAAGCGTCCACACCCGCATCCCGCGCCGCCGCCGGCAAGGCCGGCGCGCCCGCGCAGAGCTCCCTGATCGGCAACATCCGCGAGTTCCTGGCCTTCAAGCTGGGCGCCGAGGAGTACGGCATCGACATCCTGCGTGTGCAGGAGATCCGCTCCTTCGAGCAGCCCACGCGCATCGCCAACGCACCATCGCATGTGCTGGGCGTGGTCAACCTGCGCGGCACCATCGTGCCCATCGTCGACATGCGCGTGCGCTTCAACCTGGAGCAAAGCGCGTACGACGCCTTCACGGTGGTCATCGTGCTGCACATCGGTCAGCGCGTGGTGGGCATGGTCGTGGACGGCGTGTCCGACGTCATCACGCTCTCGCCGGAGCAGCTGCGCCCGGTGCCGGAATTCAATTCCGTGATCGACAGCGAACACCTGATGGCCATCGGCGCGCTGGACCAGCGCATGCTGATCCTGCTGGACATCGAAAAGCTGATGGCCTCGCCCGACATGGGGCTGGTCGACGGCCCGATGCACTGACTCTCCAACTGACGGGCGGGCCCGATGTCCAGACTGAAGATCTCCACGCAACTCGGCCTGCTGGTGGCCGGGGGCATCACGCTGCTGATCGTGTGCTCTGCCGCCGGCTTGTGGGGCATGCATCGCACGGGCCAGAGCCTGCACAACGTCTACAGCAACCACATGGTGCCGGCCACGCACCTGGCCACGCTGGAAAGCGCGCTCGCGAGCAGTCGCCTGGAGCTCGCCACGGTCGCCGCCGACCCCGGCCCGGAGAAGAACAACGCGGCGGCGCTGGCCATCGAAGCCAACATCGCGCGGGCCAACCAGTCCTGGGACGACTTCGCGAAGCTGGCGCTGGACGCCGACGAAGCCGAACTGGCGCGCAAGTTCGCCGACGCGCGAGCGCAGTTCGTCAAGGACGGCCTGCGCGCCTCGGTGGACGCCCTGAAGGCTGGCGAGAACGAGCGCGCGCGCCTGCTGATCGCCGAACGTGTGCCCAAGCTGCACGAGTCTGCGCTCGTGCATCTGCGTGCGCTGCTGGAGATGCAGAAAGCGGCCGCCCAGCATGAGGCCACCCAGGCCGATGCCCGCGAGAACAGCTTGCTGATGCTGCTGGGCGGCACGCTGCTGCTGGGCCTGGTGCTGGCTTCGGCGGTCGGCCTGACCATGGGGCGGCGCCTGACGCGCGCGCTGGGCGCCGAGCCCGACGAGCTGCGCGAGGTCGTGGATGCGGTCGCCAAGGGTGACCTGAGCCGGCAGATCGTTGTGCGTTCGGGCGATACGGGCAGCGTCATGGCCAGCCTCAAGAGCATGGTCGCGACCCTCAGCCAATCGGTGGGCACGGTGCGCCGCAATGCCGACAGCGTGGCCACGGCGGCTTCGCAGATCGCGCAGGGCAACATGGATCTGTCGGGCCGCACGGAGCAGCAGGCTTCGGCGCTGGAAGAGACGGCTTCCTCGATGGAGGAACTGGGCTCCACGGTGCGCCTGAATGCCGACAACGCCCGCCAGGCCAACCAGCTGGCGATGAGTGCGTCCACGGTGGCGGTTCAGGGCGGCGACGTGGTGGCCCGCGTGGTGGACACCATGAAGGGCATCAACGACAGCAGCAAGAAGATCGCCGACATCATCAGCGTGATCGACGGCATCGCCTTCCAGACCAACATCCTGGCATTGAACGCCGCGGTGGAAGCTGCGCGAGCCGGTGAGCAGGGCCGCGGCTTTGCCGTGGTGGCCGCCGAGGTGCGCAGCCTGGCGCAGCGCAGTGCCGAGGCCGCCAAGGAAATCAAGGAGCTGATCACCGCCAGCGTGGAACGTGTGGGCCAGGGCACCGAGCTCGTGGACCGCGCGGGCCATACGATGGAAGAAGTGGTGGCCTCGATCAAGCGCGTCACCGACATCATGGGCGAGATCAGCGCCGCCAGCTCCGAGCAGAGCGCCGGTGTCGCGCAGGTGGGCCAGGCCATCACGCAGATGGATCAGGCCACGCAGCAGAACGCGGCGCTGGTGGAACAGAGCGCGGCCGCGGCCGAGAGCCTGAAGTCCCAGGCGCAGGCGCTGGTGCAGGCCGTGGCCGCCTTCCGGCTCTCGCAAGGTGGCGGCTCGCTGGATCTGTTCGATGCCGAGCCTGCGCCGCGCAAGGCCACCGCAGCACCGGCGCGGGCGCCCGCCAAGGCCAGGCCCGCCGCAGCGGACAGCCCATCCACGCCCGCCCCGGCGGCCACCGCATCGGCGCCGCGCGCCGAGAGCAGCAGCCCGCCCAAGGCCAAGACCGAATCGGCCGCGCCCGCGCTGGCCGGCGGCGACGACGACTGGGCCACCTTCTGACCGGGCTCACCCGCTGACTCTGCCGTCCGGGGCTCCAGGCCCGGGACGCACGGGCGGCACCCCTCGGGGTGGCCGCCCGTCTGCGCTGCGGGACAATCCGTCCATGGTGGTGGATCGCGGCACGCGCCCGCAGCGCATCGTGGTGGGCCTGAGTGGCGGTGTCGATTCCGCGCTCAGCGCCTGGCTGCTCAAGCAGCAGGGCCACGAGGTGCTGGGCATCTTCATGAAGAACTGGGAGGACGACGATGGCTCCGGCTACTGTTCGTCCAACGAGGATTTTGTCGACGCGGCGGCCGTGGCCGACGTCATCGGCATCGAGATCGAGCATGTCAACTTCGCGGCCGACTACAAGGACCGCGTCTTTGCCGAATTCCTGCGCGAATACCAGTCAGGCCGCACACCCAACCCGGATGTGCTGTGCAACGCCGAGATCAAGTTCAAGGCCTTTCTCGATCACGCGCTGGCGCGCGGTGCCGAGCGCATCGCCACCGGCCACTACGCCCGGGTGCGCGAGCGCGCCGGCCGCTTCGAGCTGCTCAAGGGCCTGGATCCGGCCAAGGACCAGAGCTACTTCCTGCACCGGCTGAACCAGGCGCAGCTCTCGCGCACGCTGTTCCCGGTGGGGGAGCTGCTGAAATCGGACGTCAGGCGTCTGGCGCAGGAGATCGGCCTGCCCAATGCGCGCAAGAAGGATTCCACCGGCATCTGCTTCATCGGCGAGCGGCCCTTCCGCGAGTTCCTGCAGCGCTACCTGCACAACGAGCCGGGCCCGATGCGCGACGAGCGCGGTCGGCGCGTGGGCCAGCATGTGGGCCTGAGCTTCTACACGCTCGGCCAGCGCCAGGGTCTGGGCATCGGCGGGCAGTCCAGCGGGGGCGGCGAACATGCGCCCTGGTATGTGGCGCGCAAGCACCTCGCCGACAACAGCCTGACCGTCGTGCAGGGGCATGACCACCCGTGGCTGCTGTCAACGGCCTTGAGCGCGGACGACCTGAGCTGGGTGGCCGGCGAGCCGCCGCCGGAAGGCCGGCTGGCGGCGAAGACGCGCTACCGGCAGAGCGATGCAGCCTGTGCGCTGACGCTGCTGCCGCAGGCGGGGCGGATCAGCCTGTGCTTCGACCAGCCGCAGTGGGCGGTGACGCCCGGGCAGTCAGCCGTGCTCTACGACGGCGAGGTCTGCCTGGGCGGCGGCGTCATTGCAGACGCCAGCTGACGCGCGAGGTCGCGGCTTGGCGCGTGTTGCTGTTGGGACGGCCCAGCGCGATGCTCCACCAGGGGCCGTTGGGCGCCCGCACGCAGGCCAGCGCCACTTCCGTGTAGCGCGGATCCAGCAGGTTGCTGCAGTGCTTGGCGCTGGCGCGCCAGGCTTCCATCACCTGCTCCAGGCGGAAGAAGCCCATCGCGACGTTTTCGCCCACACGCTCGTAGACGTAATCGGCCTGGCGAGCACGCTCGCCGATGCTTTCGCCGCTGCGGCCGACGTGCAGCAGTTCGCCGCGCTCGGCCATCCAGGCGGCCTGCACGGCGGCCACGGTCTCCAGCGCCGGATTCCAGCGCACGGGAGCACCCGGCAGGAAGCTGCCCTCGCCGGCGCAAGCGCCGCCGCTGGCGCGCATGCTGTTCAGCTGTTCGAGCAGGCGCGCTTTCCAGCTGGGGTCATCGGGGCAGGCCGCGGCATGGGCTGCCACGCTGCAGCCCACGAGGAACGCAATCAGGCTGATCTTCATGACCAGCACGATCGGCAGGCGCAGGGGCCAACTTGAGCCCACGGACCTGAAAGCAGTTGTCACCCATGTCAGCAAGCGCTGGATCGGCGACCTGCCGGCCGCCAGCGCGGACGCCTGGCCGGCTGTTTCCTGACGGGCAGCCAACAACGTGGGATAGAGGGATGAAGCGGAAGCAGCGAAGATCAAGACAAGACTCTGCACAAAGTTCGATGACGGCGTTCGCAGATCGCTGCCGGGCGAGGCGTGCCATCACGCCAGACCCAGCGCCTCTCCCCCCGCGGCGCCTTCACATCGCAGGTCGGTCTCGAGGACACGAACATCTTGTTGGGTTCGCGCCGCTGCTTGAGGCCCAGTCCATCCCTAGCCCGGAACCAAAGCACCAGCTCAGGGGAGGAAATTTATCACGGTGAGTGATCACTATCCGTCAGCAAATGCAACGTCAAGGCTGTGGATAAGCGCCCGCTCACCTGACTGCCGGACCCCCGAGCCGAAGCCCGCCTGCCCTCACCTTGGGTCAAGCTGCAGCGACGACACCTGGGCAGTGTGGTCGCGAGGGGCCGCAGCTGAAGCTCCGAAGACCCCTTGGCGCCCAGCCTTGATCCGCGCATCGCGCGGGGCCGGACGGCACAACCCCGGCTGCGCCGGATCGCAGTCCGGACAGATGGGCTGCTTGCGTGCCGTTGATCCAGGCTTCTGCAAAGGCAGGTTTTCACGGAAGCGGCCCTAGCATCCTGGCATGGCTGCCCGCTCCGCGGCATGACGGCGCATAGTCGCCCTCACCGGCCGGAAGGCAGCTGTGCGGCACAGGTTGGCAAGGGAGTTGGCTATGCATCTGGTCATCGGTTTCGAACAGGTCTGCGCAAACTGCGGCGAGTCGTCGCAGCAGATCTCGGCGCTGTCGCGCAAGCTTTCCGGCAGTTCGACGCTCGATCTGCGGCCCTCGACCGGCAGGGACCACGCGCCGGCCGATGAATACACCCAGCACTGCGAGACCTGCGGCTACTGCGCGCCGGAGATCTCTCGTCGGCCGACGGCAGCCGAATCGGCACTCGTCAAGACGCTGGCCTATCAGTCGGCCCTGACCGACGAGCGCTGGCCGCCCGTGGTGCGTTACCTGACGGCACAGGCCATGATCCAGCAGTCCCGCGGCAGCCACGCCAAGACGGCGCTGTCCTTGACGGCGGCTGCGTGGGCGCTGGACGACGTGCTGTCCGAGGTCGCCCGCGTCACCGCGGTGGCCGAGCCGGGCATGGCCTTCTCGCGGCGCCAGCAGGTGCGGGATTGGGAAGAGCAGGCCGCGGTGCTGCGCCTGCAGGCGGCCGAGGAACTCCTCAAGGCCGAGGCCCACGCCGGGCTGGTCGACGGGGCGCAGCTCTATGGGCGCATCATGCGGGTCGATCTGCTGCGCCGCTGTGGCCAGTTCGAGCGTGCGCTGCAGGCCATCGATGCGGCCGAGCACTCGGACAACACCGGCTTCGGCGTGAAGCCGTGGCCCGAAGTGCTGCTTCTGCAGCGGCACCTGTGCCGGACCGGGCAGACACGGGAAGCCAGCATTGACGATGCGGTGGCGCACCAGGCGGCCGCCAGGCAGGCGCTGGAGGCCTTCGATCCGGTGGTCATGAGTGCCGTTGACGATGCGCTTCAGGCCGGTGCCGAGCGCGAGACGCCACGCCAGCTGCTGCCGCGCCTGCGCCACGTGTTCATGAATACGCAGACGGGTCAGCCGCGCGATCTGGACATGGCCAGCCTCAGCCTGGATACGCTGCCCATGCCGGCCGCGCTGAGTGGCGCGCTGCGCGAGCAGATGGAGAACGAAGGCTGGCTCGGCGGCGAGGTGCTGGCCGCCGTGGGCCTGGCGATGGCGCAGATGCACCCGGAACTGCGCGGCGGCGACGAGGAGCTGTGCCAGCTGCTGGCGCGCCGCATGGCCCACCGCGCCCCCTTGGTCAAGCGCCTGCAGGCGGCGCTGCAGGGGTCGACGCCGGACGCCTGGTGCCGTGCGCTGGCCGTGCCCCGGCGCGCGCCGCGCCGCGCCTTTGATGCCCTGGACACGCTGGTCTGAATCCGCGCGCCGCGGGCACCGCCAACGCGGTTGGCAGCGCTCAGCCTCAGGGCGCGGCGGCCGGCCCTATTGCCAGCTCAGCGCCGACAGATCGTTCACGAACAGCGGCATGTCCTTCCACAGGCCCTTCACGCCGGCCTTGGCCACGGTGATCCAGGTCGGCTGGTAGAGGTAGGCGGCCACCGCCTGCTCGGCCACCAGCTTCTGGGCCTGGGCCATCAGCGCGTTGCGCTCCTCGGGCTTGATCGTGGCCTGGATCTTCTGCCACAGCGCGTTGAACTGCGCCGACTCGTAGCCCCAGTAGTACCCGGGCCGCGCGAAGTTGCCGAAGTCCAGCGGCTCGACGTGGGCGATGATCGTCAGGTCGTAGGCCTTCTGGCCGTACACGCCGCTCATCCACTGCGCCCATTCGAGGTTCTCGATCCGCGCGTTGATGCCCACCTTGGCCAGCTGGGCGGCGACGACCTCGCCGCCCTGGCGCGCGTAGGGCGTGGGCGGCAGCTTCAGCGTCAGGTTCAGCGGCGGCGTGATGCCGGCCTGGTGCAGCAGCGCCCGCGCGCGCGCCTGGTTGAAATCGTTGATCGCCGTGGTGTCCACGTAGCCCGGTGCACCCGGCACATAGAAGCTGCCGATCGGCACACCGAAGCCATCGGCCGCGCCTTCGATCACCGCCCGGCGGTCGATGGCCGAGGCGATGGCCTGGCGCACGCGCACATCGTCCAGCGGCTTGCGCTTGTTGTTGATGGCCACGATGGTCTTTGCGCGCGAGCCGCCGATCAGCACCTGGAAGCGGCGCGGCTGCCCTTCGAACTGCTTGAGCGCGCGCGCCGCCGCCACACGCGGAAAGGCATCCACGTCGCCCGACAGCAGCGAGGCGATCTGCGCCGCCGGATCGCTGATGAAGCGCATCGTCACGCGGCGCAGCTTCACGTCGCGGGCATTGCGGTGGCCGTCCCACTTCACCAGCGTGATGTGCGAGCCCTTCGCCCAGCTGTCCAGCCGGAACGGGCCCGTGCCCACCGGCTGGGTGGCGTTGCCGGCCACGCTGCGGGGCTCGACGAGGATGCCCGTGGCCTGACCCAGCTGGAACAGCAGGTCGGGATTGCCGTTGCGCAGGTTCAGCACCACGGTCATCGGATCGGGCGTGTCGATGCGCTCGATGTTGGCGTAGACGGCCTTGTCCTTGTTGGTGCTGTCCTTGGCCGCGGCGCGCTCGAAGGCGAATCGCACGGTGGCTGAATTGAAGGGTTCGCCGTTGTGGAAGCTCACGCCGGGCCGCAGCTTGAAGGTCCAGCTGCGCAGATCCGGCGAGGCACTCCAGCTCTGCGCCAGCAGCGGCGAGACCTTGCTGTCGCTGCCGATGCGGGTGAGCGTCTCGTAGACGTTGTAGAGCGTCACCTCGGCAATGGCCGAGGCTGCGCCGGTGGTGGGATCCAGTCCCGGCGGCTCCAGCGTCATGGCCATCACCAGGCTGTCCTTGGCGCGGCCCTGGGCCTGGGCCGGCAGGGTCGTGCAGGCCCAGAGGGCCGTGAGCACGATCAGCGCGGCGCGGCGCAGGCCTCGGTTCTGTCTGGCAAGGCTCAAGGGGTTCATGGCGCAAGCTCCTGTGCAACGAGGCGGCAAGGGTTCGGGGCGCATGCTAGCGGCCTGGCTGTCCAGCGCGCCGCCTGGCGCACTTCGGGTTTGCGCGCCGGCGCGGCCCGACTCAAGCCGCCGGGGGCGGCGCCGCGGTGATCGTGGCCACCGGTTCGGGCGCCAGCAGGCTGCCATCGCGCAGACCGCGCACGGTGGCCAGCGCCAGTGCCGTGACGATGAGCGCCGACAGGGCCAGCAGCGCGATGCCCAGCAGCATCATGGGTGTCCGGCCGGCGCCCTCCGGCGGGACCAGACGCAAGGTCAGCGCCGCCATCGCGGCCAGCGGGAAGCTCATGCCCCAGTGCGGCAGGCCAAAGGGCATGGCGGCAATGCGGCGCACCAGGGCCGCGCACCAGGCCGTGCTGAACAGCGCCATGCCCCACAGGGCCCAGGCCACCAGCGCCGGCGCCCCCAGCTGCAGCGCCGACAGGCCCACCACCGCGGGCGGGGCGATGAAGATGAAGGTGGCCGGCAGCAGGCGTTCGGGCCACAGACCTTGCAAGGCGATGCGCACCGTCAGCAAGACCATCACCACCGGCCAGAACAGCAGGCCGACGCCGAACTGCGCTGCCGCCCAGTGATCCTGACCCAGCGGCACGCCGGCCAGCGGCGCGAGCACGTTGCCGACGATGGGGATGAACAGGGCCGGCGTGGCGCTGGCCCATTGCAGGCCGCCGGCCTGGTTGCCGTGCCACCAGCGCGCCAGCACCCAGGCGGTGACAAACAGCTGGGCCAGCGAGCCCAGCCACCACAGCGCGGCCACGGCCAGCCGGGCCGGGCCCTGGTGCAGGCCCGAGGCCACGGCCACGGTGGCCAGCAGCAGCAGCGCAATCGGCAGCGCGGCGATGAAGGTGTGGCGCACCGGGTGGCGGCGGTCTTCGGCCCAGGCCTGCGGATAACGCTGCGCGCGCAGCAGCGTGGCGGCCGCGAGCACGGCAAAGACCAGCGCCGCCAGCGCGCCGATGACCCAGGACACCGCGCCGGCCAGTTCGCCCATCAGCGGTGCGGCGCGATGAAAGGCCAGCGACAGCCCGCACAGCCCCATGACGATGGCGTACCAGCCGGGGTACAGGAATTTCAGCGGCGTGGAGGAGCGGGCGGTCATGGCGGGAGCTTCGGGGTGGGTCACCGAATATACCCCTTACCGTATCCGGCAAGATGACAGGACGCCCGGTCGCGCCCGGTCGGCCCCCGTGCAGGGCTCAAGTCCCGATATCGAACACCCGCACCGATTGCGCTGGCAGGCTCACGGTCGCGCGCCCGTCGCTGCCTGCCCGTCCGGACGCCTCGCCGCCGGCGCCGGCCGCCCCGTGCAGCGGGCGCAGCCGCGCGCCGGCGGGCAGCCCGTTGACGGGCTGCTCGCGCGCGGTGGTGCCGTAGTTGATCAGCACCAGCGTGCGTTCCGCGGCCAGCACACGCTGGAAGCCCAGCACCAGGCCGTCGGCGAAGGCGGCCTCGTAGCTGCCGCGGGCGATGGACGCCCGCGAGTTGCGCAGGCCGATCATCGACTTGTAGAAGCTCAGCAGCGAGCCGGGATCCGTCTGCTGCGCAGCCACGTTATGGCTGGCGACGTTCGGCGCAGTCGGCCGGAACGGTGTGCCGCGCGTGAAGCCGGCCGTGCGGGCATCGGCCGTCCAGCTCATGGGGCTGCGCAGCGGCAGATCGCCGCTCAGGCTGTGCACGCCCGCCTGGCCGATCTCCTCGCCGTAGTAGATGTAGGGCGTGCCCGGCTGCAGCAGGTAGCCGGCCGCGGCCAGGCGGTAGGCGCGTTCGTCGCCCGCCAGCTGATCCCACAGGCGTCGCCCGGCAAAGATGTCGTGGTTGGAGACGAAGGTTGCCATGCGCCAGCTCTGGCGCTCGAAATACGTGGCGAGCTGCTGCACCGACTCGGCTTCGCCGCGCGCCGCGCGCACATAGTGCTGGACGTGACCGAAGGCGAAGGCGCCGCCGCAGACGCTTTCGTCGCCCCATTCCGTGGGCTTGGCGGTGGCCTCGCAGACGACGGCGCGGTTCGGGTAACGGCGGATGAGATCGGCCACCTCGCGCGTGAGCGCACGGCTGGCGGGAAGGTCGTTCCAGTCCTTTGCGCTGTCCTCCACCAGGTGAGGCGTGGCGTCCAGCCGGTAGCCGTCCAGCCCGCGGTTGAGCCAGAAGCGCAGCGAGTCGAAGTGGTAGCGCCGGACCGCCGGATTGCGGAAGTCGAAGTCGGGCATGTGCGCGCCGAAGGTGCCGAAGTAGAAGCCGCGCGCGCCGGGCGGCGGTTCCGGCAGATCCTTGGCGGCGCCCTTGAACAGCCAGGGCTGGCTGGCCGTGTGGTACCAGGGGTTCTTGTCCCAGATGAACCAGCCCTGCGGGCGCTCGTCGGCCCAGATGAACCAGTCGCGAAACGGCGCCTGAGGCCCGCTGCGCGCCAGGCGGAACGCCGGATGCTCGGCCGAGGCGTGATTGATCACGTAGTCCATGATCACGCCGATGCCACGGGCATGCGCCTGCTTGAGCAGCTCGTCGAAATCGGCCAGCGTGCCGTACTCGGGCGCGATGGCGCGGAAATCCGTCGTCGCATAACCGTGGTCGCCGTCGGCGTTGGCGGTCACCGGCATCAGCCAGATGCCGCGGATGCCCAGCTCCTTCAGGTAGTCCAGCCGCGAGATCAGGCCCCGCAGATCGCCGACACCATCGCCGTCGCTGTCCTGATACGCACGGACGAAGATCTCCATGAAGACGCCGCGCTCCCAGTGCGCAGGCAGATGGGCAGGCTGCAGCCGCTCAGGTACCGGGCTGAGATCGACAGCGGAAGCCGCGCCGCGGTCCATCGAGCTGCAGGCGAGCAGCAGCGTCGCGGCGCCCAGCAACGCGGCCAGAGGGCGGAGGGTGCGTAAGGAAGGCATGACTGAATGTAGCAAAACTACACATGTCCGCCATCGAAACTGACCCGAATCAGGCAAGAACTTCCAAAGCAATCAGGGTTCTCCGAGTTGGCGCTGTAGTTTTCCTTCATTACCATCGCGCCCGCTCTGGAGACACCGCAATGGCATCGCAGCTCAATGGTTGGAGAGTCGGATCGAGGTCGCTGGTGGGCGCTGCGGTCGCACTCTGGGTGGCTGCCGCCCCCGCGGCGTCAGCCGCGTCACCGTCATTCGTGGCGTCGGCCGCGTCACCGTCATTCGCGGCGTCGGCCGCGTCACGGTCATCCGCGGCGTCGGCCGCGTCACGGTCTTCCTCGGCGTCGGCGGCCGACTGCGAGGCCGCCGGTCACGCGTGGCCTTTGACCGGCCTGCCCACGCAGGAGCCCGCCCACGCCCAAGCCGTGTGGCTGGATGGCCGACTGCTGCGCTGGGCCGGCGCCGAGGCCGCGGCGGCCGCGCTGCCCTCCGCCGGCGCGGCGCCAGTGCAATGGCGCCTGCACCACGCCGCGCGCGGCGGCCTGCAGCTCAATCCTGGCGAAGCGGTGCGGGGCGCTGACGGCGCGCTGCGGCTCTCGCTGGAGCCCGGCCCCTTGCCGCCCGGCCTGGAGCCGCGCTTTCGCTACCTGGGTGCCGGTGCCCAGCTGGCCCTGGCTCCTGCCGACGCCGCGCGCCTGCCCCAGCTGCTGCAAGGCCAGTTGCTGCTCACGCGCGAGGATGCGCAAGGCCGCGTGCTCGCCGCCACGCGCACCCAGCACGCGCCGGCGCTGGATGCGCTCTACGCCCGCGCCGACCAGCTGACCGATCTGGGCGCAGTGATCACCGGGCATGGGCGGCCCGGCGCGCGCACGGGCTTTCGCGTCTGGGCGCCCACGGCGCAGCGCGTGAGCCTGTGCCTCTACGGCGATCAACCGGGCCAGCGCACGCAGGTGCTGCCGATGCAGCGCGACCCGGCCAGCGGCAGCTGGCACGCACAGCAGCGTGGCAGCCTGCACGGCCGGCGCTACACCTACCTGGTGGACGTGATGGTCCCTGGCCAGGGCCTGGTGCGCAACCGCGTCACCGACCCCTACGCACTGACGCTCACGCCGAACTCGCAGCACGCCGTGGCCGTGGACCTGAACGCGCCGGACACGCAGCCGCCGGGCTGGAACCGCACCCCGCGCCCGCAGACCGTGAAAGCGCCCACCGACCTGACCATCTACGAACTGCACGTGCGCGACTTCTCGGTCACCGACCCCAGCGTGCCGGCCGCCGAGCGCGGGCGCTACGGCGCCTTTGCGCTGAACGACACGCACGGTGTGCGGCACCTGCGCGCGCTGGCGGCGGCCGGGCTGACGGATGTGCATCTGCTGCCCGTCTTCGACCTGGCCACCGTGCCCGAGATCGGCTGCAGCACGCCGACCATCCCCCAGGCTGCGCCCGACAGCGAGGCGCAGCAGGCCGAAGCCGGCCGACACCGCGCGAGCGACTGCTTCAACTGGGGCTACGACCCGCTGCACTTCACCGCACCCGAAGGCAGCTTTGCCACGCCCGGCGCGAGCGGGCTGCAGCGCCTGGTGGAGTTCCGCCGCATGGTGCAGGCACTGCACACGATGGGCCTGCGCGTGGGCATGGACGTCGTCTACAACCACACCAGCGCCTCGGGCCAGCATGCGCAATCGGTCTTCGACCGCATCGTGCCGGGCTACTACCACCGCCTGAACGCCCAGGGCGAAGTCGAACGCTCCACCTGCTGCGACAACACGGCCACCGAGCACCGCATGATGGCCAAGCTGATGATCGAATCGGCCGTGGTCTGGGCACGCGATCACCGCATCGACAGCTTCCGCTTCGATCTGATGGGCCACCAGCCGCGCGAGGCCATGGAGCGGCTGCAGAAGGCTGTGGATCGCGCCGCCGGGCAGCCCATCCACCTGATCGGCGAAGGCTGGAACTTCGGCGAGGTGGCCGACGGCCTGCGCTTCGTGCAGGCTTCGCAGCTGTCGCTCAACGGCAGCGGCATCGGCACCTTCAACGACCGCCTGCGCGATGCGGTGCGCGGCGGCGGCCACATGGACAACGGCGAGATGCAGTTTGTCCATCAAGGCTATGTCAGTGGCCTGCACTTCAACCGCAACGCCGTGGCCGAGGCGCGCAACCAGAGCACACGCGAGCAGCTGCTGCGCATGACCGACCTGATCCGCGCGGGCCTGGCGGGATCCATCCGCAGCTACGTGATCGAAGACCACCGGGGCGAGCGGGTGCCGCTGGAGCGCATCCCCTACGGCAACCAGCCGGCGGGCTACGTCACGCAGCCGGGCGAGGTGGTGAACTATGTCGAGAACCACGACAACCCGACGCTCTTCGATGCGCTGGTCTTCAAGCTGCCGGACAGCACATCGCGCGAAGACCGGGCCCGCGTGCAGACCCTGGCCAGCGCGATCAACCTCCTGGCGCAGGGCATCGCCTACGTGCATGCCGGCCAGGAGCTGCTGCGCAGCAAGTCGCTGGATCGCAACAGCTACGACAGCGGCGACTGGTTCAACCGCATCGACTGGACCGCGCAGGACAACCACTTCGGCACGGGCCTGCCCCCGCGCGAGGACAACCTGGCCAACTGGCCGGTGATGAAGCCGCTGCTGGCGCGCGCGGCCGAGTTCAAGCCGCGCCCGGCGGACATCGCCTTCACGCGTGACGCCTTCCTGGATCTGCTGCGCATCCGCAGCAGCACCACGCTGCTGCGCCTGCGCACGGCCGACGACATCCGCCAGCGCCTGCGCTTCTTCAACACCGGACCACAGCAGAACCCGGTGCTGCTGGCCGGCTACGTGGACGGCCGCGGCTACGCAGGCGCCGGCTTTGCCGAACTGCTCTACCTGGTGAACGTGGACGCCCGCGAGCAGACCCTGCAGCTGCCGGAGCTGGCCGGGCGCGCGCTGCAGCTGCACCCCGTCCACCTGAGCCCGCAGGCGGCCGACACGCGCCCGGCGCAGCTGGCCCGCTTCGAGCGCGAGACGGGCCGCTTCGTCGTGCCCGCGCGCACGGCGCTGGTCTATGTCCTGAAGTGATGAGTGCCCTTCCCGGGATCAGCTGGAGACCTCGTTTGATGCACAACCGTGATCTGTCGCGCCGTGTCCTGAGTGCCGCGGCCCTGGTGCTGGGCCTGATGCTGACGGCCTGCGGAGGTGGTGGCGGCGCCGCTGCCGAGCCTCCTGCGCCGCCGGTGGCCCCGCAGCCCAACCCGCTGCTGGCGCTGGGCGATGCCGTCGGCCACGCCACGGTCCTCAACGCCATCCCCGCCAACGCCGACGGCGGGGGTTCGGCCGGCGGTGGCAGCGACGGCCCGGCGACCTCGCTGACGGTGCACTACCGGCGCACGGCCGGTGATGTGGCGGGCTGGCAGCTGCATGCCTGGAATGCCGCCAAGGATCCGGGCTGGAACGTCGGCTACAACCCGGTGCGCACGACGGCCTTCGGCCTGGTCTACGAGGTGCCGCTGGACAAGACCAGCGGCAGCGTGGGCTATCTGTTCCACAAGGGCGACGACAAGGACCATGGCGGCGCCGATCAGAGCTGGACGCTGAAGCCCGGCCCCAACGAGATCTGGCGCATCCAGGGCGACAACACCACCTACACCGCCAATCCCACCGGAGCTGCCGCGCCGGACATCAACACCGTGCGCGTGCATTACCGCCGCTATGGCAACGATCACGCCAACTGGGGTCTGCACCTGTGGCCGGCCAGCGGCATCGATACCGCACGGCTGTCGAGCCTGGCGCCGGGCCTCACGCTGGACCAGTGGGCCAACCCCGTGTCCTTCGACCGCATGCCGGGCTACCGCGCGGCGCCCGGCGAAGTGGTCTTCGATCTGCCGGTGCTCAATCCCCAGGGCGACCCCGGCCGCAAGGCGGTGGAATTCATCATCCACGGCAAGTCCCCCAACGAAAACGACAAGGACGGCCGCAGCGACAACATCCGCGTGGAGTTTGCGCAGCTGAAGATCAGCGGCCAGATCGGCGAGGTGTGGATCGTGCAGCAGGACGCGACGGTCTACGCGGCTGCACCTGATCTGCGGCGTTCGGCCTTGAACGAATCGCGGGCGATCTGGCTCAACCGCCAGCTGCTGCAGTGGCCGCGCGTCAGCGCCACGGGCACGCTCAAGCTGTATCACTCGGCGCAGGGGCAGATCCGCGCGCGGCTGGACGAAGTGGTCAGCGGCGCGGACGGTGCGCTGACGCTGGAGCCCTTTGGCGGCAGCGTGCCGGCCGCGGCGGCCGCCCGCTTCAAGTGGGTCGCGCCGGGTGCCGTGCTGGCCCTGCGGGCTGCCGATCAGGCCCGGCTGCCAGAGCTGCTGAAGCAGCAGCTGGTGCTGGTGCAGGAAGATGCGGCCGGCAAGGTGCAGAACGCCACCACCACCCAGCTACCGGGTGCCCTGGATGACCTGTATGCCGCGGCCGCCGGTGTCAACGATCTGGGGGCCAGCGTGGACAGCGGCAGCACGCGTTTCAAGCTGTGGGCGCCGACGGCGCAGCGGGTGCTGGTCTTCACCTACGAAACCCCGGGCGGCAGCGCGAGCACCGTCGACGAGATGGCCTTCGACACCGCCACGGGTGTCTGGAGTGCCAGCCGCAGCGGCAACCTGGCCGGTCGCAACTACCGCTACGCGGTGGAGGTCTTCGTGCGCGGCGTGGGCCTGGTGCGCAACCTGGTGACCGACCCCTACTCGCTGAGTCTGAGCACCGACTCCGCGCGCAGCTACATCGCCGATCTGAACGCGCCGGCCCTGAAGCCTGCAGGCTGGGACCTGAGCCAGCCGCCGGCCAAGGTGGCGGCGGCGCCCGACATGAGCATCTACGAGCTGCATGTGCGGGATTTCTCCATCAACGACAGCACGGTGAGCGCAGCCCACCGCGGCAAGTACGGGGCCTTCACCGAGACCGGCTCCAACGGCATGAAGCACCTGAAGGCGCTGGCCGATGCCGGCCTGACCGACGTGCACCTGCTGCCGGTCTTCGACATCGCCAGCGTGCCCGAGAGCGGGTGCACGACGCCGGCCATCAGCGGCGGCGCGCCCGATGCCGAGACGCAGCAGGCGGCCATCGCCAGCACGCGCGGATCCGACTGCTTCAACTGGGGCTACGACCCCTGGCACTTCACGGCGCCCGAAGGCAGCTACGCCAGCGATGCGGCCGATGGCGCAAGGCGCATCCTGGAGTTCCGCCAGATGGTCAAGGCGCTGCACGACGCCGGCCTGCGCGTGGGCATGGACGTGGTCTACAACCACACCACGGCCTCGGGCCAGAACGCCAGGTCGGTGCTGGACCGCATCGTGCCGGGCTACTACCACCGCCTCAATGCGGCCGGCGCGGTGGAGATGTCCACCTGCTGCGACAACACCGCCACCGAGCACCTGATGATGGGCAAGCTGATGATCGATTCAGCCATCGTCTGGGCGCGCGACTACAAGGTCTCGAGCTTCCGCTTCGACATCATGGGCCACCAGCCACGCAGCGTGATGGAGGAACTCAAGGCCCGCGTGAAGGTGGCCGCCGGACGCGAGGTGCAGCTGATCGGCGAGGGCTGGAACTTCGGCGAGGTCGCCGACGGCGCGCGTTTTGTGCAGGCCAGCATGTTCAGCCTCAACGGCAGCGGCATCGGCAGCTTCAACCCCTTCATCCGCGATGCCGTGCGCGGCGGCAGCCCCTTCGACAGCGGTGAGGCCATCGTCAGCAACCAGGGCTTCGTCTCGGGCCTGCACTTCGATCCCAACCCGCTGGGCGGCAGCCGCAGCCGCACCGATCTGATGTGGCAGGGCGATCTCATCAAGGCCAGCCTGGCGGGCAGCATCCGCAGCTACGAGCTGCGCACGCACTGGGACGCCACGCAGCGGCTGGAGCAGCTCAACGGCGCGGGCTTCGTCACCGATCCGTCGGAGGTGGTGAACTACATCGAGAACCACGACAACCTCACGCTCTTCGACAGCCACCAGCTCAAGCTGCCCCTGGGCACCTCGCGCGAGGACCGCGCCCGCGCGCAGCTGCTGGCCGTGGCCCTGAATGCGCTGAGCCAAGGCGTCAGCTACTGGCACGCCGGCGTGGACATCCTGCGCAGCAAGAGCGGCGATCGCAACAGCTACGACGCCGGTGACTGGTTCAACCGCCTGGACTGGAGCTACGCCGACAACCATTGGGGCACGGGCCTGCCTCCGGCCTGGGACAACAACGCCAGCTGGGCCACGCTGCGGCCCTTCCTGGCCAACCCCTCACTCAAGCCGACGGCGGGCGATATCGCCTGGATGCGCGATGCCTTCCGGGATTGGCTCAGGCTGCGCGCCAGCACCACCTTGCTGCGCCTGCGCAGCGCCGATGACATCCGCTCGCGGCTGAGCTTCCACAACACCGGTTCCGCGCAGATCGCCACCGTGCTGGTCGGGCATGTCAACGGCAGCGGCTATGCCGGCGCCGGGTTCCGCGAACTCGTCTACCTCGTGAACGTGGACAAGACGGCGCAGACCCTGACGGTGGATGCACTCAAGGGCAAGGCCTGGACGCTGCATCCGGCCTTGGCGGCGCCGGGGGCCGCCGATGCGCGGGCGAAGGCCGCCACGGTGGATGTGGCCACGGGCCGCTTCAACCTGCCGGCCCGCACGGCGGTGGTCTTCGTCGTCAACTGAGCGCCGGGCTCGCGCGCCTCAGCCCTGCAGTGAAGGCCGCTGCGCCAGCACAGCCCGCCAGCGCAGCAGGTGGGGATGCTCGTCGCCCGGCTTGATCTTGATGGCGCGCGCAAAGTCCACCGCCACCACGGCGGTGATGTCGGCGAGGCTGAAGTCCTCACCCGCGAGGAACGGCACCTGCGCCAGCCGCTGATCCAGCGCCGCCAGGAAGTGCAGCAGCCGCTCACGCCCGCGTTCGGCCAGCGCGGGGATCTGCTCGTAGTTCACCGGGCCGGGCAGGGCGCGCCGGGCCATGGCCGGCGATCCGTTGCGCAGGGCTTCGGCCACGGCCATCAGGCCCTCGAACTCGGCACGCCAGTGCCAGTGCGCGACGAGTGCCTTCTCGGCCGGCGTGCGGCCGCACAGCGGCGGATCGGGAAAGCGCGCTTCCACCCAGGCGATGATGGACGCGTTGTCGCTCAAGCTGAGCCCGTCGTCGGTGAGCAGCACCGGCACCGTGCACAAGGGGTTGATGCGGCGAAAGGCCTCGCCCAGCTGCTCGCCGCTGCGCAGATCCACCGGGACGGTGGCGTGCGCGATGCCTTTTTCGGCCAGCAGGATGCGCGCACGGCGCGGGCTGGGCGCGGTCGCGCAGTCATAGAGCGTGAGGGCGGTCATGGCGGGGTTTCCGGTGCAAGCCGTGGTGACGCTCAGCCGGCGGCCGGCGCAAGGCGGTCGAAATCGCTGGCCTCGTGGCGCTCCAGCAGCTGGTTCTCGGGCGCGCCCGCTGTGCGGTTGACCTTGCGCCCGCGCTGCACGGCAGGCCGCTGGGCGATGGCATCGGCCCAGCGCACGACGTGTTCGTAGCGGTGCACCTGCAGGAACTCGCCGGCGCCGTAGATCTGGCCCTTGGCCAGCGCACCGTACCAGGGCCAGATGGCGATGTCGGCAATGGAATAGCTGTCGCCGGCGATGAAGGGCCGCTCGGCGAGCTGGCGGTCCAGCACGTCCATCTGCCGCTTGGCCTCCATCGCGAAGCGGTCGATCGCGTACTCGATCTTTGTCGGCGCATAGGCATAGAAGTGCCCGAAACCGCCGCCCAGGTAGGGCGCGCTGCCCATCTGCCAGAACAGCCAGTTCAGCACCTCGGCACGCTGCGGACCGCTGGCGGGCAGGAAGGCGCCGAATTTCTCCGCCAGGTACAGCAGGATGGCGCCGGATTCGAAGACGCGCACGGGTTGCGCGCCGCTGCGGTCCAGCAAGGCCGGGATCTTGGAGTTGGGGTTCACCGCGACGAAGCCGCTGCCAAACTGTTGACCTTCGCCGATGCGGATGAGCCAGGCGTCGTATTCGGCCCCGGCATGGCCCAAGGCCAGCAGCTCTTCCAGCAGGATGGTCACCTTCTGGCCGTTGGGCGTGCCCATCGAATACAGCTGCAGCGGGTGGCGACCCACGGGCAGCGGCTGCTCATGCGTGGCGCCGGCGATGGGCCGGTTGATGTTGGCGAAGCGGCCGCCGTTGGCGCTGTTCCAGGTCCAGACGGCGGGCGGGGTGTAGGCCGCGGGGGTGGCAGATTCGGGTGAGTCGGGGGTGTCGCTCATGGGGTGTCGAGGCGGGGTCGCCGGGGCGCTGATGGAACGGAACGGACGGCAAGGACGGAAGGGACCGGGACGGCCTTGGCCGGCCAGGGCCGGGGCATGCTGTGGGATGCCGCGAAGGGCCGCGAGCGGGCCTTCGCGGCGCAGGCGCAGTCTCGCGCGACATCGCGCCGGCCGAAGCCCGCATCAACCCGCAGCCGCACCGGATGCGCCGCCTGCTGCGCGCCGGGTGCGCCCCGGGGGTGTCAATGGTCGTAGCTGATCACGCGCAGCAATTGCCAGCCCTGCGGCGTGCGCTCCCACACGTGGGCAAAGCGCACCGTCTCGCAGCGAGCCTGCGCGCCTTCGCCCCGGCAGAAGCGGTGGCTGCCGCGGTGAAAGGCGCCGAAGTCGCCCAGCGCATGCACCTCCTGGTCCTGCGGCACGCGCTCGCGGCGCGGGCTGGTGCCGCGCTGGAAGCCGCTGTCGAAGATGCGCAGGTTCTCGGCATGGCCGCTCAGGCCCGTGCGGTCGTGAAAGAACTCCAGCCGCGGACTGAAGGCCTGCGACAGCGTGGCCAGATCGCGTCGGTTGAAGGCCGCAAAGAGCCGCTCGTCCGCCGCCAGCACCTCGGCACGTACGGCCTCGCGCGCTGCGTCGTGGTTGAAGAAGTCCAGGCGTGTGCCAGCTGCAGCCGCGCGCGCTGGCGCGGCCTCGATCAGGCGTTGGCGGTTGGGGCTGCGCTCCCACTGCCGGTCTTCAAGCAGGTACTTGTATTCGACGGGCAGGCCTTCGCGTGCCTGCAGCGTGAGCGTGGCCTGCCAGCGCCCGGTCTGCGGATCACGCTGCAGATCGGTGCCGCGCTCCCAGCTCAGCGGCGGCGTGTTGCCGCGCACGGTCACGCGGCCGGGCGTGCTGTCGCCCGCAGGCAGCGCGAGATCCACGCTGAAGGGCAGCTCCACGCTCAGCGGCCCATAACCGGGCAACGCCGCCGACGGATCGAAGAGCGCGCGCCGCAGCGTCTGCAGCGGCAGCTCGCGCGGCAGGCGCAGGCCATTGGCGCACCAGGCCACGGCCAGATCGGCTTGCGGGAAGTAGGCCACCGTGGCGGTGAAGCCGTCGATCACGCCTTCATGCCCGTAGGCCTGCGGCCCCGCGCCGGGCAGCGCCATCAGGCCCAGCCCCAGACCGCCTTGCGCGCGCTGCATGCGCTCCAGCGTGGCCGGCGCCAGCAAGCGGCCGCGGAACAGCGCGCGCACCACCGTCACCAGATCCCGCGGGCTGCTGACCACGCCGCCGGCCGCGCGCGGCACGGTGGCGTCGGTGGCGCGCTCGGCCTGCCAGCCGCTGCCCGCCGGCCGGTACGAGACCGCGTGCGGGCCATCGGCCGGCGCGCCCGGCTCGAAGGCCGTGTCCTGCAGGCCCAGGGGTTGCACCAGCCGCTGCTGCAGCTGCTGCGCATAGCTGCGCCCGCTGACATGCTCGATCACGAAGCCCAGCAGCAGGTAGCCGCTGTTGTTGTACTGCGTGCGCTCGCCCGGCGCAAAGGCGCGCGGCAGCGAAGCGATGGCCGCCAGCAGCTCCGCTTCCTGCCGCGGCTCGAAGCGCCAGCGCTCCTGGAAGCCGGCGAGGTGCTGGATTTCGCCCAGGCCGCTGCGGTGCGCCAGCAGGTGCTCGATGCGCATCGCCTGGGCCTGCGGCAGGCCGGGGAACCAGCGCGAGAGCGGATCGTCCAGCGACAGGCGGCCCTCGTCGACCAGCTGCAGCACCAGGATCGCGGTGAGCATCTTGCTGATGGAGCCGATGCGGTAGCGTGTGGCGGGGCTGGCGGCGCGCGGGCCGGCCGGCTCCAGCCGCGCGGCGCCGATGGCGCGCAGCAGCGGCGCGCCATCGCCTTGCTGCACGGCCAGGCTGGCCAGCGCCAGATCCTCGCGCTGCAGCGCATCCATCCAGGCCTGGATCGCCGGCGCGTCGACACGCGCGGGGCCCGGCGCCGTGTTGGCCCATGCGCCGGGCAGCAGCCCGATGAGGACCAGCAGCGCCAGCCCGCTGCGCAGGCGCTGCGCGAGGGTCTTGGCGCGCAGCGCCGCGCGGCGGCTCTCGTGCGGCGTGCGGGTGCCTGAGCGGAAGCAGATCATGGGTTCAATCCTTCGGAGGGTGAAAGCGACGACGGGAAAGCACGCTGCCCGCAGCCAGCGCCACGGCAAGCCAGACCAGCGCGCCCAGGGCGTCGCCAGCCGGGCGGGAGCTGGCGTGGGTCAAGGGGCTGTTCATCGGATCGGAGACGGGGCCGGCCAGCGGGAGGGACGCGCCACCGCCGAGCAGCGGCTGCAGGGTGCCCAGCCAGCGCGCCAGCGGCGCCCCGCCCTCGGGCGCAGCCGGCTGCACCAGCCAGGCGATGACGCAGGCCAGCGCCAGCAGCAGAGCGGCCAGCGCCGGCAGCGCCGCCGCCTCGATCCAGGGCGCCGCAGGGCGCTGCCGCTGCTGAACGCGCCGCGCCACCTGGGCGGCAAAGTCCCGCGGCAGATCCGGCACAGGCGGTGAGCGCAGCGCCCGCAGCAGCGCGCGTTCGCGTGACACGGCCGCTTCCTGGCGTTGCCACTCTTCATCCAGAAGCTCGGTCATCGGGCACCTCGCAAGGGTTTGGGTTCAGGGTTCAGGATCAGGGCTCAGCCAGGCGCGATGCCGGCGTCCGCGGCCAGCATCTGCCGCAGGCGTTCGCGGCTGCGAAAGAGATGGCTCTTGATCGTGCCGGCGGGCAGGCCGGTGATCTGCACCAGCTCGGCGATCGGCTGTTCTTCCAGGTGGTAGAGCGTGAGCAGCAGGCGCTGCAGCGGCGGCAGGTTCTCGATGGCCTGCAGCAGCCGCTGCTGGAGCTGCACGTCAGCCATGCGGGCCTCCAGGTCCAGCGGATCGGCGAGCTGTTCCAGTGCGAAGCCCGCGCCGGCTTCGGCGCTGTCGAATTCGGCGCCCGGCGGGCCTTCGGCCAGCGGCAGGCGGCGGCGCTCCAGGTGGCGCACGGCCAGGTGCCAGGCGATGCGCGCGATCCAGGTGCCCAGGCGGCTGTCGCCGCGAAACTGGTGCAATCGCTGGTGCACGCGCAGAAAGGTCTCCTGGCAGAGCTCGAGCGTGTCTTCGCGGTGGCGCACGAGGCGCTGCACCACGTGCCACACCAGGCGCTGGTGGCGGCGCACCAGTTCCTCGAAGGCGCCGGGCTCGCCGGCGCGCACCGCGCGCAGCAGCGCATCGTCATCACCCTCGCGCATGCAGCGCCCAGGGCCGGTGGCCTGAGGTGGGGATGGGCCGGCGCAGCGGGCGCCGTTGCGCGCGGCGGCCCCGGCCGGCCGGGCGGCTCAGGCCGTTCGCGGTCTCGGCGGCCACGGGCCGCAGCCGCGAGCGCTGCGCAGCCCGGCAGCGGCGGCCCTTCGAGTGCTTGAGCGTGAGCGTCATGTCCGTGATGGATACGCCAGGCGGACGGCCGGTTGCAGCGCGCGCAGAAAAACCTGCGCACACTGCAACCAGGGCGCCAGGCGCCGTATCCATCACGGCAGACTCACAGCCCCAGCAGGAAACCCCCGTGGACAAGAGCATCGTCGTGCCGATCGGCCTGTTTCTTTCGGTGGTGTACACCATCAAGCTGCTCGTGGATGCGCGCATGCGCTATCTGTTCTTCAAGGGCGGCGCCCCGGATACCGTCGAGGCGCTGTTCCAGGCCGAAGACCGATTGCGCCGCCAGGGCTCGCTGCGCTGGGGCCTGGTGCTGTGCAGCCTGGGGCTGGGGCTCGCGCTGGTCTCGGCCTTCGGCTGGCCTGCGCTGAGCCTGCCGGCCTCGGCCCTGATGCTGGTGGCGCTGGGCCTGGGCAACCTGCTGGCCTACCGGCTGGGCGCGCCACCGCCGCCGGCGGGATGAAGGCTGCGCCCCTGGCCACCCCACAGGCTTTGTGGTGAACTGAAAGCCGCGCTCGCGCGTTGAAGCAGCGCAGCGGCGGGCTTCGGGGGCTCGCGCATCCACCACGCAGAAGGAGCCACTTCGATGACGGGCCTGGACACCACGCAGCTGATGGCCATTGCCGCGGCCATGGGCTGGGCCAGCGGCATGCGCCTCTATGCCGTGGTCTTTCTCACCGGCCTGGCCGGCACGCTGGGCTGGGTGGCCTTGCCCGAGGGCCTGAAGATCCTGGAGAACCCGGTGCTGATGACCGCGGCCGGCGTGCTGCTGGCGGTGGAGTTCTTTGCCGACAAGATTCCGGGCCTGGATTCGCTGTGGGATTCGGTGCACACCTTCCTGCGCGTGCCCGCGGGCGCGGCGCTGGCGGCCGGCGTCTTCGGCGGCGATCAGCAGGCCTGGGCGATGGTGGCCGCGCTGGCGGGCGGCACGCTGGCGGCCACCAGCCATGTGGCCAAGGCCACCACGCGCGCCGCCGTCAACACCTCGCCCGAGCCCTTTTCCAACATCGGCCTGTCTCTGCTGGGGGATGCGGCCGTGCCCGGCATGCTGTGGCTGGCCTGGAACGAGCCCACCTGGTTCTTCGTGGCGCTGGCAGTGGCCCTCGTCGTGGCCGTGCTGGCGACGGTGCTGCTGTTCAAGTTCCTGCGTGGTCTGCTGCGCCGCGTGCGCGGCTGGTGGGCGCCGCAGCCCAGACCCTTGACCTGAGCAACTCGGCGGGGCGCTTCACCGCAGCCCGCCGTCAGCCCTTGCCCGCCGCGCCCTGCACGCGCATCTCCTCGCGCAGGCGCCAGGCGGCACTGCTGCGATCGGCCTCCACGTCATCCCAGCAGAGCATCTGGCCGGCGGCCACGGCGCGCCGCATCCGGATGCCGTGCGCCAGCCCGAGCGGCAGGCCACCGCGGCGCAACGAGTCCCGCGCCGGCTGCAGCTTGCCCCAGACGGTGTAGCCGCCTTCTCCATCCAGCCGCTCGCCGGGCTGCAGATCGCGCTTGGCGGTGGCCACCACGTCGGCACGCCAGGCCTGCGCCACGCCCGTGGCCTCGCCCCGCAGCGCGACGCTGGCCACCGAGTAGCCGACCTCGAGGCCGATCAGGTGCCAGCGCTTGTAGAGCGTGAAGTAGCGACCGCTCGGATCGGTGTGCGCCTTGTATTCCTCGAAGCAGTTGCGGATGTACTCGCTCTGCCCTTCCACGGTGACCCAGACGCCCATGCGGATGTCGTAGGGGATCTCGCGGCCGTCGGCTTCCAGGCTGCTGATGACCTCGACCATGCCTTTCTTCTCCAGCACGCCACCTTCCTCGCGCGGGCGGGTCACGAAGGGGATGTCGGCGACGCTCGCGGGCGGATACAACAGGCCGGTCGACGGCACGTCCAGCCCCGTGGCGTTGGCCACGGCGGCGCTCTCGATGCTGGGCTTGCTGCCGTCCAGGAAGCTGTTGAACATCTTCGGGTTCAGCCCGCCGCGCGCAGCCTGTTCAGGCGTCAGGCCGTAGTGGCTCCACACCGTCTGCGGCGTGCTCTGGCTGAAGTGCGGCAGCCATTTGTGGCCGCGCCCGGCTGCCACCACCGGAAATCCGCAGGTGCGCGCCCAGTCCACCAGATCGCAGATGAGGGCGGGCTGGTCGCCGAAGGCCAGCGAATACAGCGCGCCGGCCTGCGCTGCGCGTTGCGCCAGCATCGGGCCGCACAGCGCGTCGGCCTCGACCGTGACGTTGACCACATGCTTGCGCTGCGCCAGCGCCGCCAGGATGTGATCCACCGCCGCCACCGGTGCGCCGGTGCTTTCCACGATCACCTCGATGGCCGGGTGCGAGACCAGCGCCTGCCAGTCGTCGCCCACGTGCGTGCTGCCATCGCGCAGCGCCTCGTCCAGGCTGGCGGCCTGCACACGCCCGGGCTCCCAGCCCACGCGGGCCAGGTTGCTGCAGGCGGCCTCGGGGTTCAGATCGGCGATGCCCACCACGTGCAGCCCGGGCGTGCGCGGCACCTGCGCCAGAAACATCGAACCGAACTTGCCCGCGCCGATCAGCCCGACGCGGATGGGACGGCCTTGTGCCGCGCGCCGGCGCAGCTGCTGGTGGAGGCTCATGCAAGGTTCTCCTGGTGGGCCGGGCGCAGGCTGCGCCCGGGCAGCGCGCCCATCGTAGGCCGCCCGGCGCCGGCTGGGCAGCGCGCAAACCTCTAGGAGCGTGGGCGTCCCGCGCGGTGGGCCTGGATCAGGCGTCCGCCTCAGCCGCGCCGCGCGGCCCAGCGCGCCATCAGCGCGTGCAGCTGTTCCACGCCGTCGGTCAGCGCGGCGGGGCCGGGCTGCAGGATGTCGCAGCTCTTGATCTCGTGCAGCTCACCGTCCTGCACGGCGGGGATCTCGGCCCAGCCGGGGCGTGCCGCGACATGCTGCGGGCGGAACTTCTTGCCGCACCAGGAGCCGACGATCAATTCGGGCGCGCGGCGCGCCGGTTCCCGCGCATCGGCGATCACCCGGTCGCGTCCCATGCGCTGCACGGCCAGCTCAGGGAAGATGTCCTCGCCGCCGGCCACGCCGATCAGCTGCGAAACCCACTGGATCGCGCTGATCAACGGCTCGTCCCACTCTTCGAAATACACACGCGGGCGCCGGGGCCAGGCCGCCGCTGCGCTGGACAGTTGGCCGTGGCGTGCGCGGCACTGCGCGATCCAGGCCTCGGCGGCGGCCTGCTGCCCCACCAGGCCGGCCACCAGGCGCAGCGTGTCGAAGATCTCCGCCAGGCTGCGCTGGTTGGTGACCAGCACGTTGAGTCCGGCACGGATCAGCTTGTCGGCCAGGGCCGCCTGCATGTCGGAAAAGCCGATCACCAGATCGGGCTGCAGCGCCACGATGCGGTCGATCCTGCCGTCCAGGAAGGAGCTGATGCGGGGCTTTTCCTGGCGCGCGCGGCGCGGCCGCACGGTGTACCCGCTGATGCCCACGATGCGCTGCTCCTGACCCAGCAGGTACAGCCACTCGGTGGTCTCCTCGGTCAGGCAGACGATGCGCTGCGGGCCCACAGGGCTGGGCTTTCAGTCGATGCGCTCGAAGCGGGGGCGCTGCTGGCCATCGATCCACACGCTCTCGAAGAACATCGCATGCGGCCGCACCCAGCAGCCGATGTCGCTGGACAGCGGGCGGTACAGCACCAGTGGCTCCAGCGTCTCGCTGTGGCGCACGACGCCGAGGACCTCGTATTCGCCGCCCTTGTGGTGGCGGTAGCGCCCGAGCGGGGTCTCGGGCAGCGGGGGCAGTGGGTTCATGCCGCCACCTTACAACAGCACGCGCAGCCGTGCACCGCCCAGCGGCGAATCCAGCGCCAGCACCGAGCCGCCCTGCGCCAGCACGATCTGGCGCACAAAACTCAGGCCCACGCCGCTGCCCTCGGGCCGGGTGGTGAAGAAGGGCAGGAAGACCTCTTCGCGCAGCGCGGGCGGGATGCCCGGCCCGTTGTCGTCGATGTCGAAACGCACGCGGCCACTGGGCGTGGCAGCCAGCTGCAGCTGCACGCGTGCCAGCCCCGGCCCGCGGGCGGCCAGCGCGGCCTGAGCGGCATTGCGCAACAGGTTCAGCAGCACCGGCGGCAGGGTCTGTGCATCGGCCTGCACCTGGCTGGCCGGCGGCTCGATCTGCGCGGCCCACTGCACGCCGGGCCACTCCGCGCGGAACAGGTGCTCCAGCTCCTGAACCAGGCCGGGCAGCGGCACGCTGACGGGCTGCAGCACGGGTGGCTGGCTGAGCGTGCGGTAGCGCTGCACGAAGTCCATCAGCCCCTGCGCGCGGCGCGCCAGCGCGGCCGTGGCGGCCTGCAGGCCATCATGCCCCTGGCCAGGGGGCAGGCGGGCGGCCTGCTCGGCGGCCGAGACGGCCAGCGAGGTCACCGGGGTGAGGGAATTCATCACCTCGTGCGTGAGCACGCGCACCAGATCGCCAGCCAGCGCCTGCTGCGCCTGATCGATGTCGCGCTGCACCGGCTGCAGCGCCACCAGGCGCAGCACGCGGGCGCCCTGGCGCAGCTCGCCCTGCAGCATGCGCAGGCGCTGGCGGCCTTCATCGGCGGGCTCCAGATCGACGGCTTGTGTGGCCTGGCTGGATTGCAGCGCCGCCACCAGCGCCGGGCCATAGGGTTCGAGCTCCGGCAGGCTCAGCTGCGCGGGCAGGCCGGGCAGCAGCGCGCGTGCCGCGGGGTTGAGCAGCTGCACCGTCTCCTGCCCGGGCGTGCTGCAGTCCACCAGCAGCAGCGGCGTGGGTACCTGCTCGATCAGCCCCTGGCTCTGCGCCTGGGCGGCGCGCAGCTGCTGCTGTCGCTCGCGCACGGCGCCCAGCAAGGCCTCCAGCTCGGTGGCCAGCTCGTCGTAGCCGGCATCGTGCGCAGGCGCGCTGAAGGTCTGCGCATGGTCCCCGTGGCGCAGCGCCTGCAGCAGGCGCGCCAGCAGCTGGTGCGTGCGCTGCAGCAGCCTCCACAGGCTGGCGCCGGTGGCGGCCAGGGCCAGCAGCAGCACGGTGGCGGTGGCCGGGCGCAGCGGCGGCTGGCAGGCCCAGACCAGGGCGCCCAGCAGCAGGCCCGCCAGGCCCAGGCGCCAGGCGAGCTGCCACGAGAGGTGCTGCGCGAAGCGATCCATGGGGCTACAGGCCGTGCCGCTGCATGCGGCGGTACAGCGCCGCGCGCGTCAGCCCCAGTTGCTGCGCGGCCTTGGAGATGTTCCAGGCATTGCGGCTGAGCGCGCGCTGCACCAGCTGGCGCTCCATGCGCTCCAGGTTCAGGTCTTCGGCCGCGTCATCGGCGCCGCCGGCGGCCTCGCGGGATGCGGCGCTTCCCAGGGCCGGCCCGGGGGAGATCAGCGCCAGATCCTCGGGCACGATGCGCTCGCTGCGCGCCAGCACCACGGCGCGCTCCACCGCGTGGCGCAGCGCGCGCACATTGCCCGGCCAGGCGTGTGCATCCATCGCCTGTAGCGCAGCCTGGCTGAACTGCCGCGGCGGGCGGCCATAACGTGCGGTGTAATGCCTCAGGAAGTGCTCGGCCAGCAGCGGAATGTCGGCACGGCGCTGGCGCAGTGGCGGCACATGGATCTCCACCGTATTCAGCCGCCACAGCAGATCGGCGCGGAACTGCCGTTCGTCCGCCAGCGCATCGCGTGACACGTTGGTGGCGCTGATCACGCGCACATCCACCGGCTGGGCGCGCGGGCTGCCCAGCGGCTGCACCTCGCGGCGCTCCAGCACCGAGAGCAGCCGCGGCTGCAGCGCCAGCGGCAGGTTGCCGATCTCGTCCAGGAACAGCGTGCCCCCGTCCGCGGCGGCGATGCGGCCGATGCGGTCGGCGCGTGCATCGGTGAAGGCGCCCTTGCGGTGGCCGAAGAGCTCGCTCTCGAAGAGCGTGGGCGCCACCGCACCCATGTCCACCGCCACCAGCGGGCCCTGCGCACGGGCCGAGGCGCGGTGCAGCGCCTGTGCCACCAGCTCCTTGCCGCTGCCGTTCTCGCCCAGGATCAGCACATTGGCCTCTGTGGGCGCCACCTGCTCGATGAGCCCCAGCACGTGGCGCCAGGCCGGGCTCTGGCCGATGAGCAGCGGGCCTTCCGGGCGCCCGAGTTCCTGCGTGCTCTGGCGCCAGCGGGCGGCTTCGCCGCGCGTGTGGTGCAGGGCCAGCGCGTTGCGCACGGTGGTCTGCAGCCGCTCGTGGTGCCAGGGCTTGGCGATGAAGTCCTGCGCGCCCAGCTGCATGGCCTGCACCGCCAGATTCAGGCCCGCGTGCGCAGTGACGACGATCACCAGCGTCTGCGGAAAGCGCTGGCGCAGCGTGCGCAGCAGCGCCAGCCCTTCTTCGCCCTGCGTGTGGCCGCGCTGGAAGTTCATGTCCAGCAACACGACGGCAACGTCCTGCTGCGCGAGCAGCGCCAGCGCCGGCTGCGGCCCGGCGGCCTCCAGCAGCGGCGCGCCCAGATCCTGCAGCGCCAGCCGCGCGGCGAGCAGCACGTCGGGATCGTCATCGACGAGCAGGATGGCGGCGCTCACAAGGAAGAGTCAGCAGAGATGGGAGAGAGCAGCGGGGGCGCGGAGAAGAGGCGGGTGGTTGCAGCGATGGGCCACGCCGCCTGATCCGAAGTGTTCGTAATCGTACAGTCCCGTGATCGTTTTCGAACGATTCCGGCATGCCGTGTTTACCCGCGGTTGGCAAAAAGACCTTGCAGATCAAGCACTTGCCACTCAACGCCGTGGCGGGCCGGCACGGCATGGCGCTTGCGGCAGACAGGCCGATGGACCCGCGTCCCGCCGCCCACCCGATGGACAGCCCGCTGCCGCCGCGCCGCCTGCCGCGCGCCGCCGGGTGGGCCGCTGCCGTCGTCCTGCTCTTGTTGGCGCTGGGCGCGCTGGCCGCCTGGCGCGGCGACGCCGGGCTGGAGCTCAACAGCCCGAGCCTGCCGCTGGAGCGCGTGACGGTCAGCGAGGTGCGTGCGGGCGTCTTCGACGACCTGCTGGCCTTGCGCGCCACGGTGGCACCGCGCGAGACGATCTATCTCGATGCCGTCGAAGGCGGGCGCGTGGAGCGCAAGCTGGTGGAGGACGGCGCCGAGCTGGCCGCCGGCCAGCCGGTGGCGGTGCTCAGCAACAGCGCGCTGCAGCTGGAGCTGATCCGCAGCGAGGCCGAGGTCACGCAGCAGCTCAACACCTTGCGCGCGCTGGAGCTGCAGATCGAGCGCCAGCGCGCCGACAACGCGCGGCTGCTCGCCGAAGGCCAGTGGCAGCTCCAGCGCGCGTCCGCCAAGCTGGCGCGCGAGCAGCAGCTGCTCGCCCAGGGCTTCGTTTCCCGCGCGGCGCTGCTGGACAGTGACGAGGAGCAGCGCTTCCTGCAGCAGCGCCAGGCCATCAACGAAGCCGCGCAGCGCACCGACGAAGCCTTGCAGCGCAGCCAGATCGAGCAGCTGCGCGCGGCCACGCAGCAGCTGCAGGCCAGCCTCGCGCTGGCGCGCGCCAACCGCGAGGCGCTGACCGTGCGCGCCCCCGTGGCCGGCCAGCTGACGGCCTTCGAGCTGACCGTGGGGCAGAGCCTGCAGCGCGGCCAGCGCATCGGCCAGATCGACAGCGGCGCGCAGCACAAGCTGGTGGTGCTGATCGACGAGCACTTCCTGCCGCGCGTGGCCGTGGGCCAGAGCGCCCGGCTGGAGCTGGCTGGTCAGCCCTGGCCGCTGAAGGTGCGCAGGCTCAATCCGCAGGTCAAGGGCGGGCAGTTCGAGGCCGAGCTGGTCTTCGACGGCGCCCAGCCGCCGGGGCTCAAGCGCGGTCAGAACCTCTCGCTGCAACTGGCCCTGGGCGAAAGCCGCCAGGCCCTGCTGCTGCCGGCCGGCCCCTTCCTGGCCGATGCGGCCGGGGCCTCGGTCTTCGTGCTGCAAGGCTCGCGCGCGCAGCGCCGGGCGGTGAAGCTGGGACAGCGCAATGTGCAGGTGGTGGAGGTGCTGGCCGGTCTGCAGGCCGGCGAGCAGGTGATCACCAGCAGCCACCCCCAGCTGGCCGGCCAGGACCGCGTGATCATCACGCGCTGATGCCGCCATCCGCCCCCATCTTTCGACCCCCAACGATCCACCAGAGCCGACCGATGAATACCGACACCGCCCCGCTGATCGAGATCAAGGGCCTGAACAAGGTCTATCGCACGGATACCGTGCAGACCGCCGCGCTGCGCGGCGTCGATCTGCAGATCCAGCGCGGCGAGTTCACGGCCTTCATGGGCCCCTCGGGCTGCGGCAAGTCCACGCTGCTGAACGTGCTGGGCCTGCTGGATGCCCCGAGCAGCGGCGAGTACCGGCTGCTGGGGCGGGAGGTCTCGCGCCTGGGCGAGGCTGGCTGGAGCGCACTGCGCAAGCAGCACGTGGGCTTCATCTTCCAGAACTTCAACCTGATCGAGGAGCTCACCGTGGCCGAGAACGTCGAGCTGGCGCTGCTCTACCACGACGTGCCCGCGGCGCAGCGCAAGCAGCGCGTGGCGCAGACGCTGGACCGCGTGGGCATCGCCCACCGCGCGCAGCACCGGCCCAGCCAGCTCAGCGGCGGCCAGCAGCAGCGCGTGGCGGTCGGCCGTGCGGTGATCGCCAAGCCCTCGCTGATCCTGGCCGACGAGCCCACGGGCAACCTGGACAGCGCCCACGGCGAGGAGGTGATGGGCATGCTGCGCGCGCTCAACGAGGAAGGCACGACCGTGCTGATGGTGACCCACACGCCCAGCCACGCCGATCATGCCCGGCGCGTGCTGCAGATGATGGACGGCCAGATCGTCGCCGACCGTCGCAAGAGCCTGTGAGCGGAGAGCCGACATGTGGCAGAGCTACCTCCTGATCGCCCTGCGCTCGCTGGCGCGCCAGCGCCTGTTCAGCGCCATCAACATCGCCGGTCTGGCCGCGGGCATGGCCGCCGGCCTGCTGATGGCGATCTGGGTGGGCCACGAATCGCGGCATGACCGCTGGGTGCCGCAAGCGGAGCAGGTCTTCGTCGTGCAGTCGCGCACGCAGTACCCGGGCCGCCCGCTGCAGACCTGGCGCCATGCCCCGGCGCCCATGCTGCCCGCGCTGGGGCAGGACTTCGCGCCCCAGGTGCAGGCCTACTCGCGATACATCACCGGCTCGCGCACGATGCGGGTGGGCGATCAGCTGGCCAACCAGACGCTCGCGCTGGTCGATCCCGGCTTCTTCGACGTGCTGCCCTGGCCCGTGCTGGAAGGCAGCACCGATCAGGCCCTGCGCCAGCCCAACCAGCTGGTCGTCACGCCCCGCTTCGTGCGCCGCTGGTTCGGCGAGGGGCCGGCCGTCGGCCGCACGGTGATGGTCACCATCAGGGGCGAGCCGCGCAGCTTCACCGTGGCCGCGGTGCTTCAGCCGCTGCCCAACGCCTCGCTCTTCGATTTCGAGGTGATCTCGCGGCTGGATCCGCAGGAGATGCCCAGCCCTCAAGCTCTGGAGTCCTGGGGTGCCTTCAGCGCGCTGTCGGTGGTGCGGCTTCGATCGGCGGCCGATGCGAAGCTGATCGAGGCCGGCGCCGAGGCCTTCGTCGGCAAACATGCGGAGCTCTTCCTGAAGCTGGACAACGGGTTCTGGTACCGGCCGATCCTGGTGCCGCTCACCCGAACCTACCTCAGTCCGGTGGATGTTGGCGGGCCGGGCAAGGCGCCCGGAGACGCCGCGCTGGTGGCCGCCGTGGCGGCCATCGGTCTTCTGGTGCTGGCGATTGCCACCATCACCTACGTCAACCTGGCCACCGCGCGGCTGTCGCTGCGCGCCCGCGAGGTGGGCCTGCGCAAGACGCTGGGCGCCACGCGCGGGCAGCTGGTGGCGCAGTTTCTGGTGGAGAGCACCGTGCTGGCGGCGGTCTCGGGCGTGGTGGCGCTGGCGCTGGTGGAGCTGGCGCTGCCGCTGTTCAACGGCCTGCTCGGCCAGCAGCTGGCGCTGCGCTACTTCGGCGCCGAGGGTGTGCTGGCGCCGCTGGCGGCGATGGTGCTGGCCGTGGGCTTGCTGGGCGGCTGGCATCCCGCGCTGGTGCTCTCGCGGCTGCAGCCTCGCCAGGCCCTGCTGGGCGAGGGCGCCGCCGGGCCGGGCACGCGCCTGCGCCAGGGCCTGGTCATCGGCCAGTTTGCGATCGCCGTCGGCCTGATCGCCTGCACGCTGGTGATCCATGCGCAGCTGTCGCACCTGCGCAGTGCCGATCTGGGCTACCGGCCTGAGGGCATGGTGACGCTCAGCGGGCTCAACCGCACCGAGGTCAAGCCGCAGCAGCAGAGCCTGCTGCAGGCGATGCAGCGCGTGCCGGGCGTGAGCGCCGCGACGCTCAGCATGTTCGACCCCACCAACAGCGGCATCTCTCGCCAGCCGGTCTATCTGGCCGGCGTACCCGAGGCGCAGTCGCCGCAGGTGAGCGTGCAGCCTGTGGACTGGGACTACCTGGCGACCTACGGCGCGCGGCTGCTCGCCGGGCGCGAACTGCGTCGCGATGCGGGCGGCGACAACGTCGATGCACTGAGCGAGCAGGAAATCCTGCAGCGCGGCGTGAACGTGATGATCAACCGTTCAGCGCTGAGCTTCTTCGGCACCAATGATCCGCAGGCGGCCGTGGGGCGCAGTTTTCAGCTCGGCCAGCCGCCGGGGCGCTACACCGCCACGGTGGTCGGCGTGCTCGAAGACATCCGCCTGCGGGGCCCCACTGACAAGCCCGAAGCCACGCTCTACGCGCGCGACCCGGCGCATTCGGTGGCGATGACACTGCGCTTTGCCGGCGTGCCCGCGGCGCAGATGCTCAAGGATCTGGAGGCCGTGTGGCGCGAGCGCTTTCCGCAGACACCGTTTGCCGCGCGATGGGTGGAGGACGCCCTCGCCGACAACCTGCAGGCCGGGCAGCGCACCGGCCACCTGCTGGCGCTGTTTGCCGGCCTGGCGATCCTGCTGTGCGCGCTGGGCCTCTACGGGCTGGCAGTCTTCACGGCGGAGCGCCGCACGCGCGAGATCGGCCTGCGCAAGCTGATGGGGGCCCAGGTGCCCGACATCCTGCGCCTGCTGCTGTGGCAGTTCAGCCGCCCGGTGCTGATCGCCCTGCTGCTGGCGGCCCCGGTGACGGCCTGGATCGCACGCGACTGGCTGGCCCAGTTTGACCTGCGGATCACGCTGACTCCTTGGCCCTTCCTCGCCGCTGGCGCCCTGGCCTTGCTGGTCGCCTGGGCCACCGTCGCCCTGCACGCCCTGAAAGTGGCCCGCGCCAGCCCGGTGCTGGCGCTGCGGCACGAGTGAAGGGCGTCGTCACGCCCTCGGGCGTACCAGCGCCCAGCACAGCCAGGGCAGCAGCACCGGGGTGATGTCGGCCTGCTGCATCGGCATCCAGCGCTGCAGCCACTCGCGCAGCAGCAACAGGACCGTCAGGCCCAGCGCCACGCGCAGGAGGGGCCAACGCAGGTGCTGCGCCAGCACCAGCACACTCCCGACCCAGAACAGATCCCACATCAGGGCCAGGCTGTGCTGTGGCCGATGGCTGGACAGCAGCGCGTCCAGCGGCAGCCCGTTCAGCGCTGCGGGCGTGGCTGACCACTGCCAGGGCAGCAGCGCCGAGACCAGCGCAACCAGGGCCACCGCCACCAGCATCAGCCGGTCGGCACGCGCGGCGGTCCAGTGCCAGCTCAGTGCCCCCAGGACCACGCCCACCAGCCAGCCCAGCAGGTGCGAGACCCAGGACGAAGGGTGCACGAAGACAAACTGCCCCAGCAGCGCCAGCAGGGGCAGGGCCGGCACCAGCGCGGCCCGCCAGGGCGCGTTGCGCACGAGGTGCAGCACCAGCGCAGCACCCAGGGCCGGCGCCAGCGCCGCGAGCGTGTCGGCCTGGGCCACACGATCCAGTTCGCGCCAGGTCTGCCGCACCATCGCGCCACTCAGCACCGGCAGCAGCGGCCACCAGGCGATGGCCAGCCACAGCAGCGCCATCCACAGGCCTGCCCGGTGTGGCGCACGCCACAGCCGCAGCAGTGCGGACAGCGGTGGCTGCAGCGCCGCGGCCAGCGGCAGACCCATCAGCAGGCCGGCCGCGTTCCAGATCACGTCCGAGAACGCCGGGCTGCGCCGCGGCAGCCAGATCTGCAGCACCTGCAGCGCAAACGCAAACAGCACGCCGGCAGCCAGCACCAGCGCCAGGCGTGCCGCCAGGCCCCAGGATGTGCCGCGCAGCAGCGCCGCGCTCAGCGCCCCCACGGGCAGGAACAGCAGCACGTTGCCCAGCACATCGCCGTTGCTGGTCCACCAGGTGGACTGGTGCCAGAGCCGGTACCAGCCCGAGGCGAACGAGGCCGAGCCCTGGAACTGCCACGGGTAGAGCGAGCCGTGCGTGACGGCCAGCAGGCAGGCGGCCCACAGCCACAGCGCCAGCCGCCGGGTGTCGGCGCCGGGCTGAGGGGCTGACGCCGTGCCTGGAGTCGCGGGCCAGCCACCGGAGCCGGGATGGGCAGAAGAAGACATGCGGCGCATTGTCCGATCGGGCGCAGCCCGGCCCTGGGGGTGGTCTCAAGCCAATGTGGCTTTGCCACTTGGCTTGAACCCCCGCGGGGGGCGGGCTGGGCGCAGCCCAGCCCTGGGGGCGGTCTCAAGCCAATGTGGCTTTGCCACTTGGCTTGAACCCCCGTGGGGGGCGGGCTGGGCGCAGCCCGGCCCTGGGGGCAGTCAGTACCTGGGCAGGGCCGCCTTCTTCGGCACCGGAATGCCCAACAGTTCAAACGAGCCCCGGCCGCTGGCGGCGGTCAGCAGGCCCAGCACGCGCCCGGGTTCCTGGCCCACCATCGGCCAGTCGAAGCGCCAGGCCCAGTTGCTGCCGCCCAGCGTGCCCGGCGTATTCATGCGGTGTTCGCTGCCCAGGCCCAGCACATCCTGCATCGGGAAGATCGCCAGATTGGCCACGGAGTTCAGCGCGGCGCGGATCATCGCCCAGTGCACGTCGTGGGCGCCACAGGCCAGGTAGGTGCCGCAGAAGCGGCGCTCGCTCTCCTTGGCGTTGTCCCACCAGCCGCGCGCGGTGTCGTTGTCGTGCGTGCCGCTGTAGACGACCACGTTGCGCTCGTAGCTGTGCGGCAGGAATTCATGCTCGCCGTCGCCGCCGAAGGCAAACTGCAGGATCTTCATGCCGGGGTAGCCCAGCGCCTGGCGCAGCTGGTGCACGTCCTCGGTGATGAAACCCAGGTCTTCGGCCACGATGGGCAGCTCGCCCAGCGCGGCGGCGATGGCATCGAACAGCGGCTGGGCCGGGCCCCTGAGCCAGCGGCCTTCCTGCGCCGTGGGGCTGCTGGACGGGATCTCCCAGTAGCCGGCAAAGCCGCGGAAGTGATCGATGCGGAAGGCATCGGCCTGGTGCAGCATGCGCCGCACGCGGGCCGTCCACCAGGCGTAGCCCTCGTCGGCCATGCGCTGCCAGCGGTACAGCGGATTGCCCCAGCGCTGGCCCATCGGGCCCAGCTCATCGGGCGGCACGCCGGCCACGACCGTCGGCTGGAACTGGTCGTCCAGCTCGTACAGATCGGGGCGTGACCAGCAATCCGCGCTGTGGTGCGCGATGAAGATCGGCAGATCGCCCATGATGTGGATGCCGCGCGCATTGCAGTACTGCTTGAGCGCCACGCACTGCGTGTCGAAGCACCACTGCACGAAGCACCAGAACTGCATCTCGCGTGCGTGCAGCTGGCGCGCCGCAAGCAGTGCCTTGGGCTCGCGGCGCGCCAGCGCCGGATCCCAATCCCACCAGGCGCGGCCGTCATGCGCGGTTTCCAGCGCCATGAACATCGCGTAGTCGTCCAGCCAGCTGGCTTCGCGCTCGCACCAGGCTTCGAACGCGGCACGCTCGGCCGCATCGGCGCGGGCTTCGAAGCCGGCCGCCGCGGCACGCAGCTGCAGCAGTCGCCAGGGCACGACACGGGCAAAGTTCGCTCGCCGGGCCTCGAAGCCGTCCTCGGGCAGCTGCGGCTCGGTGAGCCAGCCGCGGGCCACCAGCGGCTCCAGCGCCACCATCAGCGGGCTGCCGGCAAAGGCGCTGACGCTCTGGTAGGGCGAGTCTCCCGGCCCGATGGGCGTGGTGGGCAGCCATTGCCAGATCCGCTGGCCGCAGGACTGCAGCCAATCGGCAAAGTGATAGGCGGCCGGGCCGAAGTCACCGATGCCGTGCGGCCCGGGCAGGGAACTGATGTGCAGCAGCACGCCGGCGGCGCGTTGGTGGAGGTTCATGGGTCTCGATCCGTTGAAGTGGGCCGTCAGAGAAATGTCGGGCAGGAGGCCAGGGCTGCAGGGCAAAGGGTGCCAGGGGTGCCAGGGGTACCGGGAACGGGCCGGGCTCAGGCCGCCGCGGCGGCGGGTGTGCCGGCGCGCAGCACGGCCAGGCCGTGCGGGCCCAGCAGGAAGGGGCTCTCCACGGCCGTGCCCGGTGTTGCGAGCTGCGTGCTGTCCAGCGCCACGCTCCACAGGCGCCCTGCGCCGGCAGGCAAGACGAAGCGCTGCGCCACCGGCAGCGGGTTGAAGGCGATGAAGAGCACACGGCTGCCGGCATTCAGGCGCACGAGTTCGTCGCTGGTGGGCGCCTCGATGCGGCAGGCCAGCGCACCGGGCGTGCCCTGCTGCCATTCGGCCACGCTGAGCTCGCGGCCTTCGGGTGCGGTCCAGCGCATCAGCGGCTCGATCAGCGGCATGGCGTGGGCGCTGGCCGGGCGGAACCACAGCGGATGGCGCAGCAGCGGTTCGGCGCGGCGCAGGGCGGTGAGCTCGGCCACGAAGGCGGCAAAGCCATGGTCGGCGCGCGCCCAGTCGAGCCAGCCGGTGGGATTGTCCTGGTTCCAGGCGTTGTTGTTGCCCTGCTGGCTGTTGAGGATCTCGTCGCCGGCGTTGAGCATGGGCGTGCCCTGGGCCAGCAGCAGCGTGGCCATCAGCGATCGCCGCACGCGTGCGCGCCGCTCCAGCACGGCTGCGTCGGTACTGGGCCCTTCGCTGCCCAGGTTGTGGCAGGCCTCGTTGTCGCGGCCGTCGGCGTTGTTCTCGCCGTTGGCGTGGTTGCGCTTGCCGGAGTAACTGGTGAAATCCGCCAACGTGAAGCCGTCGTGCGCGGCGATGAAGTTCACGCTTGCCGTGGGCTTGCGCTGGCGGTGGTGGAAGAGGTCATCGGAGGCCGCGAAGCGCCGCGCAAAGTCCCCCCGGCTGGCGGGCAGCCCCAGCCAGAAGTGGCGCACGGTGTCGCGGAACCGGTCGTTCCACTCCAGCCAGCGGGTGGGGAACTGCCCCACGCGGTAGCCGTCAGGCCCGCTGTCCCAGGCCTCGGCGATCAGCCGCGTGCGCGTCAGCACCGGATCCTGCGCAGCGGCGCCAAAGATCGGCGCGCGCGGGTCGAAGTGGGTCTGCATGCGCCCGATCACCGGCGCCAGATCGAAGCGGAAGCCATCGACGCCCATCTCCTTGGCCCACCAGCGCAGCGAATCCAGCACGAACTGCGTCACGCGCGGGTGCGCCACGTTCAGCGTATTGCCGCAACCCGTCCAGTTGAGGCTGCGCCCGCTGCCGGGCTCCAGCCGGTACCAGCTGGCCTGATCCAGGCCGCGAAAGCTCAGCGAGGCGCCGCGCTCGTCACCTTCGGCCGTGTGGTTGTAGACCACGTCCAGCAGCACCTCGATGCCGTGGTGGTGCAGCGTGGCCACCATGCGGCGGAACTCCTCGTTGATCGACGAGGGGTCGTGCGGATGCAGCGCAAAGCGCGGATCGGGGCAGAAGAAGCCCAGCGTGTTGTAGCCCCAGTGGTTGATCAGGCCCTTGGGGCCGAGAAAGGGCTCGTCCAGGTGGTAGTGCACCGGCAGCAACTCGATCGCCGTGACGCCCAGTCGCTTGAAGTGGGCGATGGCCGCCGGGTGCGCCAGCGCCGAATAGGTGCCGCGCAGCACGGGCGGGATGTCAGGGTGCTGTGCCGAGAAGCTCTTGACGTGCAGCTCGTAGATGACCAGATCGCGCTCGGCGTGGCGCGGAGCCTTGAGCCAGCCCGCCGAGGTCTGCGGCGGCGGCGCCACGCGCGCCTTCAGGGCCCAGGCGGCGTTGTCGCGCTCGTCGGGGCGGCCCTCGGCCGTGGCGGCCTGATGTTCAGGGCGCCACTCATGGCGGCCGAGGATCTCCCGCGCGCAGGGGTCCAGCAGCAGCTTGTGCGGGTTGAAGCGGTGGCCGGCACGCGGCTCCCAGGGGCCGTGCGCGCGCAGCCCGTAGACCAGGCCGGGCCCGGCACCGGGCAGAAAGCCGTGCCAGATGCCGTCCAGCGGGCCGTGCAGCGGCCAGCGGTGCAGCTCGCGCTGGCCTTCGGCGTCGAAGACGCACCACTCGATGCGCGTGGCGTGTTCGGAGAATACGGCGATATTGACGCCGCCGTCGCGTGCCAGCGTTCCCAGCGGGGCATCGCGGCCTTCCTGCAGAGAGGTCGGGGGTCCAGGGATCATGGTCTCAGGCGGGCACCAGGAACAGCGTGGCCAGCGGCGGCAGGTTCAGCACCAGGCTGGCTGCATGGCCCTGCGCCGGCAGGGGCTCGGCGATCAGCAGGGCCTCGCCGTTGCCGAGGTTGCTGCCGCCATAGAAGGCGGAGTCGGAATTCAGGGCTTCGCGCCAGGCCGCGCCGGGCTGGCCCTCGGGCGCCGGCAGGCCCAGGCGGAAGCCTTCGCGCGGCACGGGCGTGAAGTTGCACACCACGATCACGCTGCGGCCTTCGCCATCGCGTCGCACCCAGCTGAGGATCGACTGCTCCCGGTCCTGCGCATCGATCCACTGGAAACCGGCGCCGTCGCTGTCCAGCCGGTGCAGCGCCGCGTGGGCGCGGTAGAGCTGGTTCAGGTCGCGCACCCAGCGCTGGATGCCGGCATGGCGCTCGTCCTGCAGCTGGCCCCAGGGCAGCTCGACATCGTGGTTCCACTCCTGCGGCTGGCCCCATTCCTGGCCCATGAAGAGCAGCTTCTTGCCCGGGTGGCCCCACATGAAGCCGTAGTAGGCGCGCAGGTTGGCGCGCGCCTGCCAATCGTCGCCCGGCATGCGGCCCAGCAGCGAGCCCTTGCCATGCACGACCTCGTCGTGGCTGAGCGGCAGCACGAAGTTCTCGCTGAACGCATACACCAGGCCGAAGGTCATCAGGTCATGGTGCCAGCGGCGGTGGACCGGATCCTCCTTCATGTAGCGCAGCGTGTCGTTCATCCAGCCCATGTTCCATTTGTAGTGGAATCCCAGGCCGCCGGCATAGGTGGGGGCGCTGACGCCCGGGAAGGCGGTGGATTCCTCCGCCAGGGTGACGGCGCCCGGGCACTGGCTGCCGATGATTTCATTCGTTCGCTTCAGCAGCGCGATGGCCTCCAGGTTCTCGCGTCCGCCGTGCACGTTGGGGATCCACTGGCCATCGCTGCGCGAGTAGTCGCGGTAGAGCATGGAGGCCACCGCGTCCACGCGCAGGCCGTCCGCGCCACCGCACTCCACCCAGTACAGCGCGCTGCCGGTGAGGAAGTTCTGCACCTCGCGCCGGCCGAAGTTGTAGATCAGCGTGTTCCAGTCGCGGTGGAAGCCTTCCTTCGGATCCGCATACTCGTAAAGCGCCGTGCCGTCGAACTGCGCCAGGCCATGCGCATCGGAAGGAAAGTGTGCCGGCACCCAATCGAGGATCAGGCCCAGCCCGGCCTCGTGGCAGGCCTGCACGAAGCGCGCGAAGCCCTCGGGCGGGCCAAAGCGGGAGGTCGGTGCATACAGACCCAGCGCCTGGTAGCCCCAGGAGCCGTCGAACGGGTGTTCGGTGATCGGCAGCAGTTCCAGGTGCGTGAAGCCCAGATCGGCCGCATAACGCGGCAACGCAGCGGCGAGATCGTCCCAGCTGTGGAAGCGGCCATCCGGGTGGCGGCGCCAGGAGCCCAGGTGCACTTCGTAGATGGAGACCGGCGCGGTGCGCGCGTTGGCTTGCGCACGGCCCGCGGGCAGCGTGCGCCTCGGCGGCAGCGGGGCGGTCACGAGGCTCGCGTTGTCGGGCCGCATCTGCGCGCCGCGCGCATAAGGATCGCACTTCAGCGCCAGCAGCTCGCCGGCATGGGTGCGGATCTCGTACTTGTAGGCGTCGCCCGGTACCACGCCGGGCACGAAGAGCTCCCACAGGCCCGAGGCCCCGCGCGAGCGCATCGGGTGGCGTCGGCCGTCCCAGCCGTTGAAGCTGCCCACCACGCTCACGCGCGCCGCATTGGGTGCCCAGACCGCAAAGCGCACGCCGTCGATCGCGTACTCCGCCTCGCCCAGCGTCAGCGGGTGTGCGCCCAGGGCCTCGAAGGGCCGCAGGTGCGTGCCTTCGGCCAGCAGGTGCAGATCCAGATCGCCGATCAGCGGGCCGTAGCGGTAGGGATCTCCGGTGACGCTGCGATGGCCATCGTCCCAGAGGATGCGCAGCCGGTAATCGAAGGGCTTGCGCCGCCGCGGCAGCAGGGCCTCGAAGAGCGGCGTTCCCTCCCGCGGCAGCATCTGCGCCACCTTGCGCCCGCTGCGGGTGTCGTGCAGCACGACCTGCGAAGCCTGCGGCAGCAGGGTGCGCACCCAGAGGTAGCCCTCGGCGTCGGCGTGCATGCCCAGCACCGAGAAAGGATCGGGGTGGGCGCCCTGCAGGAGCAGGTCCAGGTCGGTGTCGGCGAGCATCGGTGCTGCAAAGAGAGGCACCCGAAAGAGCCCTGATCGCGTAGTTTTGCTACATCCAATCAGCCAGCTGATTCTCTAAGTGCTTGTTTTTAATGATCCTGTGGGTTGACACCCGGGTCAATCGGCATTGTTTTGGGGCATTGTGCCTTGTATATTCTCTACAACAAGGCATCCGGTGGTCCAGATGTCGGGCTGCCTTCGGGCGGGCGTGCAAGGGGTGAGCCGTGGCGGGTGTGCTGCTGAAAGATGTCCAGAAGGCCTATGGCGAGGTGCGGGTGCTGCACGACATCAACCTGGACGTGCGCGACGGCGAGTTCATGGTCTTCGTCGGGCCTTCCGGTTGTGGCAAGAGCACGCTGCTGCGCACGATAGCGGGCCTGGAAGACATCACCGGCGGTGAGCTTTCCATCGGCGGCCGTGTGGTCAATGACGTGCCGCCGGCTGACCGTGGCATCGCCATGGTCTTCCAGAGCTACGCCCTGTACCCGCACATGAACCTGTTCGAGAACATGGCCTTCGGTCTGGAACTCGCCAAGGTGCCCAGGAAGGAGATCGAGTCCGCCGTGCAGCAGGCCGCGCGCATCCTGCACATCGATCACCTGCTGCAGCGCAAGCCCAAGGATCTGTCCGGCGGCCAGCGCCAGCGTGTGGCCATCGGCCGCGCCATCGTGCGCAAGCCCGAGGTCTTCCTGTTCGACGAGCCCCTGTCCAACCTGGATGCCGCGCTGCGCATGAGCATGCGCTACGAATTTGCCAAGCTGCACCAGGAGTTGAAGACCACGATGATCTACGTGACGCACGATCAGGTGGAGGCCATGACCCTGGCCGACCGCATCGTCGTGCTGAAGTCCGGCCGCATCGAGCAGATCGGCGCGCCGCTGGAGCTGTACGAGCAGCCGGCCAACCTCTTCGTGGCCGGCTTCATCGGCTCGCCGCGCATGAACTTCATCCAGGCCGAGCTGGTTTCGGCCAGCCCCGAAGAGGCGGTGGTGCGCCTGGGCAGCGGCGCGCTGTGGCACTGCCGCGTGGATGCCAGCCGCGCCCAGCCTGGCGACAAGCTCAGCCTGGGCGTGCGCCCCGAGCAGCTCGCCGCCGCGGCGGGCACGGGCCCCAACACGCTGCAGGCGCGCGTGAGCTTCATCGATCGCCTGGGCGGCAACTGCTACGTGTATTTCGACTTTCCCGGCGCCGAGCTGTCGCTGACGGCCGAGTGGCGCGGCAACCCGGCGCTGCACAGCGGCGACACGGTGACGCTGGCCGCCGATGCCGAGCAGTGCCATCTGTTCGATGCGCAGGGCCTGGCCTTCCGACGCCAGGCGCCCGCCGCCCAGCAGCAGGCCGCCTGATGCGCCGGCCGGTACCCCCGCTTCGGGCGGCACGCTGCCGGGCCGCCGTGCTGGCCGCGCTGACGGCGCTGGCGGCGGCAGCAGCCTCGCTGCCCGCACCGGCCAGCGCGCAGGGCAAGGCCGCATCGGCGCCGCGCCTGCTGGTGTGGATCAATGGTGACAAGGGCTACAACGGCCTGCAGAAGGTGGGCGATGCCTTCACGGCGCTGTCCGGCGTGCCGGTGGTCGTGCAGCACCCCGAGGGCGCACCGGACAAGTTCCAGGCGGCCGCCGGTGCCGGCAAGGGGCCGGACATCTTCTGCTGGCCGCACGACCGCGTGGGCGAATGGGCCAAGAGCGGCCTGATCGTGCCCGCCCGGCCACCCCAGCGGGTGCGCGAGGCCATCGAGCCCGCTGCCTGGGAAGCCTTCACCTGGAAGGGCCAGGTCTGGGGTTACCCGCTGGCGTTCGAGGCCATCGGCCTGATCGTGAACAAGGCGCTGGTGCAGACGCCGCCGGCCACCTTCGACGAGGTCATTGCGCTGGACAAGACGCTCTCGGCGCAGGGCAGGAAGGCCATTCTGTGGGGCCACAGCCAGACCTTCTTCTCCTGGCCGCTGCTGGCCGGGGCTGGCGGCCTGATCTTCGAGCGCGATGCGCAGGGCAACCCGGATCCCGCCCGAACCGGCGTCAACAACGCCGGCGCCTTGCGCGGTGCCGAGATGCTGGCGCGTCTGATCCGGGACGGCGTGATGCCTTCGGGGGCCAAGTACTCCGACATGGAGAGCCAGTTCGCCGCCGGCAAGGTGGCGATGATGATCAACGGCCCCTGGGCCTGGGACAACGCGCGCAAGGCGAAGATCGATTTCGCCGTGGCGCCGATTCCCGGCCTGGTGGCGGGCCAGCCTTCCCGGCCCTTCGTGGGCGTGCTGGGCTGCATGATCACCGCACCCTCGCGCTACAAGGACATCGCACGCGAGTTCATCGAGAACCACCTGCTGAAGCTGGACAGCCTGAAGACCATCAGCGCGGATGTGCCGCTGGGCACGCCGGCCGACAAGGCCTACTTCCGGGAGCTGTCTTCGGATCCGCTGATCGTCGCCACGATGGCCAACGTGCGAAACGGTGTGCCGATTCCCAACATCCCCGAGATGGGCCGCGTGTGGCCGGCCATGGACGCTGCGCTGGAGGCCATCACCCAGGGCCGCCAGACGCCCAAGGCCGCGCTGGACGGTGCCGCCGCGCGCGTGCTGACACGCTGAGCCGCCTGCCGCGCCCCGCACGCCACCTCATGAGCCGCCAGGAACCCGCATGAGCGCCACCACCGCCACCACCGCGGCCACGGCCACCACCACGGCCGTCAACGCAGCCATCGCCGCGGCGCGCGGCGCAGCGCGCGCGCCTTCGCCGCGCACCGGGCCGCTGGGGGTGGCCCTGGCGCTGCTGGTCTTCGTGGGCATCCTGTGGCTCACCTTCCGGCTGTACCTGGCCGGCGAGCCGCTGGTGGCGATGGGCGTGCTGCTGTTCGGCTCCATCGCCGTCGTGCTCTACAGCAACGCCACCACGCTGGCCTGGCGCTACCTGTTCCCTGGCGTGGCGGGCATGCTGCTCTTCGTGGCCTTCCCGCTGCTCTATACGGTGGGCATCGGCTTCACCAACTATTCCTCGGCCAACCTGCTGGAGTTCGAGCGCGCGCGGGCCTACCTGCTGGCGCAGTTCACCGTGGACGAGGCGCACGCCTACGACAGCAGCCTGCACGCTGCGCCGGGCGGCGGCGTGCAGCTGGTGCTGCGCTCGCGCAGCAGCGGCCAGGCCTTCACGGCGGGCCCCCAGCTGCCGGCGGCGGCGGGGCCTGCTGCGCCAGGCGCCTCTGCTGCACCCGGCGCTCCAGGCACTCCAGGCGCAACGGGCGCAACGGGCGCAACGGGCGCAGGCGCCGCAGCGCTGCCGCTGCAGCCGCTGTCCGCAGACCCCGGCCCGGCTCTGGATCTGCGCCAGACCATCGCGCAGCGCGATCGCCTCATGGGCCTGCAGCTGCTGGCTCCGGATGGCCAGACGCTGCAGTACGCCGGCCTGCGCGAATTTGCGCCGCTGCAACCAGTCTGGAAAGCGCATGCCGATGGCAGCCTGACGCAGCTCGCCACCGGTGCGGTCTACCGGCCCAATGGGGCGACCGGCTTCTTCGAGACCGCCGCGGGCGAGCGGGTCTCGCCCGGCTACCGCGTGGGCATCGGCTGGGCCAACTACAGCCGCATGCTCTTCGATCCCGATTTCCGCGGCCCCTTCGTGCAGATCTTCCTGTGGACGGTGGTCTTTGCCGGGCTGTCGGTGGTGCTGGCCGGCGGCCTGGGGCTGACGCTGGCGGTGATGCTCAACTGGGAGGCCTTGCCTCACCGCACCCTCTACCGGACGCTGCTGTTCCTGCCTTATGCCGTGCCGGGCTTCATCTCGATCCTGGTGTTCAAGGGCCTGTTCAACCAGAACTTCGGCGAGATCAACGCGATCCTGCACGCGCTCTTCGGTGTGCGCCCGGCCTGGTTTGCCGATCCGCTGCTGGCCAAGGCGATGCTGCTGATCGTCAACACCTGGCTGGGCTTCCCGTATTTCATGATCCTGTGCGCCGGTCTGATCAAGGCCATCCCCTCGGATCTCTACGAAGCCTCGGCCCTGGCCGGCGCCAAGCCGCTGGACAACTTCCTGCGCATCACCGCACCCCTGATCCTGAAGCCGCTGACCCCGCTGCTGATCAGCGCCTACGCCTTCAACTTCAACAACTTCGTGCTCATCGCGCTGCTCACCGACGGGCGCCCGGACTTCCTGAATACCAAGCTGCCGGCCGGCACCACCGACATCCTGGTGAGCTACACCTACCGCATCGCGTTCACCGATTCCGGCCAGAACTTCGGCCTGGCCGCTGCGATCTCCACGCTCATCTTCATCCTCGTGGCCCTGATGGCCTTGCTGCAGCTGAAGATGACGAAGCAGGGGGCGAAGGCATGAGGGCGGGGGTGGGGTTCGGGCTCGGGTTCGGGTTCGGGTTCGGGGATCACAGGCCTGCGTGGCCGCGGGCCGGGGCCGTTGGGTACCCCCTTCCGCTCATGTCCTCCTGTCCGGGCTGCGCCTGGCCATTCCCCCTTGACTTCGCTCCAGGGGGTACCCCATCGCGCCGAACCGGGCATCAGCACGCTCGAAACACGGCGGAACGCTGTGACGTTGGCGAGACGGGGACCTGGGCCAAGCCCTCGCAGCGAAGTAAAGGGGGAATGGTTGCCGCCTTCGGCGGCGACCAGGAGGACATGAGCGGAGAGGGCTTGGCCCAGGTCCCCGTCCACCGAGGTCGTGGCCTGCGATCCCCAAGCCCGCGAACCCGGCGCCACAAGCTCACTCGCCAGCCAGCCGAGAAAGCCACACCATGCCACTCGTAACCGGCAAGAACCAGCGCTGGCGCATCCTCGGCGCCCAGATCTTTCTGTGGACGCTGATCGCCATCACCCTTTTTCCGCTGCTGGCCATCATCAGCATCTCGCTGCGGCCGGGCAACTTTGCCACCGGCAGCCTCATCCCCACCGAGATCACCCTGGACCACTGGAGGCTCGCGCTGGGCATCCCCGTCAAGGCACCCGATGGCAGCCTGATCCCGCCGCCCTTCCCCGTGCTGCTGTGGCTGTGGAACTCCATCAAGATTGCCACCATCTCCGCGTTCCTGATCGTGGCCATCTCCACCACCGCCGCCTATGCCTTTGCGCGCCTGAAGTTTGCGAAGAAGCAGTTGATCCTCAACAGCATGCTCGTGCTGCAGGTCTTCCCGGTGGCCGTTGCGCTGGTCGCCATCTACGCCATCTTCGACGGCATCGGCAACCACCTGCCCTGGCTGGGCGTCGAGACCCATGCCGGGCTGATCGTGGCCTACCTGGGTGGCGTGGCCACCCACATCTGGACCATCAAGGGCTACTTCGACACCATCCCGGCCGAGATCGAGGAAAACGCCAAGGTCGACGGCGCCACCCACTGGCAGGCCTTCCGCCGCGTGCTGCTGCCCATGGCGCTGCCGATCCTCGTGGTCGTCTTCGTGCTCGCCTTCATCGGCGTGATCATCGAGTATCCCGTCGCCAGCATCCTGCTGCGCGAAGAACCCAACCTCACGCTCGCCGTCGGCTCCAAGTTCTTCCTCTACGAGCAGCGCTACCTCTGGGGCGACTTTGCCGCCGCGGCCGTGCTCTCCGGCCTGCCCATCACGCTGGTCTTCCTGCTCGCGCAGCGCTGGATCGTCTCCGGCCTCACCGCCGGTGGCGTGAAAGGTTAGCGCCCGAGGTCCCGCGGCCGCCGGCCCCATTCGCACGCATGCACGCCAACCGCCACGACCAGGCCCTCGCCGGCCGATACGAAGCCCGCGAGGCCGATTGGCGCAATGGCGCCGTCGTCTACCAGGTGCTGGTGGACCGCTTCGCCCCGAGCCGCCATCTGGACGACAAGCGCGCCCTCTATGCGGCGCCGCGGCGCCTGCGCGAGTGGAGCGAAGAGCCGCGCAGCGGCCGCTACCTCGAAGCCCAGCGCCTGTGGAGCCATGAGCTCGATTTCTGGGGCGGCGATCTGGCCAGCCTCGCCCAGCGCCTGGATCACATCCAGCAGCTGGGCGCCGAGGTGCTCTACCTCAACCCCATCTGCGAAGCCTTCACCAACCACAAGTACGACGCCCTGGACTACACGCGCGTCTCGCCCGAGTACGGCACGCGCCAGGAAGTGATCGCGCTCGCCGACGAGCTGCACCGCCGCGGCATGAAGCTGGTGCTGGACGGCGTGTTCAACCACATGGGGCGCCAGGCGCCGCGCTTCCGCGAAGCCCAGGCCGATCCCGCCAGCCCCTACCGCGACTGGTTCCACTTCGGCGAGCAGCTGCCCGGCGGTGCGCGCAGCTGGTGGGGCGCGGCCAACCTGCCCGAGCTGAACCTGGAGAACCCCGCCGTGCGCCAGCACCTGTGGGAAGCGCCGGACAGCGTGGTGCGCGGCTGGCTGCGCGACGGCATCGACGGCTGGCGGCTGGACGTGGCCTTCGACATCGGCTTCAACCGCCTGCAGGAACTCAGCGACGCGGCCCACGCGCAGAAGCCCGGCTCGCTGGTGGTGGGCGAGATCCCCAACTATCCGGCGCAGTGGATGCCCAGTGTCGATGGCGTGATGCACTTCGGCCTGCGCCGCCTGCTGCTGGCGCTGGCCGCCGGCACGCTGGACGGCGGCACGGCCGCGCGCATGATCGGCCGCCTGATCGAGGACACCGGCGTCGAGCACCTGCTCAAGTGCTGGATCTACCTGGACAACCACGATACCGAGCGCATGGCCCACGCCGTGCCCGACGCGCAGCGCCTGCGCGTGGCCCAGGTGCTGCAGTTCACGCTGCCCGGTTCACCCAACCTCTACTACGGCAGCGAAGTGGGCATGAACGGCGGCGCCGATCCCGAGATGCGCGGCCCGATGCGCTGGGACCGCGTCGAAGCCGGCCATCCGCAGCTGGCGTGGACGAAGCAGCTGGTGGCGCTGCGAGCGCACCGCGCGCTGCGCGTGGGCGACTACCGCCGCGTCGAATCGCGCGAGCTGATGGCCTTCGAGCGCTACACCGATCGCGCGCTGGATGCCGTCTTCGTGGTCGTCAACCCCGGCAACCTGGCCGTCAAGGAATGGCTGCTGCTGCCGGATTCCAAGCTCATGGACAACACGGTGCTGGAAGACCTGCTGGGCCAGATCGAACCCGTCACGGCGCATGCCGCGCTGCTGACGGTGACCGTGCCGCCGCACAGCGTGCTGGTGCTCAAGCCCGTGCCGCCCGAGCGCGCGCGACGCGACGGCTACAGCAACTACAAGCGCGTGCAGTGATGCGATCCGACCTGAGGGCGTCCGCCCTGACCTGGCTGAAGCGCTTGCTGCTGGCGCTGGCGCTGGCCAACCTGCTGCCACCGCTGCCGGTGCGGGCACAGGCGCCTGCTGCTCCCGTGGCGCCCGTCTCGGCGCCAGCGGCGCTGGTGCCTTCTGCGGCGGCCTCTGCCGCCACCGCATCCACCGCGCCGCCAGCTGCGGCCTGCCGCGACGCGCCTTTGCCCGGCGTCACGCTCTACCTGCGTGGCGGCATGAACAGCTGGGCGCCCGTGGAGGAGTATGCGTTTCGCTGGCTCTGCGACGCCTATGTGCTGAACGTCGATCTGCGCGGCCGCCAGGAGTTCAAGATCGCCGATGCGGACTGGTCGCCGGCCAGCAACTTCGGCGAAGGTCCGGCAGAGGCTCTGGCGCTGATGGGTGGCAATGCCGGGCGGGTCTTCAGCGGCGAACACACGCTGCGCCTGACCGTCGATGGCCGCCTGGCGCGGCTCGTGATCGGCCCCAGGACCCTGCCCGATGCGCCGCGCCGCGAGGCCACCGATGCCGTGGCCCTGGGTCTGCGATTCGATTCGAGAGACCTCGCCTTCAAGCGCCCCTTCGGCGCGCAGCCTGCGGGCAGCACGCTGCATTTCGCGGTTCAGGCGCCGCGGGGCGTGCAGTCGATGGTGCTGGTCATCGAAAGCCGGCTGCTGGTGGGCAACCAGGACCGGCTGCAGTACACCGAGATCGCGCGCGTACCGCTCACAGCCTCGGCCACGAGCGACGGCCAGATCTGGCGAGGGCAGCACCGCTTTAACCGTCTCGGCGTCTACGGCTACTGGTTCGAGGCGCGGATCGGTGCCGAGACCTACGTGCTGCAGAACAACAACGAGCCACTTCACTGGACGCGTGAGCGCGGCACCGGCGGCGGGGCCACGGTGGCCCATGCGCCCGACAACCCGCGCAACATCCGCCGGCTGCGCCAGACGATCTTCGATCCGGCCTACCGCGTACCTGGCTGGGCGCGGGACGCCGTGTACTACCAGATCTTTCCGGATCGCTTTCGCAACGCAGACCCGGGCAACGACCCCGTGGTCGGCCGCGATCGTTACCGCACGGGTGGCATCGAGCGCCATGCCGACTGGCTGAGCAAGCCCTTTCGCCCGGGCACCGGCGACGGCTCCGATGGGCTGCACAACAACGACTTTTTCGGGGGTGACCTGGCCGGCATCATCCAGAAGCTGGATCACCTCAAGCGCCTGGGCGTGAATACGCTCTACCTCACGCCCGTCTTCAAGGCGCCCAGCAACCACAAGTACGACACCGCCGACTACCGCCACATCGATCCTGCCTTCGGCACGGACGCGGATTTCGAGCGTCTGACGCGCGAAGCCGCACGGCGCGGCATGCGCATCCTGCCCGACACCAGCTTCAACCATGTGGGCAGCGATTCACCTTATTTCAACCGCTACGGCAACTATCCGGGCCTGGGTGCCTTCCAGAACGGCCGGCCGCAGCCCGCATCGCCCTATTTCAGCTGGTTCCGCTTCGACACCACGCAGACCGATCCCGACAGGCAGTACGCCGGCTGGGGCGGGCCGGATCTGCCGGAGATCGACAAGTCCTCGGCGGCCTTCCGCGCTTTCGCCTTCGGCGACCGGGATTCGGTGACGCGGCTGTGGCTGGACCGTGGTGCCGCCGGCTGGCGCATGGATGTGGCGCCCTGGGTGCCGGATGACTTCTGGCGCGCCTGGCGCACGGCCGTCAAGCAGCACCGCCCCGAGGCCATCACGCTGGCCGAGACCTGGTTCGATGCCTCGAAGTATTTTGTCGGCGACATGTTCGATTCGACGATGAACTACATCTTCCGCAACGCCGTGCTCGATCACGCCGCAGGGGGCCCCGCCGCGCACCTGGTGGCGCAGCTGGAACACCTGCGCGAGGCCTATCCGCCGCAGGCCTACTTCGCGCTCATGAACCTCATTTCCAGCCACGACGTGGCCCGCGCGCTCCATGTGCTGGGCTGGCAGGAAGGCCCGCCCGATGCGGCCCCGGCCGTCAAGGCGCGGCAGCGCCTGAGACTGGCCACCTTCATCCAGATGACACAGCCGGGTGCGCCGCTGGTCTACTACGGTGACGAGGTGGGTGTGACGGGCGGCGACGATCCCTTCAACCGTGCCGCCTACCCCTGGCCGGATCTGGGCGGGCGCCCCGATCGGGCGCTGGAGCAGGACTTCCGCCGTCTGATCGCGCTGCGCCAGCAGCACCGCATCCTGCGCCACGGCAGCGCCGAGCCGCTGCGCGCGCTGGATGCGCACGTGATGCTCAGCCCGCGCCGGCTCGGCCGTCAGACGGCCTGGGTGCTCAGCAACAACAGCGATCAGCCGCGCACGGTGACGCTGCCTCTGCCGCCGGCCCTGCGCGGCCTGTGGCGTGATGCGCTGAGCGGCGAACGCGTGAAGCCCGGCGCCGCCGGGCTGGAGCTGACAGTGCCGCCCCGCTTTGGCCGCGTGCTGCTGCACGGCGGCTGAAGACGTGCACGGCCGGTGCCCGGCGGGGCGACCGCCGGCGCCAGCGGCGACAATTCCACCGATGACTGCCCCGCAAACCCCGGCGGCCGAGGCCGCGCTGTACGAATCCCGGCTGCATTCGCTGCCGCTCCTCGCCCGCGGGAAGGTGCGCGAGAACTATGCCGTCGGCAGCGACCGGCTGCTGATGGTGGCCAGCGACCGCATCTCCGCCTTCGACGTGATCATGGGCGAGCCCATTCCCGGCAAGGGCGCCCTGCTGACGCAGGTGGCGCTGTTCTGGTTCGGGCGGCTGGGCCACATCGTGCCCAACCACCTCACGGGCGAGGCGCCGGAGAGCGTGGTCGCGCCGGACGAGGTGCCCCAGGTGCGCGGCCGGGCCATGCTCGTGCAGCGCCTGCAGCCTCTGCCCATCGAGGCCGTGGTGCGCGGCTATCTCGCCGGCTCGGGCTGGAAGGAATACCAGGCTGGCGGCGCGGTCTGCGGCGTGCCGCTGCCGCCCGGGCTGCGCAATGCGGCGCGCCTGCCCGAACCCATCTTCACGCCCGCCACCAAGGCCGAGGCCGGCGCGCACGACGAGAACATCAGTTTTCAGCAAACGGTGCAACTCATCGGACTTCAGCGGGCCGAGGAGGTACGCCGCGTGTCGCTGCAGCTCTACGCCGAGGCAGCCGCCCATGCGCTGACGCGCGGCATCGTGATCGCCGACACCAAGTTCGAGTTCGGTCTGGACGGCCAGGGCCGGCTGAGGCTGATGGACGAGGTGCTGACCCCGGATTCCTCGCGCTTCTGGCCGCTGGAGTCCTACGCCGAGGCCGCGACGCGCGGTGCCAACCCGCCCAGCTACGACAAGCAGTTCCTGCGCGACTGGCTGGAGCAGGCGCGGGTGGACGGCCAGCCCTGGGGCAAGACCGCGCCCGCGCCAGCGCTGCCGCCCGAGGTGGTGGCCGCCACCGCCGCGCGCTACCAGGCGGCGGCGCGCGCCCTGATGGGCTGAGCGGCCGATCGCCCTGGCGCTCCAGGGTTCGCTCTAAGATCCGCGCTCCTCCCCTGCCGCGGCCGCAGGCCGCCGAGCTTGGCATGTCCGGTTTCGAGCAGCATGCATTCATCAGTTATGCACACATCGACAACCAGGCGCTGGAGCCGGGGCATCCCGGCTGGGTGACCCGGTTTCACGAAGTGCTGGAAGCGCGCCTGGCCGAGCTGCTGGGCGGCGCGGTGATCTGGCGCGACCGCAAGCTGGCTGGCAACGACGACTTCGGCGACGAGATCGAGGCGCAGCTGCGGCGCTCGGCCCTGCTGGTCTCGGTGCTCACGCCGCGCTACGTGGATTCGCAGTGGTGCGTGAGGGAGCTGCAGACCTTCGTCGAGGCGGCCGATCCCGCCGGCCCGCGCGGCGCGGGTTCCGCGCAGCGCGTGATCCTGGTGCGCAAGACGCCGCTGTCAAGCCAGGCCAAGCTGCCGCCCGTGTTCGAGCGCATGCTCGGCTTTGCCTTCTTCGACAAGGACAAGGGGCAGCTCTCGGTCTATGACCCGCTGCTGGGCGAGACCGCGCGCCAGGCCTTTCACCACGCCACACTGCGTCTGGCCGAGGCGATGGCCGATACCCTGCGCGGCATTGGCGCGGCGCAGCTGAGCGCGGATGCGCCGCCGCCCTCCGGCCAGGTGGTCTACCTCGCGCATGGCGGGCGCGACATGGAATCCGTGCGCCAGCAGCTGGCGGCAGAGCTGCGTGCGCAGGGCCACGCGGTGCTGCCCGACGGTGCCCTGCCGCTGGACGAAGAGTCCTTGGCGGCCGTGGTGCAGCCGGCCCTGGAGGCGGCGACCCTGGCCGTGCACCTGGTGGGCAGCAGCGGCGGGCCGGTGCCCGAGGGGCCGTCCGGCCTTTCGGTGGTGGAGCTGCAGAACCGCTGGGCGGCGCAGGCCAGCGCGCAGCGCCGCCTGCCACGCCTGATCTGGGCGCCGGCCGCGGCGCGGCCCGAACGGGCCGAGCACGAGCGCTTCATCCAGGCCCTGCTGAGCCAGGGTGAGCTGCAGCAGGGCGCCGACCTGCTGCGGGGCGACCTGGAGGAGCTGAAGACCACGCTGCACCAGAGCTTGCGCCCGCGGCCCAAGGCGCAGCCGCCGGCGGCCCAGGCCGGTGCCGTGGCCGTGCCGCGGGTTCATCTGGTGCTGACCGAGGCCGATCGCCGCCTGGCGCTGCCGGTGATCCAGGCGCTGCGCAGCGCAGGCGCGCAGGTCTCGCTGCCCGAGTTTGCCGGCGAGGCCGCGGAGATCCGCCAGCTCAATGCCACGCGCGCCGCCGAGGCCGATGCCGTGCTGATCGGCTACGGCAGCGGCGACGAGGCCTGGCGCGTGCACCAGCAGCTGGAGCTGCGCAAGCTCGGCGCGCTGCTCGGGCGGCCGCTGCCGGCGCCCTGGCTGCTGCTGTGGCCGCCCGACAGCGAGGACAAGCGGCTGCAGCAGGCGCTGGCGGAGCCACGCACGCTGGATGCGCTGGACGGCCTGCAGCCGCAGACGCTGGAGCCCCTGCGGGCCTTCCTCAGCCGGGAGACCCGGTGAGCACCGCGCCGCAGAATCCCTACCCCGGCCTGCGCCCCTTCCATGCCGGTGAGGTGCTGTACTTCTTCGGGCGCGAGGCGCAGGTCGATCAGATGGTCGATCGGCTGGCGGCGACACGTTTCCTCGCCGTGGTCGGCGGCTCGGGATCGGGCAAGTCGTCCCTGGTCAACTGCGGGCTGATCCCCGCACTGCACCGGGGCCTGCTGGCGGCCGCCGGCACAGGCTGGCGCATCGCGCACCTGCGGCCTGGGCAGCAGCCGCTGCGCGCGCTGGCGCAGGCCCTGGCGCGGCCGGGCGCCGTGCCGCCGGCCAGCGCCGCGCGCCTGGGCGACGATCCGGTGGACATGCTGCTGGCCACGCTGCGCCTGAGCCGGCTGGGCCTGGTACAGGCCTGGCGCGAGGCCCACCTGCCGCCCGGCCAGAACAACCTGCTGGTGGTGGTGGATCAGTTCGAAGAGCTGTTCCGCTTTCGCCAGGCGCATGGCCTGGCCAGCACGCCGCAGGCCGAGGCCGCCGCGCGGCAGGAGGCCTCCAGCTTCGTGACCCTGCTGCTGGAGGCGGCGGCCGCGGCCGGTGTGCCGCTGTACGTGGTGCTCACGATGCGCTCGGACTACCTGGGCGACTGCGCGCCGCTGGTGGGCCTGCCTGAGGCCATCAACCGCGGCCAGTACCTGGTGCCGCGCATGACCCGCGAAGAGCGGCGTTCGGCGATCACCGGGCCGGCCGTTGTCGAGGGCGTGGCGGTCGATCCGGTGCTCGCCACGCAGCTGGTCAACGATGTGGGCGACAACCCCGACCAGCTGTCCATCCTGCAGCACGCCTTGCAGCAGACCTGGGCCTGCTGGCAGCGCCAGGGCGGGCAGGGTCCGCTGCGGCCCGTGCACTACGACGAAGCGGGGGGCATGGAGCATGCGCTGGAGCGCCATGCCGACGATGCCTTCATGGAACTGGCCGAAGGCCCGCCGCAGGCCTTGTGCGAACGGATCTTCCGCGCACTCACCGATGCCGGTACCGACGCACGGGGCGTGCGCCGGCCCACGCGGCTGGACGTGCTGGCGGCCGTCACCGGGGCCTCGACGGCCGAGCTGGAGGCCGTGATGCAGCCCTTCCGCGCTGCCTCCCGCGCCTTCCTGATGCCGCCGCAGGGCGAGCCGCTGCGGCCGGATGACGTCATCGACATCTCGCACGAGAGCCTGATGCGTGTCTGGAGCCGCCTGAAGCGCTGGGTGCAGGACGAAGCGCAGTCGGCGCAGACCTTCCGCCGCCTGGCCGAGAGCGCGCAGCTTCACGCCGATCATCAGCTGAACCTGGCCCAGCCCCCGGAGCTGCAGATGCTGGTGGCCTGGCGCGAGCGCCAGCGCCCGACGGCCGCCTGGGCCGGGCGCTACCGCGAGGGCTTCGAGGCTGCGATGGCCTACCTGGCCGACAGCGAGGCCGACCATGCCGCTTCGCAGGCCGCCGCATCGGCCAGGCTGGCCCGCGAGCAGCAGGCACAGACAGCCGAACAGGTGCGGCTGGCCCGGCTGGCCACGCGGCGTCGCTGGTTGTTCGTGCTGCTGGGCACGGTGATCGTCGCGGCGGCCGCGCTGATCGGCCTGATCGTCCTCGCGCGGCAGGAGCAGGCCGCGGCGACCAAGGCCCTGGCCGAGGTGGCCGTGGCAAAGGCCGGACTGGCCGATGCGCAGGCCGCCGCGGAGCGCGAGCGCCTGACGGCCGACCGCAACGCCCAGACGCTGGACAGCCTTCGACAATCCGGCAGCGATGCAGACCGCAAGCGCATCGATGCGGCGCTGGCCGCCCGGCCGCCGCTGGTCTACCTGCAGTACGCCGATCCCGCGCAGTCGGCGCTGGCGGAGCGGCTGCGCGTGCAGCTCAACGGCTCGGGCTATCAGGCGCCGGGCATCGAGCGCGTGGGCACGGTGCCCGGCCGCAACGAGCTGCGCTTCACGCGCGCCGAAGACCGTGCGCGCGCCGAGACGCTGGCCGCTGAACTCAAGCGCTGGGGCTACGGCAGCTTCGTGCTGCAGGCGCTTGCGCCGCGCGCGACGACGGCGAGCACCGGGCAGTTCGAACTCTGGCTGGCTCGCCCGGCCGGAGGCGAGATCACCCGGCTTGTGGCACAGCTGAATTCGCCCGAGCGCAGCGAAAGGCTGGCGGCGGGCCAGGCGCTGGTGCGCTATCGCGCCTCGCCCGAGGCGATCGAGGCCTGCCTGGATCAGCTGACGCCGCAGAACATCGGCGCGCTCAGCGACACCGGGCGCCTGAACATCCTCTTTGCCCTGGCCCGCAGCGATCCCACCGCCTGGACCCCGGAACTGGCCCGGCGCGGGCGCGCCGCACTGCGCCTGATCGATGAACGCGCTGCCCGTGGCGAAGCCGCCGTCGGCCAGCAGACCCGCACCGAGATGCAGTCGCTGGAAAAACTGCTGCAGGGCCTGGCCCCGCCCTGAAGCGCAGACGCCAGCGCCCCGATCGCGGGCTGGTTGGCGTCAGGCATCGCCGCGCGCGGCGCGGCTGAAGGCCGTGGCCATGGCCTGGATGTCGGTGGGCGACAGCACCTGGGCGCGCCGCGTGGCGGATTCCAGGCAACGCTCACGCAGCACCGCGGGCCGGATGCTGCCCAGGCCGCGATGGGCTTGAACACGCGGTGGCGCTTCAGGGCAGGACTGCCGCAGGGCGGCGAGCAGCGCATCGCGTTCGAGCGGGTGATCGGCGTGCTGGATGACACCGTCCGCGCCGATGATCTCGAACATCGGTGCGCGCACCAGCCACAGCCGGCCGGCCGCCACCCAGGGCGCCTGCCAGCGCAGGAAGTACATCGCCAGCAGCGCGCCGATATGGATGCCGTCGGCATCCGGATCCAGCAGGAGCAGCACGCGCCCGTAGCGCAAGCGCTCCAGTTCAGCCGCGGCCTGCGTGGCGCTGGCCTGCGCCAGACCCAGCGCCTGCGCCAGCAACTGATAGGCCGCATGCTCGTCCACGCGCAGCGCGCCGGCATGCCAGGCATTCAGCGGCTTGCCCTGGAAGGCCAGCACCGCCTGGCGCCGCTCCTGCCGCACGGCGCAGACCGAAGCCAGCGCGGAATCGCCTTCCACCAGAAAGAGTTCGCTGTCGGCGCCATGTTCCTGGCTGTCGGCCAGCCTGGCGCGGTGCGGGCCGAAGCGGGTCATGGCGGAGGGCCGCGTGGGTTCAGCCGGTGGGCAGATCTTCGTCATCCACATAGTGGCCCTGATCGTCGGCCACGCGGCTGCCGACGATCAGGTAGCTGCAGGGCTGGTCCGAGCGGTTGGACACCGTGTGGCCATTGGGCACACCAGCCGGCCAGCAGGCGCTGTCGCCCGGCAGCAGCCGGTGGCGCCCATCGTCCTCGGTCACGGTCACTTCCCCGGACAGCACGAACAGAAACTCGTCCACGTTCTCGTGCCAATGGCGCACGGAGCTCTTGGCGCCCGGCAACAGCGTCTGCACGGCCGCGCCGAACTGCGTGATGCCACCCGCGTCGCCGCAGCGCTGCGTCAGCACAGTGCCCCAACCGGGGCTGGTTCTTTCGACGACGGGAACTTGCGCACGGCGCACGATCATGGGGACGGTTCCTTCACACAGCGCTTGTCATCGCAGGTATGGGGTCAGGTCTCAACCCCTGCCCGGCCTTCAGGCGGCCAGGTGGCGGGCCAGGAATCGCTCCACGCGCTGCCAGAAGTCGATCAGGTTCTCGGGCCTGCGCCAGCCGTGGCCCTCGTTCTTGTACAGCACCCACTCCAGGTTCTGGTGGTGCGGGCGCAGCGACTTGAGCAGCGCCTCGGCGTGGTCCAGCGGAACGCGTGCGTCCCAGGCGCCATGCGCCAGCAGCAAGGGGTTGCGGATGCGGTCGGCCAGGCGCAGCGGTGAGTGCGCGCGCAGCATCTCGGCGTCGGCCTTGGGGTCGCCCATCAGGCGCGGCAGGCCCAGGGTCTTGGTCTCGCGGGTCAGATCGCTCCAGCGCAGCGAGTACATCAGCTCCAGATCGCTCACCGCGACCCAAGCCACCCCTGCGCGAAAGAGATCCGGCTCGCTGGCCAGGCCCATCAGGCTCGCGTAGCCGCCGTAGCTGGCGCCGAGGATGCCGATGCGCCGGGGATCGGCCACCTTCTGCGCGATGGCCCAGCGGGCGGCATCGGCCAGATCGGTCTGCATGGCCTGGCCCCACTGCTTCCAGCCGGCGCGAAAGTGGTCATGGCCATAGCCCAGCGAGCCGCGGAACTCCGGCTGCAGCACGGCGTAGCCGCGGCTGGCCAGAAACTGCACCTCGTCCTGCCACTGCCAGGCGGCGCCGCGCGCCCAGGGCCCGCCATGCACCCACACCACCATCGGCAGGTTCTGCTTCGCTGCGCCGGCGGGCAGCGTCAGCCACACGGGCAGGCTGCGGCCATCGCGCGCCGGGATCCAGTGCAGCTCCAGGGTCCCCATGCGCCGCGCCTCGATGCGCGGGCGGCTTTCGCCCAGCCGCACGAAGCGCTGGCTCTCCGTGTTGAAGGCCAGGGCGCGCAGCGGCTGCTGATCGGAGAAGTTCTGCACCAGCACCCAGGGTGAGGCGCCGTGCTGCGCAAGGCTCAGGCGGTTCACGGCACCGGGCAGGGCCTTGTCGACGCGTTCCTGCAGCGCCTGCAGCTTGGGATCGAGCCACTGCGTGACCTCGGCATCGATGGTGTAGCGCAGGCCCACCAGCTGCCCTTCGCGCAGCAACAGCCGGGGGTGGACATCGAACTTCGGATGCCAGGCGAGTGGCTTGTCCGGCAGACGGCCGGTGGCGGGATCCACCTTGAAGAGCGCCTCGCGCCCTTGATGAGACGCGGTGACGTAGAGCTGGCCGGTGTTGTCCACCCAGAGCGGCCACCAGCCCTGGTCATCGTTGAGCCGGCTGCGCTGCAGGGTCTTCCAGCTGCCCTCGGGCTCACGCCAGAACAGCTCGCGCTGCTCGCCTTCGCGCACCACGGCCGCGCGCAGTTCGCCCTGCGCGTCGAAGGCCCAGGCTTCGCTGTTCTGCGGCACGTCCACGGCGCGGTTCAGACGGTGGCGCACGTCGAGCCAGCGCAGGTCGTAGTGGCCGACGCGCTCGCTGCTGACTTCGTCGGGCTTGATCACCAGGACCGAGCGGCCTTCGGGCCAGGCGGGCAGATCCATCAGCTGGTAGCGCCAGTGCAGGAGCTTTCTCTCGACGCCGTCTTGAGGCTGCCATCCGGTGTCCACCAGCTGGCGCAGCGCCCGACCCTGCACATCCACCGCATAGAGGCCGGGGCCGTAGTCGACGCGCCAATAGTCGACCAGTTCCAGCTCGGTGTCGAAGACCAGGTCCTCGTCATTGACCCAGGCAAAACGATCGATGTCGCTCTGGCTGATTGCCGCGATGGCCTGCGACTTCATCGTCGTCAGGTCCACCACCGCCAGCCGCGCGCGGCCATCCTCCTGCGCGCTGATGGTCATGGCCACCTTGGTGCCGTCCGGCGACAGCTTTGCGCCGCGCATCAGCGCGCGCTGGAAGAAGTGCTCCAGCGGCACCGGGCCGGCGGTGGCCGTGGCTGGGGCGGGTGCCGGGGTCTGCCCCCAGGCGCTGCCTGCCAGTGCGCTGAGGCTGACACCGGCGCATGCGCTGCCCAGTGCCCGACGTCGGGTCCACACGATCACATCTCCCTGGATTCGAGTGTCGGGGCGGGCACCGAACGGCGCAGGCCCCGCAAAGGCTAATGTTTCATCGAAGCCGCTGTCCGGGGCGGCATGGCCTTGCAGTGCTGGTCGATGAAGGCGGCGTGATCGGGCATCACCGCGGCGCAGCGCTGCATCAGTTCGTGCACGCCCTTCAGGTAGGCCATCACCTCGGGTTCCGGCAGGCTGTCCACCAGCGGGTGGTAGCCCTGTGGCACGAGGTTCTGGCCGAGCATCACCTGCAGCCAGGCGACTTCGGCGAAGAGCTCGTTGTTCTCCCGGATGATGCGGCCGTGCGTGCTGAACAGGCGCAGCTTGGCCTTCAGCGATTCGGGCACGTCCATCTCGCGGCAGGCCACCCAGAACGGCGAATCGTCCCGTTGGTTCAGGTGGTAGTGCAGGATGATGAAGTCCCGGATGCGCTCGAACTCGAAGCGGAAGAGGCGGTTGTATTCGTCGATGTCGGTCTGCTCGAAGCCGGCAGTCGGGAAAAAGTCGATCAGCCGCGCGATCGAGGTCTGGATCAGGTGGATGCTGGTCGATTCCAGGGGTTCGAGAAAGCCGCTGGCCAGGCCGATGGCCACGACGTTGCGGTTCCAGCCCTGCTTGCGCATGCCGGTGACGAAGCGCAGCGTGCGGGGTTCGGCCAGCTGCTCGCCATCCAGATTGCCCAGCAGCACGGCGGTGGCTTCGTCCTCGCTGATGTGGCGGCTGCTGAAGACATGGCCGTTGCCGGTGCGGTGCTGCAGGGGAATGCGCCATTGCCAGCCGGCGCGGTGCGCCGTGCTGCGCGTGTAGGGCGTGAAGGGCGAGGCTGATGCGCAGGGCACGGCGATCGCGCGATCGCAGGGCAGCCAGTGTGTCCAGTCCTCGTAGCCGGTCTTCAGCGTCTGCTCGATCAGCAGGCCGCGAAAGCCCGAGCAATCGATGAACAGCTCGCCCTCCACACGCTGGCCGCTTTCCAGCACGACGGCCGCCACGTGCCCGTTGCCGGGGTTCATCGCCACCTCGCGGATCTTGCCCTCGATGCGCGTGACGCCGCGCCCTTCGGCATGGCCGCGCAGGTAGCGCGCATACAGCCCGGCGTCGAAGTGGAAGGCGTAGGTGATGTCGTTCAAGGGCGAGTTCTGCACATCGGCCGGCGGCCGCATGAAGCGGTTCTGGTAGGCCGCCGCGCGCGTGATCGCAAACTCGCCCAGATCAGGTATCTGGCCGGTGCGGTGCATCTTCAGCCAGTACTGGTGGAAGGGCACGGCCCACAGGTCCTGGCCGAAGCGACCGAAGGCGTGCATGTAGCGGCTGCCCTGGCGCCCCCAGTTGACGAACTCGATGCCCAGCTTGAAGCTGCCCTGTGTCTCGCGCATGAATTCATCTTCGTCGAGCTCCAGCACGCGGTTGAAGAGCTGGATCATCGGGATCGTGGCTTCGCCGACGCCGACGGTGCCGATCTCCTCGCTCTCGACCAGCGTGATGGCCACGCGGCCGCGCAGCACCTTGGACAAGGCGGCGGCGGCCATCCAGCCGGCTGTGCCGCCGCCGGCGATGACGACACGCTGGATCGGGGTTTGGGCAGGTGAATTCATGGGCTGAAGCTTAGGGCAGCGTGCGCAGCCCGTGCCGCGCACGGGGTCTCATCCAGAAGGACAGAACCCCGGGGCCTTGCGGTCGCCGGGGTTCCTGCAGATCGGCCGGGCGCACAGCGGCGCCCGGCGCGGGCCGTTCGATCAGAACTTGTAGTTCGCGCCGAACAGGTAGGTCTTGCCGTAGCGCTTGGTGTCGGTCGGCGCGTTGCGGTCGGTGATGTACTGCTGGAACAGCGCATCGGTGACGTTGTTTGCCTGGAACAGCAGCGACAGACCCTTCAGGAAGGAGCGATCCGGGAAGGTGTAGCCCAGCTGCAGATCGACCACGGTCTCGCCCTTGATGAAGGTGATCTCGGTATCGTCCTTGTAGTCCTTGATCTCGCCCAGGAAGTCAGAGCGCGTACGCTGCGCCACGGCGATCTGGAAGCCGTGCTTCTCGTAGTAGAAGCGCAGGTTGGTCACCTTGCGCGACAGGCCCGGCAGCGGGATGTTGAAGGACTGGCCCGCATTCAGACCCGCCAGCTGGCCCGGGCCGATGACGATGCTGCTGCGCGTATCGCTGTGGTTGATGGCGATGCCGAAGCCATCCAGCGGCTTGGCGATCATCGACAGCGGCACGTTCACCGCCAGCTCGACACCGCTGATGTTGCCGCCGGTGCCGTTGGTCGGACGCGTCAGGATGCCCAGCGTGCCGGCTGGCGGAACCACGAAGTTGGCGGGCAGGCGCCCGGCAAAGTCGAAGGGCGTCGGCAGGGTCAGCACATAGGTGTCGATGTCCTTGTAGAACCCGGCGACGCTGATGTAGCCCTTGTTGCTGAAGTACTTCTCGAAAGAGATGTCCAGGGCCGTGGCGCGGAATGGCTCCAGCTCCGGGTTGCCGCCGCTGGAGACGATGCGCTGCACCGGCTGCAGGGGCGGGTTGGGCAGGCTGGGCGGATCCATGCTGGCGCGCATCTGGCCCATGGTCGGACGCGACAGCGTCTTGCCCAGGCCGAAGCGGGCAATCATGTCGCTGCCCACATCCACGTTCAGGTTCACGCTCGGCAGCACATCGGTATAGGTCTTGCCACCCGACAGCGTGGTGCAGGTGCCCGGCGTGGTGCCCGCGCAGCGGCCGGAATCGTTGACGAAGCCGGTGGAGCTCTGTTCCGTGCGCACCATCTGCATGCCGGCATTGCCCGTGTACGGGAAGCCGAACAGCGTGCCGTCCAGATCACCCTTGACGAAGGCCGTGGTCACGTCTTCCTTGACGGCCCAGTTGCGGTTGATGACGGTGCCGTAGAGGTTGGAGCGCAGGTTGTAGATGCTGCCCAGCGAGCCGCGCGGATCCCAGGTGGCGATCTCGAAGCCGGCCACGTTCTGCGTGGTCGATCCCGGCACGTTGATGGCCGCAAACGGGCCGGTGGCGCCAGCCACGACCAGGAAGCCTTCCTGCGTGTTGGCGATCTTCTCGCGCTCGGTGGAGGCCAGGCCCACTTCCAGCGAGCTGAGGTGGCCCCAGCCCAGATCGCGCTTGGCGCTGAAGCGCAGGTTCATGATCTCGTCGCTGATGCGCGGCGAAGCCACATAACCGGCCTGCGGCGAGTTGATGCCGCCGCCCCAGCCCATCACGTCGGTCAGCTTGACGACGCTGCGGTCTGCGAAGTTGGTGCTGGAAGTAAAGACCAGATCACCGTGATTGGTTCCGTTGAAGCCGGTCCAGCTGATGGTGCCGGTGGCGCCAGGGGTGGCAGGCGCGCCGTCACGCTGCGTCGGGTTGCCGTTGCCGGGCAAGCCGGCCGTGGTCTCGAAGCGGGCGCTTTCCTTGATGACCTTGGACTGGCCCAGATCACCGGTCAACGACCACTTGTCGACCTTCAGGTTGGCATTCAGGCCCCAGGCCTTCAGATCGTCGTCCGAACCTTCGTTGTGGTTGCGGATCACGCCCTTGAAGTTGTTGACCGTGCCGCTGGAGGCAAAGCCGTTGGCGACAGTGGCATTGACGAGTTGCGGGGCGCCGCGGTAGTTCTCGGCGCCGGAACCGCCGCCGATGAAGCCTTCGATGCCCTTCTTGAAGTTGGCCTGGCGACCCTTGGACTGGAAGATGTCCAGCGTGGTCTCGAAGTTCTTGTTGGGCTTCCACTGCAGAACGCCCATCACGCCTTCACGCGTCTGGTCGCTGTACTCGATGTCGCGCCCGAAGCCGCCCGGCACACCCACCTGAGCGCCGTTGAAGTCCAGCGTCGGTGTCCAGCCACCCCAGGTGTTCACGCGCAGCTGGCCGGCGCCGGTCTCGGTGAACTTCACCGCGCCCACGGCCACGCCGATGGTGCGGTTCAGGAACTGGTCGACATAGGCAAACGACATCTTGTCGCCTTCGCCTTCGCCATTGGGTACGCCGTTGTCGATGCCGGTCTTCTGGCCGCGGTAGTTCAGCGCGATCTGGCGGCCGCTGGCGCTCAGCGGACGGATGGTGCGCAGATCGATGGTCGACGAAAGGCCCTGGCCCAGCAGGCTGGCGTGCGGCGTCTTGTAGACCAGCACGCTGTTCAGCAGCTCGGAGGGGTAGAGGTCGAAGTCCACGCCGCGGCTGTCGCCGGACGAGGCCACTTCACGCCCGTTGAGCAGGCCGCCGTTGAAATCGGGCGACATGCCGCGCACGCTGATCGCCTGGGCCTTGCCCGAGCCCTTGTTGCGCTGCGCGGCCACGCCGGGCAGGCGCGCGATCGAATCGGCCACCGAAGGATCGGGCAGCTTGCCCAGGTCTTCAGAGGTGATCGCCTCGACGATGGTGTCGGCTTCCTTCTTGGCCGTGATGGCGGTCTCGATGGCGCGGCGGATGCCCGTCACCACCACGGTCTGATCGGCCGGAGCGGCGGCGGGAGCGGTTTGCGCCAGAACGGTGCCGGGCGACCACACGAGCAGCGCGACAGCGGCTGCAACGGGCGTGGACTTCAGTACGGCACGACGGGCGCGCGGGTGGGCAGCGTTCATCGGGGTTGTCTCCTTCGGGTGCGAAAAAAGTGTGTCGTGCACCTCATGAGCGCTCTTTGGAGCGCCATCTCTGGGCCACGACTTTAGGAATCAGGGCGGTTTGTACCAAAACTAGCTAATCCGGAACCCTTGGGCAAACCCTAGGGGATGTCGCAAAAAAGCTGCAAGCCGGGCTGCGAACGAGGGATTCCCGGGGGAAAACAGGGATAAAGGCGCCGAGCGAGCAGTCTGACAGGGTCGGGGATGACGGCGCGATGTAGTGCAACTACACTTTTGCGATGCAGAACTCAGCATCGGCGGCGCGCACCAGGAGGGAGCGGTCTGAACCCCCCAATCGGGGGATGTCCGCCTTCCGCCTGGGCTGCGCGCTCGTGGCCTTGTGCGGCAGTCTGGCGGCGGGCGCGGCGGGGCCCGCGGTGCCGGGGCCCCTGCATGTGCCCTCGCCCGATTGGCGGGACCAGGTCATCTATTTCCTGCTGACCGATCGCTTTGCCGACGGCGACCCGCGCAACAACGATCAGGGCGCAGGCGAGTACGACCCCAGCCGCTCTTCCCACTACAGCGGTGGCGATCTGGCGGGCGTGCGCCAGCGGCTGGACTACATCCAGGGCCTGGGCGCCACGGCCGTCTGGCTCACGCCCTGGGTCGCCAACCAGTGGATCGATCCGCTGAACGGCTATACCGGCTACCACGGCTACTGGGCCGAGCACTTCAAGCGCGTCGACCGCCACGTCGGCACGCTGGCCGATCTGCGGCAGCTGTCGCGGGCCCTGCACGGGCGCGGCATGTACCTGGTGCAGGACATCGTGCTCAACCACACCGGCAATTTCTTCGGCTATCCGGGCGGCTGGGATGCGCAGGACCCCGCGCGCTTCTATCAGCCCAATGCGGGCTCGCGCCCGGTGCTGCGCCCCACGCAGCCGCCCTTCGATCTGAATGACCCGCGCCGGGCGCGTGACCGTGCCGCCGGCATCTACCACTGGACGCCCAACGTCGCCAACTACAACGACCCCCATCAGGAGCACCACTTCCAGATGTCCGGCCTGGACGATCTGGCCACCGGCCATCCGGTGGTGCGCCGCGCGCTGCGCGACAGCTATGGCCACTGGATCCGCGAGGCGGGCGTGGATGCGTTCCGGCTGGACACGGCGTTCTACGTGCCGGCCGAGGACGTGGCGGACTTCCTGTACGCCCGCGATCCGGTGGCACCCGGCGTCATCGAGCAGGCGCGGCGCACCGGCCGGCAGGACTTCTTCGTCTTCGGCGAGGGCTTCGGCATCGACAAGCCGTTCCAGGACGAGCAGGCGCGCAAGGTCGAGCGCTACATGCACGCTGCGCAAGGCCGGCCCGTGATGCAGGGCATGCTCAACTTTCCACTGCATGGGTCTTTGCTGGAGGTGCTGGCGCGTGGCCAGCCCACCGCACAGCTGGGCTGGCGCATCCAGCGCATGATGAGCCTGCACCCGCGCGCGCACTGGATGCCCAGCTTCCTGGACAACCATGACCTGGACCGCTTTCTCGCAGGCGGCAGCCCCGCCGCGCTGCAGCAAGGCCTGCTGGCCTTGTTCACGCTGCCGGGGATCCCGGTTGTCTACTACGGCACCGAGCAAGGCTTCACGCGCCCGCGCGCCTCGATGTTTGCCGCCGGTCACGGCTCGGGCGGGCGCGATCACTTCGACACGGCGGCACCCGGCTATCGGCAGATCGCCGCGCTCAGCGCGCTGCGTCGCGGCGATGCCGTCTTCACGCGCGGGCTGCCGCAGGTGCTGGCGCAGTCTGCCGCCGGGCCGGGCGCGCTGGCCTGGCGCATGTCGCACCCCGGCCGGCCGGATGCGTTTGTGGTGCTCAACACGGCCGATCACGAGGTGCTGCTGGACAAGCTGCCCACCGGCCTGCCGCCGGGCACGCAGCTGCGTGCCCGCTTCGGGCTCCAGGGGCTGCCGCAAGACCTGAGCGTGGGCGAAGGGGGCTTCGTCACCTTGCCGCTGGCCGCGCGCGCCGGCGCGGTCTGGCAGGCGCCCGCAGGCGTGATGACGGCCACCGCGCGCGAGGCCTCGCCCCGAGCGGCTGTCCTGGCGCTGGACCCGGTGGCGCCCACGGCCAGCGGCGACTTCACGGTCAGTGGCCGCGCGCCCGCCGGGCAGACGGTGCGGGTGGTGGTGGACGGCCATCTGGCGGCCGCGCCTTGGGTGCAGGCCGATGCGCAGGGGCGCTGGCAGGCCAGCGTGGACACGGGCGCGATGATCGACCCCGAGACGCCGCACCAGCTGGTGGCCTGGCAGCCCGACAGCGGCGCGGTCTCGGCCACCGCGGCCTTCCGCGTGCAGCGCGAGTGGCGCACCGTGGCCGATGTGGCCGACCCCGCCGGGGACGATGCCGGGCCGCAGGGGCGCTACCGCTATCCCACCGACCCCAGCTATGCCGAGCACCGCAGCATGGATCTGCGGCGCGTGCAGGTGCAGTCCTCGGGCGGCGCGCTCAGGCTGAACCTCACGATGGCCGGCATCTCGCGCAGCTGGAACCCGGCCAACGGCTTTGACCACCTGGCGCTGACGGTCTTCATCGAGCTGCCTGGGCAGGCGGCATCAGGCTCGCGCCTGATGCCGCTGCAGAACGCCGAGCTGCCCGAAGGCCTGCAGTGGCACCGCCGCCTGCGCGTGCATGGCTGGTCCAATGCGCTGTTCCGGGATGAGGCCGCCGGCGCGCAATCCGAAGGCACGCCCGTGTCGCCCGGCGCGCGGCTGTCTGTGGACCTGGCCACGAACACCATCAGCCTGCTGCTGCCATCCGCTGCGCTGGGGGGTTTGACATCCCTTTCCGGGGCACGCCTCTATGTCAATACCTGGGATTACGACGGCGGCTACCGCGCGCTGGCGCCCGAGCCGCAGAAGCATGTGATCGGCGGCGGCGATCCGGCGCGCGATCCGCGGATCATGGACGAAAGCCCCGTCATCCGCCTGCCTTGAGCGCCTCTTCTGCCGCCGCCGCAGCGGCCTCGCGGCCGGCGCCACCGCGCCTGCTGCCCATCGCTGCGCCGCTGCTCTTCGAGCTGGTGCTGGGCATCGGCGTGGGCGCGGTCGGCACCTGGCTGGCGGCCCGCCTGTCCGATACCGAAGGCGCGGCCTACGCGCTGACGCTGCACCTGCTGGCAATGCTCTTCGTGCTCTTTCGCATCATCGGTGCGGGGATTGGCGTGGTGGTCTCGCAAAGCCTGGGCGCAGGCCGTCGCGACGCGGCGCAGGCGGTGGCGCGCGCCACGCTGGGCGCCAGCAGCTGGATCGGCGGTTTCACGGCGCTGGTGGCGCTGGCCTTCGCCTGGCCGCTGCTGCGCCTGCTCAACGCCCCGCCCGAGGTGCTGCCGCTGGCCGCGCCGCTGCTGATGGCGCTGGCGCCGGCCTTGCTGCTGGACGCCTGGAACGCGTCCATGGCGAGCGTCATGCGCGCCTACCTGAAGGTGCGCGAAACGCTGGCCGTGATCGTGCTGATGCATGCGCTGCTGCTGGTGCTGGCCCTGCTGCTGATGCCGCGCCTGGGCCTGCCGGGCTATGCGCTGGCGCTGGCGCTCAGCCGCGCCGTGGGTGCGGTCTGCATGGCCTGGCTGTGGCACACGCGGCTGGATCTGTCGATCCGCTGGCCCGATGTCTGGCGCTGGCAGCGTCAGACGCTGGCGCCGGTGCTGCGCATCGGGCTGCCGGGCGCGGCCGAGAACATCGCCTACCGGCTGGCCTTCCTGATCAGTGTCTCGGTGGTCGGCAGCCTGGGCGGTGCGGCGCTGGCCACGCAGGCCTACACGCTGCAGATCAATTACGCGGTGCTGCTCTTCGGGCTGGCGACGGGCCTGTCGGTGGAGATCGTCGTGGGTCACCGCGTGGGCGCCGGGCAGCTGCGCGATTCGCACCGCCTGGTGCGCCGCGCGCTGGCCCTGGGCCTGGCCGCCAGCGTCGCGATCGCCACGCTGGCGGCGCTGGCCGGGCCCCAGCTGATCGGGCTGTTCACCCAGGACGCGGCGCTCATCGCCAGCGGTGCCGCGCTGCTGTGGTGGAGCGTTCTGCTGGAGCCCGGCCGCACCTTCAACCTCGTCGTCATCAATGCGCTGCGGGCCGCCGGCGACGCCCGCTATCCGCTGCTGGCCGGCGCGGCCTCGATGATCGTCGTGCTCGCTGGCGGCAGCTGGCTGCTGGGTGTGGAGCTGGGTTGGGGCCTGCCCGGCGTGTGGATCGCCTACGCGGCCGACGAATGGCTGCGCGGTCTGCTGATGTGGCGCCGCTGGGTGACGCTGGGTTGGCTGCCGCATGCCCGCGCGGCGCACCGGCGCCTGCGCAGGGCTTGAGGGCGCGCGGGTGACGGTCCGGGCAGGGCGGGCCTCCGCAGCGAAGCCCGGCGCCGCGTCAGCTTTCCAGCTGCTCCAGCGCAAACGCGCCGCCGGTCAGGGCCGCCAGGGTGTCGATGATCAGGGTCGTCGGGATGTGGTCCAGGTAGGCACCGGCGCGGCCCTTGGCGACGAAGCGTTCGCGGAAGCGGGATTCGAAGAAGCGCTCACCGAAGCGCGGCACGATGCCGCCGCCCACGTACACGCCGCCGCGGGCGCCCAGCGTGAGCGCCACGTTGCCGGCAAAGCCACCCAGCAGCGCGCAGAAGGTGTCCAGCGTGAAGCGGCACAGCGGATCCTGGCCCGAGGTGCCCTGCTCGACGATGGTCTCGGCCGACTGTGGGGGCACGTTGTGACCCAGCACCGCCGCCACCGCGTCATGCAGCACCGGCAGCCCGATGCCCGACAGCAGCCGCTCGGCCGAGACATGGGCGTGATCGCGCCGCACGTGGCGCAGCAGCTCGCCTTCGAAATCGTCCATCGGCGCCAGAGTGCCGTGGCCGCCTTCGCCCGGCAAGGCCACCCAGCCATGGGCCGTGGGCACCACGCCGCCGACACCCAGGCCGGTGCCGGGGCCGATGACGGCCATGGTGCCGGCGACGCGGCTCAGGCTGTCGTCGCGGGCCGTCGGGGCGCCAATCGCGCGCACCTGGTGCGGCTGGAGCTTGGGCAGCGACAAGGCCAGCCCTTCAAAATCGTTGAGCACCAGCAGCCGCTCCACGCCCAGGCTGCGCTGCAGCGCAGCACGCGAGAAGCGCCAGGGGCTGTTGGTCAGCGCGACCTCGTCGCCCTGCACGGCCGTGGCCACGGCCATCGCCGCACGCCGCGGCGTGGTGGCCGCAGCCTCCAGGCCCGCCTGCCGCAAGTGCTCCAGGTAGGCGCCAGCCGCTTCGGCCGGCCCCGGGAATGCGGCAACGGGCAGCGTGTGCACATGCTGCACGCCGGCCCCGGAGGCATCGACCCAGCCGAAGCGCGCGTTGGTGCCGCCGATGTCGGCCAGCAGCCAGGGCAGGCCGTGGCTGCCCGGCCGGGCTGGCGCGGTCGAGACGGGGCCTTCCATCGGTGCGTTCATGAATCCTCTCTTGCAAGCGGCGCTCGCATCCCGGCCTGGGTGGCCGGGATGCGGCTCGGACGGGCGCGCCATGCCGCGTCCTGCCGGGGGCAGAATACCCGGCAAGGTAGCAAAACTACAACCACATCACAAGAGAACTTGACCCAAGCCTTAGACTTCACGGGACTTCTGTAGTGAAGCTACGCACGTTGAGGCTTCGGAGATGACATGACAGCGTTCGACAGCCCGCGCCTGATCGCCGATATCGGCGGCACCTATGCCCGCTTCGCCGTGGAGACGGCGCCCGGCCGCTTCGAGCATCTGGCCTCGCTGCGCTGCGCAGAGCATGCCGATTTCCATGCCGCCGTCAGCGCCTACCTGGCCACGCTGCCGCCCGGGCATCTGCAGCACGCAGCCATCGCCATCGCCAATCCGGTGGAAGGCGACGAGGTGCGCATGACCAACTACCACTGGCAGTTCTCCATCGAGCAGATGCGCCAGCGGCTGGCTTTCGACACCCTGGTGGTGGTGAACGACTTCACGGCCCTGGCCATGGCGCTGCCCAGGCTGTCGCCGGCAGAGCGCCGGCCGGTGGGCGGTGGCGCGCCGCGCGAGCGCAGCGTCGTCGGGCTGCTGGGCGCGGGCACCGGCCTGGGCGTCTCTGGCCTGATTCCCGCGGGCGATGGCTGGGTGGCGCTGGGCACCGAGGGGGGACACACCAGCTTTGCCCCGCGCGACGCGCGCGAGCAGGCCATCCTGGCGTTTGCCCAGCAGCAGTACAGCCACGTTTCCTTCGAGCGCCTGCTCTCGGGCCCGGGGCTGGAGCTGATCCACCGCGCGCTGTGTGGCCGCGACGGCGTGGCCGCTCCAGGCCTGTCGGCGCCGGACATCACGCGCCAGGGCCTGGCCGGCAGCGATGCCCGCTGCGCCGAGAGCCTGGAGGCCTTTTGCGCCATGCTGGGCACGGCAGCGGCCAATCTGGCCGTGACCCTGGGTGCGCTGGGCGGCATCTATATCGGCGGCGGCATCGTGCCGCGCCTGGGCGACTACTTCGATCGCAGCCCGTTCCGCGCGCGCTTCGAGGACAAGGGCCGCTTCAGCGCCTATCTCCAGGCCATCCCGACCTATGTCGTGACGGCCGAGCACGCCACCTTCATGGGCGCCTCGGCGATCCTGGCCGAGCAGCTCAAGGGGCTGGAATCCGCCGGCGGCTCGGCGATCCTGCAGCAGATCCAGCGCGCGCGGCCCAACCTCTCGCCGGCCGAGACGCGGGTGGCCGACTTTGTGCTGGCGCATCCGCGCTCGGCCCTGAACGAGCCGATCGCGCAGATCGCCCGGGCTGCCGATGTGAGCCAGCCCACCGTGATCCGCTTCTGCCGCACGCTGGGCTGCGAAGGCCTGTCCGATTTCAAGCTGCGCCTGGCCTCGGGCCTGACCGGCACGATCCCGGTCACGCACACGCAGGTCACCGGCGAGGACACGATGCTGGAGCTGGGCGAGAAGGTGCTGGGCAACACCGCGGCGGCCATCCTGCAGGTGCGCGATCACCTCAACCGCGAGACGATCGACCGCGCCATCGACCTGCTGTCCAGCGCCCAGCGCATCGATTTCCACGCCGTCGGCCACTACCGCGTGGTCGCCGACGATGCGCAGTTCAAGTTCCTTCGCTTCGGCGTCGCCAGCTCGTCCTACACCGATCCGCGCCTGATGACGCTCTCGGCCAAGGTGCTGCGCCCGGGGGATGTGGCGGTGGTCATCAGCAGCAGCGGTCGCATCGACGAGCTGCTGGAGGTGGCCGACACCGCACGCGCGCGCGGCGCTGCCGTCGTGGCGATCACCGCCGGCCACTCGCCGCTGGCGCGCAAGGCCGATGTGGCGCTGGTGGTCGACGAGATCGAGGATGTGGCGACCCACGTGCCCATGGTCAGCCGCATCCTGCACCTGCTGGTGATCGACATCCTCGCCGTCGGCGTGGCCATGCGACGCGGCGACACCGAGGCGCTGGAGGAGACCGCGGTGCCGGCGCTGGACGCCACCGGTGCCGCACTGCGGGCGGATGCGGCGGCCGTCAAGCGGGCCGGGCCGGGCATCACGACCGCCGGCCCGCTGTCCAGGATGACCTCCCACAGCCGCTGAGCTCCGGCGTCCGGGATCTGGTTACGGTTGCCCCGCGCCATCTCCGTAGAATCCCGCGTTCCCGAGGGGCGTTGCGATGGCTTGGGCCGCTGGACGGCCGCCACCAGGCTCGGGGCACCTTGGCGGCCGATGCGGCTGCCGCGGCATCAACGGCGCTCATCCACTGACCGACCAGTGAATGAGCATGCGTACCGAAGAATCTCCCTCCGCAGCCCCTGAGCCTTCCGCCCTGGGGCCCGCAGCCCCTGACGCACCGGGTGCCGTGCCGCCGCTGCGCCTGTCGGGGCTGGAGCCCATGACGCTCGCGCCGGGCGCGCTGTTCGTCAACGTGGGCGAGCGCACCAACGTCACCGGCTCCAAGGCCTTCGCGCGGATGATCCTGAACGGCGATTTCGAGCAGGCCCTGGCCGTGGCACGCCAGCAGGTGGAAAACGGCGCACAGATCATCGACATCAACATGGACGAGGCCATGCTGGACAGCAAGGCCGCCATGGTGCGCTTCCTGAACCTGATCGCCGGCGAGCCCGAAATCGCGCGCGTGCCGATCATGATCGACAGCTCCAAGTGGGAGGTGATCGAGGCGGGCCTGAAGTGCATCCAGGGCAAGGGCATCGTCAACTCGATCTCGCTGAAGGAAGGTGAGGCGGAGTTCAGGCGTCAGGCCACGCTGGTGCGTCGTTATGGTGCCGCGGCTGTCGTGATGGCCTTCGACGAGCAGGGCCAGGCCGATACCTTCCAGCGCAAGACGCAGATCTGCGAACGCGCCTACCGCGTGCTGGTGGACGAGGTCGGCTTCCCGCCGGAAGACATCATCTTCGACCCCAACATCTTCGCCATCGCCACCGGCATCGAAGAGCACGCCAACTATGCGGTGGACTTCATCGAGGCCACGCGCTGGATCAAGCAGCACCTGCCCGGTGCCAAGGTCTCGGGCGGCGTCTCCAACGTCAGCTTCAGCTTCCGCGGCAACGAGCCCGTGCGCGAGGCCATCCACACCGTCTTCCTGTACCACGCCATCCAGGCGGGCATGGACATGGGCATCGTCAATGCCGGCATGGTGGGTGTGTATGACGACATCGAGCCGGGTCTTCGCGAGCGCGTGGAAGACGTGGTGCTCAACCGCCGCAGCGATGCCGCGGAACGCCTGATCGAAGTGGCCGAGAGCACCAAGGGCGCGGCCAAGGACGACAGCGCCAAGCTGGCCTGGCGCGCGCTGCCGGTGGCCGAGCGCCTGTCGCACGCGCTGGTGCACGGCATCACCGAGTTCATCACGGCCGATACCGAGGAAGTCTGGCGCGCCATCCAGGCCACGGGCGGGCGCCCGCTGCACGTCATCGAAGGGCCGCTGATGGCCGGCATGAACGTGGTGGGCGATCGCTTCGGCGCGGGCAAGATGTTCCTGCCGCAGGTGGTGAAGAGTGCCCGCGTGATGAAGCAGGCCGTGGCCCACCTGCTGCCCTACATCGAGGCCGAGAAGCAGGCGCTGGTGAGTGCCGGCGGCGAGGCCAGGCCCAAGGGCAAGATCGTCATCGCCACCGTCAAGGGCGACGTGCACGACATCGGCAAGAACATCGTCACCGTGGTCCTGCAGTGCAACAACTTCGAGGTCGTCAACATGGGCGTCATGGTGCCCTGCCAGGACATCCTGGCCAAGGCCAAGGTGGAGGGCGCCGACATCATCGGCCTGTCGGGCCTGATCACGCCCAGCCTGGAAGAGATGCAGCATGTGGCCGCCGAGATGCAGCGCGATGACTTCTTCCGGCTGCGGAAGATGCCGCTGCTGATCGGCGGCGCCACCACCAGCCGCGTGCACACCGCGGTGAAGATCGCACCGCACTACGAAGGCCCCGTGGTCTACGTGCCCGATGCCTCGCGCAGCGTGGGCGTGTGCAGCGATCTGCTCAGCGACGAGCGTGCCGCGGCGTACATCGCCGGCCTGGAGGCCGAGTACGCCAGGGTGCGCGAGCAGCACGCCAACAAGAAGGTGACGCCGCTGGTGACCCTGGCCCAGGCACGCGCCAACAGGACGCCGCTGGACTGGAGCGTTTATGCACCCCCCAAGCCCAGCTTCATCGGCCGGCGTGTCTTCCGCAATTACGACTTGAGCGAACTCGCCGCCTGCATCGATTGGGCGCCGTTCTTCCAGACCTGGGATCTGGCGGGCCGGTTTCCGGACATCCTGCGAGACGAGATCGTCGGCGATGAAGCCACCCGCGTCTTCAGCGATGGCAAGCGGCTGCTGCAACGCCTGATCGAAGGCCGCTGGCTGCAGGCCCATGGCGTGATCGCGCTGCTGCCCGCCAACACCGTGGACGACGACACCATCGAGTTCTATGCCGACGAATCGCGCGAGCAGGTGCTGCTGCGCTGGAGCCCGCTGCGCATGCAGACCGAACGGCCGGTGGTGGATGGGGCCAGACGCGCCAACCGCTGCCTGGCCGACTTCATCGCTCCCAAGGGCGTGAAGCCTGACTACGCCGGCGTCTTCGCCGTGACGGCCGGCATCGGCGTGGACAAGAAGGAACGCCAGTTCACCGACGAGCACGACGACTATTCCGCCATCATGTTGAAGGCCCTGGCTGACCGCCTGGCCGAAGCCTTTGCGGAGCGCCTGCACCAGCGTGTGCGCACGGAGCTGTGGGCCTACGCGCCCGCCGAAGCGCTGAGCAACGATCAACTGATTGCGGAGGCCTACCAGGGCATCCGCCCGGCGCCCGGCTACCCGGCCTGCCCGGACCACCGCGTCAAGGCATCGATGTTCGAGCTGCTCAAGGCCGAGGAGATCGGCATGGGCCTGACGGAAAACCTGGCCATGACGCCGGCGGCCAGTGTGAGCGGCTTCTATCTGGCGCACCCCGAGGCGCGCTACTTCAACGTCGGTCGCGTCGGTGACGACCAGATCGCCGATTGGGCGCGTCGCATGGCGCTGGAAGAAGGCGAGGCGCGGCGCGGCTTGCAGGCGATCCTGGGCTGAAGCGGCGGCCCGAGCCGGCCCACGGGCTGGGCCGATGCCTTGCCGCATCCGCCCTTCGGCTGCCGCCGTGTGAACCTTCCGGCCGTGCCGTCCGTTGAGGCTTCCTGGGTCGCGCAGGGGCGTGGCTTCTACAGGAGACAGCGATGAGGTCGATCGGGACACATGTGCAACAGGGCCTGCGGGCCGTGCTGGGGCTGGGCCTCGGTGCCTTGGGATTGCTTGGCCCGTCATGGGCCGCCAGCCCCGCGCTCGGGGCCGCTGCTGCCGCACCGGCGGCGGCCGCATCGGCTCCCGCTGCACCCAGCGCCCGCCAGCTGGCCGCGCTGTGCGACAGCTGCGCCATCGTCACGGCCACGCGCAGCGAAAAGCGCAAGGGCAAGGCCACGGCGATGGGCACGGCCGGCGGCGCGGTGGTGGGCGGTGTGGTCGGCAACAAGGTCGGCGACGGCGGGGTGCTGGCCACCGGAGCCGGCGCCGTGGCCGGTGCGGTGGTCGGGCGCGAGCTGGAAAAGCAGCTCAAGAAGCACACGGTGTGGGTCACCACCGTCACCACCAAGGACGGCCGCAGCCAGACGTTCGAGGCGCAGGCCGATCCGTTGTTCAAGGCGGGCGAGGTCGTGCGCATCGACAACGGGACCCTCAGCAAGGCCAACGCCGCCCTCAAGTGAGTGCCCGCCAGCGGCCCGGAGGCCACCTGCCGCCGCGCCGGCGTCCGGCGTGGAGGCTGCGCTGACCGGCTGGCGGCTTGAAACTTGCAGGCCTGGCCGGCATGCAGCGCAAGCCGCCTTCGGCCCCTTCGCCGCCCGACCGGCGCTCGGCCGCGCCATCCGGGCCTGAGGTCGATGCGCTGCCGGCCGCCGCGCCGCCGCCACCCTCTGCGCTGCGTGTGCTGCTGGTCGACGACGGCGCGCACCGCGTCGACCTGATCCGCGATGAGCTGACCGCCGCGGGCCACACGGTGGTGGGTGTGGTCGACGCGGCGGTGGCCATCCACGACTGTGTGCAGCGCCTGCAGCCGGATGTGGTGATCGTCGACGCGGAGTCGCCCAGCCGCGACACGCTGGAAAACCTGGCCACGGTCTCCGCCCGCAACCCGCGCCCCGTGGTCGTCTTCAGCGAGGACGACAGTGAAGCGCCGATGCAGCAGGCGCTGAAGGCCGGCGTCAGCGCCTACGTCATCGCCGGGCTGCAGCCGCACCGGCTGGCCCCCGTCCTGAAGGTGGCCATCGCCCGCTTCGAGCAGGACCGCGCGCTGCGTGCCCAGCTGGAAGATGCCGAGCTCAAGCTGAGCGAACGCAAGCAGATCGAACGCGCCAAGGGCCTGCTGATGGACGAGATCGGCCTGAGCGAAGAGCAGGCTTATGCGCATCTGCGCAAGCTGGCCATGGACCGCGGGCAGCGGCTGGCCGAAGTGGCGCAGCGGGTGATCGATGCCCAGGGGCTGATGCGCCCGCGCGGCTGAGCCGCGCACCAGCGCCCGGCGGTCGCTTCCGTCTCTGTCTGACGGCGTACTTGCTGCGTCGCACCAAAGCGATGCGCATTCGCGCTGGCGCGGCCGGCGTCCGCATGTTGATGGTGCGGACCAGCAGCTCCAAAGGCTGATCCGGCGCTTCCGGACCCCGTCTGACGGCTGGCACGCCACGTGCATGAGCAGGCCCAAGGCAGTCTGCAATGGCGTGGGCTGCACCGTATCGAATCGGGCAAAGGCGTCCGATGGCTTGAGTGCTTGGCGTGTTTTCGCGCCAGCGGCTTCGGGTCATCGAGACGCCTTTTTCTATTGCTTTTTTGCTTTTTTCCGCATCGTTGGAGCACAGCATGTCGACTGATTGTGAGGGTTTGATGAGCACTGAACGTCGCAATTTCATCAAGAGTGGCGCTGTCGCGGCGGCCGGCGCGGCCGGCATCGGCCAGACGCCCGGCGTGTGGGCCGCGGGCTCCGATGCGCCGGAGAAGAAGGAAGTGCGCATCGGCTTCATCCCGCTGACCGATTGCGCCAGCGTGGTGATGGCCTCGGTGCTGAAGTTCGACGAGAAATACGGCGTCAAGATCATTCCCACGAAGGAAGCCTCCTGGGCCGGCGTGCGCGACAAGCTGGTCAATGGCGAGCTGGACATGGCGCATGTGCTCTACGGTCTGGTGTATGGCGTGCACGGCGGCGTGGGCGGCCCCAAGAAGGACATGGCCGTCCTCATGACCATCAACAACAACGGTCAAGGTCTGACCGTGTCCAGGAAGCTGGCCGACAAGGGCGCGGTGGACGGCGCAAGCCTGGCCAAGCTGATGGCCGCGGAGAAGCGCGAGTACACCTTTGCCCAGACCTTCCCCACCGGCACGCATGCCATGTGGCTGTATTACTGGCTGGCCACCTATGGCGTGAACCCGCTGCGCGACGCCAAGGTGATCACCGTGCCGCCGCCGCAGATGGTGGCCAACATGCGCGTGGGCAACATGGACGGTTTTTCCGTGGGCGAGCCCTGGAACCACCGCGCCATCATCGACGGCATCGGCGTGTCTGCAGCCACCAGCCAGGACGTCTGGAAGGATCATCCCGAGAAGGTGCTGGGCACCACGGGCGACTTTGCGAAGAAGCACCCCAACACCTGCCGCGCGGTGATCGCGGCCGTGCTCGAGGCCAGCCGCTGGATCGACGCCAGCCTGTCCAACAAGAACAAGATGGCCGAGACGATCGCCGACAAGGCCTACGTCAACACCAGCGTCGATGCGATCAACCAGCGCATCCTGGGCCGCTACCAGAACGGCCTGGGCAAGACCTGGGACGACCCCAATCACATGAAGTTCTTCAACGATGGTCTCGTGAACTACCCGTACCTGAGCGACGGCATGTGGTTCCTCACGCAGCACAAGCGCTGGGGCCTGATGAAGGACCACGTGGACTACCTGGCCATCGCCAAGGCCATCAACCAGACCGAGCTCTACAAGCAGGGCGCCGCAGCCGCCAAGGTGTCGCTGCCCAGGAGCGACATGCGGACCAGCAAGCTGATCGACGGTGTCACCTGGGACGGCAAGGACCCGGCCCGCTATGCGGACAGCTTCAAGGTGCGCGCTGCGGCGGCGGCCTGAGCGACGCCACGTGGGTTTCCAACGATTGATTGCATCGGAGAGCCGATCATGGTTTCAGCCGTATTCCATTCACCTGGCGATGCTGCCGCGGCCCTGCGCGAAGCCAAGCGTGCCGCCGCGGCGGGAGCCGCGGTGACGCGCCCGGCGTCGCAGGAGTCCACCGCCGGGCCCGCGGGCCTGCCGATGGCCGCGGCGGCTGCACGCCCGGTGCGTGACCCGGTCGACTGGAAGGCCCTGGCCGGCAAGGTGCTGGCGCCCGTCGTGGGCCTGGCGCTGCTGATCGGCGTGTGGGGGCTGCTCACCACGAAAGGTGGCACCTTTCCCACGCCGGCTGCCACCTTCGATGCCGCCGTCAAGCTCTTTTCGGATCCCTTCTACCAGAACGGACCCAATGACCAGGGCATCGGCTGGAACATCCTGAATTCGCTGGAACGTGTGGGCCTGGGCTTCGGGCTGGCGGCGGTGGTGGGCATTCCCCTGGGCTTCATGATCGGCCGGTTCGCGACGCTCAACGCGATGTTCTCTCCCATCATCAGCCTGCTCAAGCCGGTTTCGCCGCTGGCCTGGCTGCCGATCGGCCTGCTGGTCTTCAAGTCCGCCAACCCGGCGGCCATCTGGACCATCTTCATCTGCTCGATCTGGCCGATGGTGATCAACACCGCGGTGGGCGTTCAGAAGGTGCCGCAGGACTATCTGAACGTGGCGCGTGTGCTCAACCTGAGCGAATGGCGCATCGCCACGCGCATCCTGCTGCCGGCCGTGATGCCCTACCTGCTGACCGGCGTGCGCCTGAGCGTGGGCACGGCCTGGCTCGTGATCGTCGCGGCCGAGATGCTGACCGGCGGCGTGGGCATCGGCTTCTGGGTCTGGGACGAGTGGAACAACCTGAACGTCGCCCACATCATCGTGGCCATCTTCGTCATCGGCCTGGTGGGCCTGCTGCTGGAGTGGACGCTGCTGGCCCTGGCACGCCGCTTCGAGTACGGCGCCCACTGATCACCGCAGCCCCAACGGAGCAAACCATGAACCGACCCATGCTGAAGATCGAGAACGTCGGCATGACGTTCTCCACCAAGCGCGGCCCCTTCGTGGCCCTGCGCGACATCCACCTCGAGGTCGCGCGCGGCGAGTTCGTCGCGCTGATCGGCCACAGCGGCTGCGGCAAGAGCACGCTGCTGAACCTGGTGGCCGGCCTCACGGCGCCCACCGAAGGCGTGCTGCTGCTGGACGGGCGCGAGCTCAAGGGCCCGGGCCCTGACCGCGGTGTCGTGTTCCAGAACCACTCGCTGCTGCCCTGGCTGACCTGCACCGACAACGTCTTCCTGGCGGTGGAGCGTGTCTTTGGTGACCGCGAGAACCGCGCGCAGCTCAAGGCCCGTTCGCTGGCCGCGCTGGAGCTGGTGGGCCTGACGCACGCCAAGGACAAGCTGCCGGGCGAAATCAGTGGCGGCATGAAGCAGCGCGTGGGCATCGCCCGGGCGCTCGCGATGGAGCCCAAGATGCTGCTGATGGACGAGCCCTTCGGCGCGCTGGATGCGCTGACGCGCGCCCGGCTGCAGGACGAGCTGATGAAGATCGTCGCGGCCACCGGCTCCACCGTCATGATGGTGACGCACGACGTGGACGAGGCCGTGCTGCTGTCCGATCGCATCGTGATGATGACCAACGGCCCGGCGGCCACCATCGGCGAAGTGCTCACCGTGCCCCTGGCCCCCGTGCGCGAGGCGCCCCGCCAGCGCCTGGAGATGGCGCACGACAGCGGCTACCTGCAATCGCGCGAGTCCGTGCTGGAGTTCCTCTACAGCAAGCAGGCCCACGTCGAGAAGGTGGCGGCATGAAGCGCGACAGCCTGCCGCCGGGGCAGCGCCTGAAGCTGGTCGTCGTCGGCAACGGCATGGCCGGCGTGAGGGCCGTGGAAGAGCTGCTGAAGATCGCGCCGGATCTCTACGACATCACGATCTTCGGGGCCGAGCCGCACCCCAACTACAACCGCATCCTGCTCTCGCCGGTGCTGGCCGGTGAGCAGACGCTGGATGAGATCGTCCTCAACCCGCTGGCCTGGTATGCCGAGAACGGCATCCAGCTGCACACCGGCAAGACCGTCACGCGCATCGACCGTGTGCGCCGCCAGGTGGTGGCTGACGACGGCACGCAGGCGCCCTATGACCGGATCCTGCTGGCCACGGGCTCCTACCCCTTCATCCTGCCGGTCCCCGGCAAGGATCTGCCGGGTGTCATCAGCTACCGCGACATCGCCGACACGCAGGCCATGATCGAGGCCTCGGCGCAGTACCGGCATGCCGTGGTGATCGGGGGTGGCCTTCTGGGCCTGGAGGCCGCCTACGGCCTGCTCAAGCGCGGCATGCAGGTCACGGTGGTGCACATCATGCCCTGGCTGATGGAGCGCCAGCTCGATGAAACCGCGGGCCTGCTGCTCAAGCAGTCGCTGGAACAGCGCGGCATCCGCTTCGAGATCGGCGCGCAGACGGCAGCCCTGCTGCCCAGCGCGCAAGGCCGCGTAGGGGCCGTGCAGTTCAAGGACGGGCGCGAGATCCCGGCTGATCTGGTGGTGATGGCCGCGGGCATCCGGCCCAACACCACGCTGGCCGAGAGCGCGGGCCTGCTGTGCAGCCGCGGCATCGTGGTCAGCGACACGCTGCAGACGGTGACGGATCCGCGCATCTATGCGGTGGGTGAGTGCGCGGCCCACCGCGGCATCGCCTACGGCCTGGTGGCACCGCTGTTCGAGCAGGGCAAGGTGCTGGCCACGCACCTGGCGGAATTCGGCATCGGCCGCTACACCGGCAGCCAGACCAGCACCAAGCTCAAGGTCACGGGCATCGATCTGTTCTCGGCCGGCAACTTCATGGGCGGCGAGGGCTGCGAAGACATCGTGCTGAGCGATCCCATCGGCGGCGTCTACAAGAAGCTGGTGATCCGCAACGACAAGCTCGTCGGCGCTTGTCTGTACGGCGACACCGTGGACGGCAGCTGGTACTTCAAGCTCATCCGCGACGGCCGGACGGTGAACGACATCCGCGACAAGCTGATGTTCGGCGAGGCCGGCGCCAACATCGGCGACGTGGGTCATCAGGGCCAGAACCGCGCCGTGGCCATGGCCGACACGGACGAGGTCTGCGGCTGCAACGGCGTGACCAAGGGCAGCATCTGCAAGGCCATCAAGGACAAGGGTCTGTTCACGCTGGACGAGGTGCGCAAGCACACCAAGGCCAGTGCCAGCTGCGGCTCCTGCACCGGTCTCGTGGAACAGCTGCTGATGTTCACCGCTGGGGGTGACTACAGCGCCGCGCCCTCCAAGAAGGCGATGTGCGGCTGCACCGAGCACAGCCACCAGGATGTGCGCGAAGCGATCCGGCGCGAGCACTGGCTCTCGATCGCCGAGGTCTATGCCGGCATGCACTGGCGCACGCCCAATGGCTGCGCCAGCTGCCGCCCCGCGGTCAACTACTACCTGATCAGCACCTGGCCCAAGGAGGCGCAGGACGATCCGCAGAGCCGCTTCATCAACGAGCGCAGCCACGCCAACATCCAGAAGGACGGCACGTATTCGGTCATTCCGCGCATGTGGGGCGGCGAAACGACGGCCGACGAGCTGCGGCGCATCGCCGACGCGGTGGACAAGTACCGCATCCCCACCGTGAAGGTCACGGGCGGCCAGCGCATCGACCTGCTCGGCGTGAAGAAGGAAGACCTGCCGGCGGTGTGGAAGGACATCGGCATGCCGAGCGGCCACGCCTACGCGAAGGCACTGCGCACGGTGAAGACCTGCGTCGGCAGCGAGTGGTGCCGCTTCGGCACGCAGGACAGCACGCAGATGGGCAAGGACCTCGAGCGAGCGCTGTGGCGCATGTACGCGCCGCACAAGGTGAAGCTCGCGGTGAGCGGCTGCCCGCGCAACTGCGCCGAGGCGGGCATCAAGGACGTGGGCGTGATCGGCGTCGACTCGGGCTGGGAGCTCTACGTCGCCGGCAACGGCGGCATCAAGACCGAAGTGGCGCAGTTCCTCGTCAAGGTGAAGACCGCGGCCGAGGTGCTGGAGTACTCGGGCGCCTTCCTGCAGCTGTACCGCGAGGAGGGCTGGTACCTCGAGCGCACGGTGCACTATGTGCACCGGGTCGGCCTCGACCACGTGAAGAAGAGGATCCTCGAGGACACCGCCGGCCGCCAGGCACTGTGGGAGAAGCTGCAGTTCAGCCTCGACGGCGAGCCCGATCCGTGGTTCGAGTTCGAGAAGGCGCGCGTGGACCTGCGGCAGTTCGAGCCGGTGAAGGAAGTGAAGCTGCTGCAGCCGCTGCGGCCCCTGGCTGGCGGGCAAGCGACGAAGGAGCCCGCATGACGAGCGCGACGACGTGGTGGCCCGTCTGCCGCCTGGAGGACATCCCGGTGCTCGGTGCACGGCGCGTCGAGCGCGACCGCGGCATGCCGGTGGCGCTGTTCCGCACCGCCGACGACCGTGTCTTCGCGCTGCTCGACCGCTGCCCGCACAAGGGCGGGCCGCTGAGCCAGGGCATCGTCGCCGGCGACGGCGTCGCCTGCCCGCTGCACGGCTGGACGATCGGCTTCGACGACGGCCGGGCGCGCGCGCCCGACGAAGGCGCCACGCCCACCTTCGACTGCCGTGTCGAGGACGGCGTGGTGATGCTCGACCGGGAGCAACTGGCCAGCCGCGCGCTCGAACTGGCGCCGCCGGTGGCCGGGCCGTGCGTCAAGGCGGGTGCCGCCTCGAACGTCGCGCCGGGCATCGTGCCGGTGGTCATCCCCGTGGTCGTGCAGACCTGAGCCGGCCGTGGCCGAGACGCGCTCCACCTGCCCCTACTGCGGCGTCGGCTGCGGCGTTGTCATCGAGAGCCAGGGTGACACGATCACCGGTGTGCGCGGCGACCCGGCGCATCCCGCCAACCGCGGGCGCCTGTGCAGCAAGGGGCAGGCGCTGCACCTGACTGCGGCGCCGCACATCGCCGTGCAGGTGCGCGCGCTGCAGCCGATGCGCCGCGCCGCGCGCGGCGGGCCGCTGCAGGCGGTGGCGTGGGACGAAGCGCTCGACGAGGTGGCCAGCCGCTTCGCCGACACCATCGCGGAGCATGGGCCGGACGCGGTGGGCTTCTATCTCTCCGGCCAGCTGCTGACCGAGGACTACCACGCCTTCAACAAGCTGGCCAAGGGCCTGGTCGGCACGAACAACGTCGACACGAACTCGCGCCTGTGCATGAGCAGCGCGGTGGCGGGCTACAAGGCCAGCCTCGGTGCCGACGCGGTGCCGGCATGCTACGAGGACATCGAGCTCGCGGACACCCTCTTCATCACCGGTTCCAACATGGCCTGGGCGCATCCGGTGCTGTACCGGCGCCTGGAGGCGGCGCGCGCCGGCCGGCCGGGAATGCGCGTCATCGTCGTCGACCCGCGCCGCACCGAGACGGCGGCCGAGGCCGACCTGCACCTGCAGCTGCTGCCGGGCACCGACGTGATGCTGCACCACGCCATGCTGCACGTGATGCTGTGGGAGGGTCTGGTGGACCAGGCCTTCATCGCCGCGCACACGAGCGGCTTCGAGGCGCTGCGCGACCGCGTGCGCGAGTTCACCCCGGCGCATGCGGCCAAGGTGTGCGGGCTCAAGGCGGAGGACATCGTCACCGCCGCGCGCTGGTTCGCCGGCCTGGATCGCCAGGCGGGCGGCATGTCCACGGGCGCGAGTGAAGCGATCGACGTTGGCGCGCCGACGAGGCGGCCGACGCTGTCGCTGTGGTGCCAGGGCCTGAACCAGAGCGCGAGCGGCACCGACAAGAACACCAGCTTGCTCAACCTGCACCTCGCCACGGGCCAGATCGGCCGGCCCGGGGCCGGGCCGCTGTCGCTCACCGGCCAGCCCAACGCGATGGGCGGGCGCGAAGTCGGGGGGCTGGCCAACCTGCTGCCCGGGCACCGCGAGGTGGCCGACGCGGCACACCGGGCCGAGGTGGCGGCGCTGTGGGGCGTGCGCGACCTGCCGGCGACGCCGGGCCTGGCGGCGGTGGAGATGTTCACCGCCGCGGCCGAGGGGCGGCTGAAGGCGCTGTGGATCGTCTGCACGAACCCGGCGCAGTCGCTGCCGGACCAGGCGCTGGTGCGGCGCGCGCTCGAGCGCTGCGAATTCGTCGTCGTGCAGGACGCCTACCGGACGACGGCCACGGTGCCGTACGCCGACGTGCTGTTGCCGGCCGCCACCTGGGGCGAGAAGGAAGGTACCGTCACCAACAGCGAGCGCTGCATCAGCCGCGTGCGGGCGGCCCTGCCGCCGGCCGGCAGCGCGCGCGCCGACTGGCGCATCGCCGTCGACGTGGCCCGGCGCCTGGAGCTAAAGCTGCGGGGCCGCGTGCCCGAGCGGCGCGCGCCCGCGCGGGCGGCGGCGCAGGGCTCGCTGTTCGCCGCCGACAGCGCCGAGGCGTTGTGGAACGAGCACCGCGAGAGCACGCGCGGGCGCGACCTCGACATCACAGGCCTGAGCTATGCGCTGCTCGAAGACGCGCCGCAGACCTGGCCGCGCGCCGAAGGTCAGCCTGCGAGCACGCCGCGCCTGTACGCCGACCACCGCTTCGCCACCGCCGACGGCCGCGCGCGCTTCACCGCGCCAGCCTGGCAGGGGCCGGCCGAGCGCTGCGACGCGCACTACCCCGTGGCGCTCACCACCGGCCGGCTGCGCGACCAGTGGCACGGCATGAGCCGCACCGGCACGCTCGGCCGCCTGTTCGCCCACGGCGGCGCACCGGCGGTGGAGATGCACCCACAGGAACTGGCGCGGCGCGGCTGGGCCGAAGGCCGGCTCGTGACGCTGAAGTCGCGGCGCGGCACGCTCGTGCTGCCGGTGCGTGGCACCGAGGCCGTGGCGCCGGCGCAGGCCTTCGTCGCGATGCACTGGGGGGGCGAGTGGCTGCCCGGCGGCGGTGCGCTGGGCGTCAACGCGCTGATGCCGACGGCACGCTGCCCGCAGTCGCGCCAACCCGAACTCAAGCATGCCGCCGTGCGCGTGGCGGCAGCCGAACTGCCCTGGACCTTGAGCGCGGCGGCCTGGCTGCCCGCGGCCGAGGCGCTGGCTGCGCGCGAGGCGCTGCGGCCGCTGCTGGCGACGCTGCCCTATGCCGCGCTGGTGCCGCTCGGCCATGAAGCGGCACCGGTTGCGTGTGGGTACAGCGCGGTCTGCGATGTCGACGAGTCCGGCGCGGCCGAACGAGCCGACGCCGGCGAGGCCGTCCGGGGCGCCCAGGTCGGCCTGATGCTGCAGGCTGCTGCCACGCAGCCGCTGCCCGAGGCGCTGTGCCATGAACTCGCTGCGGCCCTCGGCCTCGCCGGCCCCGCGCTGCTGCGCTATGCCGATGCGAAGACCGGGCATCGGCGCATGGTGCGGCTGGCCGCGGATGGATCGCTCGCAGGCTTCTTGATGGGAGGCGACACGGCGTCGGCCGCGTGGATGCTGCACTGGCTGCAGGAACGACGCCCGGCGCGCGAGCACGCGCGCGTGCTTCTGGCCAACCGGCCGCGGCCGCCGAATGCGGCGGTGGGTGGCGCGCCGCGCCAGCGCTGCGTGGTCTGCACCTGCAACGACGTCGACGCCGAGAGCATCGAGCGGGCACTGCAGCGGGAGCCGGCGCTGCCCGGGCCCGACGGTGAACGACGCACACTCGAGTCGCTGCAGGCCCGACTGCGCTGCGGCACCACCTGCGGCTCGTGCCTGCCAGCGGTGAAGGCCATCGTGCGGCGCGGCGTTTCTGCCTCGGCGGCGGCGGGCGCGCCCGCCGAAGCCGGCCCGTCCGCCGAGGCCGGACCGCCGACCGCGACCACTTCGCACCCGGCGGGCGCCGGCGTGCTCGTCGCCTGAACGTGTGCTGCCGAGCCGCGGCCAGTTTGCCCTTCAGCGGTAGGCCTGGAACACGCGGGAGGTCGTGCCGCCGGTGAGCAGCAGCACGTCGTACGGGTCGCGCCGGCCGCCGTACTCCGGGCCGTCCATCCCGGGCGAGCCGACCGGCATGCCCGGCACCGCGAGGCCCAGCGCCTTGGGCCGCTCGGCCAGCAGGCGCGCGACCTCGCGAGCGGGCACGTGGCCCTCGAGCACGTAGCCCTGCACCACGGCGGTGTGGCACGACCCGAAGCGCATGTCGACGCCCAGTCGTGCCCGGGCCGCGGTGTTGCCGGTGTCCTGCACTTGCACGCGGAAGCCGTGCGCCTGCAGGTGCGCGATCCAGTCCTTGCAGCAGCCGCAGGTGGGGCTCTTCCACACCTGCACCAGCACGCCGGCGCCCGGCCCTGCGGCGGGCGGGGCGGGCGACGTTGCCCGGGCCGCCCCGGCCACCACGCTGGCGACGAGGGGCAGGCTCATGCGCCGCAGGAACCGGCGGCGCGGCAGGGTGGCGTTCATGGAGGGCCTCGCTTCGAAGGGAGCGATCAATGTAGCCGCCGCGCCCCGGCCCCTCCTTGACCCAGGTTGACCTGGGTCTGGAACCTGGGCATCATCGATCATGTAACTTGATTACATCAGGCGTCCGTTCGGCGGGCCGGGACCGCGGCCCCCCGGGCGAGGCGCACGGAACACATCATGTCCTTCGATCTCGTCCTCTTCGGCGGCACCGGCGACCTCACCTGGCGCAAGCTGATGCCGGCGCTCTTCCAGGCCTGGCGGCACGGCAAGCTGCCGATCCGCAACGGCGGCGG
>JAEUOZ010000040.1 GCA_016790225.1 Rubrivivax sp.
GGTGACGAGCTCCGCAGCGCGGCGACCCGACAGCAACGCCAGCGTGCCTTCGAGCGCGCTGCGCTGCCGCTGCAGCGCGGCGAGCTGCGAATCGGCCTGTGCCAGCTCGGCCTCGGCGCGGCGCAGCTCGAACTCGCTGCCGCTGCCGGCCTCGCGCTCTCGCTGGCGCAGCCGCGCGGTGGCCATGCGGCCGTCGCGCACGGCCTCGGCGATGTGCTGTTGCCGCATCACCGCGCGCAGCGAGACATGGGCCTGCGCCACCTGCGCCGTGAGGCTCCACGCCACCGCCGTGCGGGCCCAGCCTTCCGCCGCCAGCCGCGCGCGGGCGGCCTCGTCGGCGGAGGCCAGGCGGCCCCACAGGTCGACATCGAAGGTGCCCACCAGCGCCGCGTCGTGGCGCGAGCCTACGCGCGCGGCGCCGGGCGGCAGGGCATCCGCGGCCGAGCGGCTGCGCGCGCTGCTGCCTTCCAGCGTCACGTCGACGCCACGCGCCGCGTGCACTTCGCGCCAGCGCGCCTGCGCCTCGCGCAGCCGGGCCGCGGCGATGCGCAGGTCGGCGTTGTGCACCAGCGCCTCGTCGATCGTGCGCGCCAGCTCGGCATCGTCGAGCAGCAGCCACCAGCGGCGGATCGACAGCTCCGTGGTCGTCGTGCCGGCGCCCGGTCGCAGCGCCGGCAGCCCGGCCGGCAGCGGCTCGGCCGCGGGTGCATCGGCCCGGTAGGTGCTGCCGGCACAGCCGGCCAGCAGCAACGCCAGCGCCGCGGCGGCGAGCACCGCGCGGCGCGGGGCCGGGTCGGTGCGGGTCGGATGCGATGCGGGGGCCATGCGCGGCCTCAGCCCGCGTTCCGCGCCACGATGCGCCGCCGCGTCCGCGGTGCCAGGCCTCGTGCTTCGGCGTCGACCGAGCCGATCTCGCTGCGCGCCAGGCCGATGTCGGCCAGCATGCGATCGTCGAGGTCGTGCAGGGTCGACCGCGCCGTGCGGCCATGCCGGCGCGCGACGGCCGCGCGCAGGCTCAGTGCCAGCGCACGCAGGATGTGCCACCAGGCGGTGGCGTGCAGGGTGCCGAGGGTCAGGGCGTTCATCGAGGTCTCCGTTTCGTGTGCGGTCATTGCAGCGGCCGCGTGCTGCGGCTGCATTGCGGTGCGGCGCACATCGGTTTCCGCTGAAACCGAGGGCGTGCGCCGGTGTCAGCGGTACACCAGCCCCGACAGCCGCCACGCGAGCCGCTCGCGCACCGGCGGCAGCCGCCCGGCCAGCGACAGCAGCGTGTTGCGCAGGCCGCGCAATGCCGCGGGCATCGTGGCCAGCCGCGTGAGGCGGTCGGCGAAGGCCACCACCTGCTGCGCCACCGGGCGGCGGTCGCGGGCATACGCGTCCAGCGCCGCTTCGTCGCCGGCCAGCGCGCGCGGCAGTGCGTCGGCGAGCACGAGCGCATCCAGCAGCCCCATGTTCATGCCCTGGCCGCCGGCCGGGCTGTGCACGTGCGCGGCATCGCCGGCCAGCAGCACGCGGCCGGCGCGGTAGGTGTCGGCCACGCGGTGCTGCACGCGGAAACGCGAGCCCCAGAACACGCGGCCCACGCGCAGCGGGTCGCGCTCCGGACCGCGCGCGTCCAGCAGCTTCTGCACGAAGGCGGCGTCAGGCTCGGCCGGGGCCTCGTCGACGGTGGCCACGATGCGGTGCTGCCCGCCGGGCAGCGGCGCCACCACCACCATGCCGGCGGGTGAGAAGTACAGGATCACCTCGTCGTGCAACGCCGCGCCGGTGAGCGTGACGTCGGCCAGCACGAACGATTCGCCATAGCTGCCGCCGCTGAAGCCGATGGCGGCCTGCTCGCGCACGGTGCTGTGCAGGCCGTCGGCCCCGACGACCCAGCGCGCGTCGATGGCGGTGCCGTCGTCGAGCCAGGCGCGCACGTGGGCCGCACGGGGTTGCAGTTTCACCAGTCGGCGCGGCCGCAGCACGCGACCGCCGAGCGCTTCCAGACGAGCCAGAAGCACCGCTTCGGTGACGGCCTGCGACACCATCAGCGTGTACGGGTAGCGCGTGGGCAGCGCGCCGAAGCCGATCGGCACCAGCACGCGGTCTCGGTCGCGGATCGTGAAGCGCTGGGCGTGCACGCCGCGGCGCACCAGTGTGTCGGCCACCCCCACGGACTCCAGCACTTCCAGCGTGCGGGCGTGGATCACCGCGGCGCGCGAGCTGTTCTCGCCGGCGGCCTGGCGGTCGATCACCAGCGGGTCGAGCCCGTGCTGGCGCAGCGCGGCGGCCAGCGCCAGGCCGGTGGGCCCGGCGCCGACGACGAGTACGTCGGTGGTGTGGGTGGAAGAGGAAGGCGATCGGTCGGTCATGGGAGGCTCCGTGGCGTTCGTCGAGGAGCCTCCATTGCGCCGGGCCGGCGTGTCGGCGCGGTGTCGCGCGCGCCGCGCCGGGTTGCGGCTGCAACGATGCGCACAATCGCGGCATGCGCCACCCGCTGCCGCGCCGACGCGCCCTGTGCCGGGCTGCGCTGGTCGCCTCCGCCATCGCCGGCCTCTCCACGACCGTGCACGCCCAGACCCTGTACCCCTTGCACACCGCCGCCGAGGCCGGCGACCTCGACGCGCTGCGCCGCCTGCTCGATGCCGGCACGCCGGTGGACCAGCGCGATGCCCGCGGCCGTACGGCGCTGCTGGCGGCCACGCATGTCGACCGTGTCGAGGCCGCCCGGCTGCTCATCGCGCGCGGCGCCGACGTCAACGCCAAGGATCGCCAGCAGGACTCGCCGTTCCTCTATGCCGGCGCCGAAGGGCGACTGGAGATCCTGAAGCTGACGCTGGCGGCTGGCGCGGACCTGAAGAGCACCAACCGCTACGGCGGCACCGCGCTGATCCCCGCGGCGCACCACGGCCACGTGGCGGTGGTGCGCGAGCTGCTGACCACGCGCATCGACGTCGACCACGTCAACCGCCTCGGCTGGACGGCACTGCTGGAGGCCATCGTGCTCGGCGACGGCGGCTCTGCGCACACCGAGATCGTGCGGCTGCTGCTGGCCGCCGGTGCCGACCCGCAGCGGGCCGACTCGCACGGGGCCACGCCGCTGGCACTGGCGCAGCAGCGCGGGCAGGCCACCATCGTCACGCTGCTGAAGCAGGCCGGCGCGCGGCCGTAGCGCGCCGTGCCGGCGCGGCGCGGATCAGTCCGCGATCGCCGCGCCGCGCTCGGCCAGCAGCGCACGCAGGATCCCGCGGTGGCAGTGCCGCTCGTGCTCGCAGTAGCAGCCGATCGCGAAGGCCGTGCCGTGCGACAGCGTGGCCAGCAGGTCCAGGCTGCGCGCCGCGTCGGGCTCGGTCATCTCGCGGCGGTAGGCCTTCTCGAACGCAGCCCATGCCCCGGCATCGTCGCCCGCGGCCTGTCCGAGCTTCATCGTCTCGACGCTGGGCGCGAGGTTGGGGTACCACACGTCGTACCAGTCCTGCCGCGCGAACTCGCTCTTCGGCACGCCGCGTGGCGGGCGCCGCACGGTCCCGATGCGCGGGCCCTCGCCGTCGGCGCGCGGCGTGCCCAGGCGGAGGATGCGGATGGCCATCGATGCGAATCGCTCGGGAGTGCCGGCGCGTCAGCGCACCACGTCCACCGGGCAGTCGAACACGTATCCGGCGCCGCGTTGGGTTACGAGGTAGCGTGGCCGCGACGGCTCGGCCTCGATCTTGCGGCGCAGCCGCAGGATCTGCACGTCGATGGAACGGTCGTAGACCTCGGCGTTGTGCAGCCGCGAGAGGTCCAGCAGCTGGTCGCGCGTCAGCGTGCGCTGCGGCGAGCACAGGAAGGCTGCCAGCAGGCTGAACTCGCCGTTGGTCAGCTCCACGTTCGCGCCGGCCGGGTCCTTCAGCCGGCGCAGGCCCACGTTCAGCTCCCAGCCGTCGAAGCGGTAGGCGCGCGCGCGGCTCATCGCGTCGGCCACCGAGGCCTGCGCCTGCGCGCGGCGCAGCAGCGCGCGCAGCCGCGCCAGCAGCTCGCGCGTGGAGAACGGCTTGGTCAGGTAGTCGTCGGCGCCCAGCTCCAGCCCCATCACGCGGTCGGCCTCCTCGGCGCGGCCGGTGAGCATCAGGATCGGGATCTGCGAACGCTCGCGCAGCCGCCGCGCGATCTGCAGACCGTCCTCGCCGGGCAGCCGCACGTCGAGCACGACGAGGTCGACGGTCTCGCGCGCCATCACGTCGTCGGCCTCGCGGCCGCTGGCCACGGCGGTGACGCGCAGCTCGTTGGCGCCGAGGTAGTCGGCCAGCAGCGCGCGCAGGTCGGGGTCGTCGTCCACCGCCAGCACGTGCGGCTGGTTCGGCGCGGCGGCGGGGGCGGTGTTCATCGCGGAAGGGGCGAGAGCTTCGGTCATGCGGGGGCCTCGGTCAACAGGGTCGACAGGCAGCGCGCGATCTCGCGCGAGGCCAGCGGCTTGGCCAGCACCTCGGCCACGCCGGCTTCGCGCGCGCGGGCCTGCAGCGCGGGGTTCACGTAGCCGCTCATCAGAACCACCGGCAGCCCGGGACGCAGCGCGCGCGCCGCACGGGCCAGCTCGCTGCCGGTGATGCCGGGCATGTTCTCGTCGGACAGCAGCAGGGCGAACCGCTGCGGGTCGTCGCGCAGCGCGGCCAGCGCTGCGGTGCCCGACGTGAAGCCCACAGGTTCGTAGCCCAGGTCGGCCAGCAGTTCCTCGTTCAGCCGCACCAGCGGCTCCTCGTCGTCGACGAGCAGCACGGCCTGCCCGTCGCCGCGCGCCTGTGGCAGCGGGGCGCTGGCGGCGGCCGGGTCGACGTCGCAGGTCCACGGCAGGTGCACCGTGAAGGTGGCGCCCTCGCCGGGCCGGCTCTCGACCGCGATGCCGCCGCCCAGGTCGGCCACGATGCCGTGCACCAGCGACAGCCCCAGCCCCGTGCCCACGCCCACCTCCTTGGTGGTGAAGAACGGGTCGAACAGGCGCTCGAGCACGTGCGGCTCGATGCCGCTGCCGGTGTCGGCCACCACCAGGCGCAGCCAGCGCCCCGGCGGCAGCGTGCAGGTGGACAGCGGCAGCGGCGCGCCGGTCTCGTGCGTGTCCAGCGTCACCGCCAGCCGGCCGCGGCCGCGCATCGCGTGCACCGCGTTGGCCGCGAGGTTCAGCACCACCTGGTGGATCTGCGTCGGGTCGCCCAGCAGCCCGGCACGGCCGGCCTCCAGCCGCGGCTCCAGCACCACCTCCAGCGGCAGGGTGGCACGCACGCCGGTCAGCGCCTCCTGCACCACCGCCTGCACCGGCACGGGCACGCGCTCGCCGATGCCGCCGCGGCTGAAGGCGAGGATGCGCTCGACCAGCGAGCGCGCGCGCAGCCCGGCGCTCATCGCCGCGTCGATGTGGCGCGCCAGCGGCGTGCCCGGCGGCGCCTCGCGCTGCGCCAGCTCGCCGTAGCCGAGGATGGCCGAGAGGATGTTGTTGAAGTCGTGGGCGATGCCACCGGCCAGCGTGCCGATCGCCTCCAGCTTCTGTGCCTGGCGCAGCTGGGCCTCCAGCCGCTCGCGCTGGGCCTCGGCGGCCTTGCGTTCGGTCACGTCCTCCATCGAGCCGGCCATGCGCGTGGCGCGGCCCTGGGCGTCGCGCACCGCCACGCCGCGCTGGCGGTACCAGCGCCAACCGCCGTCGTGGTGGCGGGCACGGTAGTCGATCTCGAACTCGGCCGTCTCGCCGCGCAGGTGCGCCGACAGGGCGCCGCGCACGCGCGCCGCGTCGTCGGGGTGGTATTCGGTGAGCGCGATCCATTCGCGCCGCGGCCGAGTCGGCTCGCCTGCCGCGGCATGGTTCAGCAGCTGCCCGCGCGGCGAGATGTAGAGGCGGTCGGCGATCAGGTCCCAGTCCCACAGGCCCTGGCTCGAGCCTTCCACCGCGAGCTGGTAGCGCTCGTCGGACTGCCGCAGGGCCTCCTCCGAGCGCTTGATCGCGTCGACGTCGCTGACCGAGCCGGCCCAGCGGATCGGGCGGCCTGCCGCGTCGCGCACCGAGCGTCCGCGGAAGCGCATCCAGCGGTACACGCCGTCGGCGCCGAGCACGCGGTACTCGCCTTCGTGCTCGCGCGCGGGGTCGCTGGCGGTGCCGCGCAGCTCCACGGCCAGGCGGCCGACGTCGTCGGGGTGGAAGCGCGGCATCAGCAGCGCCGCCCACTCGGCACGCGTGCGCGTGCGCCCGTCGGGCTCCAGGCCGAACATGCGCATCGCGCGCTCGGAGGCGAACATGCGGTCGGCCACGATGTCCCAGTCGAGGATGCCGTCGTTGCTGCCCGCCACCGCCAGTGCGAAGCGCTCCTCGCTGGCGCGCAGCGCGGCCTCGGCGGCGTGGCGATCGGTCACGTCCACCGTGGCGCCGGCCAGGCGCTGCGGCCGCCCGTCGGCGTCGCGGAAGCACTGTCCGCGCGAGTGCACCCACCGCACCTCGCCGGTGTCGCGGCGCACGATGCGGAACTGGTGGTCGATCCGCGGGGTCAGGCCGGCGAGGTGCTGCAGGCGGTGCCGGTGCACGCGGTCGTGGTCGTCGGGGTGCAGCGGCAGCCCGCCGAAATAGGCCTCCTGCGGCATCAGCTGCGCGCCGCCCGCGAAACCCAGCAGCTCGGCCTGCACCGCCGAGACGAACACCTGCTGCGTGGCCAGGTCGTACACCCAGTGGCCTTCGTGCGAGCCGGTCATCGCCAGCGCGTAGCGCTCCTCCGACTCGCGCAGCGCCTCCTCGGCGCGGCGGCGCGCGTCGATGTCGGTCACCGAGCCGGCCATGCGCAGCGGCCGCCCCGCGGCATCGCGCGTGCAGGCGCCGTGCACGCGCACCCAGCGGTAGCGGCCATCGTCGTGGCGCATGCGGAACTCGCACACGTAGGCCGGCGTGCGCCCGGCGAGATGGGCTTCGATCGCGGCCTGCCGGTGCGCGGCGTCGTCGGGGTGGAGCCGCTCGGCCATCAGCGCCTGCCACTCGGCCAGCGTGACGCGGTCGCTGCCCGGTGCCACGCCGACGATCTGCCGGCCGCGCGCCGAGTTGTAGGCCGTGTCGGTCTCGTAGTTCCAGTCCCAGATGCCGTCGTCGGAGCCGGCCACCGCCACCGCGAAGCGGTCCTCGCTGTCGCGCAGCGCCTCCTCGGCGCGCTTGCGCGCGTCGATGTCGGTGACCGACCCGGCGATGCGCGTGGCGCGGCCGGCGGCGTCGCGGATGCACAGCGCGCGCACGTGCAGCCAGCGCCACGCGCCGTCGTCGCGTCGCGTGCGGTATTCCACCTCGTAGGCCGCGGTGTCGCCGCGCAGGTGCGCGGCCATCGCGGCGTCGCGCATCGCCACGTCGTCGGGGTGCACCTGCAGCACCGCGCGCAGTTCCTCCAGCGGCTGCGTCTCGGGCTCCAGCGGCAGCCCCTGCAGTTCGCGCGCGCGGCGCGACTCGTAGGCCAGCCCGCGCTGCAGGTCCCAGTCCCAGATGCCGTCGTCGGCGCCGGCGGCGGCCAGCGCGTAGCGCTCGCGCGAGTCCTCGAGCGAGCGCTGCGCGCTGCGCAGCCGCGCCAGCTGCCGGTACACCGCGGCCAGCAGCGCCGCGGCCAGCGCCGAGAGCGCCAGCGTGCGCAGCGCCGAGCCCCAGGCCTGTTCGCGCCACGCGGCGAGCGCCTGGTTGGCGTCGCGCGAGACCACCACCACCAGCGGCTGCTCGGGCACCGCTCGCGCCACGGCATAGTGATCCGCGCCGTCGACGGGGCTCGGGAAGCGCGCCACGCGCGGCTCCTCACCGGCGGGCGGCAGCAGTGCCTCCAGGTCGGTGACCGGCCGGCCCAGCGCCGCCTCGGCCGCCGGGTGACGGGCCAGCAGCCAGCCGCGCCGGTGCAGCAGCGCGATGCGCAGCCCGCCCCCGGCCCGCTCGCCGAACGCGTCGCGCCAGAAGTCCTGGTAGTAGTCCACCCGGCCCGGCGCGCCGACGGCGCCGGCGAAGCGGCCCTGGCGGTCGAGCAGCCGGCGGCCGATCGGGAACACCCACAGGCCCGTGCCCGGGTTCTTCACGGCGTTGTCCACCATCAGCCCGGTCTCGCCGCCGCGCAGCCGCTCGAACGGCGGCTGGCCGGCGAACACGGTGGGCGGCATGCGGTCGGGCGGCACCTGCGACACCGCGCGCAGGCTGCCATCGATGTTGAACACCACCAGCCCGTCGGCCTGCACCAGCCCGGGCGCGAACTCCTGCAGGTGGCGGTGCACGGTGTGCGCGTCCACCGTGGACAGGTCGCCCTGCTGCAGCCGCTCGGCGAGCTGGCGCAGCACCGCATCGATGGCCTGCAGGCTGCGCGCGGTCTGCTCGGCGATCACGCGCGACTGCGCCAGCAGCTCGCGCTCGGTCTCGGCCACCGCCTGCCGGTGGCCCCGCACGATGTCGGTGGCCGCCAGCGCCACGATGGCCGCGATCACGCCGCCGCCCAGCCAGGCGATGGCCGAGCGCGGCAGCGGGAACCACGGGCGGGCGGCAGTCACGGCGGCGCAGTGTGGCAGCGCCTGCGCCGCCGCGGCATGTCGGCGGCGCGGCCCCCGGTTTCAGATGAAACCCGCCGGGCCCGCCGGTGCGGCCCTCAACCGGCCCGCAGCGGCAGTTCCTGCAGCCCGCGCAGGTTGATCATCGGCCGCCACCGCGGCGGCTCGGTGCCCTCGCGCGCCAGCGCCGGGTAGCGGCGCAGCAGCGCCGCGAAGGCCACCTCGGCCTCCAGCCGCGCCAGCGGCGCGCCCACGCAGTAGTGCACGCCGCCGCCGAAGGCCAGCTGCGGGTTCGGGTCGCGGCCGATGTCGAAGCGGCCGGGGTCGTCGAAGGCCTCGGGGTCGTGGTTGGCGGCGCCGATCAGCGCATAGATCACGTCGCCGGCCGGTACCGTGACGCCGCCCACCGCGTGCGGCTCGCGCACGGTGCGCGCCACCATGTTCACCGGGCTCTCCCAGCGCAGCATCTCCTCCACCGCGGTGGGCATCAGCGCCGGCTCGCGGCGCAACCGCTCGAGCTGCTGCGGGTGCTGCAGCAGCGCCAGCAGCCCGTTGCCCAGCAGGTTGGTGGTGGTCTCGTGCCCGGCCAGGAACACCAGCAGCAGGTTGGCGAGCATCTCGTCGTCGTCGAACGCGGGGTCGTCGCGCTGCGCGGCGATCATGCGGTCGACCACCGTGTCGCCCGGCTGCGCACGCCGCCGCGCCACCTGCGTGCGCAGGTAGTCGGTCAGCTCCGCCACCGCCTGCGCGCCGGCGGCGCGCTCGGCGCGCGTGGCCAGCGGCTCCACCACGCAGGCGATGGCGTCGCTCCAGGCCTTGGCGCGCTCGAAGTCGCCCTCGCTCACGCCGAGCAGGTCGCAGATCACGCGGATCGGCAGCACCTGCGCCACGCCGCGCATGAACTCGAACGACCCGGTGCGCGGCAGCGCCTGCAGCAGCCGCTCGGCGGTGGCCGCCACCGCGTCGCGCAGCTCGCGGGTGGCCACCGGCGTGAAGGCGGCCGCCACCACGCGCCGCAACCGCGTGTGGCGCGGCGCGTCGTTGAACAGCATGAAGCGCTCGGCGGCCTGCTCCAGCGCCGAGCCGGCGCCGAACGGCCGCTGCCGCTCGTACGAGGCGGCCAGCCGCGGGTCGCGGCTCAGCCGGCTGGCCTGCATCACGGCGCGGCAGTCGGCGTGCCCGAGCAGCAGCCACAGGCCCGACGTGTCTCGGTGCACGCGGCCGAGGGCGCGCAGCCGGGCCGCGGTCTCGCGCGGGTGCGTCAGCCAGCCGGGATCGCGCAGGTCGGCGGTGGGGGCCGCGGCGGTGGCAGGGGCGTCGAGGACGGTGGACATGCGAGGTCTCCTTGCGGCACGGCGGCGTGCCGGCATGGAGCGCATCGTCGGCCCGTGCGCCGCACCGCGACAGTCGGCCGATCACGGTATCGGCGCCCGCGCCGTGGCCGCAGACTACGGTACCCCAGCGGCACCGCCGGCTACGGCAGCAGCTTCCAGTGCAGCGCGCGGCTCACCGCCTCGCTGCGGTTGCGCGCGCCCAGCGCCGCCAGCGCGCGCGCCACGTGCATCTCCACCGTGCGCGGGCTCAGCTGCAGCGCACGGGCGATCTCCTTGTCGCCCAGGCCGCGCGCCACCTGCGCCAGCACCTCGCGCTGCCGATCGGTGAGCTGCGGCGGCGGCTGCCCGCCGTCGGCGGCCAGCGTGGCGAGGAACGCCGCCACCTCGCGCTGGATCACCGGCCAGCAGGCGTCGGTGGCCAGCGGCAGGTGGTTGCGGCCCGGCAGCGGCACCCAGCGCGCACCCGGGATCAGCGAGGCCACCAGCTCGCCCTCGCGCACCAGGATCATCGGGTCGCCGGTCACGTGCATCACCAGCGTGGGGCAGCGCACCTGCGGCGCGTCCACACGCGCATCGAGATCGAAGAACGCCTCCATGTAGCGCGCCGCCATCGGCCCGCTGACGCTCTGGCGGTGCAGCGCGTCGTAGGCGTCGAGCACCTCGGCCGGCGCGTCCGCCAGCAGGTTGGCCGAGAACAGCCGCCGGAAGGCGCTGGCGTCGTGGCCCCAGCCGAGTTCGGCGAGGCGTACCATCTCGCGGAACAGCGCCTGCGTGCGCGCCGAGAGCCCCTGGCGGAAGGCGCCGCGCACGAAGCTCGCGTACAGCACGAGCCCCCGCACCCGCTCGGGGTGGCGCACCGCATAGCGGATCGCGATGGCCGCGCCCTGCGAGATGCCCAGCAGCACGAAGCGCTGCTGGCCGCTGGCATCGGCCACCGCCTCGAGGTCGCGCACCCAGGCGTCGAGCGTGATGTCGTCGACGTCGCGGTCGGAGAGCCCGCAGCCGCGCGCGTCGTACCACACGAGGGTGTGGTCGCGCGTCAGGTGGTCGACCCAATGCCGCGTGGCCGCCAGCGTGGCGTCGGCCTGCACGTTGCCCAGCCAGTTGGCCGCCTTCACGATCACCGGCCCGCGCCCCAGCGTGCGCATCGCGAGCCGCACGCCGTCGGCGGTGCCGCAATAGCTCAGGCCGTCGGTCGCGGCGGACATCAGCCGGGCTCGCTGGCCGGCGCCTCGGCGGCGCCGCCGCCGAAGCTGTCGTTGAACGTGAACAGCAGCGACACGTAGAACACCGTGGAGAACACCAGCCCCGCCGGCAGAGCCAGCATCGAGGCGAACTGCGCGGCGCCGAAGAGCCCGAACACCAGCGCGGTGACGAGGCCGAAGAACAGCACCAGCGCCGTCCAGCCCAGGCCGTAGAGGAGAAAGGCACCCTTGCTGCGCCACACCGCCACGCTGCTGGAGAACAGCGCCTGCGCCGCGCGCTGCCCGCCCCAGTGCACCAGCGCCGGCGCATGCCAGAACGGCACCGCCAGCAGCGTGCCCAGCAACGCGCCGGTGAACGCCGCCATCGCCACGCCCGGCTCGGTGAGCACCGCGTCGATCTCCTTCTGCGGCGCGCCCTTGGCCACCAGCGCCTGCACGCGCTGCATCGCGCCGGCCGAAAGCATGTCGCACAGCACCAGGATCAGCAGCGCGCAGGCGCCGTACAGCAGGCACAGCTGCAGCAGCGCCACGCGGCGCTGCGGGTCGCCGCGCAGCGGCTCGATGAACTGCGTGGGCTTCACCGGCCCGCCGAACAGGGCCGACTGCGACGCCACCATGAACCCCAGCGAGAGCAGCGGCAGCATCGCCATCTGCAGCAGCGAGCCGGCCAGCGGCACGATCGCCGCCACGATGGCCGCGAACAGGAACACGATGAACATCGCGGCGAAGCCCAGCGGCCGCTTCGCATAGAGCGCGAAGCCGTCGCGCAGCCAGCGCAGGCCGCGGGCGGGGGGAACGGGCTTGAGGGTCAGGGCCATGGCCGGTGGATTCTCAGAGCTTGTGAAGGTATGAATCGCACCCGCGCCGGGGTGGCCAAGGGCCGTGGGCAAGGCGCGGCGCGCAGCCGCTGTCACTGACATCGGCAAGCGGCGCAACACCGCCCACGGCCCTTGGGTACCCCGGCCCGAAGGGTAGGCCTCCAGAATGGGCCCGCTCGGTGTTGCCATGCTCACCGGGTCCACCAACCCGGCTGCGCATGGCGCCTTGATCGGGCCCTTTCTGGGGGCCTACGCGGGTGCGATTCATACCTTCACAAGCTCTCAGCGCCCCGGGTGCCAGGGCTCGGCGATGCGCCGGCGCAGCACGCGCTCGAAGTGCGCGGGGTCCTTGGGCTGCAGCAGCGCGGCGCTGCGCGGCAGGTGCCAGTCCCACAGCCGCGAGAGCCAGAAGCGCAGCGCCGCCGCGCGCATCAGCGTGGGCAGCAGCCGCAGCTCGGCGCTGGTGAACGCGCGCTGCCGCTGGTAGGCCTCGGTGAACGCCTGCGCCAGCGCCGGCAGCAGCTCGCCGGTGGCGTGGTCGGCGCACCAGTCGTTCAGGCACACCGCCACGTCGAACAGCAGCACCTCGTCGCCGGCGAAGTAGAAATCGAACAGGCCGCACAGCCGGTCGTCGCCGGCGGTGTCGTCGTACATCGCGTTGTCGCGGAACAGGTCGGCGTGGATCGGCCCGCGCGGCAGCGAGCGGCCCGCGGCGGACGTGAGCGCCTCGCGCTGGAAGGCCAGCTCCTCGTCGAGCAGTGCCAGCTGCGCCGGCGCCAGGTGCGGGCGCACCACCGGCGCCACCTCCACCCACCAGTCGAGCCCGCGCAGGTGCGCCTGGTGCAGCGCGAAGTCGCTGCCCGCCACGTGCATGCGCGCGAGCATCGCGCCCAGCTGCTGCACGTGCGGCACCTCGGGCGCCAGCCGGTGGCTGCCCGGCAGCCGCGTCACCACCGAGGCGGGCTTGCCGGCCAGCTCGTGCAGCAGCTCGCCGGCGTCATCGGCCTGCGGCGCCGGCACCGGGATGCCGTGGCCGGCCAGGTGGCGCATCAGCTGCAGGTAGTAGGGAAGCTCCGCACGGGTGAGGCGCTCGAACAGCGTCAGCACCCACTGGCCGCGCGTGGTGGTGGCGTAGTAGTTGGTGTTCTCGATGCCCGAGCGGATGCCCTGCAGGTCGGTCAGCGTGCCCAGGTGCAGCCGTTCGAAGAGCCGCGCCGCCTCGGCCGGCTCGACCGACGTGTAGACCGCCATTCAGAAGGAGAGCAGGCGCCAGACCCGCTGGCCCGCGGCGTCACGCTCGCGCGCCCCGTCGCGGCCGGCGCGCGGCAGCACGATCTGGTAGTCGGGCGCCGAGCCCTTCTTGTTGTGGACCACCACCTGCTGCACCGCGCCGCGCACGCGCAGTTCCTCGATGCGCACCTGGTCGTCCTCGACCACCGTGCGCTTCACGTCGGGTTCGGCGTCGGCGGCGGCCACGCGCCCGGCAACGGCCAGCAGCAACAGCGCCAGTAGCGCAACCGGGGCGGCTTTCATGGGCGGGCATTCTACGAGCGGCCCTCGGCGCGGCCCGGGTGCGCGCACCCCGCCACGCTACGATGCCCCGATGGCTGCCAAACCCCTGATGCTGCTGGTCGACGGCTCCAGCTACCTGTACCGCGCGTACCACGCGCTGCCCGACCTGCGCGGCCCCGGCGGCGTGCCCACCGGCGCCATCCACGGCATGGTGGCGATGCTGAAGAAGCTCGTGCAGGACTACCCCGCCGAGCACGCCGTCTGCGTCTTCGACGCCCCCGGCAAGACCTTCCGCGACGACTGGTACGCCGAGTACAAGGCGCACCGCTCGCCGATGCCCGAGCCGCTGGTGCAGCAGATCGAACCCATCCACGAGGTGGTGCGCCACCTGGGCTGGCCGGTGCTGATGGTGCCCGGCATCGAGGCCGACGACGCCATCGGCACGCTGGCGCGCAAGGCCGCCGAGAGCGGCCACCGCGTGCTGATCTCCACCGGCGACAAGGACCTGGCGCAGCTCGTCACCGACGACATCACGATCGTCAACACGATGAGCGGCGAGCGGCTCGACGTGCCCGGCGTCAAGGCCAAGTTCGGCGTGCCGCCCGAGCGCATCGTCGACTACCTCACGCTGATCGGCGACAGCGTCGACAACGTGCCCGGCGTCGAAAAGGTCGGCCCGAAGACGGCCGCCAAGTGGATCGAGGAGCACGGCTCGCTCGACGGCGTGGTGGCCGCCGCAGGCGCCATCAAGGGCGTGGCCGGCGAGAACCTGCGCAAGGCGCTGGACTGGCTGCCGATGGGCCGCAAGCTGATCACCGTGGTCTGCGACAGCGATCTGGGCGCGCATGTTGCCGGCTGGCCGGGGCTGGAGGCGCTCGCCCTGCAGCCGGTGCAGAAGCAGGCGCTGCTGGATTTCTACGTCAGACAAGGCTTTCGCACCTGGCGCCAGGAGCTGGAAGCCGGCGGTGGCCTGTCACCCAGCGCACCCACCACCGCGGCCTCCCCGGCGCAGGCGGCACCGGTGGCGGCCCCCGTGCTGGCGCGGGAATACGAGACGGTGCTGGAAGAGCCGCAGCTCGATGCCTGGATCGAGCGCCTGATGAGCGCCGAGCTGGCCGCGGTGGACACCGAGACCGATTCGCTGGACGCGCTGAAGGCGCGCATCGTCGGCATCAGCTTTGCCGTCGAGCCCGGCCGTGCGGCCTACGTGCCGCTGGCCCACGATGGCCCGGGTGCCCCCCAGCAGCTGCCCTTGGACCTGGTGCTGGAACGTCTGCGCCCCTGGCTGGAAGACGCGAGCCGGCCCAAGGTCGGGCAGCACATCAAGTACGACGTGCATGTGCTGGCCAACCATGGCATCCAGGCGCGCGGCTACCGTCATGACACCCTGCTGCAGAGCTACGTGCTGGAAGCGCACAAGCCCCACGGCCTGGAAAGCCTGGCCGAGCGCCACCTGCAGCGCAAGGGGCTGAGCTACGAAGACCTGTGCGGCAAGGGCGCCTCGCAGATCCCGTTTGCCCAGGTGGACGTGCCGCGTGCGGCGGAGTACTCCGGCGAGGACAGCGAGATGACGCTGCAGGTGCACCAGACACTGTGGCCGCAGCTGCAGGCGCAGCCCGGCCTGCGCCACGTGTACGAGCAGATCGAGATGCCCTGCAGCCGGGTGCTGGGCCGCATCGAGCGCCACGGCGTGCTGATCGACACCGCCGTGCTCGCGCGCCAGAGCCGCGAACTGGGCGAGCGCATCCTCGCGCTGGAGCAGGACGCCTACACGCTGGCTGGCCAGCCCTTCAACCTCGGTTCGCCCAAGCAGATCGGCGAGGTGCTGTTCGGCAAGCTGGGCCTGCCGGTGAAGAAGAAGACGGCCAGCGGTGCCCCGAGCACCGACGAAGAGGTGCTGCAGGAACTGGCCGCCGATTACCCGCTGCCGGCCAGGCTGCTGGAGCACCGCAGCCTCTCGAAGCTCAAGGGCACCTACACCGACAAGCTGCCGCTGATGGTGAACCCGCGTACCGGCCGTGTGCACACCACCTACGCGCAGGCCGTGGCCGTGACGGGGCGCCTGTCCAGCAACGATCCCAACCTGCAGAACATTCCCGTGCGCACGCCCGAGGGCCGGCGCATCCGCGAAGCCTTTGTCGCGCCCGCCGGGCATGTGATCGCCAGTGCCGACTACTCGCAGATCGAACTGCGCATCATGGCCCACATGAGCGGTGACGCCGGCATGACGCGCGCCTTCACCGAAGGGCAGGACATCCACCGCGCCACGGCGGGCGAGGTGTTCGGGCTGGCTGCGTCGGAAGTGTCGGCTGAACAACGGCGTTATGCCAAGGCGATCAACTTCGGGCTCATCTACGGCATGGGTGCTTTCGGCCTCTCGCAGGCCCTGGGCATCGAGCAGAAGGCGGCGCGCGACTACATCGATCGCTACTTCCAGCGCTTTGCCGGCGTCAAGCACTACATGGAAGAGACCAAGGCGCAGGCCGCCGAACTGGGCTACGTGGAAACGCTCTTCGGGCGGCGCATCACGCTGCCGGAGATCAAGGGCGGCAACGGCCCACGGCGCAGTGCCGCCGAGCGCCAGGCCATCAACGCGCCGATGCAAGGCACGGCGGCCGATCTCATCAAGCTGGCGATGCTGGCCGTGCAGCGTGCACTCGACGATGAACAGCGTGGCACGCGCATGGTGATGCAGGTGCACGATGAACTGGTCTTCGAGGTGCCCGAGGCCGAGGTGGACTGGGCCCGAGAAGCGATCCCGCGCCTGATGTGCGGCGTGGCCCGGCTGTCCGTGCCGCTGGTGGCCGATGTGGGCCTGGGCGCCAACTGGGAAGAGGCGCACTGAGTCTCGCCCCGGATAGCCTGTCGCCCTGGGGAGAGCGTCCGGACCATGGCCCTGCGCATAATGGGCCTTTGCCCGGCTCAAGGCCGGCTCGCCCGCACCGGGTGCCTATCGGTCCATGGCCCAAGACCCCTCGCTGACCTTCGCCACCGAACGCGAACTGCTGCGCCTGGCGCTGGGCAACAGCGCGCGCAGCGTGCTGCTGCTGCTGGCCGCGGTGGCCTATGTCGTCTATGTGGGCCTGAATGCGGGTGCGCTGGCCGCGGCGGCGCTCACCGGCGTGCTGGGCCTGGCGAATTCGGCCTGGCGCTGGCAGACCGCACGGCGTCTGCTGGCGCGGCCGGCCCTGAACGAGGCAGAGCTGGCCTCTGCCGTGCGCCAGATCGAGGCCAATGCGGCGCTCGCCGGCCTGGTCTGGGTGGTGGCCTCGGTGGGCATTTATCCGCGCCTGGAAGGCGTGCACGCGATCGCCTATGCGGTGATCGTGGTCGGCTCGATCGCCGTGGCAGCCACCTTCATGGGTCTGGTCGGGCGCGCCTTCCTGATCCTGTCGGGGCTTCAGCTGGGTGCGCTGGTGGCCGTCAGCGCCTTCGGCACCGCGCATGGCTCGCTGGCGCTGGCGATCCTCGTCACCGTTTTCGGCTTCATCATGCACCGGGCCGCGCAGGCCTTTCGCTCGTCCACCGAACGCGCCATCCAGCACGGCTTCGAGATCGACGCCGCCAACGAAGCCCTGAAGAAGGCGCTGGAATCGGCAGAGGCGGCCAACATCGCCAAGTCGCAGTTCCTGGCGACCATGAGCCACGAGATCCGCACACCGATGAATGGCGTCCTGGGTGCGCTGGATCTGCTGCGCCGCACGCCGCTGGAAGCCGCGCAGCGACGTCTGGTGCGCACGGCGGCTTCGTCCGGCGAAGCGCTGCTGGGCATCCTCAACGACGTGCTGGATCACTCGAAGATCGAAGCCGGCAAGCTCGATCTGTCACGCGGCTCGATGTCGCCGCGCCAGCTGGCGCAGTCGGTGGTCAACCTGTTCCGGGCCAATGCGCAGGGCAAGGGCATCCTGCTGCTGCTGGAGGTGGATCCGCTCACGGCGGAGCGCGTCTGGGGCGACGCGCAGCGCCTGAAGCAGGTGCTGCTGAACCTGGTGGGCAACGCCATCAAGTTCACGGAGCGTGGTGCGGTGACGCTGTCACTGCAGCCCGTGCTGTCCAGCCCGGCCGGCAAGGTGGCCATCGCCTTCAGCGTGCGTGACACCGGAATCGGCATGCCCCCGGAGGAGCTGGAAGCCGTGTTCGAGCCCTTCCATCAGGTGGGCGGTGCCCGGCACCGCCGCCGTGGCGGAACCGGCCTGGGCCTGGCGATCAGCCAGCGCATCGTGCGCGCCATGGGCAGCCAGATCGAGGTGCAGAGCGCGCAGGGCGAAGGCTCGACCTTCCAGTTCGTGCTGGTGCTGGAGCTGGATACCGAGAGCCCGCCGGACTCGGCCGATGACACCAGCCCGGCGCCGCTGGAGGATGCGCAGGCGCTTCAAGGCACCGTGCTGGTGGTGGAAGACAACCCCGTGAACCGCCTGATCGCCAGCGAGATGCTGCACAACATGGGGCTGGAGTCGCTGCAGGCCGAAAACGGCCAGCAGGCACTGGATCTGCTGGAGCGCCAGAGCGTCGATCTGGTGCTGATGGATGTGCAGATGCCGGTGATGGACGGCTACGAAGCGACGCAGAAGATCCGCCAGCGGGAGTCGCAGCTCGGCGCGTCCCGTGTGCCCATCATTGCCGTGACGGCCAATGCCTTCGGGGAAGACGCCGCGCAGGCCTTCGAGGTGGGCATGGATGAACACCTGGCCAAGCCCTTCACGCAGGCGCAGCTGCGCTCGCTGGTGTCCCGCTTCATCTGAGCACGGCCTGTGCTGCGCGGCCTGCCCAGGCCGCCGCACGGCGCCGGCACACGCCGATCAGTTGAGGTGGGCCGTTCCCGTCGTGCGCGGGGCGGGCCGCAGCCCGTGCCAGGCGCTCTCCAGCTCGATGCGCTTGATCTCCTCGATGGCGCCGTCATCCGCGCCGCCGACCTTGCGGATCTGCGCGCGGGCCAGGCGTTCCATCAGCCGCAGATCGCGATCGGTCAGACCCAGCGCCGTCTCCGCCCAGTGATCGACGATCTGCACGAGCGACTCGTAGCTCACCGGGGCCGCCATGCGGCGTGCCCGCAGCGCGTTGATGCAGCCGCGCCAGCGCGAATCCACCGAGCGCACATGCTGCTCCAGCGCGGCCTCGCCTTCACCGTCGTTGACGACCTGGTCCACCAGGCCGCGGGCCTGCAACTCCTCGGCCGTATACAGCCGGCCGGAGAGGATCATCTCGTTGGCCACGGTGATGCCCGACTTGCGGGCGATGAAGCTCCACGCGCCCATGCCCGGGAACAGGTTGAACAGCACTTCCGGGAAGCCGGCGTTCACGCTGCGTTCGCAGATCACGCGGTGCAGCGGCAGCAGGTTTTCCAGGCCGCCCCCCAGGCTGTCGCCCTGCACCAGGCCTGCCGTCAGCACACCGCGGTCGGCGGCCGTTTCCAGCCACCAGATCAGGTCGATGCAGCGGCGTCCGTACATCTTCAGCGAATCGATGTCGCGTGAGCGTGCCAGCAGCACGAACAGCGCGAGGTCGCCGCCGAAATTGAAGACCCGCGGCACATCGGAGGCCATCACGAAGTGGCGCACGATGCCCGGATAGGCGCTCACGTCATCGAACAGGAACTGCAGCTCGGTCATGGCCGCCAGGCTGTAGCACTGGATCGGCTTGACCGCCAGGCGCACCGTGAGCATGGCCAGTTCGCCGTTCCAGTCCAGACGCAGCGTGCGGTACGGGCGTTCCAGGATCTCGGCCAGTCGTCGCGCGGCAGCCGGGTCCGGGCGACCGGCCGGCGGCAGATCGGGAAACGGGGTCTTCAGGGGAGGAGCAGGCGACATCGAAGGCTGGCTCACAAGCTCTCAGGGCAGCGTCGCGAAGATGCGGCCGAAGTGATGGAAATTCAGCGTCGCGGACTCGACCATCGCCTCCAGCGCCGCCGCATCGTCCACGGTGTTGACGATCTGGCGCAGCTCGGCAATGTGATCGGCATCCATCGTCGTGTGCGAACTGATGAACGAGATGCCCCGGTCACCCTCCAGCAGCAGAGATTCGCGCACCGCGGAGCTGAACGCGCCGCCGTACACCGAGGCCACGACTTCGAGCGCATAGAACATGCCCAGCACGCTGGCGGGATGTCGCTGTGACGCGCACCAGTGGTTGTAGCCGTTCATGGCAAGCGTGTAGGGCCCGGGCGCATGGGCCAGCGCCCGCTCGCGCGGCACGCCCACGGCCTCCAGGTCGTTCAGGACCCACAGCTCATGGCCGGATTCCTCGTGCATGTGCTCGTAGAGGAAGTAGCGCACATCGCGCAGGCTGTCGGGCATGCGGCTGCTGGCCACGGCCGTGATCGGGTTGAAGTGCCACACCACGTGGTACAGCTCCAGCAGAAAGGCCTGGTAGCGGCGCAGTGACATGCCGCGCGCCACGGCATCCAGCAGCACCGGCTGGGCATCGAATTCGCGGCGCGCCTCATCGGTGCGAAAGACCAGCGATCCGTAACTCGAACTCATGGGTTGACGTCTTTTCGGAATTCTGAACTGGCCTGCGCAACTACAACAAGGGTTGCGATGCAAGCCCGCGAATGAGTGGCATTGTCGCGGCAGGCTGTGACGAAAGCCCGCATAGACCCTGCTGGGTTGTGACACCGGGCAACAAGCGTGGCGTCGAAGAAACCGCCGGTGCGCGCTGGCCCGAAACCGGGCCGGCTAACATGTCGCCCCCCATGACCTTGCTCTACATCATTGCGGCCACGGCCGCCGGCGGCGCCCTGTCGGTGCTGATCGCGGCCTTGCTGACCGTGGGCATGCTGTCCCGCGTGGTCAAGGGGCTGGTCAGCCTGTCGGCGGGCGTCCTGCTGGGCACGGCCCTGCTGCACGTGCTGCCCGAGGCCTTCCAGAGCCAGGCCGGCACGCACGAGCTCTTCCTCACGCTGCTGGGCGGGCTGCTGTTCTTCTGGCTGCTGGAGAAGGCAGAGCTCTACCGGCACGTGCACCACCACGAGGGCGATGGCCACGGGCACCATCATCACTTCGATGCGGAGCAGGCCGGGCGTGGCGGTTATGCCGTGCTGGTGGGCGACAGCATCCACAACTTCTGCGACGGCGTGATCATCGCCGCAGCCTTCCTGGCGGATCCGAAACTGGGCGTCATGACGGCGCTGGCCATCGTGGCCCACGAGATACCGCAGGAAACGGGTGACTACATCGTGTTGCTCAATGCCGGGTTCACGCGCGCCAAGGCCTTGCTCTTCAACGCCTTGTCCGGCCTGGCCGCGGTGGTGGGCGGCATCGTCGGCTACTTTGCGCTGGGGTCTTTCGAGCCGCTGTTCCCGTACCTGCTGGTGGTGGCCTCCAGCAGCTTCATCTACATCGCGGTGGCGGACCTGCTGCCGCAGCTGCAGCAGCGCCTGAGCCTGCGCGAGACGCTGGCACAACTCGGGCTGCTGGGCGGCGGGCTGGGGCTGGTGCTGCTGGCCTCCAGCTTTCACCGCCACTGAGTGCCCGGCCGCGGGCGGCTGCGGCCGGGCCAGCCGGGCCCCGCAGGCCCGGCGCCGCGCTTCGGATCTCTAACGGATAGCCAGCGCGGACACCGTGCTAGCGGACCACCAGCACGGACACCGAGCTAGCGGACGACCAGCACGGGCACCGCACTGTGGGTCAGCACGCGCGTGGTCTCGCTGCCCAGCAGCAAGGCCGACAGGCCGCGGCGCCCGTGCGAAGCCATCACGATCAGATCGCAGCCCTGCGACTTGGCGTGTTCGAGGATCGCCTCCCAGGGGTGCACGGCTTCGGCCGTGAAGCCCTGGCATGTCACGCCGGCCTCCTTCGCGGCCGTCAGCGCGCCATTGACCCAGCCCGAGGTGATGCGCTCCTGCGCGTCATAGAACTCTTGCGGCGGCACGGGCTGCATCTCGGAGATGGCGCTGTACGGAAACGGCTCCTTGACGCTCAGGATCACCAGCTTCGCGCCGCACAGGCGGGCCATCGAGCAGGCGGTCTGCACGGCCTTGCGCGAGATGTCGGAGCCATCGGTGGGAACGAGGATGCTGCTGTACATGGAACCTCCTGCGGTGGATGCCGGTTGGACAGAGGGGCCGACGATGGTGTTCCGGGCCCCCGGGGACAAGGCTTGACCCTGGTCAACAGCGCCGCGCGCAGCCTGCGTCGCCCGGGTCGCCCGGGTCGCTCAGCCCCGGGCGACGGGCCGTTCAGGATCGGCGCACCATTCGCTCCAGGAGCCCGGGTAGAGCGTACCCAGGCCCAGCCCGGCGTGGGCCTGGGCCAGCAGGTTGTGGCAAGCGGTGACGCCGGAACCGCATTGGTGGACCGTCGGCTCGCCCGCCCGAACGCCGAGCCCGGTGAATTCCGCCTGCAGCTGCTCGCGCGGCTTGAAGCGGCCATCTGCGCGCAGGTTGTCCTTGAAGAAGCGCGGCGTCGAGCCCGGGATATGTCCGCCCACGGGATCCAGCGGCTCCAGATCGCCGCGCCAGCGTTCGATCGCGCGGGCATCCAGCAGCCGCACACGCCCCAGGCGAGACATCAGCGTTGCCGCGTCGATGCTGGGCATGGCGGCCACGTTGGCAGCCGGGTATGGCGTCGCCGTGCGCAGGCGGTCCGGCACCTCGGGCTGCAGCGTTCCGCCGGCTGCCGTCCAGGCGGCCAGGCCGCCGTCCAGCACCGCGGCCTCGGCGTGGCCCAGCCAGCGCAGCATCCACCAGGCCCGCGCGGCATAGGGCGATCCCTGGCCGTCATAGCTCACCACCTGAACGCCGGGCCTGATGCCCCAGCCCGCCACGCGCCGAGCCCAGGTGTCCCGATCGGGCAGCGGGTGGCGGCCGGTGAATTGCGGGGAGCGCGGCCCGTCCGGGTGCTTCGGCGTCGCCAGGTCGCGATCGAGATCGGCATGGTGGGCACCGGGCAGGTGGCCTGCGCGAAAGCTGCGCTCGCCAGCCTGGGGATCGGCCAGATCGAAGGAACAGTCCAGCAGGACCAGCGGCCTGCCCGAGGCCCGCAGGGCCATCAGCTCTTCCGCGCTGATCAGGGTGTCGAAGCTCATCGGGGTCTCCTCGAATAGGGCATGCATTGATCAGGCGTGCGCTCGCGCTCAGGTTTCGGCGTGCGGCGTGCCGGCTCCCTGGCGGCTGCGCAGGGCCGCCGCCGCCAGGCCGGCCAGCACGATCAGCAGCATGCCAGCGATGGCGAGCCAGGTCACCGGGTCATCGAAGAGCCAGACGCCCAGCACGAACGAGAAGGCCACGCCCAGGTAGGACAGCGCCGCGTTGCCCAGCGCCGGCCCGATGGCGTAGGCACGCGTCATCATCAGCTGCGCCAGCGTGGCCAGAAGCCCCACGCCCAGGAGCGTCGCGGCCCCGGCCCAGCTGTGCGCATGCAGGCCGCCGGGCACGGCCAGCGCCGCCCCGCCCAGAAAGCTGCCCACCGAGAAGTAGAAGACGACGCGCGTCTCGGGCTCGCCGATGCGACCCAGTGCCGTGACCTGCAGATACGCCATCGCCGCGGTCACCCCGGACAGCAGACCGGCCAGGCCGTGCCAGAGCTGATCGGCGCCCAGCGTGGGACGCAGCACCAGCGCGACACCCGCAAAGCCGACGATCACGGCGGCCACGAGCCGCCCGTCGATGCCGCGTGTCTGTCCGGCCAGCAGCATGCCGCCGATCAGGAAGAGCGCCATCCACACCGAGGACATGTAGTTCAATGTCACGGCGGTGCCCAGGGGCAGGCCACCGATCGAGTAGAACCACAGCCCGAGCGAGAGCACGCCGATGACGGATCGCCACAGGTGCATCGCGGGCACGGGCGTGCGCAGCGGCTCGCCGCGGCTGCGCGCCAGCCAGGCGATGAAGGCGGCACCGATCAGGCCGCGGTACATCACGATCTCGCTCGCGCTGTACCAGGTGAAGGCCAGCTTGACGCCGGCCCCCATCAGGCTGAAGAGCAGCGTCGCGCCGACCATCAGCCAGGGCGCGTGCACGGGGCTCACGCGCTCTGGCAGACGGTACGGCGGCCTGCGGTCAAGGGCCGGTGCTGCCGCTGCCGGCCGGCTTGCCCTCAGCCAGGGCCGGGCCGGCGCCTGAGCCGACAGCGGCGCCCATCGTGGTTCGGTACCACTCGTGGAAGTGCTGCATGCCGTCTTCCATGGGGCTCTGGTAGGGCCCCACTTCGTTGTCGCCGCGCTCCATCAAGGCCTGACGACCGGCATCCATGCGCTCGGCGATCTCGTCGTCCTCCAGCACGGTCTCCATGTAGGCGGCCTGCTGGGCGGCGATGAACTCCGGCTCGAACGCCGCGATCTCCTCGGGGTAGAAGAACTCGACGGTATTGAGCGTTTCGCGCGGCCCTTTCGGGTGCAGCGTGGAGACCACCAGCACGGACGGATACCACTCGACCATCACGGTCGGGTAGAGCGTGAGCCAGATCGCCCCGTGAGCCGGCGCGTCCTGGCCGTAGCGCGCGCGCACGGCGTCGTGCCACTGGCGGTAGACCGGCGAGCCGGGCCGTGCCAGCGCGTTGTTCACGCCCACCGTCTGCACCGAATACTGCGCCCCGAACTCCCAGCGCAGATCCTCGCACTCCACGAACCCGGAAAGGCCGGGGTGGAAGGGCGCCACGTGGTAGTCCTCCAGATAGACCTCGATGAAGGTCTTCCAGTTGTAGGCGCAGGTATGGTGCTGGGCCGAATGGAACACGTAGCCGCTGAAATCGAGTTCGGCGGCCACGCTGAGTTCGGCCAGATCCGTGGCGACATGTCGTTGCGCGGGGCCGCCTTCGAAGATCAGGCCGTTCCATTGCTGCACCGGGTAGTTGCGCAGCGAAAGGCACGGGTCCTCGGCAAAGTGCGGCGCACCCAGCAGGCTGCCCTTCAAGTCGTAGGTCCAGCGGTGCAGCGGGCACACGACGTTGCCGCCGGTGTTGCCCTTGCCCCTCAGCATCACCGCCTGGCGGTGCCGGCACACGTTGGAGACCAGCTGCACGCCCTCGCGGCTGCGGATCAGCGCCCGGCCTTCGCGCTCGCGCGCGAGGGCCAGGTAATCCCCCACCTCCGGCACGGCAGCGGCATGCCCGAGGTAGGCGGGCATGGACTGAAAGATGCGTTCCTGTTCCTGCTGGAACAGCCTCGCATCGAAGTAACTGGTTACGGGAAGTTGCGAGCAGCTACGCTCTAGAGCTTGGAGACTGACGCTCAGGTCGGACATGATCCAAAGGATCTCCATGAGTGGGTATGTCACTAACCCCCGCCCGGTGGCCCCGCGGGCGAGTCTGGTAGACGCCGAGACAGCCAAAGGACCTGTTTTCGGCGCGGGCGGGAGTGTACCCGCGGGCCGAGGGCCCTTTGGGAGGGGGCGGAATAGAATCGAGCCATCCTCAATCGTGACTTGTGATGGCCAGAACAAGCAAAGAGCCGACATCCAGCAGCGAACCCCCCAGCTACGAAGCCGCCATGGCCGAGCTGGAAGCGCTGGTGAGTGCGATGGAAGGAGGGCAGATGCCGCTGGATCAATTGCTGGAAAGCTATCGGCGTGGCGCCGAACTGCTGGATTACTGTCGCGGGCGGCTCAAGGCCGTTGAAGATCAGGTCAAGGTCCTGGAAGACGGCCGCCTCAAGGATTGGGCCGCGACATGACGGCCGGCGAATTCTCGAGCTGGGCCCAGCAGCGGCTGGCTGAAGTCGAGGCCGCGCTGGATGCCTGGGTGCCCGCCGACGCGCCAGCCGGCCTGGGGCAGGCCATGCGCTACGGTGTGCTGGATGGTGGCAAGCGCTTGCGCCCGCTGCTGGTGATGGCGGCCCGTGAAGCGGTCGATGGCAACCCCGAAGCGGCGCTTCGCGCGGCCGTGGCGGTGGAACTGATCCACGCGTATTCGCTGGTGCACGACGACATGCCCTGTATGGACAACGATGTCCTGCGGCGCGGCAAGCCGACCGTGCATGTGGAGTTCGGCCAGGCGCAGGCCATGCTGGCGGGTGACGCGATGCAGGCGCTGGCCTTTGAGGTGCTCACGCCAGAAGCCGGCATGGAACCGGCCTTGCAGGCACGGCTGTGCGCGCTGCTGGCCCGCTCGGCAGGCCACGCCGGCATGGCCGGCGGCCAGGCCATCGATCTGGCGAGCATCGGCAAGCCCCTGAGCGAAACGGCCCTGCGCGACATGCACCGGCGCAAGACCGGGGCCTTGCTGCAGGCCAGCGTGCTGATGGGCGCCGCCTGCGGGCGCACGCCGCCCTCGGCCTGGGCGGCGCTGGCGGACTACGGTGCGGCCATCGGCCTGGCCTTCCAGGTCGTCGACGACATCCTGGACGTGACCCAGCCCTCAGAGACCCTGGGCAAGACGGCCGGCAAGGACGTCGATTCCAACAAGCCGACCTACGTTTCGGTTCTGGGGCTGGACGTGGCGCGGCAGTATGCGCAGACTCTGCGGGACGAAGCGCAGGCTGCGCTGCGCCGCAGTGGCCTGAGCGGGGCCGTGGCACTCTCGGTGCTGGCCGACAAGGTGGTTGAACGTGAAAGCTGACATGCCCACGACGTTGCTCGACAAGATCGATTCCCCGACGGACCTGCGCCGCCTGCCGCGTGCCCAGTTGCGCACGCTGGCCGACGAGGTGCGCCAGAAGGTGCTCGACACGGTCAGCCAGACCGGCGGCCATCTGGGCAGCAACCTCGGCACGGTCGAACTCACGGTGGCCTTGCACTATGTGTTCAACACGCCGCAGGATCGGCTGGTGTGGGACGTTGGCCACCAGACCTACCCGCACAAGATCCTGACCGGTCGGCGCGACCAGATGCACTCCTTGCGCCAGCTGGGCGGCATCGGCGGCTTCCCGCGGCGCGACGAGAGCGAGTACGACACCTTCGGCACGGCCCACAGCTCCACCTCGATCTCCGCGGCGCTGGGCATGGCGCTGGCGGCCAAGTTCAAGGGCGAGGACCGCAAGTGCGTGGCGATCATCGGCGACGGTGCGATGACCGCCGGCATGGCCTTCGAGGCGCTCAACAACGGCGGCATGCCACATGGCGGCTCGGTGGCGGATCTGCTGGTGATCCTGAACGACAACGACATGTCGATCAGCCCGCCGGTGGGGGCACTCAACAAGTACCTTGCGCGCCTGATGAGCGGCAAGTTCTACGCGGCGGCGCGCGAAGGCGCCAAGAACGTGCTGCGCGGCGCGCCCCCGCTCTTCGAACTGGCGCGACGCTTTGAAGAGCATGCCAAGGGCATGGTCGTGCCCGGCACGATCTTCGAGGAATTCGGCTTCAACTACGTCGGCCCGATCGACGGCCACGATCTCGACGCGCTCATCCCGACGCTGGAAAACCTGCGCGGCAAGCGGGGCGCGCAGTTCCTGCACGTGGTCACCAAGAAGGGCTACGGCTACAAGCTGGCCGAGGCCGACCCGGTCAAGTACCACGCGGCCTCCGGCAAGTTCAACCCGGCGGAGGGCTTCCCGAAGTCCACCGCGCCGTCCAAGCCGACCTTCACGCAGGTCTTCGGCCAGTGGCTGTGCGACATGGCCGATGCCGATGCCCGGTTGGTGGCCATCACCCCGGCCATGCGCGAAGGCTCGGGCATGGTCGATTTCCATCGGCGCTTTCCGGATCGTTATCACGACGTGGGCATCGCCGAGCAGCATGCCGTCACGCTGGGTGCGGGCATGGCCTGCGAGGGGCTCAAGCCCGTCGTGGCGATCTATTCCACCTTCCTGCAGCGTGGCTACGACCAGATGATCCACGACGTGGCGCTGCAGAACCTGCCGGTGGTGTTCGCCCTGGATCGCGCGGGTCTGGTCGGGGCCGATGGCCCCACGCATGCCGGCGCCTACGACATCGCCTTCATCCGCTGCGTGCCCAACATGAGCCTGATCGCGCCGTCGGATGAAGACCAGTGCCGCAAGGCGCTGACCAGCGCCTTCCGCCAGAACCACCCGGTGGCGGTGCGCTATCCGCGTGGCGCGGGTGTCGGCGCGGCGATCGATCCGGCGCTGACGGAGCTGCCCTGGGGCAAGGGCGAGATCCGCCGCAAGGGGCAGCGCATCGCGGTGCTGGCTTTCGGCACGCTGCTGCATGCCGCGCTGGCTGCGGCCGAGCGCATCGGTGTCACCGTGGTGGACATGAAGTTCATCAAGCCGCTGGATACCGCGCTGGTGCTGGAGCTTGCGCGCACGCACGAAGCGCTGGTGACGCTGGAAGAGGGCAGCATCATGGGTGGCGCCGGCTCGGCCGTCATCGAGGCGCTGGCCGCCGCGGGGCTCGCGCGCCCCGTGCTGCAGCTGGGTCTGCCCGACCACTTCGTCGAACACGGCGATCCGGGCAAGCTCCTGTCGCTGTGCGGGCTGGATGCCAAGGGCATCGAGCAGTCGATCATCAAGCGCTTCGGGCCGCAGCTGCAGCTCGTGCCGCCGGTGGCCGCGAACGGCTGAGCCGCTGCGCGCGGTGGCGCGTCACTGACGCTGGCGCGGATCTCGCTTGCCTGGGGGCTTGGCCCATGCGGCGACAATCGGGCTTTCGAGCCGCTCCCGCCGGGGCGGGCCCCACCGTGAGCCATCACCCGCGTGACACCGAGGGTGGGCAATCGGTGACATGCTTCGTCGTCGAATGAACAAACTCACCGATGCCCTGCATATCCCGGACACGCAAAGTGCCCGGGATGAGCGCCATATCGCGATCCAGCGCGTGGGCGTGAAGGACGTGCGCTACCCACTGCAGCTGCGGGTGGCAGGCAGCGTGCAGTCCACCGCGGCGTTGTGGAGCCTGGATGTGGCGCTGCCGGCAGAGCAGAAGGGCACGCACATGTCGCGCTTCGTGGCCTGGCTGGACGCGCTGGATGCGCCGCTGGACGCGCCACTGCTGGCCGATCGGCACGCTGACATGCTGCGGCGCCTGAACGCCAGCGAAGGCCGGATCGAGGCCTCGTTCGACTTCTTCCTGCGCAAGCGGGCGCCCGTCTCCGGCCTGAGCAGCCTGCTGGACTACCGCGGCCGGTGGATCGCCGAGACCCGTGCGGGCCAGACGACGCTGTGGATGGAAGTGGGCGTGCCGGTGAAGAGCCTGTGCCCCTGCAGCAAGGAGATCTCGGATTACGGCGCGCACAACCAGCGCTCGCTGGTCACGGTGCGCGTCGAGCCTCGGGCGGCGATCGAATGGCATGAGCTGGTGCGCTTCGCCGAAGACAGCGCCTCCTGCGAGATCTGGCCCATGCTCAAGCGCACCGATGAAAAGTGGGTCACCGAGCGGGCTTACGAAAACCCCAAATTTGTCGAGGATCTGGTCCGTGATGTCGCGCTGCGGCTGAATGCGGATGCTCGGGTGGGGCGCTATGCGGTGGATGTCGAGAATTTCGAGTCCATCCACAACCACAGCGCCTATGCGCGCATCGAGCGCTGACACGGCCGCACGCTGCTTCCTGGCGCAAGGCGCTCCTCGCGCCCTCGGCCTCGCAGTCGCTTGAGCACCCCGGCCTTGCCCTTTGCCCTCTCGGGCGAGCGACCGCAGGCCGCGGTGCAGGCGCGCCGGCTCGGCCGTGACGAGCTGTCGCTGGCGCTGATCGACGCCCGCAATCTCACCCTGCGCTGGCTGGCCTGCTTCGAAGAGCAGAAGGCCTTGATGGGCAGCCTGCCTTCGGGGCTGGTGCCCCTGCACATGGCCGGACGGGCGGGCTGGCTGCAGGAATGGTGGATCGTGCGCAACGTGCAGCGCCTGCGGGGTGAATCCGCCGGCGCTGGCGGCGTGCGGCTGCCGGCTTTCGACGCCCGGCTCGACGCCGCGCTGGCGCAGGACGCGCGTGCCCTGCAGGGCCTGGAGACGGCCTTGACGGCCGATGAGATCAGACGCTATCTGCAGACCACGCTGGAGCAGACGCTGGACCTGCTCGCCCTCTGTCCGCCCGATGACGCAGCGCTGCACGTCTACCGCTGCGCGCTGCAGCACGAAGACCGCCTGGCCGAAGCCTTTGCCGTGGCTGCACAGTCGCTGGGCTTGGCTGCACTCGCTTCGCCGGGGCTGCAGCAGCCGGCGCCGGCGCGCGCCCCGCTGGAGCCTTTGTGGATGCCGGCCCAGACCTTTGGACTGGGGTCGGCCCCAGGCGGCTGGGTGCCGGCAGCGGAGCGCTGGTCGCATGACGAAGCGGTGCCCGAGTTCGAGATCGACGCCCATGCGGTGAGCTGGCAGCGCTTCGTGGAGTTTGCCGAAGATGGCGGCTATGACCGCGAGCCGCTGTGGCAGCCGGCCTCCTGGCAGTGGCTGCAGCGCAACGTGCGGCGGGCGCCGCGGCACGTCGAGCAGTTGCGCGGCGGCGCCCTGGTCACGCGCTTTGGCCGCCTGCAGCGTGCGCCGGCCGCCCAGGCCGTGGCGCATGTGAGCTGGCACGAAGCGGATGCCTGGTGCCGCTGGGCCGGCCGACGCCTGCCCACGGAGCTGGAGTGGGAACTGGCGGCCTGTACCGCACGCAGCCGCGGCTTCTGCTGGGGCGATGTCTGGGAGTGGACCGCCGGCACGGCGCGCGCCTGGCCAGGCGGTGAGCAGCCGGTGCAGACCACGCCGCCGCGCCGGGTCTTGCGCGGCGCCTCATCCTGGACCGTGGCGCGCGCAGCGCACCCCAAGCAGCGCCGCTTTGCAGCTCCCGAACGCGATGAGCTGTTCTGCGGCTTCCGCAGCAGCGCGATCTGAGGCCGGCGTCCGATGGCTCGCGCGCCCGATACCGACCCGCACGCTGTGCCGGCCCCGGAGCCTGAGGTTTTGCCGCCTGGCCCCGGCTCTGGTCCGCAGGCCGGCGCAGCGCCGCGTTCGAAGGCGCGCAGGCCCAAGGGCAGCGCGCTCGAGCGCTGGACGGTGATCGTGCTGCGCAGCCTGCACCTGGCCGGTGTGGTCTGGGTCGGCGCCGCGGTGCTGCGCGGCGAGACGGCCTCTGTCCTGGCGGCCGGCCTCATGGCGCTCACCGGCCTGGCCATGCTGATGCTGGATCTGCGCGCGCGCCGCCTCGCGCTGCGAGAGCTGGCCGGCATCTTCGTGCTGCTCAAGCTGATCCTGGTCGGCTGGATGGTGCTGGATCCGCGGCAGGCGATGTGGATCTTCTGGGTCCTGCTGATCGCTTCGTCGATCACCTCGCACGCGCCCAAGGGCTTTCGCCACTGGCCCACGCCGCCGCCCTGAAGGCGCGCTGGGGCAGGGAAGGTCTGAGCCTGAGGTGGCTGCCTAGGGCCTGGCCGCGTGGTAGGCGCCGCTGCCGTGACTGAGCACCGCATCCTGCGGCACCAGCGCGCCCACCGGGATGTCGGGCTGCCCGCGCACACGCTCGTAGATGGGCCCGAAATCGATCTGCGCCAGCTCCAGCAGTTCGTCCAGCCTGTCCAGAACGAAGTAGCTCTGCTGGAAATCGTCGATGCGGTAGCGCGTGCGCAGCACCCGCTCCAGATCGAAGCGGATCCGGTGCGGCGAAGGATCCTCCAGCGCAAAGAGCGTCTCCGTGGCCGAGGAGGCGATGCCGGCGCCGTAGAGCCGCAGCCCATCGGCCTGGCGCAGCAGGCCGAATTCCACCGTGTGCCAGTAGACGCGCGACAGCTTGTCCAGCACGCCCAGCCGCTGCGCGCGCAGGCCGCCTTCGCCGTAGGCCTGCATGTAGTCGGCCAGCGCCGGGTGCATCAGCATCGGCGCGTGGCCGAAGACATCGTGGAAGACATCGGGCTCTTCCAGGTAATCCAGCTGATCCGCCCGGCGGATGAAGTTGCCGGAAGGGAAGCGCCGGTTGGCCAGGTGCTCGAAGAAGACTTCGTCGGGCACGAGGCCCGGAACCGCGACGATCTGCCAGCCGCTGCGTCGCATCAGCTGGACGTTCAAGGCGTCGAAGTCCGGGATCTGGTCGGGCGCGATGGGCAGGGCGCGCAGGCCTTCGATGAAGTCGTCGCAGGCGCGGCCCGGCAGCAGGCGGCACTGCCGTTCGTAGAGGATCTTCCACACCGCATGTTCTTCGGCGGTGTAGCGGGCCCATCCTTGGTCGATGGTCCAGTCGGCACGCGCCGGCCGGGCTGCATCACCGGCCGCCAGGCCGTGCTTGGGCGGCGCCGATGTCATGCGGGACGGTCCGGCGCCACCCGGTCAATGAAGGCGGCCAGGCGGAAATCGCGCTCGCTGAGGCCGCCGGCATCGTGTGTGGACAGCCGAATGTCCACGCGGTTCCAGACGTTGAACCACTCCGGGTGATGGTTCTGCTGCTCGGCAGCCAGCGCCACGCGCGTCATGAAGGAAAAGGCGCTCTTGAAGTCCTCGAAGCTCAGGCTGCGCCGGATGCCCTTGCCATCGGCATCCAGCGTCCAGGCCGGGTGCTGCGCGAGTGCTTCGCGGATCGCGGGTTCAGAGAGCGGCTGCATGCGGTCACACCTCCACCGTCAAGGCGCCGCGGCGGATCTGGTCGCGCTCCAGGCTTTCGAACAAGGCCTTGAAGTTGCCCTCGCCGAAACCCTCTTCCTTCTTGCGCTGGATGAACTCGAAGAAGACCGGTCCGAGCAGCGTCTGGCTGAAGATCTGCAGCAGCACCCGCTTGTCTGCGCCGGCCGTGCTGCCGTCGACGAGGATGCCACGCGCCTTGAGCTCCGGCACGGGCTCGCCATGGCCGGGCATCCGCTCTTCCAGCATCTCGTAATACACGTCGTTAGGGGCCGTCATCAGGGGGATGCCGGCCATCTGCAGCTTGTCCACGGCGGCGGGCAGGTCGTCGCAGAGCAGGGCCACGTGCTGGATGCCCTCGCCGTTGAACTGCATCAGGAATTCCTCGATCTGGCCGGTGCCGCCCTTGCCCGACTCTTCGTTCAGAGGGATGCGGATCTTGCCGTCCGGGGCCGTCATCGCGCGGCTCGTCAGGCCGGTGTATTCGCCCTTGATGTCGAAGTAGCGGATCTCGCGGAAATTGAACAGCTTCTCGTAGAAGCCGCCCCAGAAGGCCATGCGGCCGCGGTAGACGTTGTGCGTGAGGTGATCGATCAGCTGGAAGCCGTGGCCCACCGGGTGACGGTGCCTCGGGTCCTCAAAGGCCGGCAGGAACTCGAAATCGATGTCGTAGATGCTCTTGCCGTCTTCGTAGCGGTCGATCAGGTACAGCGGTGCGCCGCCGATGCCGCGGATCGCCGGCAGCCGAAGTTCCATCGGCCCGGTGGGGATCTCGATCGGCTGGGCGCCCAGTTCGAGGGCGCGGTAGTAGGCCTTGTGCGCATCGCGCACCCGAAAGGCCAGGCCGCAGGCGCTGGGCCCATGCTCGGCCGCGAAGTAGGCCGCCTGGCTCTTGGGCTCGCGGTTGACGATGAAGTTGATCTCGCCCTGGCGATAGAGCAGCACATCCTTGCTGCGGTGGCGCGCGACCTGGGTGAAGCCCATCTTCTCGAACAGCGGCTCCAGCACGCCCGGCGTCGGCGAGGCGAACTCCACGAACTCGAAGCCCATCAGCCCCATCGGGTTCTCGAACAGGTCAGCCATGTGCGCGCTCCAAGCCAAAACGCGCATTGTCGGCAGAGGGTGGCGCAATCCTGTTTCGTCCTTGTTGCTCGATTTCCCCAATCGGCACAACAATTGTCCGACTTTGATATTCAGCAGGAGGATATCTTGTACGAACCTGCCATCGACACGACAGACCGTCGCATCCTGCTGCACCTGCAGGAGCATGGCCGCGCCACCAACCTGGAATTGGCGGAAGCCGCGAGGCTGTCGCCCGCCCAGTGCAACCGCCGCCACCGGCGGCTGGAAGACAAGGGCTTCGTGCGCCGCTATGAAGCGCGGCTGGACGCGGCCAAGCTGGGCCTGGGCGTGACGGCCTTCGTGCACGTCACGATGGAGCGCGGCCACATGCGCGAGGTCGCGAAGTTCCGCAGCGTGCTGCAGACCCTGCCGCAGGTGCAGGAGTGTTATGCCGTCACCGGAGACTTCGACTATGTGCTCAAGGTCGTGGCGCGGGATCTGAAGGCCTTGTCGGACTTCCTGCTGGGCACCCTGATGCAGACGGCGGGCGTCAATGCGGTGCGCTCCAGCGTGTGCCTGGACGAGATCAAGTGCACGGCGGCGCTGCCGCTGGACCCGTAGAACCCGAGCTTGCGGGGGCGATGTCCCTAAGTCGTTCCCGGGCTGGGGGCCGGGGCGGGGCGGGCGCCGATAATCGCCGCAGTTCCCCAGCCACCGCCGCCATGATCATCGTTGACCGCAAACTTGCCCGCCGCGAAGCCGAAGGCCGTCCGATCCAGGTCGCCGTCATCGGCGCCGGCGAAATGGCCAAGGGCATCATCAACCAGCTCACGCGCTACACGCCCGGCGTGCGCGTGGCCGTCATCTACAACCGCTCCGAGAAGGGCATGCTCGATGCCTGCCAGGTGGCCGGCATCACCGAGCATCGCCGCGTCGAGACGGTGTCGCAGCTGCATGCCGCGATGCGCGCCGGCATCACGGCGCTCACGCAGAACATCGACATCCTCTTCGAGACCGGGCCGCTGGATGTGCTGATCGAAGCCACCGGCACGCTGGAATTCGGCGCGCGCACGGTGCTCAAGGCCATCGAGTTCGGCAAGCATGTCCTGAGCTTCAACACCGAGCTGGATGCGACCATCGGCTCGCTGGTGGCGCATCGCGCGCGCCAGGCCGGCGTCAAGTACAGCGTGGCCGAAGGCGATCAGCCGGGCTGCACGCTCAACCTGCTGCGCGAAGTGAAGATGCGCGGCTTCAACCCGCTGGTGGCCATCAACATCAAGGGCATGCTGGATCAGTACCGCACGCCCGAGACGCAGGCCGGCTTCGCCAGGAGCTGGGGCATGAACCCCTACATGGCCACCAACTTTGCCGATGGCACGAAGGTCAACCTGGAGCAGGCGGCCATCGCCAACTGCTGGGGTTTTCGTGTCAACAAGCGCGGCATGAACCACTTCGACGCGCCGGGCCAGCATGTGGACGCGCTGACGAAGCTGTATGACCTGGAAGACCTGCAGGCCAACGGCGGCGTCGTGGATTACATCGTCGGCGCGCTGCCCTCGCCGGGCGTGTGCGTCTACGCCACCTGTTCGGACCCCTTCACCGCCAAATACCTGAAGTACGGCAAGCTGGGCGACGGCAAGCTCTACAGCTTCTACATTCCCTACCACCTGCTGTTCTTCGAAATCGGCAGCAGCGTGGCCCGTCTCGTGGACTTCGACGACATCATCATCGCGGCACCGGGCGGCCCGAGAGTCGAAGTGGCGGCGATCGCCAAGACGGCCTTGCGCGCCGGCGATGCGCTGGACGGCCTGGGCGGCTTCAAGGCCTATGGCGAGTGCGAAAACACGCCCACCCTGCTGAAGGACGATCTGCTGCCCATCGGTCTGGCCGATGGCTGCACGATGAAGCGCGACCTCGGCAAGGACGAGCCCATCCGCTTTGCCGATGTGAGCTTCAACGATCGCTACCTGCTCGATCTGTACCTGGAGCAGCGCCGGCTGTTTGCCTGAGGGCGAGAACGCCCGTTGGATGGCGCCTCTGCGGCAAGGCCCGCCGCTCCCAGGCGGGTGAGACCTTTTTGCACCCGGGGAGCGTGACGCAAGTCGCGCTCCCTCGGCTTGTCAGCCGTTTGCAAGCTGTTCGTCAACTCGCGGCAGCAACTCCGGCGGAACATCGCGGTCATGCGCTGGCCTTCGGGTCGCGCGGTCCCGCACTCTTGCCGAGGTGTTCCGATGTTTGACGATTCCTGCTTGCCGGCGGTGGCCCGGCGGGCTGAAGAAGGCCGGATCCCGGCGCCGATCTCCCCGGCGCCCTCTGCTTCCACCGGGCCGGCATCCGGCCGGCCCGTCGCGCTCGGCGTCTCGGCGGCTGCCGCGGCCTTGAGCGCCTGTGGCGGTGGTGGCGAGAGCGCGCCCGTGCCGCCACCGCCGCCGCCGGTCAGCCTCACGCGCACGGAAGCCTCACGCTTCCTGGGCCAGGCCGGGTTTGGCGGCACCGATGCCGGCATCGACCGGGTCATCGCGCTGGGTTATTCCGGCTGGCTGGACGAGCAGTTCGCGGCCGCCCGCACCCAGGGTCACTACGACTGGATGGTCGAGCGCGGCTATGCCGACGTGGCGAACCTGGTCAGCTTTGCCGGCACCGACAACACGCTCTGGCGCAAGCTGATCAGCAGCCCGGATGTGCTGCGCCAGCGTGTGACGCTCGCGCTGTCGGAGATCTTCGTGGTGTCCATGGCGGGCCTGCCGGTCACATGGCGCGGGATGGTCATGGCGGCCTATGTGGACGTGCTGGAGGCCAACGCCTTCGGCAGCTACCGCGGCCTGCTGGAGGCCGTGACGCTGTCGCCGGGCATGGGCGCCTACCTCAACATGCGCGGCAACCTGAAGGAAGACACGGCCACGGGCCGTGTCCCCGACGAGAACTACGCGCGCGAAGTGCTGCAGCTCTTCTCGATCGGCCTGGTGGAGCTGGCGGCCGACGGGTCCTTGAAGAACGGCGTCGCCACCGAGAGCTACAGCCAGGACACCATCACCGGGCTGGCAAGGGTCTTCACCGGCTGGGACAACGATCGCCCCAGCCGCACGGAGCCCGGCCACGCGCAGCGCCCGATGATCCTCAACGCGGCGAACCACTCGCCCGGCGCCAAGAGCTTCCTGGGCGTGAGCATCGCGGCGGGCACGCCGGGTGACGCGGCCCTGAAAACGGCGCTGGACACGATCGCGGCGCACCCCAACGTCGGGCCCTTCATCGGCCGTCAGCTGATCCAGCGCCTGGTCACCAGCAACCCGAGCCCCGCCTACATCGGGCGCGTCACGGCGGTATTCAACAACAACGGCAGCGGCGTGCGTGGCGACCTGAAGGCCGTCGTCCGGGCCGTGCTGCTGGATGACGAGGCGCGTCGTGCGCCGGCGCCTGGCGACACCAGCCGCGGCAAGCTGCGCGAACCCATCGTGCGCTTCGTGCAGTGGGCGCGCAGCTTCAACCTGGCTTCGCCCACGGGGCTGTGGAACATCGGCAATACCTCCGATCCGGGGACGCGCCTGGGTCAGAGCCCGCTGCGCTCGCCCTCGGTGTTCAATTTCTTCCGGCCTGGCTATGTGCCGCCGAACACCACGCTGGGGGCACAGAACCTCACGGCGCCGGAGTTCCAGATCACCCATGAAACCTCGGTCGTGGGCTGGGCCAACTGGGCACAGACTTTCGTGCAGAACGGCGTCGGCGAGACCCGCCCCGACTACAGCGCCGAGCTCGCGCTGGCCACCGATGCCGAGGCCCTGGTCAACCGCATCGCGCTGCTGCTGGCGCCGGGCAACCTGTCTGCCGCCACGACCAGCACCATCAGCACAGCCGTCGCCAGCATCGATGCCAGCAGCGATACCGGCCGGCTCAACCGCGTGCGCGCTGCCGTGCACCTGGTGCTGTGCGCGCCCGAATACCTCGTCCAGATCTGAGCGCAGGGAGACTTCAACATGCCTCACGAGAACCCCTCCCGACTGGCGCCCCAGGCTGCGGCGCGTCGAGCTTTCCTCAAGCGCGCCGGGCAGTTGTCCGTCGCCGGTGTGGCCGCCCCCTGGGCGCTGAACCTCGCGACCATGGCCGAGGCCGCCGCGCAGACGGCCAGCGACTACAAGGCGCTGGTCTGCGTCTTCCTCTATGGCGGCAACGACCACGGCAACACGCTGGTGCCTTACGACACGGCCAGCCACGACAGCTACCTGCGCATCCGCGGCAGCCTGGCCTATGCGCGCTCGGCCCTGGCGGCGACGGCCCTGACGCCGCTGAACCCGCCGTCGGACGGCCGGCAGATGGCGCTGGCGCCGGAACTCGCGCCCCTGAAGGGATTGTTCGATGCCGGCCGGATGGGCGTGCTGCTGAACGTGGGCACGCTGATCCAGCCCACGACGCTGGCGCAGTACAACGCGCGCAGCGTGCCGCTGCCACCCAAGCTCTTCTCGCACAACGATCAGCAGAGCGTGTGGCAGAGCTCGCTGCCCGAAGGCGCCACCTCGGGCTGGGGCGGGCGCCTGGGCGATCTGTTCATGGCGGGCAACGGCAATGCCACCTTCACCTGCGTCAATGCCAGCGGCAATGCGGTCTACATGAGCGGCCGCAGCGCCGTGCAGTACCAGGTGTCGTCCAGCGGCTCGGTGGCGCTGCGCGGCATCGGCGCGCCGCTGTTCGGCTCACAGGCCTGCAGCGATGCCTTGCGCAGCCTCACCACCGCCAGCCGCAGCCACCTGATGCAGGCGGAACACACACGCGTCATGGCGCGCGCCATCGATGCAAACGTGTCGCTGAGCGCCGCGCTGGCCGCGGCACCTGCGCTGGCCACGCCGTTCGACAGCGCCAACCCGCTGGCGACCCAGCTGCAGATGGTGGCGCGCCTGATCTCGGCGCGCCAGTCGCTGGGCGCGCGGCGGCAGGTCTTCTTCGTCTCGCTGGGCGGATTCGATCTGCATGACTTCCTGGTGGCGCAGCACCCGGGTCTGCTGACTTCCGTGGGCAGTGCGATCAAGAGTTTCCACGATGCCACGGTGGAGCTGGGCGTGGCCAACCAGGTGACCACCTTCACAGGCAGCGATTTCGGCCGCACGCTCACGAGCAACGGCGACGGCAGCGATCACGGCTGGGGCAGCCACCACTTCATCGTCGGCGGCGCTGTCCAGGGCCAGCGTCTGCACGGCCAGCTGCCCGCCTTCGGCATCAGCACGCCGGATGATGTCGGCCAGGGCCGCCTCTTGCCCAGCACCTCCGTGGACCAGCTGGCCGCCACGCTGGCCCGCTGGATGGGCGTCTCGACGAGCGACCTGCCGCTGGTGGCGCCCAACATCGGCAACTACACGCTGCGGGATCTGGGTCTGCTGGGCGCTTGAGGGCGGGCTGAGGCTGCCCTCATCTCCCCTTCAGGCTGCGCTTGTCCGCGCCCGCTGCCCTTGCTGACCCTTGCGCGCCGCACAGGCCGCGCGTCGTGCTCAAGACAGCGGGTAGCGCACGTCGCCGGGCGCCTGGCCGTGGTAGCCCTTCAGGCCGATCGTGCGGGCGAGGTCGCTGCGGATGTCGCCCTGGCGCGCGAGTGCGCGCTGCAGCACGCTGTCGAAACGGTGTTTCGGTTCCCAGCCGAGAACCTCGCGCGCCAGGCTGCTGTCGTAGACGCGGCTGATGTCGGTGGGTAGATACCAGCCCAGGCTGGCATAGGCATCGCGCCAGCCCGGGACGCGGCGGTCCAGGACCGCGGGGGCGTCACGGCGCAGTTCGGCGCGGTCTGCCTGCGTGAACGGCGTGGGTGCGCTGACGATGAAGCGGCCGAATCCGATGCGCGGCGCGGCCTGCAGCGCGCAGAGGTGGGCGTCGACGCAGTCTTCCACGTCCAGCCGGCGGTGCAGCAGTTCGTTGAGCTTCAGGTTGGCATCGATGAAGGCCGAGCGCGCGCGCTCGTTGTCGTCGCCTTCGGGAAAGAAGCGCGAGGTGCGCAGCACCACGCAGGCCAGAGACTGGTTGCGGTGCGCCAGTTCGCACAGGTCTTCGGCCGCGATCTTGGTGACGCCGTAGATGTTCTTCGGTACCGGGCGCACGCTCTCGTCGATCCAGGCTGCCGGTGCGCCGGCGGGCGGTTCCAGTGCGTCGCCGAAGGCGCTGGTGGTGCTGGTGAAGACAAACGCGCCGACGCCGGCCAGCACCGCTTCTTCCAGCAGGTTCAGCGTGCCGCTGATGTTGGTGTCGATGAAGTCCTGGCGCGTGTGCGTGGCCACGTGCGGCTTGTGCAGGGTTGCGCAGTGGATCACCTGGGTGACGCCCTGCATCGCCCGCGCGACAAGACCGCGATCGGCCAGCGTGCCGGTGAGATCGGTCCAGGGCGAGGGGAGAAGGTCCAGGCCGCGCGCGGCACGGCCGGCGCCACGCAGTGTGCGCATCAGGCCTTCGCCGAGGTGGCCCGTGGAGCCGGTCACGAGGATCATGGGGCGCCGCCTCAGCCCTTCTTGCGGCCCCACAGGATCAGGATGTCGTCGGTGAGGCGGTCTCGGCGCGGTCGCTGAAGCACCTCGAAGCCGGCGCGCTCCATGCACTGGCCGAGTGTCTTTCCGGTGAACAGGAAGGTGTGCCAGCCATGGCGAAAGCCGTTCCACTCGGCGCCGTGCAGCCGGTAGGCCGGCCCGCCGAGCTTGGGCGTGAGCATCGCGACCACACCACCCGGCGCCAGGGCGCGGTGGCAGATCTTCAGCACGGCCACCGGGTCGTGCACATGCTCGATGACCGAATCCATCAGGATGATGTCGAAGGACTCGGGTGCGAGCTGCACCTGCTCCAGCGTGCTCTCGAAGACGGTGAAGCCCTTGGCCCGCACCTGCGCCGCGGCGATCGGCGAAGGCTCGATGCCGCTGCAGGGGCCGTAGTGGCGCGCCGCCAGTTCCAGCATCTCGCCGGTGCCGCAGCCGACATCCAGAAAGCGGCCGTGCGGCTGGGCCTGCAGGCAGCCTTGGATGAATCGCTCGGCCTTGGTCCCGAACCAGCGATCGATGAAGCGCCGACGCCAGCGCTTGAAGCCGTACTGCCGCGACAGATCCTTCTTCTTCGGCGAGAACCAGTCGCCGCCATCGGGGTATTCCTCGGCGCGGGGGATGGGATACAGGCAGGTCAGGCCGCACTGTGTGCAGTCCCAGACGTAGAGCGGCACGCTGCACTGGTTCCAGTGGTTGCCGACGTCCCACTGGTGGCGCAGCGTGAAATCACGCCCGCCGCAGCAGGTGCAGGCATAGGGCGCGTCGCCGCTTCGCTGCACCTGGGCCAGGCTCGTGGGATGAAGGGCAGAGGTGGACATCGGCCGGATTTTGCAATGACCCGCGAGCCTTTCGGCGGGCAGCGGCTGGCGGGCCCGCACACCCCGCACTCCCCACTGCCCAGCAGGCCGCGCGAGAATGGACCTGACACGACAAGTTCAGAGGAGACGAGGCATGACGACCAATGGCAGTGACAAGGCGGTGGACGGCAAGGGCTCTGCGGCCGCGGAACGCGAGAAGAAGGCGGTGGAAGACCTGCTGGCGCGGCCGGCCGTGCGCAGCCAGGGGCGCGTGACACTGGCCGGCGGGCAGCCGCTGGATTACGGCGTTTGCTGCGAATACCTGCCCGTGCTGCGCGGCGGCTTTGGCGAACAGGCTTCGGATCCTGATGCCGCGGTGTTTACCGTGGCCTACCAGCAGGCCGGCGCGGCGCCCGCGGAACGCGGGGTCTGCTTTGCCTTCAATGGCGGGCCGGGCTCGGCCTCGATCTGGCTGCATCTGGGCGCGGCGGGGCCGCAGCGCGTGGTGGTGCCCGATGACGGCCGCATGCCACATCCGCCCTACGCGGTGAGCGAGAACCCCTTGAGCTGGCTGCGCCACTTCGATCTGGTGTTCATCGATCCGCCGCACACAGGCTGGTCACTCGCGGCGGGCGATGAATCGCGCAAGAAGCTGCTGTCGGTCGACGGCGATGTCGCGGCGCTCACCGAGGTCATCCGGGCTTGGCTCACGCGACACCGCCGCTGGAATTCACGCGTCTATCTGGCCGGCGAAAGCTACGGCACCACACGCGGCGCCGCGATGGCCGATGCGCTGCTGGACGCCAACGTCGCTCTGGCCGGGCTGGTGCTGGTGTCCTGCGCCATGGATCTGCAGAGTGTCTTCTTCAGCCCACGCAACGACCTGCCCTATGCCACCTACCTGCCGGCGCTGGCCAACGTGGCGCAGTTCCATGGATGCCTGCAGGGGCCGCTGGGGGCTTCGTCGCAGGCGGCGCGCGAAGCCGCGGAGACCTTCGTCGCCGAAGACTACCTGCGCGCGCTGCACCAGGGTGCACGTCTGGAAGGCGGTGCGCGCAAGCGCGTGGCGCAGCGCCTGTCCGAACTGCTGGGCCTGCCGCGCGAGCTGGTGGAGGCGCACAACCTGCGTATCAGCGACCGGAGCTTCTTTGCCGAACTGCTGCGCGATCGCGGTCTGCAGGTGGGCCGTCTGGATGCGCGCAGCACGGGCCCGCTGGGTGCCAGCCGCAGCCGCGACATCGTCTTCGATCCCGGCATCGATGCCATCGCCGCGCCCTACACGATGGCCGCCATGGCCTACTTCCAGCAGTCGCTGGGGCTGAGCGAGGAACGGCGCTACCTGACGCTGAGTTTCGATGCACACAAGGCCTGGAACTGGAACCGCGGTGAAGACCGAGGCAACAGCTATTGCTCCACCAGCGACGACCTCTCTCGCGCGCTGCGCCGCAACCCGCACCTGCGCGTGTTTGCGGCCAGCGGACGCTACGACCTGGGCACGCCCTACAGCGCCACCGACTGGTCACTGGCCCAGCTGGACATCCCGCCGGCCGTGATGGCGAGGGTGGAGCACCAGTACTACGACGCCGGCCACATGATGTACACGCGGCAGGCTGACCTGCAGAAGCTGGACCATGATCTGGCGCGTTGGCTGTCCGCCTGAGGGCGGGTCAACGCGGCCAGCGGCGGCTGGCCTGTGCCAGGCCTCTTCGACACGGGCCTTGGTCAGCGTGATCCGCCGCCGCCGGTTCGCGCGCCGAGGGCCAGCACGCCGCAGGGCACCCGCAGCGTGGTGCGCTGGGTCATCAGGGCGTTCTGGCGCGCGGCGGGCAGATCCAGGCGCTGGCGGGACAGCCAGTCGATGAAGAAGGCGCGCTCCGGCACCGGACCGTCGAGTTCGCCCACGCGGTTGTCGGCGGCGGGCTGGCGCATCTCCACGCGCAGGTCGAACGGGCACTTCATCGCACCGAAGTCGAAGTAGGCCTGCGCCTCCTGGATGCCCTTGACCAGCGTCAGGTATTGCGACAGATCCATGTCCTGGATGGCCCAGCGGGGTGCATCCTCCAGGATGAACATGAAGAAGAAGTCCACGTCCAGCGGCTCGCCCTGAAGGCAGGGCAAGCGCAGCTGCGCCATGTAGTCCTGCGCCGCCGACACCAGCGCGCTGTGCGGCGTCGAATCCAGGAGCGTGATCGTGGGCGGCCCGTCCGCGCGGTGGAAGCGCCCGCGCAAAGGCACCACGCCTTGGGCATTCACACGGCGTGCATTCAGCGGGTACGACATCTTCTGGCTCGGCCTCACCAGGCACTTCAGTTCCTCCTTGCGCCGTTCGGCTTCAGGCTCCCGTGCCTGGGTCCACTGCACGACCTGCCGGCCGTCGTCCGGGACGAAGTTGAACTCCTGGTTGACGGTGACGCTCTGGCCCTCCGGCAGGCAGGGCACGCGGAATCCGGACAGATGCGCCTCCACGGCTTGCGTCAGCACCAGGACGGCCTCCGGCGTGTTGAGTACGCGAACGCGTGGCGCGCGGTCCGCCTGCGTGAAGGTCATCTCCACGGCCACCCGGCCGCCCAGGCGCGCGCGAAAGGCCTGCGGCGGATAGGGCGGGGCGCGGTCCTCGCCGGCCGGCGTCATGCAGCGCAGGGCTTCCGACGGCGCCAGGCTGGCCTGCTGCGCGTGCGCGTGCGAGAGCGCCGTCGTCAGCAGCGTGGCCAGCAAGGCCTTGAGAGCGGGCAGCTTCGGGGGCGGATTCATGACTTCGCAGGACCTGGTGGAGACGTCGGGGGCCATCGCCGAGCCTCGCACGGGAGGCCGCAGCGTCGCCGGCATTCTGCAGCAGTCCGCAGGTGCTTCCCATCTGAAACGTTAAGGGTGCGCCCGGGTATTCTTCGCCGGCCCGCGATGCGCCTGCACTTGACGCGACAAGGCGTTTGCGGTCTGCGCAGGCTGGCACCCTTGCCCGCGTGCGCCAGCCGCCTGCGGCACACTCTGGTCATGACCCCGCGTGCGCTCGAACTCATCCAGCAATTGCAGATGCAGCCGCATCCGGAAGGCGGCTTCTATGTCGAGGTGCACCGCGCCGCGCAGACCGTGCAGCCGCAGGACGCGCGCGCGCCGCGCAGCGCGCTGACTGCGATCTACTTCCTGCTGGTGGATCGTGGCATCAGCCGCTGGCACCGGGTGCAATCCGACGAGGTCTGGTGCCACCTTGAAGGCGCGCCGCTGGATCTGCACCGTCTGCCAGCCGACGAGGCAGGCCCGCGGCTGCACAGCGTGGTGCTGGGACCTGTGGGCCCGAGTTGCGAGCCGCAGGCCACCGTGCCCGCCGGAGTCTGGCAGGCGGCGCGCAGCCAGGGCGATTACAGCCTGGCCGCGTGCTTTGTCGCGCCGGGTTTCGAGTTCGTCGACTTTGAGCTGATGGCGCCAAAGGACGACCTGCGCGCCTGGCTGGCCAGGCAGCACCCGGCCCTGGCGGCAGGCTGGTGACGACCGGGGCCGCAGCCGCCGGTGCCGATGTCGGCCGCCCGTGTGGCCAGGGCCCTCAGGCGCCGCCCAGCAGTTGCGGCTTGAGCGTGCTGTCGGCGGGCTTGTCGCCCAGCCAGATCTTCAGCAGGGCGTTGTAGAACGCCTGGTCGGGCATCGGGTCGCTGAGCAGCTTGCCATTCATCTCGATCAGCGTGCCGCGCTCGGGCAGCCAGTCCACATTCAGCGTATCGCCCTTCTTCAGGCCGCCGACGTTGACGAAGACTTCGCCGAGCTTCGCCATCTGGTTGACGATCTTGCTCTTCTCGGCCTTGTCGGTGTTGTTGTTGATGCCCGTCATGAAGGCCTGGCCGAAGTCTTCGCCCGAGACCTCGCGCATCATCACCAGCGTGATGCGGCGCGGGCCGGCAGAGGCCAGAACGGCGTCGACCGTCGTCTCCTTCTTGCCCAGGTACAGGCCCATGGCGTAGACCTTGAACATGGCCCGCGTTCGCACGCCGGCACCATTCAGGCGCAGGTCCTTGCCCGCGACCTTCACGGCATCGTCGATCTTCACGCCGCTCACGTCGGCCGCGAGGGCGGCGATGGGTGACAGCAGGGTGGTGGCGGCCAGGGCAGCCGGGGCGAGCGCCAGATGGCGGCGGAGGAGCGTCATGGTGTCGGGCTCTGTGTAGGGGTGTGCAGGATCAAACAAGGGTTCAGGCGGCGAGGGCCTCTTCGGTCTTGAACAGGCTGACCGTGCCTTCCAGGCTGGCCGCCTGGATGCGCAGCGACTCGGCCGCTGCGGCGGCTTCTTCCACCAGCGCAGCGTTCTGCTGGGTGGTGGCGTCGATCTGTGCAATGGTCTGGTTGACGGATTCGATGCCTTCGCGCTGATGCTGGCTGGCGTTGGCGATCTCGCTGATGAGATTGGCCACGCGCTCGACGCTGGAGACGACGCCGTCCATGGTCTTGCCGGCGCGGCCCACGAGCAGGCTGCCCTGGCCCACCTTGTCCACGGAGTCGCCGATCAGCGCCTTGATCTCTCGCGCGGCTGCGGCCGAGCGTTGGGCCAGGGTGCGTACTTCGGCGGCCACGACGGCAAAGCCTCGACCTTGCTCGCCGGCACGCGCGGCTTCCACCGCGGCATTCAGCGCGAGGATGTTGGTCTGGAAGGCGATGCCGTCGATCACGGCGATGATGTCCACGATCTTCTTGCTGGATGCATCGATCGAGGCCATGGTGCTCACCACCTGCGCCACGGCGCTGCCGCCTTCGGACGCCACGGTCCGGGCCTCGCCGGCCAGTTCGCTGGCCTGCCGCGCGTTCTCGGCGTTGTGGCGCACGGTGTCGGTGAGCTGCTTCATCGCCGATGTCGTCTGCTCCAGCGAGGACGCCTGCGCTTCGGTGCGGCTGGACAGATCCTGGTTGCCGCTGGCGATTTCGCTGGAGGCTGCGGCAATCGAGTTGGTGCCCTGCCGCACATCGCCCACGATGCGCCGCAGACTCTCGTTCATGTCCTTGAGCGCGGCCATCAGCTGGCCGAGTTCGTCCTGCGTGCGCACCTCGATCTTCGTGGACAGGTCACCGCTGGCCACCTTGCGGGCGATGGCGACCGCGCCGACCAGCGGCCGGGTGATGCTGCGCGTGGCGATGACGCCCACGATGATGCTGGCCAGCGTGGCGGCCAGTGCAAGGCCGGCGATCAGCCAGCCGGTGCGACGCGCCTGGGTGGCCGAGACCGCTGCTGCCGCGTCCATCTGTTCATGCTGTGCGTGCACGAACTTGTCCAGTTCGGCCAGGTAGCGGCCCTGCACGCCACGCACGGCAAACATGTACTTGACCAGCGCCTCGTCCTTGCTGCCTTCGCTGACGAGCTTGACGAACCCGGCCTGCGCCGGCACGAACTTGTCGCGCAGGCCGGTGATCTCCTTGAGCTGCTGCTGTGTCTGGGCGTCAGCGGCCTTGCCGTTCAGATCGGACAGGGTGGCGGCATGCGCGGTCATCAGCTGATCGATCGCTTCCAGCTCCTTCTTGATCTGCGCCTCGTCGGTCATGATCAAGACCGCCATCATGCGGCGGGAGGCTTCACCGACCTCGTTCTTCAGGCGGTTGGCCAGCGCCGTGTTCTGGTACTGGGTGGCGATCACCTGGCCCATCTCGGCGCTCAGGCCGCTGATGCTGCGGTAGGCCGTGCCCGCCATCACCAGGAAGACGGCGATGACCAGGGCGAAGACCAGCGCCAGGCGTTGGCCGATGCGCAGTTGGGTGATGTTCATGACAGGCACGCAGACGAGGACGAAGACGAGGACGAGGCTCAGTCGTCATCTTCGTGTAAGCGATGCTGTCGCTAAAGCAGGTTTTGCGGTCGACTTCAGGCGCTGTTCGCGCTCAGCCCTGCGTCCGGCGGGCCGACTCTGCGGCCGCCGGAATGGCAAACGCCGCCGGCATCGCCCTTGCGGCGCGCACGGCGGCGGTGCAGCGGGCCGGGCGGCCCGCTACTGCGCTCACTCAACGGAACTCGGTCTTGCCGCGCGTGATGCCGGTGGCATAGACCGGCGCGGCGCCCGTGCCGGAATTGATGGTCGTGTTGACGTTCGGGAAGGTGAACTGCGTATTCACCGCGCCGATCGGCTGGGCCAGCGCCTGCGCTACCGTGCTGACGCCGGAATTGAAGCCGCCGCCCTGGCAGGGCTGCACCAGGGTCATGCCGCTGAGCGGCAGGGTGTAGGTGATCATCGCGTCGGTGGTGGGCGTCACCGTGCCCTTCAGCGTGACCTTGCAGTCGCCGCCGCTGCCATTGCTGTAGTTGGTGGAACCGACCACGAAGACATCGATGTTCTTGTTGCTGGTCTGGCGGAAGAAGTTGGCGTCCATGCCCAGGTTGACGGCCAGCGTGGTCTGGCCGGTCAGGGCCAGGCCCGGGTGGGTCACGTACATGCCGAGGAAGCCGCCGCTGTTGGGCGGCGTGCCCGTCTGTGCCGTGGGCGCCGTGGTGGTGACCGCGATGAAGAAGTACTGGTCGTTGTCGGCCACCGGCGGCGTGGAGTCCGCAAAGCCGCCACCGGTGAAGGTGTTGCCGCTGTAGTTGGCGAAGTCACCGCTGAAGTAGCCCCAGCTGCCGCCTTGCGCCGTGGTGCCACCTTGGCGGTAGCCGCTGGCAAAGACCAGCGGGCCGGCGCTGCTGGCCGCCACGGCGGGGTAGGTGATGTCTTCGAAGTAGTAGGTGCGTGCGCCGCCCGCTGCCGCGCCGGTGGTGCCGAAGTTGAAGAAGATCGACATCTTGTTGTAGACGGTGGCCAGGTTCAGTGCCGCCGTGCCCGCGGCCTGATTGGCGAAGTTGAAGCTGAGCGTCTGCCAGGCCCCTGCGGCGGTGGTGTTCGCTTCGGTCTCCACGCTCTTGGTGCCGTCGGCCGCGTTCTCCACCTTCAGCCGCACGGGGGTGCCGGCGGTGGGCGACCACACACGCACGGTGATGATCTTGCTGGTGTCGGTGAAACCGATGGTCGGGATCGACTGAGCGGGACCGTTGGACACCGTGGTGCCGGCCCAGAGCTCGGCGGTAGCCGACTTGACGACCTTGGCGACCTTGTTGGCCGCGTCCGTGGGATCGGCGACGACGGTGGCGTCTTCGGCGCCGCCAAAGCCCGTCAGCACGGGCGCCGTGGCCTCGTCCATGGTGATCTTGTTGCTGCTGGCCACGGCGCCGCCGCCGCAGCTGGCCGTGAAGCTGCTGCCGCGGAAGGCGATGTCGTCCAGGTAGTAGGTGCGTGCACCGGTGGCTGCGCCGGTGGTGCCGAAGTTGAAGAAGACCGAGACCTTGTTGTAGGTGTTGGCCACGTTCAGCGCGGCGGTGCCGGGCGCTGCCGTGGCGAAGTTGAAGATCAGGGTCTGCCAGGCGTTGGCTGCCGTGGTGGTGGCTTCGGTTTCGACGCTCTTGGTGCCGTCCAGCGCGTTCTCGACCTTCATGCGCACCGGCACGCCCGCCGCGGGCGACCACACACGCGCCGTCATCGTGGTGATGGTTGTCGTGAAGGGCAGGTTCGGGATGGCCTGGCTCGGGCAGATGGACACCGTGGTGCCGGCCCAGAGTTCGGCCGTGGCGGACTTGACCACGCGCGCCACCTTGTTGGTGGCATCCGTCGGGTCGTTCACCACGGTGGCGTCTTCGGCGCCGCCGAAGCCGGTGAGTACCGGTGCCGTCGCTTCGGAGAAGTTCACCAGCACAGTCTGCACGATGGGGATCACCGTGTTGTAGGCCTGCTGCACGCTCGCGGCGGCGTTGGCATTGCCGACCGAATCGTTCACGGCATTGGCGGCGATGCTGACCTGCAGCGTGCCGGTGGCATCCGCCGGCGGGTTGACGACCAGCGTCGCGCTGGTCCCGCTGATGCGCGTGAAGGCGCCCTTGGTGCCGGCGCTGATCGTCACATCGTCGGCCGTGAAGCTGGTGCCGACGTCTTCATTGAAGCTGAAGGTGAAGGTCACCGGCCCCGTGGCGGCGGTGTCCGCCGCGCTCTTGGTGATCGTGACCACCGGCCCCGTGGTGTCGGCCGTCACGGTGGTGGTGGTGGGCGGCGGATTGCCGTTGCCACCGCCGCACGCGGCCAGCACCAGCGTGGCAAGCAGCGTGGCCGTGGCAGCGGAGGGGCGCAGCGAGGGGCGTTTGGTCATGATGGGACGTCCTGGTTGGGCGGGCGGCGACGAATGAGCTTGCAACAGGTGAGCGTGCAATGAAGACTTCAAGGGCCGCATGAAAGCGCTTTCACAAGTATGCGTGTCGGGCTTCATCGTTGGCAAGGGCTCGGGACTTCTGGCTTACCCGTAGGTGATGGCCGGCGGCCTCAGCGGCCGGTGGCCCGGGCCAGCTGGCCCGGTGGCACGTTCAGGCGCTGGCCGGTGCTGAAGCGCACCTCCAGCGGCGCCTTGCCGGCGTTGAAGGCGAGGTAGGTGCGCTGTCCGTCCGGCCGCTTGAAGACCTGGAAGAGCGTGGTGTCGGCGCTCACGCTGGCATCCGGCGCGCCCATCTCGACCAGGCTCAGCAGGAAGTGCAGCGTGTGCGTGCGGCTGTCGCCCAGTTCGACGGCGCCCCAGCGCTGCCACTGTGCCAGCGCCGCCTGCGGATCGGCCAGGGCCAGGTACTTGGCGAAGACGTCCTGCCAGATGTCCGGCGGATCGACCTTCTTGCCGCGTGCCGCCCACACCGCCTCTTCTTCCTTCAGCGCAGCCAGGTTGCGGCGGATGTAGTCCGGGTGCGTGGCGAAATAGGTGGAGACCGTGGTCATCGGCAGCAGGTTGATGCCGGTGATCTGGCGCGGATCGTCGATCCACCAGGTGTTGTGCGCGTACTTGCCGCCAAACACCATGCTCACGTCCACGTTCTTGTACTCGGGCGCGAACACCTGCTTGTAGAGATCGAACCAGTAGTGCTTGACCGATTCCGTCTCGGTGGCGAGCAGCCAGATGCCCAGATCGCGCAGCCGTTCGTCGCCATGGATCTCGCCCCACAGGATCAGGCCCGTCCAGGCGTTCAGAGCCTCGGAAGACGACTCCTGGTTGTTGCCGTGCGCACCCAGGCCGATGCCGGAGGCCCAGGAGTGGCCCTCGTAGGGATCGAAATTGCGCAGGAACGGAAACTCCGCGCTGCCGCGCTCGGTGAAGGCGATGTCCTTGATCAGCAGGTCCACCATCGCGCCCCACTTGTCGCGCGCGGCCCAGGCGGGATCGCGCAGCGCGATTTCGGCCACGGAGCGGATCCAGTAGCCATAGTGGAAGTGGTGGTCGTTCATCTGCACGACCGAGAAGTACTCTTCCGGGTAGGCGACGACCGTGCCGACGCGCTTGTCCCAGTGGAAGTAGCGCTTGCTGTCGCTGCCCGAGAACCACTGCTCGATGCGGCCCTGCAGCAGCTTGAGCAGCTGATCGCGCGCTTCCTTGTCGCCCTGCTGCTCGAACACGTCAAGCATCTTGGTCAGGCGCAGCAGGCCCTTGCCCTGCCAGTACGGGCCCTGACCGATCTCCAGCATCATGCGACGCGCATTGCGCAGATCGCTGCGCATCACCTCGCGCAGCTCACCCAGCCGCGGCGACTCGGTGATCGCCGGCCAGTAGGGCACAAAGCCCGTGTAGCGCGTCGTGGTCTTGAAGCTGGACGCGGCCAGCAGGCGCAGCTGGCCGCGCACCGAGTCATAGGCCGGGCCGAGCCGCCCCTCGACGCTGGTGTTGCCGAACCAGTGGTGCGGGTACAGGCCGAGCAGCGCGCCGACGTTGTCGCCCTCCATCGCCTGCGTCGTGGCGTTGAAGCTGGTTTCCACGGCCCCATTGCCCCGATCGACCTTCCAGGCCACGCGGGTATCGGTGACAAAGCTGTAGGCGTGCTTCTGCAGCAGCGCCAGCGTGGCAGGCGTTTCATCCGGCAGAGCGGCGGCGGAGAAGTAGCCCTTGCCGGCGGGCAGACGGCCGATCCACTCCGTGGCCGAGACCGGCTCCCAGCGCACGCCCTCAGGGCCGAAGACGGCATACGGCGTGCCGCCGACGCGCAGCACCAGGGCGCGGGTGTCGGCGGACGCCAGGCGTTCGCCGTTGCCCGGCAGGCGCACCCGCACATCGCCGCGGCCCAGACGGAAGTAGGCGTAAGGGCTGCCATGGGCGATGGTGACGTCGAAGCGATCCGCCCCCCGGCCCAGCGCCACATCGACCGCCCAGTCGCTGTGGCCGGCCAGCAGGGCGCGGCCGGACTCGAAGGCCGTGGGCGAGATGACGATGGGGTTCTTGTGGCTGTAATGGATTTCCACATCGCGCCGCTCGGTGGGCACCACTTCCTTGCGCGGCAGAGCCAGCTCGAAGCCGGCGGGCGTGGCGCGGAAGGTCAGCGGCAGCGCGTAGATGCTCTCGGGCTGCTCATTGAAGATCAGCGCGGAATACCACTGGTTGGTGGGCGCCGCGCGCTGCAGCATGGCCGGCGTGCGGAAGGGCGCGGCCGGCACCTTGGCGTCGATGCCGCGGGGCTGCAGGGCGACGTTGCCCGCGCCCACGGCCTGCATGCCGGCAGGAGCCTGGGCGTGTGTCAGCGGGCTCAGCGCGAGGCAGGCCAGCAGGCCCCAGACGGTGCGCAGAAACAGTTTCATGGCAAGCCTTCGGCGCCGGACAGCGGCGACGACCCGATTCTTCATGAAAGCGCTTTCATGGCAATTCGTCGTTTTCCCGTACCCGCGTCGCGCCCGTGCATCGCGCCCAAGGGAAAACACGAACGCCGGATCGTTGACGTCATGGGCTTGGCCCGACTATTCTGTGAAAGCGCTTTCACGAGGCTCTCATGCACGATCCCGCTTCCTTTCTTCGCCCCGGCGGCCCGGCGCTTCTTCGGGCTCGCGGCCCGCGCCGCGGACCGCGGCACGGTGATCTCCCGGCCTGGCGGCGTGCCACGCTGGCCACGGCCGCCGTGCTGGCGCTGGGTGCCGCGGCGCCGGCATCGGCCCTGGAGTGGGGCCCCTTCACCTTGAGCGGCTTTGCCAAGGCGGAGATCCAGAGCACCACCAACGTCTGCGTGGATTGCCAGCGTGAGCTCGGTGAAAACCGCCAGCGCCAGTGGGCTGACGACATCGCCTACGCCAAGCCCTTCGGCACCAAAACCACGCACGTCACGCTGGCGCAGCCTTACCTCGGCTTCAAGCAGCGGCTGCCCGGTGGCTTCGAGGCCTTCGGACTGCTCAGCCAGCGCTGGCGCGATGGCAAGGTCGATCTGCCTGGCTGGCTGCACCACCGCAACCTGGGCCTCGCGCACGAGGACTGGGGCCGATTGACCGTGGGCGCGATGCCCACGCGCAGCTGGAGCGTGGCGGATTTTCCCTACGGCACCAACGTCGGCGTCTCCGACGCCTGGGGCTCCAGCGGCGCGGGCTACGGCCTGGTCAGCCGCGCGGTGCGCTACATGACGCGCAAGCTCGATGTGATGGAAGGCGATCTGGTGCTCGAAGCCACGTATGACATGGGCAAGAGCGGCTGGAAGAAGAACAAGCCCGAATTCATCGAGATCTATGCGCAGTACGTGAAGGGCGATCTGGTGATCGATGCGATGCTGCAATCGGCCAAGAACGGCGAACCGGTCGCCTGGGGCAAGGCGCCCTTCGGCGGCCTGACGCCGTTTCCCGCTGATGACGCCAAGCTCGGCAGTTCCAGCCAGGGCATCGCCATGATCATGGGGCGCTACCAGGTCAATGCCAAGATCGAGGTTTCCGGCGGCCTGCGCTTCAACCGCTGGAGCGGCGCCTACGCGGTGCAGACGACCACCGGCCCGCAAGGCCAGTGGAACAGCATGTTCAACGTCGACTGGGGCGGCTTCCGCGATGGCGTGGCCAACCCGGGTTACGCGGCGCGCTCCACCGATCTGATGCTCGGTGCGCGCTACCGCTTCAACGAACGCTGGACGGCGTCCACCGGTCTGGTGCATCTGGGCAAGGCCAGCACCGACAACCCGAGCGAGCGCGGGCAGAGCAACTCGCTGACGATCAACACGCTGGGCCTGAACTACGACGTCGGCCGCGGCCTGCAGGTCTATGGCATGGCGGGCATGGTGCACTACGGACGCAAGGGGCTGGCGCCGCTGTCGATGCCGGCACACTTTGCCTTCACCAATGTCGATTCGCGCGTGGCCACACGCGGCAACTGGTTCGGTGCCGGCACCGTATTCACGTTCTGAGGGCTGCACAGATGAACACCTCCCGTCATCGCGTGGCGATGTCCGTCCTGCGCCCGCTGCGTCCGCTGGCCGCGCCCTTGCTGGCCCTGGCCATCGCGCTGCCGCTGCTCTCTGCCTGCGGCGGTGGTGGCAGCGGCGGTTATACCGATTCGCCGGTCTCGCTGACCGACAAGCGCACGCTGTCGCCGGCCTTCACCAGCCGCGCCGCGGTCAATTACTCGCCCTACCGCAGCTCGCGCGGCCCCGGTGATCTGGCCAGCGAGGTCATCACGCCGGCCAACGTGCTGCAGGACCTGCGCCTGGTCAGCGCCACGGGCATCGGCACCATCCGGCTCTTCAGCAGCCGCGCCTTCTCGGAGACGGTGCTCACCGTCATCCGCGACAACCGGCTCGATCTGCGCGTGCAGCTGGGCATCTGGATCAACCCGCCTTCGACGCCGGCGCTGGAAGCCGACAACCAGGCCGAGATCACCAAGGGCATCGCGCTGGCCAACCAGTTCCGCAGCGTGGTGGACGCCGTGAGCGTGGGCAACGAGACCATGGTTTCCTGGTCTTCGCACCGCGTGCCGGTGGCTGACATGGCCCGTTATATCGGCCAGGTCCGCCAGGGCATCACGCAGCCGGTGACGACCAACGACAACTACGCCTTCTGGGCCTCGGTGCCCAAGGCCATCACCGACGTGGTGGACTTTGCGGCGGTGCACACCTATCCGTTCCTGGACACGTTCTACGATCCCACGCTGTTCGACTGGCGTCAGAAGAGCGTGGCCACCGATCAGCGCGCGGCCGCGATGGTGGCCGCCAGCATCGCCGAGGCCAAGCGCCAGTTCGGGCTGGCGCGTGACGGGCTGGACAAGCTCAACCTGACCTCCTTGCCGATGGTGATCGGCGAGACAGGCTGGACCGCGGTGGATACCGCCGGCGGCCCGAATCTGGCCTTCCGCGCGCACCCGGTGAATCAGAAGATGTACTTCGATGCGCTGCAGGCCTGGGCCGTCGAAGGGCGCAAGACCGTGCACGGCCCGCAGGCAGTCTTCGTCTTCCAGGCCTTCGACGAGCCCTGGAAGCAGGGAGACGACGGCTGGGGCCTGTTCAACAAGGATCGGCAGGCGCGCTACGTGGTGCAGTCGCTGGGCACCTGCGGCGTCACCTGGACCTGCGAGCCCGGCAGCTACACGGCCGCCAATGCCGTGAAGTGGGTGGCACCCACGCTGGCCACGGCCGTCACGGCGTCGCGCTATACGCTCTACGCCAGCGCGGCGACTGCCGGTGAACAGCGGGCGACCGGCCTGCGCTGGGATCCGTTTGCGCTGACCGGCTACCGCGACGATGCCGCGGGCACCGCCAGCCCCGATGGCGCCCCGGCGCTGGAGATCACGCCCAACCCGGTGGATTTTGGCTGGGGCCTGTTCCTCTACTCGGGCACCGGTGTGCTGGAAAACCTCTCGGGCTTCTCGGGCGGCCGGCTGAACTTCAGCGTGAAGAGCGACAGCTACCCCGGCAAGATCGAGATCGGCATCAGCACCGACAGCGAGGATCGCGACATCCACGAAGCCTTCCTGCAGATCGGGCCTGGCGATTACGGCTACTGCAACACGGGCGGCTGGTGCCAGGTCTCGATCCCGATCTCGGCCTTCCTGGCCGCCAATCCGAAGCTGGACCTGCGCTACGTGAATTTCCGCTTCATCATCGCGGACCGTTTCGGCTTCACCGGCAAGCCTTTGAACCTGACCGGCCTGCCCAAGATCAGCGTCGACGGCATCCACTGGTCGAAGTGAGCACGCGGCCCCGAGCGCTGCGCTGGTGGCTGACTGCGCACGAGGGCGGCGAGTGCCTGGCTGAACAGCCGCCCCTGCTGCCAGCCGCCACGCCGCGCTCGGCGCCCGTGCGCCTGTGGGTGGATACGACGCGGCGTTTCCAGACCCTGCTGGGCTTCGGCGGCGCCTTCACCGAAGCCGCTGCCACGGTCTGGCAGCGCCTGCCGGCCGCGCAGCAGCAGGCCTTGCTGCAGGCGTACTTTTCGCCCACGCAGGGCCACGGCTACACGCTGTGCCGCGTGCACATGAACAGCTGCGACTTTTCGCTGGGCAACTATGCGCATGCCGAGGTGCCGGGTGATCTGGCGCTGCAGCATTTCTCCATCGCGCGTGACCGCCAGGCCCTGCTGCCGATGATCCGCGCCGCGCAGCAGGTGGCCGGGCGGCCCCTGCAGCTGCTGGTCTCGCCCTGGAGCCCGCCGGCCTGGATGAAGAGCAACGGCCGCATGAATGACGGCGGCCGGCTGCTGCCCGAGTGCCGCGCTGCCTGGGCCCAGTGCTTCGTGCGGTTCATCCAGGCCTATGCCGAAGAAGGCGTGCCCGTCTGGGGTGTTTCCGTGCAGAACGAGCCCGAGGCACACCAGCGCTGGGATTCCTGCCTCTACACAGCCGAGGAAGAGCGCGATTTCGTGCGCGATCACCTGGGCCCGGCCTTGCATGCCGCGGGGCTGGGCGAGGTGCGCATCGTCGTCTGGGATCACAACCGCGACGTGATGGTCGAGCGCGCCAGCGTCATCTACGGTGATGCGCGGGCGGCACAGTACGTCTGGGGCACCGGCTTCCACTGGTATGGCGAAGAGCACTTCGATCACGTGCAGCTGGTGCACGATGCCTGGCCCGACAAGCAGCTGCTCTTCACCGAGGGCTGCCAGGAAGGCGGCGTGCACCACAGCCGCTGGACCCTGGGCGAGCGTTATGCCCGCGCCCTCATCAATGACCTGAACCGCTGGACTGTCGGCTGGATCGACTGGAACCTGCTGCTGGACGAGCAGGGCGGCCCCAACCATGTGGGCAATCTCTGCAGCGCACCGGTGCTGGCCGATGCTGCCAGCGGCATGCTGCATCACCAGGCCTCGTTCTGGACCTTGGGGCACTTCGCGCGCTTCATCGCCCCGGGTGCGCAGCGCGTGCTGTGTGCCTCCACGCGCCAGGCCCTGGAGGCGACGGCCTTCGTGCATGACGATGGCCGCACCGCCGTGGTGGCCTTGAACCGAGAGGATCGACCGATGGATATCGAGCTGGTGCTGGACGGCCTGCGCTGGGAGGCGCAGCTGCCGCCGCACGCGATCGCCAGCTTTGTGGGCTCCGGCCAAGGTCAAGGCCAAGACCCAGTCCCGCGCCCGGACTCGGTCGAAGCATGAGTGCCACCGCCACCGCCACCGGGGCCGCGCCGCGGCTGCTGGCCGACATCGGCGGCACCAACGCCCGTTTTGCCTGGCAGGCGCAGGCCGGCGCGGCCGTGGAGCAGGTGCGCACGCTGTCCTGCGCCGATCACGCCACGCTGGATCATGCGATACAGCGTTATCTGCAGGACACCGGCCAGCCCGTGCCGCCGGCCTGTGCCATCGCCATCGCCACCGCGGTGGTGGGTGATCAGGTGGCGATGACCAACCACCACTGGGCCTTTTCCATTGCCGCGCTCAAGGCGCAGCTGGGTCTGCAGCAGCTGCTGGTGATCAACGACTTCACGGCGCTGGCGCTGGCGCTGCCTTCGCTGCAGCCGGATGAGACCTGGCAGCTGGGCGGCACGGCCGCCCGGCCGGGCTGGGCCATCGGCCTCATCGGCCCGGGCACGGGCCTGGGCGTTTCCGGGCTGCTGCCTGATGGCCGGGGCGGCTGGCTGCCGCTGCAGGGCGAAGGCGGCCATGCCACGATGGCCGGCACCACCGCGCGCGAGTGTGCCGTGCTGGCGCTGCTGACCCAATGGCACGGCCACGCCTCCGCCGAGCGCGCCGTCTCAGGGCCGGGGCTCGTGGATATCCACCGCGCGCTGGGCGTGCTGGATGGCCTGCCCGAGCAGACCGCCAGCCCGACGGCGGCCGACATCACCAGCGCGGCGCTGGAAGGCAGCGATGCGCGCAGCCTGGAAACGCTGGAGCTCTTCTGCGCCTACCTGGGCATCGCGGCCGGCAACCTGGCACTGGCGCTGGGCGCCAAGGGCGGCGTCTACATCGGCGGCGGCATCGTGCCGCGCCTGGGCCACTGGTTCACGCGCTCGGCCTTCCGCGAGCGCTTCGAAGCCAAGGGGCGGCTCTCGAGCTTTCTGCACGAGATTCCGGTCTTCGTGATCGACGCGCGCTCCTCGCCCGCCTTCCTGGGCGCCGCCAATGCACTGGATTCCAGCGCGCCCTTCGAGGGCTGGGCGCGCTGAGGCACGCGGCGGCCCCGGGACGCCCGGTGCCTAACGCACCAAGGCAATGGCCCACATCGCCGCAAAGACGAAGGGCAGCACCTTCGAGGCCCAGCGGCCGCGGTGGGCGATGCGGCTGGGCGGCGCCAGGGGGCACAGGTCTTCCAGCCCGGCCAGGACAAACTGGCGACGGATCTCCTCGCCGGCGCTGAGCGCGGCGAAGATGCCCACGCCGATGAGCAGGGCCACCGCCATGCCGAAGAACGGGAATGCAAGGCCCAGCCAGCTGGTGGCGGTCTCGGCCTGCGCGCGGTAGGCCGTGAACAGCAGGCCTTCGGAGAGGATCAGCCAGCTCACGCGGTGATTGACCAGCATGTCCTCGTGGGTCCACTGCTCGCGCAGCGCGCGGTACTGGTCCCACAGCGCCACGTCTGGCGTGCGGTGCGTGTGCATCATCGGCACCAGGCCTTCACTCATCATGCCTCCGCGCCCTCGGCGGGCTCGAGTTCGGGGTACAGGTCGCGCACCGCCAGCTTGGGCCGACGGTCCACGGTGAACAGGCCCCAGTGCTTTTCCGGCTCCAGCGGATCCGGCGAGCCTTTCCAGGGTTCGTCGAAGGCCTCGAAGACGAAGCACAGCAGCCCTTCGGCGCGCGTCCAGTCCATCAGGTCCTGCAGGTAGATGGCCTGCAGTTCCTGCACCGCATGCTCCGCCTGCATGCCGCGCCCGTTGCTGCGCGTGCACCAGCCGGCCTCGGTGATGACGATGGGCTTGTCGGGATGCTGCTGTGCCACGCTGGCGATGTTCTCGCGCGTGTAGTCCAGCGCCTCGTGGATGTGCTTGTACTCCCACACCGGGTAGGTGTGCACCGATACGAAATCCAGCTCAGGCACCAGATCGCGCAGCTTGTGCTGCCAGGGCACGTAGTTCTCGCAGAAGGTGATGGGCTGGCGCACCACCCCACGCACACGGCGCACGTACTCGATCATGCGCGAAACGGGCACGAAGTGATCGGTCCAGTCGACCGTGGCCTCGTTGCCCACGGCCACGCTGAAGACGATGTCCTCGTGCGCGCGCGCCAGGCGGGCCAGGCGCCAGAGCTCGGCCTGGTTCTCGTGGCGGTTGGCTTCCAGCCGCTCTTCGCTGTAGGTGCCGCCCCAGGGACAGCCGAAGTTGTTCATCTCCGCGCCCAGGTAGGCGCCGAGCATCACTTGAAACGGCAGCTTGTCTTCGGCGATGACCTGCAGCACGCGCTCGGCATGCGTGCTGCAGTCATACAGGCGCAGCAGCTGCCATTGCCGCGCCAGCAGGTGCAGGTCTTCGCGGATCTCCTCCAGTGACGGGTAGACCCTGCTGTCCGGGCTCTGGCCCTGGCGGTAGCCGGAATAGCAGATGGCGTTGCCTTGCGGCAGCGTGAGGGTGGGCGTGACTGGCATGCAGATGCGGTGTGGCTGGTGAAGGGAGGCGGGTCAGACGTACTTGCGGCGCTCGTTCTTGTCCCAGAGGCCCCATTGGGTGCCCACCTCGCCTTCCTGGCCGAGTTTCCAGGGCTCGTCAAACGAGGCGAAGTAGTGGAGCTTGACGCCTTCGCGCCGACCCCATTGCTGGATGTCGATGAAGTAGCGCATGGCGTTCACCGCCGATGGCTCGGCCGCGGCAACCGCCTGGCCGTGGCCGGGCCAGCCGGTTTCGGTGATGACCACCGGCTTGTCGCCGCCGGCGGCCTTCACCAGCCCGTGCATGCGCCGAACGTACTGGGCCGCCAGGTCGATGTGCGCGCCTTCCCAGAACGGGTAGCAGTTGGGCAGCAGGACGTCACAGGCGGCGGTGAGGGCCGGGCGCTCCAGGAACTGGAAGTACGCGTCCACGCAGCCCACCGGCACACCCTCGGGCAGCGCCGCGCGGACACGCGCCACGTAGGCCAGCAGCTCGGGTTCGGACAGGTCGCCGCGCAGCAGCACTTCGTTGCCCACCACCGCGGTGTCCACGAGACCCTGCCGCGCCAGCGCGAGCAGGCCCTCGATCTCGCGTTCGTTGCGCGCGCGGTCGGTGCTGATCCAGGCGCCGACCATGGTCTTCAGGCCCATGTCGCGCGCCAGCCGCGGGATGTGCTCGTGGCCTTCGGTGCAGGCGAAGGAGCGCACCCAACGCGTATGCGGGGCGATCAGCGCGAGGCGCTGGCGCACCTGCGCCTCCGAGAGCTGGTCACCCGCGCGCTGGCCTTCGGTATAGGCACTGAAGCACAGGCCATAGAGGCCGCGCCCGAACTGCTCCTGGTAGAGCGCGCGGATCTCGTCGGGAGACCGGCCCGCCAGCGGCGAGGGCTCCGCGCCGGGCAGCAGCAGGCCGTGTTCCGCCAGCCAGGGGCGTGCTCCCGAGCCCTGCGAGGACGTGGCGCTTGCACGCTGCTTGCGCCGTTCGAGTTCGGCATGCACTTCGGTGGCGCGCTTCTCGTCGAGATCGTAGTTGCGCATGATCCACATCGCCAGCAGGGTGCCGAAGATGGGAACGCCCGAATAGAAGAGGCGCAGGCCGTCCACCGCGCCCGCGGGCTGCGTGGCCGCGCCCGGTGTGAAGGCCACGAGCGACATGATGGCGCCGCTGAGCAAGCCGGCAATCGCGAAGCCGAACTTCACCATCCACCAGTAGATGGCGCCGAAGATGCCTTCGCGCCGCTTGCCCGTGGCCAGTTCATCCAGGTCGCACACATCGGCCGTCATGGACATCATCAGCGTGAACAAGCCGCCGATGCCGAAGCTGAAGAAGGGCAGCGCAAACATGAACATCCACGGCTTGCCCGGCACCATCAGGAACCACAGCAGCACGTAGCCGATGATGGAGATGCCCTGCGACAGCATGAAGGCATTCTTCTTGCCCATCTTGCGCGACATCCAGGCCACGGTCGGGATGACCGCAAACGTGGTGATCAGTGCGCCGACGCTGCCGAACAAGGTGGGCCAGATGCCGGCGGCTGCGGTCTCGCCCTTGAACAGGTGGTAGACGACGATGAAGAAGGAGAACGCCGCCACCGTGTTGAAGGCGTTGAAGATCAGGAAGGTGGAGAAGCACAGCTTGCGAAACGGTGCCGAGCTGAAGGCCTCCTTGAAGCCGTTGAAGATCTCGCGCATGCCGCCGCCGAAGTTGGCCCAGGTCAGCGGGATCAGCTGCGTGTCGTTCAGGCTCGAGCGGCTGGGGATGAACAGCGCCGGCACCATGGCCAGCAGCATGCAGATCACACCGACCCAGATCGACAGGTGTCGCGTGGCGGCATCGGCGTTCTCGAACCAGCTCGGGTCGTACATCACCACCCAGAACCACGGGGCGATGACCCAGGCCCACTGGCCGATCCACTGCGCCACCGCCATGATGCTGGTGCGCTCGTGGAAGTCGTCGCTCATCTCGTAGCCCATGGCCACGTACGGGATGCTGAACAGCGTGAGCCCCGTGTAGAAGACGAAGGACCAGAACAGGAAGTACAGGAAGTTGTACGTGACCCCATCGGCGCGCTGCAACTGCCACATGGCCACGAAGCTGATGCCCATGACGATGGCGCCGATGAACACGTAGTGGTGGCGCCGGCCCCAGCGCGAGCGTGTGTTGTCGGAGATGAAACCCATGATCGGGTCGGTGACCGAATCGAACACACGCGGCAGGAAGAACAGCACGCCCCACATCCAGCCCGGGAAGCCCATGTCCTGAACCAGCACCACCATGAAGATGCCCAGAGCGGCCGGGAACATCTGGTTGGCCAGCATGCCCAGGCCGAAGGCCACCTTGTGGCCGAAGGGCACCTTGTGGGTGGTTGCGGCGGCTGCGGCGGTGGTGTTCATGTGTCTCCTGTTGTCGTGGTGCCGTCGTTTCGCGGCCTTGGTTCGGGGCTGGCTCAGTCCTGCAGCCGCCCCAGCAGCGCCAGCAGCCACATGGCGCCAAAGACGAAGGGCATGGCCTTGGCGGCCCAGCGGCCGCGGTGGGCGATGTGGCTGGCCGGCGCCAGCGGGCACAGGTCGGCCAGGCCGGCACGCTCGTATTCCTGCCGGATGCTCTCGGTGGCCGCCATCGCGGTGTAGATGGCCACGCCGGCCAGCGCTGCCACCAGCATGCCGAAGAAGGGGAAGCCCAGCACCAGCCAGTACACGCCATCACGCGCGTGCGCGCCGTAGGCGGTGAACATCAGCCCTTCGGACCAGATGAGCCAGCCCATGCGCTGGGCGACGAGGTGGTCTTCGTGTGTCCACTGCTCGCGCAGCGCGCGGTAGTGGTCCCACAGGGCGACGTCAGGCGTGCGGTGCGTGTGCACGGTGCCCTGCCTCAGCCGAACTTCAGCTGCGCGTCCTTGTCCCACAGGCCCCAGAAGGCGCCCACGTCGCCTTCGGCGCCCACCTTCCAGGCTTCGTCGAAGGCGGCGAAGTGGAACCACTCGATGCCTTCCCGCTCGGCCCACGCGGCGGTGTCCACGAAGTACTGCATGGCCGCTTCGTGCCCGGGCACCGAGCCGTGGAAGGCGCTGCCCTGGTCGGGCCAGCCGGTCTCGCTGATGAGCACGGGCTTGCCGGGCGCTGCGGCCCGGGTCTTGGCCAGCATCTGCTGCATGTAGGGCAGCGCCTGCTCACGCGGGCAGCCCTCCCAGAAGGGGTAGCAGTTGGTCATGACCACATCGCAGGCGGCGGTCACGCGTGGGTGCTTCTCGAACAGGAAGTAGGCATCGACGTAACCCACCGGCACGCCGGGCAGCGCGCGCTTGACATGTTCGATGCGCTGGATGAGCTCGTCCTCGCTCATGTCCTCGCGCAGCAGCACCTCGTTGCCCACGGCCACGATGTCGGCATGGCCGGCGCGGGCCACGGCGATCACGCCCTCGAGTTCCCGTTCGTTGATCGCTTCGTTGGTGCCCAGCCAGGCGCCCACCAGCGTCTTCAGTCCCATCGTGTGCGCGATGCGCGGCGTCTGCTCGTGGCCGTCGGTGCAGCTGAAGCTGCGCACCCAGCGGGTGTGCGGTTTCACGATGGCCAGGCGCTCGCGGATCTGCGCCTCGCTCACGCGCGAGCCGGGCTGCTGGCCTTCCAGGTAGGGGCTGAAACACATCCCGTGCACGCCACGTGCGAGCGTGGCGCGGAAGGCTTCGTCCAGCCGCGCGCGCTCGGCCGGCGGCAGCGGTGGCGGCGCCACGGCCGCGGCGTGTGTGCCGGGCACGAAGCCCGAGCCCGTGGCGGCCTGGCCTTCGGCGAGGTGAGGGTTGCCGGGCGAGAGCGCGTGTCGGCTGCTCATCGGTCTTGTCTCCTGTGGGTCTTGTGCTTCAGAGCCGGCGTTCGGCCACATGGCCCGGCTCCCAGGGCATGGCGCCCGGGCCGCGCGGCGCGGCGGCTGCATAACCGCCGACCCTGTCGTACACGCGCACCCAGTCCACCACCAGCTCGGCCGGGAAGCGCGTGTGCTCGTTCGGGTGGCCGGGAAAGTTGCCACCCACCGCCACGTTCATCAGCAGGTAAAAGGGCTGGTCGAAGGGCGCGGGCCACGGGTTGAGCTCGGCCTCGGACGCGGCCTCGATGCCCTGCCCGTTCTCGATGCGGCTGCAGCTCCACCAGTGGCGGTAGGTGCAGGTCTGCACGTCGTCCACGTAGAAGCGCACCTCGCCCGGTTCCCACTCCACCGTGTAGGTGTGCCAGTCGGCCACGGTGCTGCCACCCGGCAGCGCGTGCGTGGTGGTGATGAGCGAGCGGCGCGGGTACGAAGAGCCGAAGTGCAGGCTGTTGAGCACCTGGTGCGGCTCTTCGCCCACGATCTCCATGAGGTCGATCTCGCCGCTGGCGGCCCAGCCGCCGTATTTGTCATCGACCGGCAGCATCCAGATCGCCGGCCACAGGCCCTTGCCCCAAGGCACGCGCGCGCGCACCGCCACGCGGCCGTAGAGCTTGCCGAAAAGCAGGCGGCCATCGCGGGCCTTGGTCTTCAGCCGTGCCGAGGTGTAGCCGCAGCCGTGCAGCGGCGCCTTCACGGCGCGGATGAAGACACAGCTGTCGCGCAGCTGCACGTTCTCAGGGTCACCGGTGTAGTACTGCAGCTCCTCGTTGCCCCAGCCGGGCACCCACTGGTGCACGCGGTAGTCGTAGAAGCCGTTGCCGAGGTCGAAGTCCCACTTGCTGCGGTCGATGGCACCGCCGTCGAACTCGTCGTGCCAGACCAGCGTCCAGCCGGTGTGTTGGAGGTCTTGCATCGGCATGGGCCTCTCAGGCGGTGGTGGCCGCGGCGCGGTGCGCCTGCTGCGCCAGCAGGAAATCGCGGTACCAGAGGTAGCTGTCCTTCGGCGTGCGCGTCAGCGTGGCGTAGTCCACGTGCACGATGCCGAAGCGCTTGGCGTAGCCGCTGGCCCACTCGAAGTTGTCCATGAGGCTCCACACCATGTACCCGGCCATCGGCACACCCTGTGCCAGCGCTTCACCCACGGCGGCGATGTGGCTGGCGATGTAGTCGGTGCGCTCGACGTCGTGCACGCGGCCTTCCTGCAGCGTGTCCTGGAACGCGGCGCCGTTTTCCTTCACGTACAGCGGCGGCAGCGTCCAGTCGCGGTTGAGGCGCGTCAGCAACTCGGTGAGGCCCTCGGGCACGATCTCCCAGCCCATGTCGGTGAGCGGCTTGCCGCTGGTCTGCGCGCTCCAGGCGCCGCTGGCGCTGACCACGCCGCGGGTGTAGTAGTTGATGCCGAGGAAGTCCATTGGCGTGGCGATGGTGGCCATGTCGCCGGGCTCGATGTGCGGCACGTCGGCGCCCAGGTGCTGCCACACGTCGGCCGGGTATTCGCCGCGGAACAGCGGGTCCATGTACCAGCGCACGCTGCGGCCGTCTTCCAGGCGTGCGGCCGCCACGTCTTCGGGGCTTGGCGTGGCCGGGCCGATGGGTGAGAGGTTGAGCACGATGCCCAGGCGGGCGGTGCAGCCGTCGGCGCGCAGCGCCTGCAGCGCCAGGCCATGGCTCAACAGCAGGTGGTGCGCCACCTGCATCGCCGTGCCGCGGTGGCGGATGCCCGGCGCGAAGATGCCGCTTTCGTGCCCCAGCACG
>JAEUOZ010000042.1 GCA_016790225.1 Rubrivivax sp.
TTGAGTAGCTTGCGGTCGTCGTGGCTCAGGCTCTTGGCCTTGCCTCGGTGTGTGATGGTCAGCCCTGGGTTGTCAGCGTCAACGCCCCTGTAGCCCAGATCCACCAACGCCTTCGTTGGCTTTCCTGTGATGTCCTGCATCAGGATGCTGGCTTGCTCGATCTGTTCGTTCAGCGTGTGCCCGTCATACGGTGCGCCGCTGAAGGCCCGGGCGCCGACGATCAGGTTGCCACGCACCGTGACCGCCAAGCCCACTTTGGCACCGAACTCGAACGGTGTTCTGGCCTTGCCTTTGCTGAAGCAGCGAACCTCCGGCGCGTGCCAGCTGTACAGCTTGCCGCTGGCGTCTTTGATCATCTTGTGCCGTGTCTGCTCGAAGACCCGCTTGGCTTTGGTCAATGTTGGGCTCAGCGCCTCCATCGCGGCGGGTAGTGCCTTGCGTTCCAACTCCCGCTGCAAGCGGCCGACGATAGTGCGCTGCCGTTTGATGGCCTTGCGCATGCGGTGGAACTGTCGGGCATGGGCATACCGGCCTGCCCGGGCGCTGAGCTCGCGGCCTTCCTTGGCATAGGTCTGCTTCAGTTCGATACCCTGGCTCTTGGCCGCCTCGACCAACTTGGTCCTGGCTGTCTCCAGCATCTGGATATCGGTGGGGTAAGCGATGGCCTTCTCTTGCACCGTGGAATCCACGATGACCGTGGCCAGGTCTTTGCGCGCAATGAGCTTCAGGTGTACCGCGACGTTGATCGTCTGGGCCAGCAGGGCTTCAACACCTTCCTCGCCCAAGGTCCGACGGAATCGCACCAGCAGGGACGGGTCGCAAGGCCAGCGGTGTTCGAAGTAATCCTGGCCGCTGAAGTACTGCCAGGTCGGCGTCTCGCACCAGCGCTCCACGACACCCTCGTCGCTCTCATTGAAGGCATGCTTCAGATACAGCAGCGAGATCATCAGCCGCAGCGCAACGCGGGGCCGGCCCGCTGGCGACACCCCACCACCAACCACACCGGCGACTGTGCCGAACAGATCCTCGTCCTCGATCTTCTTGCCAGCGCGAACCTTCTTGGCAAACGCGTGAGCGATAGACGCTTCGATCTCCTGCCAAGGTAAGCGAGATGCCAGTACCGCCAGCGGGTGGCGCAGATCGATCATTTGATCGAGACCGCTGCGGAAGAAATCGGCTGCGTCAGTCATCGTGTCCACCCCACCAAAACTCCCAGAAATCAAAGCCTTATGGGCCTCAAACTGGGAGAAATAGTAGCTCTCAAACCGACGAATGTCCAATGAAATCAATGAGTTATGGATATTTCAGGGGCGACGTCTTCGGTGGCCAGGCCGACGAACCAGCGGAACAGCAGCTTGTATTGGAGTGATGTCCCCGAGCCACTCTCGACGCAGAAGCCGCGCGGAGCGTTGGTCGTGCATTCAAGCGCGCGAGGGCGCCTTGCGAGAAGCCACTGTTCAGCAACATGCAAGTCTCCTAGTAAACACAGTGGATGGTTTCATGCAAAACGTTGCGTTTACCTGCGCGCTACGGCAAGCGCCGTAAGGCCGGGCTGAGATGATGCAGCAGGTGCCTCAGCCCGGCCTTACGGCGCTTGCCGTAGCGGGCCCAGTTGAACGCGTGGTTAGGCCTCAGCCCCTTCAGCGTTTGATGCGCTTCTTCTTGATGCGCTTTAGCAGGGCAAGGCGTTCTCGCGGCGTCTTTGGCGGGCGCGCAAGTCTTAACCGACTGTCAGGGCCTGAAGGCTCTGGTCTCGGTCGAGTGGCATCGGTGAGCTCAATGAGTCGCTGGAGCGATAGGGCTCTAATCCGCGCGAAGTCACGTGTTTCCACGGTGTCCTCCCATTGTGTCGTGGCACTCTAGTAGTAACCCTAGCTGATCGGCAAACGCTGCACCGATCTCCTTGTGCTGCGTGTAGTCGAACGCATCAGTGTCCAGGGAGTCAAGGTTCAGTATTCCAAGGTAGTCATAGCTCTTCTTGAACGGCACGCACAGCCCTGAACGGTAGAAAAGCGAATGATCTGGACGAGTACGAAAGAACGTGTGATCCGTATCTATCCAAGCTACCACGTCGCCAGTGGTTACTGCGCGACCAACAATGCCCTGAGTGGCAGCTATGGGTGCGCTAGGTTTGCTCTCGCGCTGTGGGTTGGCGTTCTGACAGTACAGCCACGTTCCAAATCGCCCATCGCGTTGCTTTGTCATGACCGAGGCAGAGCAAGTTCTTCCGGTCAACTGGCTGAACGTAGTCGATGCAGTGGTCAATGCCATCTTGATTGCGGCGACAAGGCGCTCTTGCAACTCGGTACTTGATGTTGATGTCCGAGCGTCCGAGAGGTAATCCCGCGATCGATGGGTAAGCTTGTGAAATCCTACCGCTAGTTCTCGTCGCCGTTGGGACTCCCGAAACAACTCGTCAGAAAGTGACTGGATTCGGCGCGTGAGAGAGTCTTCCATCTCTTTCAACTGACGCTTCAAGTCTGTGTTCTTGCGATGCAGTGCCACCAAGTACCCAACAAGAATGCAGACTACGACGGCAAGCACCGTGAATGTCATCCCAGCCCTCTGTTCTACGAGCGTCCAAACTGCAAGGCCGAGCCCTGCAAATGTGGCAATAGATGGCAGGCTGAACAACTCCTTCTTAGTCTCCTCGTCCAAGATTTCCTCCCTCGTGGTGTTGAATGACGTGATTCCTGGAATCCGAGGCCTAGTAGGCTGTTGAAGAACCGTTCGGACGGGTGGCGCGCGATGCAGTCTGCCTATCAAAGGCAGACCTGCGACGCCGAGCCCGCGAGCGCTTCCCGGGCAGCGTGCAGACTGAAGGCCCCACTTGATAGCTCCATTGCATCGCGATAGGTTCCCGAAAAAGGTTCTTCAACAGCCTGCTAACAGGCCGTTGAAATACCAATCGTCACCGGTGCTGCCGTGAGCGACGATCTCACTGGTTGAAGACCGGGAGGCAGCAGCCGATGCGAGGCGCCGACAGCTACAGCGAGAGCCTGTTCAGCACGATCCGCCTGGAGGACTTCGTGCCGGCCAGTCATCCCCTGCGGCCGATCCGCATCTGGATGAACGACACGTTGGCGAAGATGGACGAGAAGTTCTCTGCCATGTACGAGGCGGACATCCGCGGCGGGCGTCCCGGCATCGCGCCGGAGAAGCTGATGCGCGCGATGCTGCTGCAGGTGCTGTTCAGCATCCGCAGCGAGCGGCAGTTGGTCGAGCAGATCAACTACAACCTGCTGTTCCGCTGGTTTGTGGGCCTGTCCATCGACGATGCGGTGTGGAACCACTCGGTGTTCAGCAAGAACCGCGATCGGCTGATCAAGTACGAGGCCGTGACTGAACTGTTCAACGCCACGGTCAACATGGCCGAGCAGCGCGGGCTGTTGTCGGGCGAGCACTTCAGCGTGGACGGCACGCTGATCAAGGCCTGGGCCAGCCACAAGAGCATGCGGCGCAAGGACGGGTCGAACGAGGACCGCCCGCCAGAGGACTGGCGCGGCGAGCCGCGCAGCAACGAGACGCACGAATCGCACACGGACGACGAATCCCGGCTGTACCGCAAGAGCCATGCGGCGCCGGCGCTGCCGAGCTACCTGGGCCATGTGCTCAGCGACAACCGACACGGCCTGGTGGTCAACGTACGCGCCAGCCAGGCCAACGGCATGGCCGAGCGCGAGGTGGCCGCGCAGATGCTGGCCGACGTGGCCAGCAAAACACAGCGCAAGACTGTGGCCGCCGACGAGGCCTACGACACCAAGGGATTCGTCAAGGCGTGCCGCGACCTCAACGTCACTCCGCACGTTGCGCAGAACGTCAACCGGTTGGGCGGCAGCGCCATCGACGGGCGCACGACCCGCCATGAGGGCTACGCGGGGAGCATGCGCGCCAGGAAGCGCATCGAGCAATGCTTCGGCTGGGGCAAGACGGTGGGGCCGCTGGCGCAGGTGATGGTGCGAGGACTGGATAAGGTCGACCAGCTTCTGACCCTGACCATGGCGGCCTACAACCTCACCCGCTTGCGCGCCTTGGCCGAATTGCGTCCGCAGGTGGCGCAATGAGCGCCGAGAAGGCCGAAATGGTCGCGGCAGCAGCATCCAATCACTCGGAATCGACCCGATTGAGCCAGTCTGAGTCGCGACGACGTGCTGGATGACCGACATGGCGCAATTCAGGGTTGCGGGGCCGCTTCGGCGGGTTGATATTTCAACGGCCTGTTAGGCGTCACTCAGCGCTGCGGAGGAAGGACCGAACACATTGAAATTGGAGGCTCCGCTGCCTGCAATGAGAACGTTGTTCTTTTGGACTTGGTCGAAAGAGCACGGGAGAACCGACGAGTTTGAGGTATAGACCAAGTACTGCGCTGAAGATGGCGCTACTTGGACATATCTAGCAGTCTCTGGGGGTTCGAGATAGATGATATCAATGTTGATCTTCATGCTGCCACGCCTCAAATGTTCTGCGATCCTCTGTTGCTTCCTGAACCTGGTTGGGTCCGACCATGACCTGGGTGCGCCTTAGCTTACCTCGGCTGATGAACTTTGTTGATCCTCTCGATGTGCTTTCGATCAAACCTCGGGTAAACGTGTACTCGGTCTCGGGCGCCACTCCCAAGACCAAGTTGGGGTCGAACGGAGTCTGCAACTCAAGCTCGGCGACATAGTCTTGGTGAAGTGCCTTGATTACGGCGTATTTCTCGGCATCGGGCTTGACGATCGCGAGTCCCAGCTCGTTAGCAGCCTCACGACGGTTGATCGTGTAATCATGGCTCCCGCTTTCACTGCATAGAAAGTCGAGAATCTTGTCGATCCTCGTAGAGTCTGACATATGGTGCGCAAGAAGCCGGCGGCCCAACATCCTGATTTGTGATCGCGATCGATAGACATCGCCTAGTACAAGCGGGTTGATACGCCCCGCCAAGTCGATGAGTAGCTTAGCAATGTCCGCATCCCCTTGAATCCCCAGCGACTTAGCGAACTCGAAGTACCCGCTGACGGATTCGACGCTCACGGGAACGCGCGCCATGGGATTCGGACCTGGGACCTGAGGATTCAATGGTCCATTCACGCTAGGATCAATCGGCCCGATGGTTGCTTGCTTGGTCATCATGATCGAACTGGCACCGAGTGCTATTAGCGTTGCGGTGGAGTGCGCCTTCATCGGAATGACCACGTGGAGCTCATCACAAAACTGCTTCACCAAGTTCACAATGCTCCAGCCAGCAAGCGTATTTCCTCCGCGCGAGTACAGAACTAGAGAGATCCTTTTCGTGACGCCGATTGCATCCAGGTGGTCAGCGAAATGATCTAGAGCATCGGGAGCAATCTGAATTTCAAGATTCTGACGATCTCCAGTAACGAAACACAGAACCTTTGAATCAGAAAATTTCTCAATTCTCCGGTATAACTTCTTTCGTTGTTCGTACACAGCTCGCACTCCCTGGGAATGGTGAGAAGTTGATGAAACTAGTGACGCCTAACGTTGCAGTTACACCGCCAGCGACGGACGCAAGCCGTTGCTGGTCCGTTTGAACTGCGTGTTAGGCCTTTTTGAAGAATGCGAACGATCTGAACTGCCTCTCGGTTTTAACGCTTGAGTTTGTTATACGCCAGCGACCACAATTTTAAGTTTTATTATTATCTCAAAGACTCCAAAACCTATAGCAAAGACGCTAATAACCCAGAATGCAATCAGCCCACTCATTATAAATAGCTTCGATTCCCAGTCCTCGGAATCAACCAAATTCCTTGTGAATTCATAGTACAACGTCGCAATCATGTTAAGGGCTTGATGCCCATTAATGAGCATTAGAACTAGTATAATTATTATCGGCGCCCAAAATATAAATAAGAGCTTCTTTATAAACGTCGTCGCAACATATGGGTTTAGACCCAGTGAATGATAACCCAAATAACAGATACCTAGAGCCAGTCCGAGAGTGGCAAAGTTGCGAATATTATCGCATATATCTTTGATTTGAAGCGGCTGCTTAACTTGAGCGAGGCTCGAGCTGAGTCGAGCCATATCCTTCCAGAAACCCATTCGTTTCCTTCAACTTTGCGCGACAGAGATAATTTCGCCAGAAGGCCTAAGGTGATTTAGACAATTCGCCAACCTTTGCCAAAACATGAATCGATCACGTCCGCCCATCTCCAAGACACAACCAGATACAGATATCCGCTGCCACACGCCTGATTCAACTCCGCCCGGCCCAGACCTCCAATGCCCCTTCCGCCTTCTCTCCCCAGATTTGATGATGGGGTTAACCCTTGACTTCAGCACACACGCACTGCGGTCCGAGTCGCGCACCTGCACGCTCCCTTGCGCACCCCACCTCGCCCCTCCAAAAGTCCTTTGGATCTAAACTAATTCCCCACCCTACCCCGCCCCGCCTTCAGCGCCCAGCGACGCCAGCCCCCACCCGGAGCCTCACCATGGTCTGCCCCGTTTCACACGGAACCCCAAGCCCGGATGAGTTGCCGCGGGGTGAGGCCATCGTTCGGGAGGAAGGTGCGCAGACGGACTTTTCGCGCGACATGAGTTATGGCGACTATCTGCATCTGGATCAGGTGCTGAGTGCGCAGCACCCGCTGTCGCCAGCGCATGACGAGATGCTGTTCATCATCCAGCACCAGGCCAGCGAGCTGTGGATGAAGCTGATGCTGCATGAGCTGCGCGGCGCGATCGCGCGCATTGCGGCCGATGATCTGGGCAGCGCCTTCAAGATGCTGGCGCGGGTCAGCCGGATCATGGAGCAGCTGGTCCATGCCTGGGATGTGCTGGCGACGATGACGCCGCCGGAATACAGCCGCATCCGCCCGTATCTGGGCCACAGCAGCGGCTTTCAGAGCTGGCAGTACCGCTGCATCGAATTCAGCCTGGGCAACAAGAATGCGGCGATGCTCAAGCCGCATGCGCACAGCCCGGCACGGCTGGCAGAGGTGCAGGCCGCCTACGCCGCACCTTCGCTGTATGACGAAGCGCTGCGCCTGCTGGCGCGTCGCGGGCTGCCGGTGCCGGCCAGCCATGTGCAGCGTGACTTTTCGCAGCCCTATGCCGAAAGTGCGGAGGTGGAAAAGGCCTGGCTCGTGGCCTACCGCGCGCCAGAGCAGCACTGGGATCTGTACCAGCTGGGCGAAGAGCTCACCGATCTGGAAGATGCCTTCCGGCTCTGGCGCTTCCGCCATGTCACCACCGTGGAACGTGTGATCGGCTTCAAGCGCGGCACGGGCGGCACCGGCGGCGTGAGCTACCTGCGCAAGATGCTGGATGTGGTGCTGTTCCCGGAAATCTGGCGCCTGCGCACCGATCTCTGAGCCTGCACTCCCGGCACACCCCGGGCCGAAACTGGGGGGTCCAGGCCAAACCCGTGCGCCGGTGCCCGCGGGCTGACGGCGCCACAATCGGCCGCTGTTGCTTGCCCGATCCGGAAAGACCGCCATGGACACCCGCACCAATCCCTTCCGCCTGCGCATCGAACGCCTGCGCGAGGTGCTGCAGCGCGAAGGCGTGCACGCCGTGCTGGTGCCCAGCGCCGATCCGCACCTGAGTGAATACCTGCCCGGCCGCTGGCAGGGGCGGGAGTGGTTCTCCGGCTTCACGGGATCGGTGGGCACGCTGGTGGTCACGCTGGACCGCGCCGCGCTGTTTGCCGACAGCCGCTACTGGGTGCAGGCCGAGGTAGAGCTGGCGGGCAGCAGCATCGAGCTGGTGAAGATCGCCACCGGCGCCTCCACCGCGCATGTGGACTGGCTGGCCACGCAGGTGCCCGCCGCCGGCACGGTGGCCGTGGATGGCCAGGTGCTGGGCCTGGCGGCCGCGCAGCACCTGCGCGCCACGCTGGAAGCCAAGGGCGTGAAGCTGCGGACAGAGACCGATCTGCTCGCCGCCGTCTGGCCGGAGCGCCCGGGCCTGCCCACGGCTTCGATCTACGAACACCGCGCGCCGCAGGCCACGGTGAGCCGCGGCGCCAAGCTGGCGCGCATCCGCGAAGCCATGGCCCGCGCCGGCGCCACGCACCACTTTGTCTCCACGGTGGACGACATCGCCTGGATCACCAATCTGCGCGGCAGCGATGTCAGCTACAACCCGGTCTTTCTGGCGCACCTGCTGATCGATCTGAGCGGCGCCACGCTCTTTGTGGGCGAAGGCAAGATCGATCCCGCGCTGCGCGGCGCGCTGGCCAGCGAAGGCCTGCGCCTGGCGCCCTATCAGCAGGCGCCCACGGCCCTGGGCAAGCTGCCCGCCGGCAGCACGCTGCTGCTGGATCCCAAGCGCGTCACCTTCGGCCTGCGCCAGCGTGTGGCCGAAGGCGTGAAGCTGGTCGAGGCGATCAACCCCAGCACGCTGTTCAAGAGCCGCAAGAGCGCCGAGGAAGCCGCGCACATCCGCGAGGCGATGGCCGAGGACGGCGCGGCGATGTGCGAGTTCTACGCCCGATTCGAGGCCGCGCTGGCCCGTGGCGAGCGCCTGACCGAGCTGACGGTGGATGAATGGCTCAGCGAAGCGCGCAGCCAGCGCAGCGGCTTCGTGGGCCTGAGCTTCAACACCATCGCCGGCTTCAACGGCAACGGCGCCATGCCGCACTACCGCGCCACCGAGGCTTCACATGCGGTGATTCAGGGCGATGGCCTGCTGCTGATCGACAGCGGCGGCCAGTATCTGGGCGGCACCACCGATATCACGCGCGTCTGGCCCATCGGCAGCGTCTCGGCCGCGATGAAGCGCGATTACACGCTGGTGCTCAAGGGCATGATGGGCCTGAGCCGCACGCGCTTTCCGCGCGGCACGCTCAGCCCCATGCTGGATGCCATCGCCCGCGCGCCGCTGTGGGCAGAGGGCATCGATTACGGCCACGGCACGGGCCACGGCGTGGGCTATTTCCTGAACGTGCACGAAGGCCCGCAGAGCCTCAGCAAGGCCGTGCCGGATGCCCACATGGCGATGGAGCCCGGCATGGTGACCAGCATCGAGCCCGGCATCTACCGGCCCGGCCAATGGGGCGTGCGCATCGAGAACCTCGTGATCAACGCAGCGGCGCTGAACAACGAAGATCAGGCCTTCGGCGAGTTCCTGGAATTCGAGACGCTGACGCTGTGCCCCATCGACACCCGCTGCATCGAAGCCAGCCTGCTGCGCGACGACGAAGCCGGCTGGCTGGATGCCTACCACGCCAACGTCTTCGAGCAGCTCTCGCCGCGTGTCAGCGGCGAGGCGCTGGCCTGGCTGCAGGAGCGCACGCAGCCGGTGTGAGCGCCCGGCGGCGCGCGGTCTATCGGCGCGTCATCAATCGGCGCCTGATCCATCGGCGCCCGGCAGGCCCAGGGCACCTCTGACGGCGCGGTTCAGCCGCGTGGCCGGATCGCCCAGCGCGTGCAGCACGCTCAGGTGGTGGCAGCCCGGCACGGGCTCGCACACCGGCACCACGGCATCGCCCCAGGCGCGCCGGATCCGCTCGCCCTGGCGGTGGAACTCCGGGCTTTCCAGCGCGCCGACAAAGGCCAGCAGCTGCGCACGGCCTGAGCGCGGGGCCGGCAGCCGCGCCGGGCTCAGGCGCTGCGCCTCGGCCCGCGTGAGGCCGATGTCCGGCGCCAGAAAGGGCGCGTGCCGCAGGGGCTCCAGATCAAACAGGCCCGAAACGGGCACCGCCGTGCCGACCAGACCCGCCGGCAGATCGGGCGCGAAGGCGGGCCAGTCGCAGGCCAGCATCATGGCCGCCAGGTGCCCGCCCGCGGAGTGCCCGGTGACCACGATGCGAGACCGGTCGCCCCCATAGCGCGGCGCGTGGCGCCAGGTCCAGGCGATGGCCTGCACCATCTGCATCACGATGTGCGCGATGCTCACCTGCGGGCACAGCGCATAGTTGGGCACGACCACCAGCGCACCGGCCGCGGTGTAGGCCTCGGCCACGAAGCTCTGGTCTTCCTTGTGCAGCGCGCGCCAGTAGCCGCCATGGATGTGCAGCAGCACGGGCGCCAGGCCGCCGCCGGCCGGGGCTGCATCCGGCAGGAAGAGATCCAGCCGCTCGCTGGGATCCGACGCGCCCGCTTCGGTATAGGGCACATCCAGCACGCAGCGCCCGCGCGCCCGCGTGGCGGCCGAGCGATCGGCCCAGCTGCGCACGATGGCTGCTGCGTCCGGGATGCCGGCGCGGGCGTTGTATTGCTGGTCGTACCACTCGGGGGGCTGCTTCATGAGGCGCTCCTTGGGGCTGCGGATGTCGGACCTCAGCTCTTGCCGCGGCTGGGGGCGGCCTTGCTTCGCACGCCGCTCGCTTCGCGCAGCGCCGTGTCGATCAGGCTGTCGGCCATCCACAGCGCGATGCGCTGCACCTCGCGGTCCGGCAGGCCCCAGATGTCCTTGAGGATGACGAAGGGCTCGATGCCGTAGACGATGCTCAGGGCGCGGTGCAGCCGCTGGCGGATGGCCGGCGGCAGCGGCAGCGGCGCGATGGCGTGCTCCAGGATGCGCACGCGGTGGCCGCGCCGGTAGGGCTCTTCTTCCAGCAGGCCGGCCCGTTCCAGGGCCCACTGCTCCAGAGAGAGCTGCGCTGCGGCACGCAGCTGAGGCTCGAACTCCTGGAAGCGCGGGAAGGTCTGGGTGAAGAGCTCGCGCACCCGCTCGCGGCCATCCGGGTTGTTGGAAGACTGGCTGCGCACCGGGCCCAGCGAGGCTTCGATGACGGCGGTGGTCAGCGCGCTGCGGCTGGGAAAGTAGCGGTAGGCCGTGGCGCGGCTGACCTTGCTGCGCACCGCCACCTCGGCGATGGAGGGCACGTGGCCGTGGCTCTGGATGAGCGCCATCGCGGTATCCAGCAGCAGCCGCCAGGTGGCCGCCTTGACGCCCCGCTCCGGTGCACGCGGCGCCGCCGCAGGGGTCGGCAAGGGCTTGCGGGGGGTGGCCATGAGGGAAATACCGGGGCTGTCAGGCTGCAGAAAGCTCTTGTCGGCTTCCGAACAGCGATCGTATGATGAATCAGATCAGTGAGACACGAGTCTCATTCTGAATCAGGAGTTTCACCGATGGGCCCGCCATGTCGCCGGCCCGCGAGCGAAACCCAGGAGACAAGGCACCGATGCGACTGGCCAGTTGGCATTGGGGTGGTCGTGCCCATGCCGGCACGCTCTCGCCCTGCGGACGCGAGCTCACGCCCCTGGCGGTGGCCGATGCCACGCGCGGCGTGCAGGAGCTGCTGGAGCGCCTGGCCCTGCGTGAGGCCCTGCCGGCTGCCTGCGGCCCCAGGCTCCCGCGTGAGGCCGTGACGCTGCGCGCGCCGCTGCCGCGCCCGCGCCGCGGCCTGTTCTGCGTGGGCCGCAACTACCGCGCCCATGCGCAGGAACTGGCCGGCACCGTGTTCCGCAGCCAGATGACGCAGGAAGACCGCTGGCCCATCGTCTTCACCAAGCTGGCCGAGTGCGTGGTCGGCCCGCAGGACGAGGTGCGCCTGCCCGGCGCCGCGGTCTCCTCGCAGATCGATTACGAGGGTGAGCTGGCGGTCGTGATCGGCCAGGGCGGGCGCGACATCCCGCGCCAGCGTGCGCTGGAGCATGTGCTGGGCTACACCGTCGTCAACGACGTGACGGCGCGCGATGTGCAGATGCGGCACCAGCAGTGGGATCTGGGCAAGAGCTTCGACAGTTTCTGCCCGATGGGGCCGTGCATCGTCACCGCCGATGAACTGGATGGTCAGGCACTGCAGGTACGCACCTGGGTCACGCCCGCGGGCGGCCAGGGGCGCGAGCTGCGCCAGGACGGCCGCACGCAGGATCTGATCTTCGACATTCCCACGCTGGTGGAAACCTGCTCGCGCGGCATCAGCTTGTACCCCGGCGACATCATCGCCACGGGCACGCCGGCCGGCGTCGGCATGGGCTTCTCGCCCCCGCGCTGGCTGCAGCCCGGCGACGTGGTGCGCGTGGAGATCGAAGGCATCGGCGCGCTCGAGAACCGCTTTGTCGATCGCCTGGCCGACCGGGCCGACGGCCGCTAGGAAGGCGCACGGCACCATGGCATTGCTCTGGGTCGATCGCATGGCGGTGGATGTGCGCGGTGAAGGTGACGCCATCGTCTTCATCCACGGCCTGGGTGGCAGCCTCAACGCCTGGACCCCACTGCTGCCGGCCCTGCCCCGGCACCGCTGCGTACGGCCGGAGCTGCCCGGCGCCGGCCGCTCGCACCAGGCCTATGCACTGGGCGCCGCCACGCCGCACGGCGGGCGCATCAGCGTCCAGACGCATGCCGACGCCGTGCTGCGCGTGTGCGAGGCCCTCGGGCTGACGCGGGTGCACCTGGCGGGCCACTCCTTTGGCACGCTCATCGCGCTGCACGTGGCCGCGCGTGAGCCGGCGCGCGTGCGCAGCCTGGCACTCTTCGGCGCCATGGCCGAGCCTGGCGCGGCGATGCGCGACAACATGAAGGCGCGCGCCGCCGTGGCGCGGGAACAGGGCGTCTTCGACATCGCCGAGGCGATCTCCAACGCCGCACTCTCGGCCAGCACGCGCGAAAGCCAGCCGCTGACCGTGGCCTATGTGCGCGAATCGGTCGGCGCGCAGGATGCCGAAGGCTTCGCCCGCAACTGCCTGGCGCTGGCCGAGGCGCAAGCAGCGCGGCTGGAGCAGATCCGCTGCCCCACGCTGATCGTCAATGGCGACGAGGACGTGGTGACCCCGCTGTCCGGCGCGCGCCAGCTGGCTGACCGATTGACGGCCGCAGGTGCGCGCGTGCGCCTGGAGGCGCTGGGCCGCTGCGGCCACTGGCCGATGCAGGAACGCAGCGCCGATTCGCAGCGACTGCTGCGCGATTTCCTGGACAGGCAGAGGTAGACACGATGGCCGACGTGCTGTTTACCAACGTGAAGATCTTCGATGGCGGCGGCGAAGCGCCCTTCATCGGCGATGTGCTGGTGCAGGGCAACCGCATCAGCCGCGTCGTAAAGACCAGCTTCGGCCAGCGCAGCCCGCCGGTGATGGGGGCGCAGCTGATCGATGGCGCCGGTGCCTTCCTGATGCCCGGCATGGTGGAGGCGCACACGCACTTCAGCTGGAACGACCAGCCCTCGCTGGACAGCATCCAGCGCATGCCGCCGGAAGAGCACATCCTGTGGTGCGCGCAGGTGGCGAAGAAGTACCTGGACATGGGCTGGACCAGCTGCGTCGGCGCCGCCACGGCCAAGCCGCGGCTGGACGTGGTGATCCGCAATGCCATCAACGACGGCACCATCGTCGGGCCGCGCTACCTGGCGGCCAGCCAGGAGATCACCGTGCCCGGCGGCCTGGGCGACACCACCGCGCCGCACCTGCCGCAACATGAGTTTGCCTTCGGCGCCATCGTCAGCGGCGCCGAGGAAATGCGCCGCTGCGTGCGCATGTTTGCCAAGTACGGCGTGGATTCGCTGAAGATCAACCTGAGCGGCGAGTCCATCACCGGCATGCCCTCGGAGATGAGCCAGTTCACCGAGGAAGAGGTGGCCGTCTGCGTGGACGAGGCCAAGCGCTGGGGCAAGCGCGTGGCCGCGCACGCGCGCAGCACCTGGAGCATCCAGCAGTGCGTGAAGCAGGGCATCGAGGTGATCTACCACGCCAGCTTCACCGACGAGCCCACGCTGGACCTGCTGGAAGCGCACAAGTTCGAGCACTTCATCGCGCCGGGCCTGGCCTGGCTGATCAATACCGTGCACCATGCCAGCGCCTGGGGGCTGACGCCCGAAGTCACGCGCAAGATGGGCTACCACCGCGAGCTGGAAGCCGCCATCGAGAGCATGAAGGCCCTGCGCCGGCGCGGCATCCGCATCCTGCCCGGGGGCGACTACGGCTTTGCCTGGACGCCGCACGGCACCAACGCGAAGGACCTGGAGACCTTCGTCAAGGTCATCGGCATGAGCCCGATGGAGGCGCTGCTGTCGGCCACCGCCTGGGGCGGGCCGATGATGCGCATGGGCAAGACGCTGGGCTACATCCGCGAGGGCTGTCTCGCCGACATCCTGCTGGTGGACGGCGATCCCCTGGCGGACATCACCGTGCTGCAGGACTGCAAGCGCCTGCTGGCCATCATGAAGGATGGCGAGTTCCACAAGGCGCCGCCGCTGAAGCAGCGTGCCGGGGGCCATGCCTACGCAGCGGGCAGCGGCACGGTGGCGGCCGCGCATGCCGTCGCTCCCACCCGCTGGGCCGCCTGAGCCGGAGGAACATCGATGGCCGACACCCTGTTCACCAACGTCCGCATCCTCGATGGCACGGGGCAGACCGCGCCCTACAGCGGCAGCCTGCTGGTGCAGGGCAACCGCATCCGCCAGGTGGGCCGCAGCACGGCGCCGATCGCTCCCGGCACGGCCACGGTGATCGACGGCGCCGGCGCCACGCTGATGCCCGGCATGACCGAGGCGCATACGCACTTCAGCTGGAACGACGCACCCGATCTCGCTGCCATCCAGACCCTGCCGCTGGAAGAGCATGTGCTGTGGAGCGCCAAGGTCGCGCGCAACTACCTGCAGGCCGGCTTCACCAGTTGCCTGGGTGCCGCCTGCGCCAAGCCGCGGCTGGATGTGGTGATCCGCAATGCCATCAACAGCGGGCAGATCCCCGGGCCGCGCTACCTGGCGGCGAGCCAGGAGATCACTGTGCCGGGCGGGCTGGGCGACGAGATGCTGCCGCACCTGCCCTTCCCGGATTTCAGCTTCGGGCAGGTTGTCAACAACGCCGACGACATGCGCCGCGTGGTGCGCATGTTCCTGAAGTACGGCGTCGATTCGATCAAGCTGAACCTCTCGGGCGACAACTTCGTGCCCGGCGCCGATGCCAAGACCACCTGGATGACCGATGCCGAGGTGGCCGCGGCCGCCGAAGAGGTGGCCATGCGCGGCAAGCGCATCATCGTGCACGCCCGTTCCTGCGCCAGCATCAAGCAGGCACTGCGGCACGGCATCCACCTGATCTACCACGCCAGCTTCACCGACGAAGAGGCCCTGGACATGCTGGAGGCCGCGAAGGACAAGGTCTTCGTGGCGCCCGGCATCGGCATCATCTACGCGCTGCTCTGGGAGAGCGAGCGCTGGGGCGTGAGCCACGAGAAGGCCGTGTCCATGGGCTACGAGGAAGAGTGGGCCGCCGCCTGCCAGAGCCTGAAGGCCATGCACAAGCGCGGCGTGCGCGTGCTGCCCGGCGGCGACTACGGCTTCGCCTTCAATCCGCACTACCAGAATGCGCGGGATCTGGAGCTCTTCGTGAAATACCTGGGCTTCACGCCGATGGAAGCCATCCGCTCCTGCACGCTGTATGGCGGCCAGGTGATGCTGATGCCCGATGGCATCGGCCAGCTGAAGGAAGGTTTCCTGGCCGATCTGCTGCTGGTGGACGGCGACCCGCTGGCCGATGTGCGCATCCTGCGCGACCCCAAGCGGATCCTCGCGGTGATGAAGGATGGTGTCTTTGCCAAGGCACCGCCGCTGAATGCGCGGGCCTGGGAGCGGGCGGCATGAGAGCTTCCGCACGGCCGCCCGAAGGAAGCTCTCCCCCTCCCTCGGGGAGGATGTCGCGCAGCGACAGGAGGGCTGTCAGGTGACCAGGGCGCAGAAGATCCAGCTCTGGCTGTGGCTGCTGATCGGCGGCCCCATCGCCGTGTTCTCGATCTGGGCGATGGCGGATAACGCGCGGCTGTACTTCCTCACGCTGCTCAACGGCCTGACGCTGGCCTCGCTGTACTTCATCGTCGCCAGCGGCTTCACGCTCGTCTTCGGCCTGATGCGCAACGTCAATCTCGCGCATGGCTCGCTCTATCTGCTGGGCGGCTACGTGGGCTTCACCATCGCCGAGAAGACCGGCTGGTGGCTGCTGGCCATGGCCGGCGGCTTTGCGTCCGCTGCGATCGCGGGTTTGCTGATCCAGGTGATCTTCCTGCGCCACATGCAGGGCCAGGAACTGCGCCAGACCATGGTGACCATCGGCCTGTCCATCGTCATCGCCGACATCCTGCTGTGGATCTTCACCGGCCAGGTGCACCAGATGGAAGCGCCCGAGTGGCTGCAGGGGCCTATTCGCGACATCCCCGTCATCCGTGCCTATTCCGCCTACCGGCTGAGCCTGCTGGCCTTCGGCATCGGCATCGGCGTCTTCCTGTGGTGGCTGCTCAACCGCACGAAGGTCGGCACGATGATCCGTGCCGGCGTGGATGACCGCGCGATGCTCGCCGCCGCGGGTGTCAACGTGAACCTGGTCTTTGCGATCACCTTCATGCTCGGCGCGGGCCTGGCCGGCATCGGCGGCGTGATCGGTGCCGTGGAGCTGTCCATGGTGCCCGGTGAAGATACGCGGCTGCTGCTGGCCTCGCTGATCGTCGTGATCGTCGGCGGCATGGGCAGCGTCGTCGGCGCGGCCATCGGCGCGGTGATCCTGGGCCTGGCCGAGACCTACGGCCTGGCCTATGCGCCCACCTACAGCGTGGTGTTCACCTTCGTGATCCTGGTGCTCGTGCTGGCCTTCCGGCCGCGCGGGATCATGGGGAAATCAACATGAGCGCCCGCGCAGCGCCGGGCCGCCCCAAGCAAGCGGGCGTCCCCTCGGGGGACCGGCCGCGGTACTCCGCGGACGAGGGGCTCAGATGAGCGCAGCCCAGTGGCGTCGTGCCATGAACACAGGGCTGGCGGCCGCGGCGAGGCCGCTGCCACTGCCGCGTGCGCCCATGCCCGGCGCCGTGGCCGAGCCCGATCCGTATGCGGACAGCGACGCGCCCCACTGGCTGAAGTTCCTGTGGCGCCACCTGTCGGCGCGCCATGTCTTCGTGCTGGCCGTGGTGCTGATCTACCCGTTCGTGGCCACGCCCTTCTTCACCTTCCAGATCGCCGCGCAGGCGCTGGCGCTGGGCCTGATCGCGCTGTCGCTCACCTTCCTGGGCGGCTATGGCGGCATGGTCTCGCTGGCGCAGATGACGGTGGCCGGCATCGCCGGTTACGCGGTCTCGATCTTCGGCACCAGCGGGGCTTCCGGCGAGGCCACCAGCCTGGGCTGGCCCTGGTGGATCGCCGTGCCCTGGGCGCTGCTCATCGCCACCGCCATCGCCACGCTGATCGGCTGGCTGTCGGTGCGCACCGAGGGTATCTACACGATCATGATCACGCTGGCCGTGGGCATGGCCTTCTACTTCCTGGCGCTGCAGAACTACTCTGTCTTCAACGGCTTCCAGGGCTTCCAGAAGGTCTATCCGCCCATCGTGCTGGGCATCAACTGGCGCGATCCGGTGCCCTTCTACTTCCTGTGCCTGAGCTGCTGCCTGGCGGGCTACCTGTGGATCAAGTGGCTGGTGCGCACACCCTTCGGCGTGGCGCTGCAGGGCGTGCGCGACAACCCGCGCCGCATGAACTCGCTGGGCTACAGCGTCGTGGCCCACCGCGTGGCGGCCTATGCGGTGAGCGGTTTGCTGGCCAGCGTGGGCGGCATCCTGCTGGTCTGGTACAACGGACTGATCACGCCCAATTCCGTGAGTTCGGGCTGGCTGATCAACATCCTCGTGATCGCCGTGCTCGGCGGCATGCGGCACCCCATCGGCGCCTTCATCGGCGCCATCGTCTACGTGCTGCTGCTGACCTTTGCCATCGACGTCTTCGACCGCGAGCGCTTCAACCTCGTCATCGGAGTCGTCTTCCTCGCCATCGTGCTGTTTTCCCCCGACGGCCTGCTCGGACTGTGGGCGAAGCTTCGCTCACGCTTCGGTCCAAGACAGACCTTGATTTCCCCCACTACAAGGAGACAAGCGTGAACGTGACCAAGCGATTCTTTGCCCGCAGCGCCCTCGGCGCCGCGGCGGCCGTGGCCCTGATCGGCTCGGCCTGGGCCCAGGGCCAGACCGTGAAGATCGGTCTGCTGGCCACCCTGGAAGGGCCGTTCGCGGCGGGCGGTGCCGACGGCATGCGCGGCGCAGAGCTGGCCGTGATGCAGCGCGGCGGCATGGTTGCCGGCCGCAAGATCGAGATCATCAAGGCGAGCTCCAACGCCACGCCTGACGTGGCGGTCAACGCTGCGCGCAAGCTCGTGGAGCAGGACAAGGTCGACATCATGGTCGGCCCCTTGTCCGGCGGCGAAGGCATCGCCGTCAAGGACTACTCGAAGACCCAGCCCCAGACCACCTTCATCAATGGCGGCTCGGGCGCGCAGGCCACGACGCTGGTCAATCCCAGCGCCAACTTCTTCCGCTTCAACACCGAAGGTGCGCAGTGGATGGTGGGCCTGGGCAAGGCGGCGATGGACAAGGGCTACAAGCGCACCATGATCATCGCGGAAGACTACGCCTTCCCGTACAGCCAGGTGCAGGGTTTCATGGCCGAGTACTGCCGCCTGGGCGGCAAGGTGCCGCTCAAGGCCTGGGTGCCGCTGGGCGGCAAGGACTATTCGTCCACCATCGCCCGCATCCCCAAGGACGTGGACGCCCTGCTCGTGGTGCTGGGCGGCGCCGATGCGGTGAACTTCCTGAACCAGTACGAGGCCGCGGGCGGCGACAAGCCGATGATGGGCGGCAGCATCACGGTCAGCCAGGACGTGCTCAACTACCGCGGCAAGCGCCGTGACTCCCTGGTGGGCACCATCAGCGCCGGCCCCCTGGCCGACAGCTTCGACGGCGCCGACTGGAAGGCCTTCGTGGCCGATTACCAGAAGAACTTCCCGGTGTCCAAGGGCGGCTATCCCAGCCCGAGCCTGTTTGCGCTGGTGTACTACACCAACATGAAGGCCGCGCTGGACGCGCTGGACGCCGTGAAGGGTGATCTCTCCGGCAACCAGGCCAAGTACCGCGAGGCGCTGGCCAAGCTCGAGTTGAAGATGCCCACCGGCACCGTCAGGCTGGACGGCAACCGGCAGGCCATCGGCACCACCTTCGTCACCGAGGTCGTGAAGGACGCCAAGGGCGATCTGACGACCAAGGTGCTGCGCAAGGTGGACAACGTCGAGCAGCTGCTGGGCATCCCGAAGGATCAGTTCAAGATCGGTTCGCGCGACGAGCCGAGCTGCCCCTGAGCCTTTTCTTCGGCAAGCACTGACGCCCCACCCCAGTGGCTTCCATCACCACGCTTCGCCCGGCCACCGCCGCCCGCGCCACCCTGCGCGGCGATGGCGGCGCGCCGGGCGCCCACGCACCGCTGGCTTCCAATGACGCCTTGGTGCTGGAGCATGTGACACGCGCCTTCGGCGCGCTGAAGGCCGTGGACGATGTGTCGCTGGCGGTGGCGGCGGGTCAGAAATATGCGGTGCTGGGCAGCAACGGCGCGGGCAAGACCACGCTGTTCAACGCCATCACCGGCGACTTCCCGCCCACTGCCGGGCGGATCCGATTCTTCGGCGAAGACATCACGGAGCTGCCGCCCTACGAGCGCATCCGCAAGGGTCTTCGCCGCACGTACCAGAGCTCGCTGCTGTTCCGCGAGCTCAGCGTGCGCGACAACCTCTTCCTCGCCGTGCGCGGCGTGGCCAACGGGCGCTTCTCGATGCTGCGCCCGCGCGCCTCGTCGGCCTCGCAGCAGGCCACGGACGAGCTGCTGGAGCGCGCGCGCCTGTCGCACATCGCGCACGAGACGGTGGCCAACCTCGCGCACGGCCAGCAGCGCCAGCTGGAGATCGGCATGGCGCTGGCCGGCGCGCCGCGGCTCATCCTCTTCGACGAGCCGGCCGCGGGTCTTTCGCCTGCCGAGCGGCGCGAGCTGGTCGCGCTGCTGCAATCGCTGCCGGCACACATGAGCTTCGTGCTCATCGAGCATGACCTGGACATCGCGCTGCGCGTGGTGGAGAAGGTGACCGTGATGCACAACGGCCGCGTGCTGAAGACCGGCACGCCGGCCGAGATCGAGGGCGATGCGCAGGTGCAGGCCATCTACATGGGCGGGCACCACTGATGGCCTTCTGGTCACGCAGCTCCAAGGCCGACAGCAAGGGCCCGGTCCTGGAGATCCAGGGCCTGGATGTCTACTACGGCCGCGCGTATGCGCTGCAGGGCGTGAGCCTGCGCATCGAGACGGGCGTGCTGGGCATCGTCGGCCGCAACGGCATGGGCAAGACCACGCTGTGCAATGCCATCACGGGCCTGGTGCCGGCCACCGGCAGCGTGCGCCTGCGCGGCGAAGAGATCCTCGGCCTGCCGGCCAACCAGATCACGCACCGCGGCATTGCCTATGTGCCGCAGGGGCGGCGCGTGTGGCCCAGCCTCTCGGTGGACGAGACGCTCAAGCTGGTCGCGCGCCAGAAGCGCGAGGTGGACCGCGTCTACGCGATGTTCCCGCGCCTGGCCGAGCGCAAAGGCAACGGCGGCGCGCAGCTGTCGGGCGGTGAACAGCAGATGCTGGCCATCGGCCGTGCGCTGCTGCTGGAGCCCCGCCTGCTGGTGATGGACGAGCCCACCGAGGGCCTGGCCCCGGTGATCGTGGAGCAGGTGGCGCAGGCGTTGAAGGCGCTGGCGGCCGAGGGCGAGATCGCCGTGCTGCTGATCGAGCAGAACCTGGGCGTCGCACTGGAAGTGGCCGATCGCATCGGCGTGATGGTCAATGGCCGCATCGCGCAAGAGATGAGCGCGGCCGAGCTCGCGGCAGACCGCGAGCTGCAGGAGCGGCTGCTGGGCGTCAAGAGCGGCGGCGACGAAGCCGAAGCCGAGCCGGCCGGCGCGCCCGAACCGGCGCCAGGGCCCGAGAACACAGCCTCCGCGCCGGTCTTCACGGTGCAGCGCGCCTACGGCAGCGAGCTTGCCCCGTCGATGGATGCCTTGCTGCCGCGGGCTGCGGGACTCAACCGTTGGGGCACGGGCGGCGATGGCGCCGGCAGCCCGAAGACCGGGGCGCAAGCCGCCGATGCAGCGGCCCTGCCGCGCGCGGCCGCCAGCGTGCTGCCCTTCCCCGTGGCCGCCAGCAGCGGGCGCGCCGCGTATGTGGCCGGCACCTTCGACACCAAGGCGCGCGAGCTCTTCTACATCCGCCAGTGCCTGGAGAAGCTGGGCCTGCGCGTGGTGACGGTGGACCTGTCCACCAGCGGCAAGCCCTCGCCGGCCAGCGTGCACCCGCGCGAAGTGGCGCGTCACCACCCGCAGGGCGAATCGGCCGTCTTCAGCGGTGACCGCGGCAGCGCCGTCAGCGGCATGGCCCTGGCCTTCGAGCACTTCGTGCGCACGCGGCGTGATCTGGGCGGCATCGTCTCGGCCGGCGGCTCGGGCGGCACCTCGCTGGCCACGCCGGCCATGCGCGCATTGCCCATCGGCGTGCCCAAGGTGATGGTCAGCACCATGGCCAGCGGCGATACGCGCCCCTACGTCGGCCCAAGCGACATCTGCATGATGTATTCGGTGACCGATGTGCAGGGCATCAACCGCATCAGCGAAAAGGTGCTGGCCAACGCCGCACATGCACTGGCCGGCATGATCGCCCACCCACCCGCGGCCGAGAGTGCCACCAAGGCCGCGCTGGGCCTCACGATGTTCGGCGTCACCACGCCCTGCGTGCAGGCGGTGACGAAGCGCCTGTCCGATGACTACGACTGCCTGGTCTTCCACGCCACCGGCGTGGGCGGCCAGAGCATGGAGAAGCTGGCCGACTCCGGCCTGCTGGCCGGCGTGATCGATGTCAGCACCACCGAGGTGGCCGACGAGATCGGCGGCGGCGTGCTGTCGGCCGGGCCATCGCGGCTGGATGTCTTTGCGCGCCACCCGCTGCCCTACGTCGGCTCGTGTGGTGCGTTGGACATGGTGAACTTCGGCGCCTGGGACAGCGTGCCCGAGAAGTTCAGGGCGCGCCGCCTCTACAAGCACAACCCCACGGTGACGCTGATGCGCACCACGGCCGCCGAGTGCCGGCTGATCGGCGATTTCATCGCGCGCAAGCTCAACGCCATGCGCGGCCCGGTGCGCTTCCTGATTCCCGAGGGTGGCGTGTCGGCCATCGACAAGCCCGGCGGCCCCTTCCACGACCCCGAGGCCGATCGCGTGCTGTTCGACACCATCGCCACGCAGTTCCGCGCAGGCGCGGACCGCAAGCTGCTGCGCTTGCCGCAGCACATCAACGACGAAGCCTTCGCCGATGCCCTGGTGGCCGCCTGGCGCGAGATCGCGCCGGCGCTGCGCGAGGCCCAGAGAGCCTGAACACACCGCGGAGAACTGACCCACCATGCCCCGTATCGCCCGCCAGGATCTGCTGGCCCGCCTGCGCAAGAAGATCGCCGAAGGCCGCCCCGTCATCGGCGGTGGCGCCGGCACCGGGCTGTCGGCCAAGTGCGAGGAGGCCGGTGGCATCGACCTCATCGTGATCTACAACTCCGGCCGCTACCGCATGGCCGGGCGCGGCTCGCTGGCCGGTCTGCTGGCTTACGGCAATGCCAACGAGATCGTCTGCGAGATGGCGCACGAGGTCCTGCCGGTGGTCAAGCACACGCCGGTGCTGGCCGGCGTGAACGGCACCGACCCCTTCATGATTCCCGACGAATTCCTGCGCCGGCTCATCACGCTGGGTTTCAGCGGCGTGCAGAACTTTCCCACCGTCGGCCTGATCGACGGCAGCTTCCGCGCCAACCTGGAAGAAACCGGCATGGGCTATGGCCTGGAGGTGGAGCTGATCAGCCGCGCCCACGCGCTGGACCTGCTGACCACGCCCTACGTCTTCAGCGCCGACAACGCCCGCGACATGGCGGGTGCCGGCGCCGACGTGGTGGTCTGCCACATGGGCCTGACCACCGGCGGCAGCATCGGCGCGGAGACCGCGATGACGCTGGCCGATTGTGTGGCCCCGATCAACGCCTGGGCCGACGCCGCGCGTGCCGTGAAGCCCGATGTCATCGTGCTGTGCCACGGCGGGCCCATCGCCACGCCCGATAACGCGCAGTTCATCCTCCGGCACTGCCCGGGCATCCATGGTTTCTATGGCGCCAGCTCGATGGAGCGCTTGCCGACCGAGGTGGCGCTGACCGAGACCACGCGCCGCTTCATGCAGATCACCCGTTGACTCACCGCCCTGACATCGCTGTTCAGCACAAGACCAGGAGACCCTCACCATGACCGGCGCTGAATTCGGCAGCTTCCTCCTCGGCCTGATCGTGGTGGCCATCATTGTGGCCATCGTCGTCTGGCTGCTCCACTGGCTCTACCTGCGCAGCAGCAAGGAGCGCGCGTTCGTGCGCACCGGGCTGGGCGGCCAGAAGGTGGTGCTGGACGGCGGCGCCTTCGTGCTGCCCATCGTGCACGACGTGATCCCCGTGAACATGAATACCTTGCGCCTGGAGGTGGCGCGCGGCCGCGACAAGGCGCTGATCACCAAGGACCGCATGCGCGTGGATGTGATCGCCGAGTTCTACGTGCGCGTGGCCGCCAAGCCCGAGAGCGTGGCCGCCGCGGCGCAGACGCTGGGCCTGCGCACGATGGAACCCGAGCAGCTGAAGGAGCTGGTGGAGGGCAAGTTCATCGACGCGCTGCGCACGGCCGCGGCCGACATGACCATGGAAGAGCTGCACGAAAAGCGCGGCCTGTACGTGCGCCGCGTGCGCGAGGCGGTGGCCGAGGACCTCACCAAGAACGGCCTGGAGCTGGAGAGCGCCAGCCTCACGCAGCTGGACCAGACCGGCATGGAATTCTTCAACCCCAGCAATGCCTTCGACGCCGAAGGCCTGACACGGCTGACCGAGCAGATCGAACGCCGCAAGAAGCAGCGCAACGACGTGGAGCAGGACACGCTGATCGCCATCCGCAACAAGAACCTCGAGGCGGAGAAGCTGAGCCTGGAGATCGACCGCGAGTCCGAGCAGGCGCGCCTGGCCCAGCAGCGCGAGGTGGAGATCGCCCGCGCACGCCAGCGTGCCGAACTGTCCACCGAACGGGCGCAGCGCGAGCAGGACGCCGAGAACGCGCAGATCACCGCCAAGCAGGCGATCGAAGCCGCGCGCATCCGCAGCGACCAGAGCCTGGAGCAGGAGCGCATCGGCAAGGAGCGCGCCATCCAGTCGGCCGAGATCGAAAGGCGCAAGACGCTGGAGCTGGCCGAGCAGCAGCGCGCCATCGCCGTGGCCCGCGAGAGCGAGGCGCTCTCCCAGGCGCAGGCCGATGCCGAGCTGGCCCGTGCGCATGCCGTGGCTGCCGAGGAGAAGGTCTTCACGGCGCGTGAAGTGGAAGCGGCCGAGCGCAAGAAGGCCATCGACATCATCGGCGCGCGCCAGGTGGCCGAGCGCGAGGCGCTGCGCCTGACGGTGGCCGCCACGGCCGAAAAGGAAGCCAGCGCCGACCGCGGCGCCGCACTGCGCGCCCAGGCCGAAGCCGACGCCGATGCCGACCGCATCAAGTCCATGGCCACCCAGGTGCGCGCCGCCATCGAGGCCGAAGCCCTGCGCCTGATGAACGAGGCGCACAACATGCTCAGCCCCGAGGCCCGCGCCTCGGCCCTGCGCCTGAAGCTGGTGGAGAAGGCCGAAGCCATCATCCGCGAATCGGTGCGTCCGATGGAGCGCATCGAGGGCATCAAGATCCTGCATGTGGACGGCCTGGGCGGCGGCGGCATGGTGTCCGGCGACGGCTCTTCGCATGGCGGCGGCGGCTTTGCCGACAACGTCGTCAACTCGGCCTTGCGCTTCCGCGCGCAGGCCCCGCTGGTGGACCAGCTGCTGCGCGAGATCGGCATCGAGGGCGGTGACATCCAGCGCCTGGTCGGCGGCGCCAGCGGCGGACCGGCGGCCCTGCCACCGGCATCGCCGACGAACCCGGGCTGAGCGATCGACACGCCGTCACCCAGCGCACAGCCCATGATCCGCGTCTACACCTCCAGCGTCATCGATGCATCGGCCGAGACGGTCTGGTCGCGCATCCGCGACTTCAACGCGCTGCCCCTGTGGCACCCCGGCATCGCCGACAGCCGCATCGAGAACAACGAGCCGAGCGACCGCGTCGGCTGCATTCGCCACTTCCACACCCGCGACGGCGGCCTGATCCGCGAGCGGCTGCTCGCCCTGAGCGACTACGACTACACCTGCACCTACGAGATCCTGGAAAGCCCGATGGGGGTGGCCGCCTACGTGGCCACCTTGAAGCTCACGCCCGTGACCGACGGCAACCGCGTGTTTGCCGAGTGGAGCGCGGAGTTCGAGTGTGCGTCCGGGCGCGAGAACGAGCTGAGCCAGCTGATCGGCCAGGGCGTCTTCCAGGGTGGCTTCGACGCGCTGAAGCGCCACTACGCGCGGCGCTGATTTCGAGCGTCAGGCAAAAAAACGCCCGTGCTGCAGAAGATCGTCCGCTCCACGGTCATCGATGCGCCGATCGAGCGCGTCTGGGCCGTGCTGCGCGATTTCAACAGCCACGAGCAGTGGCATGGCGTGGTGGACCACAGCCGCATCGAGGCCGGGGCGCGCAGCGATCAGGTGGGCTGCGTCCGCAATTTCACGCTGAAGGACGGACACCACATCCGCGAGCAGCTGCTGACCCTGGACGACAGGCAGTACAAGAGCACCTACTGCATCGTCGAAGCCAGCGTGCCGCTGCAGCGCTACGTGGCCACCGTGACGCTCAAGCCCGTGACCGACGGCAACCGCACGTTCTGGCACTGGGAGTCCAGCTTCGCCACGCCACCCGGCATGGAGCGCGAACTGCGCGAGATGGTGGCCAGCGGAGTCTACGACGCCGGCTTCGCCAACCTGCGGCGCCACCTGGACGACGGCGCCGACCTGCGCACCCCTGGCAGCGCGCCGATGCCGCAGGCCCTGCCGGTGACGGGGCGGCGCATGGTGGTCGCGCAGCACGGGGGCCCGCAGCAGCTGCAGGCACGCGACATCGAGGTGCCTGCGCCGGGCGCAGGCGAGCTGCGCATCCGCCAGACGGCCATCGGCGTCAACTACTTCGATGTCTACCTGCGCAAGGGCTGGATCCCGGATCTGCTGAGCGCTGGCGAGGCGCCTGGCATGGAGGCCGCCGGCACCGTGATGAACGTGGGCGAAGGCGTGCACGGCTTCATGCCCGGTGACCGGGTGGCCTATCTGCACGCGGCTCCCGGCGCCTACGCGACCGTGCGCAACGTGCCCGCCAGCGCCGCGGTGCGCCTGCCGGCCTCGGTGGACGATCCCGTGGCCGCGGCACTGCTGCTGAAGGGGCTGACGGCCGACATGCTGATACGCGACGTGGGTCACCTGCGCGCCGGCACGCGGCTGCTGGTGCACGCGGCGGCGGGTGGCGTGGGGCTGATCCTGTGCCACTGGGCGCGCCACCTCGGGGCGCGCGTGATCGGCACGGTGTCCAGCGAAGACAAGGCCCGGCTGGCGCGCGAGCATGGCTGCGAGCAGGTCATCGTGACGCGCGACTACCGCTTTGCCGATGCCGTGAAAGCGGCCTTTGCGGCACCGGAGGGCGCCGGCGCCGATGTCATCGTGGATGGCCTGGGCGAAGCCGCGCGTGCCGAGAATCTGGCCGCCCTGGCGCCTTGCGGCCACTGGATCAGCCTGGGCCAGGCCAGCGGTGGCCTGGGCGCCATCACGGCGGATGAACTGGTGCTGAAGTCCGCCAGCTTCTCGCGCCCGGTGGTCTTCGCCCATGTGGCCACGCACGCCCGGCTGAAGGAGCGCAGCCAGCGCGTGTGGGCCGCGCTGGCCGATGGCGCGATCAGGCTGCCGCCGATCGAACGCTGGTCACTCGAAGCCGCTGCCCGCGCCCATGAGCGGCTGGAAAGCCGCGCCACCAGCGGCTGCCTGGTGTTGATGGCCTGAAGCACAGATGGACTGAAGGACAGAAAACCAGGGAGCTCGAGATGATCCAAGGCATGAACCACTTCACCATCACGGCCGAAAGCCGCGAGGCGACATTGGATTTCTACTGCGGGCTGCTGGGCTTCGTCGAAGGGCCGCGGCCGGACCTGGGCTTTCCGGGCGCCTGGCTGCATGCGCCCGGCGGCCAGCAGGCCATCCTGCACATCTACTGGGACCGCCCGATGCCCGCCGCGCGCACCGGCGTGATCGACCACATGGCCTTCACCGCCACCGGCCTGAAAGCCGTGAAGGCGCGCTTCGACGAACGTGGATTGACCTACGACCTGCGGCGCCAGGCGGGTGCCGGCACCTGGCAGCTGTTCAGCTTCGACCCCAATGGGGCCAGGGTGGAGCTGGATTTCGATCCGGCCGAGAGTCCGTAGCCACTCGCCCGCGGCCGCCCACCAGGCCACCCACCGGGCCGCGCGGGGCCCGGGCACGCGGCTGCGGTTCAGCTGGGCTCGTCCTCGCCCACGGCCTGCCCGGCCATCAGTTCCAGCGCCCGCACCAGCGCCGAGTGATCCTGCTGATCCCAGCCCTGGGCGGCGCAGACCTGCATCAGCTGGGCGGCGTTGGCGGTCTGCGGCAGTGCCACGCCCAGGGTTCTGGCGCCCTGCAGCGCGAGGTTCAGATCCTTCTGGTGCAGCGCGATGCGAAAGCCCGGCTTGAAGCTGCGCTTGATCATGCGCTCGCCGTGCACTTCGAGGATGCGGCTGGCGGCAAAGCCGCCCATCAGGGCCGCCCGCACCTTGGCCGGGTCGGCGCCCGCCTTGGCGGCGAAGACGAGGGCCTCGCTCACCGCCGCGATGTTCAGCGCCACGATGATCTGGTTGGCGACCTTGGTCGTCTGGCCGTCGCCGTTGCCACCCACGTGCGTGATGTTCTTGCCCATCAGCTCGAACAGCGGCTTCACGCGATCGAAGGCTTGCGCGCTGCCCCCCACCATGATGGTCAGCGTGCCGGCCTTGGCGCCGACCTCGCCGCCCGAGACCGGCGCATCCAGGTAATCGCAGCCCAGCGCCTGGATGCGCGCGGCGAAATCCTTGGTGGCCATGGGCGAGATGCTGCTCATGTCGACCACCGTCTTGCCGGCCGTCAGCCCGGAAGCCACGCCGTTCCTGCCGAAGAGCACGGTGTCCACGTCCGGCGTGTCGGGCACCATCGTGAAGATGATGTCCGCCGCACGCGCGACTTCCTGCGCGCTGCTGCAGGGCTGCGCGCCGGCCTGCAGCAAGCCAGCCGGCACCTCGCGCCGCGTGGTGACGAACAGTTCGTGGCCGCCCTCGCGCAAGCGCTGCGCCATGGGCGTGCCCATGATGCCCAGGCCGATGAATCCCAGTTTCATGTGGTCTCTTCCGTTGGTGTTGTGGGTGTGCGCCGGGGCGCTCAGGAGAAGGCGCGCACGGCCATGTCCATCCAGCCCAGGCCGGCTTCGGTGCCCTTGGCCGGCTTGTACTCGGCGCCGATGCTGCCGGTGTAGCCGATCTGCTTGATGTGCCGCAGCAGGAACGGGAAGTTGATCTCGCCCGTGCCGGGTTCATTGCGGCCGGGGTTGTCCGCGATCTGGATGTGGCCGATGCGCGCCAGGTGGCGGCTGAGCGTGGCCGCCAGCTCGCCTTCGGTCCGCTGCGCGTGGTAGACGTCGTACTGCAGCAGCAGGTTGTCAGAGCCCACCTCGTCCATCACGGATAAGGCCTTGGACGTGCTGTCCAGCCAGAAGCCGGGGATGTCGCGCGTATTCACCGGCTCGGTCAGCAGCTGGATGCCCACCGCCTGGGTCGCATCGGCGGCATGGCGCAGGTTCTCCACCATCGTGCGGCGCAGGATGGCTTCGTCCACGCCGGCCGGCGCGATGCCCGCCAGCACGTTCAGGCGCGGCACTTCGAGCACCTTGGCGTAGTCGATCGCGCGCTGCACCCCGGCACGGAATTCTTCGGTGCGGCCGGGGTGGCAGGCGATGCCGCGTTCACCCGCCGCCCAATCGCCGGCCGGCAGGTTGTGCAGCACCATGGTCAGGCGCAGCCCCTTCAGGCGCGCGGCGATCTCGGCCGCCGGCACCTCATACGGAAACTGGATTTCCACGCGGCTGAAGCCGGCGCGCGCCGCCCGCTCGAAGCGATCCAGCAGCGGGACCTCGGTGAACAGCATCGACAGGTTGGCGGAAAACCGATAGGGCATGTGGCGCTCCAGGAAACGTACTGAGTGAGTGTGCGCTCAATCCAGCAGCCCCGCCAGCTCCAGACCCTGACGTCCTTCCGGATGGCGGCAATCGATGGCTTCGAACTCGTTGACGGCATTGATTTCCGTGCCCATGGCGATGTTGGTCACCTTCTCCAGGATGCACTCCACGACCACCGGCACGCGGTGCAGCTGCGCCAGGCGCTGCGCCTCCTTCAGCGCGTCCTGGATCTTCTCGGGATCGGTGACCCGCAGCGCCTTGCAGCCCAGGCCCTCGACCACGGCCACGTGGTCCACTCCATAACCTTGCAGCGCAGGATCGGTGACGTTCTGGTTCTCGAAGGCCAGCTGCACGCAGAAGTCCATCTCGAAGCCGCGCTGGCTCTGGCGGATCAGGCCGAGGTAGCTGTTGTTGACCAGCACCTGCACGTAGGGCAGGCGGAACTGCGCGCCCACCGCCAGCTCTTCGATCAGGAACTGGAAGTCGTAGTCGCCGGACAGTCCCACGACGCTGCGCGTCGGATCGGCGGCCACCACGCCCAGGGCCGCGGGAATGGTCCAGCCCAGCGGGCCGGCCTGGCCGCAGTTGATCCACTGGCGCGGGCCGTAGACATTCAGGAACTGCGCGCCGCCGATCTGGCTCAGGCCGATGGTGGAGACATAGACCGTGTCACGCGGGAACGCGGCATTCATCTCTTCGTACACGCGCATGGGCTTGATCGGCGTCTCGGTGTAGTGCGTCTTGCGGTGCATCAGGCGCTTGCGCTCGGCGCAGCGCTCGGCCCAGTCGCCATAGCTCTTCAGCGTGCCGGCAGCCTGGCGCTCGCGGGCCACCTGCACGAAGAGTTCCAGCGCGGCCCTGGCATCGCTGACGATGCCGAAATCGGGCATGAAGACGCGGCCGATCTGCGTGGGCTCGATGTCCACATGCACAAACGTGCGGCCCCGGGTGTAGACCTCGGTGGAGCCGGTGTGGCGGTTGGCCCAGCGGTTGCCGATGCCCAGCACGAAATCGCTGGCCAGCATCGTGGCGTTGCCGTAGCGGTGGCTGGTCTGCAGGCCCACCATGCCGGCCATCAGCGGGTGATCGTCCGGGATCGCGCCCCAGCCCATCAGCGTGGGGATCACGGGCACGCCGGTGAGCTCGGCAAACTCCACCAGCAGGTCGCTGGCATCGGCATTGATGATACCGCCGCCGGCCACGATCAGCGGCTTCTGCGCCGCGGCCAGCATGTCCAGCGCCTTGTCGATCTGCTTGCGCGTGGCGGCCGGCTTGTACACCGGCAGCGGTTCGTAGGTATCGATGTCGAACTCGATCTCGGCCATCTGCACATCGAAGGGCAGATCGATCAGCACCGGGCCGGGCCGGCCCGAGCGCATCAGGTGGAATGCTTGCTGGAAGGCGCGCGGCACCTGTGCCGGCTCACGCACTGTGAGGCTCAGCTTGGTCACCGGCTTGGAGATGCTCTCGATGTCCACAGCCTGGAAGTCTTCCTTGAACATGCGCGCACGCGGCGCCTGGCCGGTGATGCACAGGATGGGAATGCTGTCCGCGATGGCGGAATAGAGGCCGGTGATCATGTCCGTCCCTGCAGGGCCGGAGGTGCCGATGCACACGCCGATGTTGCCGGCCCGGGCCCGCGTGTAGCCCTCGGCCATGTGCGAAGCCGCCTCGACATGGCGCGCCAGGATGTGGGCGATCGATTGCCGCTCGCGCATCGCCGCGTACAGCGGGTTGATGGCCGCGCCGGGCACGCCAAAGGCCTGCGTGACGCCTTCCTTTTCCATCACCAGCACCGCCGCCATCGCAGCTTTCATCTTGGCCATGTCTGTCTCCTCGGGATTGGGATCGAACGGGAACGGATGATGGGCGCGGCCCGCCGCCGAGGGAACGCCCGCGGCCGGATATGAGTCATTCCGTGGTGGAATGGCGCGATGGATACCCTGGACGGCCTGCGCCTCTTCGTGCGCGTGGTGGAGACCGGCTCCTTCAGCAAGGCTTCGGCCCATCTGGGCATCACCCAGCCCACGGCCACCAAGCATGTCGCCGCGCTGGAAGCACGGCTGAAGGCACGGCTCTTCCACCGCAGCACACGCGGCGTCACGCCCACCGAGGTGGGCGCGGCCTACTACGACAAGTGCAAGCGCATCCTGCAGGAGATGGACGAGGCCGACGACGTGGCCGCGCTGATGCAGGCGCGGCTGCAGGGCACGCTGCGCGTCAACGCCTCGGTCGCCTTCGGCCGGCGCGTGGTCACGCCGCTGGTGCTGCGCTTCATGCAGCAGCACCCCGGGCTGCAGGTGGACCTGAGCTTCGAGGACCGCTATGTGAACCTCGTCGAGCAGGGCGTGGATCTGGCCATCCGCATGGGGCGGCTGGCAGATTCCTCGCTGGGCGCGCGCTTCCTGGGCCTGAACCCCTGGGTGCTGGTGGGCTCCAAGGCCTACCTGGCGGCCCACGGCACGCCGCGCAGGCCGGCCGATGTAGCGCAGCATGCGGCGCTGATCTACAGCACGGCTCAGGGCGACGAGCGCTGGCACTTCACCGGCAGCGATGGCCACACGCAGCCCATCGCGGTGAAGGGGCCGCTGCGCAGCAACAACCTGTCTGCCCTGCTGGCCGCCGCGCGCAGCGGCATGGGCCTGGCCCTGCTGCCGCAGTATGTGGCGCACGAGTCCCTCGCCAACGGCACGGTTCAGCCGCTGCTGGAGCGCTGGACGCTGCCGGCCCAGGAGATCCACGCGGTCTTCTCTTCGCCGCGCCACGTGCCGGCCAAGGTGAGCAGCTTCGTGGCCTGGCTGCAGGGCCAGTTTGACGACACCTGGTGGACGCGGCGGCTGTGATGCGGCCGGTTGCGTCTGGTGCGCGGGCGTAACCGCCGCTTGCGCCTGGGCGAGGAACACGCCGGCGCAGCCGCATACACTCGCGCGCCGTGAACCGCTTGCGGGCGCTGCGCACCCGGATCGCCGGCCTGGCTGGCCTGGTTTCGGTCGTCGCCCGGTGCCCGTCGCAGGCCTGCAGGCGCCCGCCCTCCCCAGGAGATTGACCATGAAGAAGCACCAGATCCTCATCGCCCTGAGCCTCATCGCCGCCAGCACGCTGAGCAGCGCCCAGACCACCGTCGCCGAGCCCTGGATCCGCGGCACCATCGCCCAGCAGAAGGCCACGGGCCTGTTTGCCCGCATCACCTCCGTCCAAGGTGGCACGCTGGTTTCGGCCAGGTCACCGGTGGCGGGCCTGGTGGAGATCCACGAGATGGCCATGGACGGCAACGTGATGCGCATGCGCGCCCTGCCCAAGGGCCTGGAACTGCCGGCCGGCAAGCCGGTGGATCTCAAGCCCGGCGGCTACCACGTGATGCTGATGGACCTGAAGCAGGCCCTGAATGCCGGCGACACCATCCCGGTGAGCCTGGTGATCGCGGGGAAGGACGGCAAGCAGGAAACCCTGGAGCTCAAGGTTCCCGTGCGCCCCCTGTCCGCCATGGCCAAGCCCGCCGAGGACCACAGCAAGCACAAGCACTGAGCCCGGGTCGTCGGCTCCCGGATCAGGAGTTGTGCCCGTACGGCCTTGACGGGCTCATCCCGAACGGGGCGGAAAGCGCCACCAGGCCAGCAGCACGGCGGCGGCGAAGCCGGTGTAGGCGGCGGTGAAGATCCAGGCCGGGGCCTGGTAGAACATCAGTGCGTGCACCCAGTGCTGGATGAAGCCGGTCTCATACGCGCTCTGGCCGGCCTGGATGCGCAGCCAGGATTCGAGTGTGGTGAGCGGGCAGACCTGGCCGAGCCAGGCCTGCAACACCACGGTGCCGATGGCTGCCAGGTGCAGCAGCCGGAAGCGCCAGCGGGCCGTCCAGGCCCAGCCACGCAGGCCGCCGACGATGATCGCCAGCCAGCCGCCGATGACAAAGATCACGACGGCCAGGTGCAGCAGCAGGACGGCATCGGCGAGCCAGGCATACACGGTGCAGGCCTCGGGGACAGGGCTGCCGGGCGATCAGCGCGCCGCCGCGCTCCAGACGCCGCCCTGCTCCTGCGCGCGCCCTTCGCCACGCAGCTTCTGCAGGTGTGCCAGCAGGGAACGGCGGGCGACGGGGTGCAGCTGCTGAGGTGTATCGTCATACACCCGCGGCAGCAGCTCGTCCAGCCGGGCGCCGGCCTGGGCCTTCAGGGTGGCCAGCACCTTGTCCTCGCGGCGCGTGCGGTGGGCGATCAGCGCGCGCAGCACGGCGTGCGGCTGGGCCACCAGGAAGCCATGGCCGGGCGCCAGCCAGCGCAGATCCACCGCCAGCAAGGCGCCCAGCGAGGCGAAGTAGGCCGCCATGTCGCCATCCGGCGGGTTGATGACCACCGTGCTGCCCTGCATCACGTGATCGCCGGTGAAGAGCAGCCGCTCCTGCAGCAGCTGGTAGCACAGGTGGTTGGACGCATGGCCCGGCGTGTGCACCACCGCCAGCGTGGCATCGGGGCCCAGCGTCAGCTGCTCGCCGCCCTGCAGCTCCTGCGTGGGCGAGAAGTCCGGATCCTGACCCAGCGCATGGGCCGGGCGGCGGCCCAGCACCGGCGCGCCGCTGGCCGCTGCCAGCGCGCGGGCGCCAGGCGAGTGGTCGATGTGCGTGTGCGTGACCAGGATGCGCTCGATGGGCCCGGGCGCTGCGGCCAGCAGGGCTTGCAGATGGGTCTCGTCGGCCGGGCCGGGGTCGATCACGGTCCAGCGGTTGACGGCAGGATCGGCGACCAGGTAGCTGTTGGTGCCGGGCCCGGTCATCACGCCGGCATTGGCCGCCGTGACGCGGATGACCCGCGGCGACAGGCGCACGGGCTGGCCAGGCACGATCTCGGCGAGCACGTCGCCACGCCCTGCCGGATCGAGCCGCGCCACTTCGGCCCACGGCAGCTCGTCAGGCAGCACCACGGTGCGTTCGCCGCGGCGCGTGGCCAGGCGCGGCATCGTCAGCGGCACCGCCTGCTGCGCCTGCGCGAAGGCCAGGGCCTGCGCCACATCGGCGTGGCGCGCCAGCTGCTGCAGCGTGCGGCGCGTCACCGGCAGCAGCTTCAGGCCGCGTGCCGGCTCCAGCGCCTGCTGGGGCGTGAGCCACATCAGCTCGACGGCCTCGCCGCCGTCGGCCTCGGCCAGCTGGCCGGCCGGTGCGCGGGTGACGAAGAAGCGGGTGTCGAAGCGCTTGGGATTGCCCGGCGGCGTGAGCCAGTGGCTCCAGTAGTGCCATCCGCTCAGGTCGATCGTCAGCTGCAAGGCTTCGCACAGCGCGTGCAGCGGCTGCTCGCCACGCTGCAGCGGGCCGCGCCAGTGCTGGTGCGCATGCTCCAGGGCCGTGAGGTCCAGCGTTTGCGCGCCCTCGCCACGCTCGCCACCATCATCGGCGGCGAACAGCAGGCCCACTTCCTCGAAGCTTTCGCGGACGGCCGCCACCAGGTAATCCAGCCCGCCCTCGGGCAGGCCCAGGCGCGCGCTGGCCTGCGCATCGTTCCAGCCGCGGCAATGTGCATGGGCCTGGCGGTCGCGGGCATCCAGCACGCCGCCGGGAAAGACGGCCGCGCCGCTGCGCAGATCGCCATCGCGCTCGGCGCGGCGCAGCATCAGCACCTCCAGGCCCGCCGGTGCCCGGTCGCGCAGCACGATCAGCGAAGCCGCCTTGCGCGCCCCGGCGAAGGCATCGAATCGGTCCAGCTCTTCGCTCATCGTCAGGCCACCACCCCCGCGGCCCGCAGGGCCGCCACGTCCTCGGGGCCGTAGCCGGCCTCGGCCAGCACGGCATCGGTCTGCGCACCCGGCTCGGGCGGCGTGCCCGGCTCGGGCGGCACGCTGCGGTCGAAGCGCGGCGCCACGCCGGGCTGCAGGAAGCCTTCGCGCTGCACATGGGCGCCACGCGCCACGGCATGCGGGTGCGCGGCGGCCTCGTCCATCGACAGCACGGGGGCCACGCAGGCATCGCTGCCGGCAAACAGGCTTTCCCATTCGGCGCGGGTCTTGCCGCGCAGGCACGCGGCGATGGCCTCGCGCAGCGCCGGCCAGCTGGCGCGGCGGTACTGGACCTTCAGCCACTGCGCATCCAGCCCGGCGATGCGCACGAACTCGGCAAAGAACTTGGGCTCCAGCGGGGCCACCGAGAGCCAGCCGCCATCGGCCGTCTCGTAGCAGGCGTAGAACGGCGCGGCGCCATCGAGCAGGTTGTCGCCGCGCGCCGGGTTCCACTGTCCGGCGGCCTGCAGCCCGAAGAACATGCCCATCAGCGAGCTGGCGCCATCCACCATCGCGGCATCCACCACCTGGCCGCGGCCGGAGGTCTGGCGTTCGAAGAGCGCGGCCATCACGCCGAAGGCCAGGTACAGCGCACCGCCGCCGTAGTCGCCCACCAGGTTCAGCGGCGGCACCGGCGCGCCCGCGGCCGGGCCGATGGCGTGCAAGGCGCCGGTGAGGGCGATGTAGTTCAGATCGTGCCCGGCGCTGGGCGCCAGCGGGCCCTGCTGCCCGAAGCCCGTCATGCGGCCGTAGACCAGCCGCGGGTTGCGCGCCTGGCAATCGGCCGGGCCCAGGCCCAGGCGCTCGGTCGTGCCCGGTCGGAAGCCTTCCAGCAGCACATCGGCCTGATCGGCCAGGCGCAGCACCACATCGCGCCCGGCGGGCTGGCGCGTATCGACGGCCACCGACCGGCGCCCGCGCAGGTTGACCTCGTAGCGGCGCGGCAGCGCCAGACCCAGGCCGCTGGGCGCGATGCGGTCCACCAGGATGACGTCCGCGCCCAGATCGGCCAGCAGCTGGCCGCACAACGGCACCGGGCCGATGCCGGCGAGCTCGATGACCTTCAGGCCCTGCAGCGGCCCGCCGCTCATCGGGCGACCCTCCGCGCTGCGCACGCCACGATGACTGCCTGGGAACGGCCCGGCGCGCTCATCGCTGCCCCTGAACGAAGCCGGCCAGACCGAGCAGCCGCGGCAGCTCGGTCATCGAATCGGCAAAGGCATCGGCCGGCAGCGTCTTCACATCACGTCCTTCGTTATAGCCATAGGTCATGCACAGCACCGGCATGCCCGCCGCGCGCGCGGCCGTCACGTCGTTGACCGAATCGCCCACCATCAGTGTCTGCGCCGGGGGCACGCCCAGCTGCGCGGCAGCCCACAGCAGGGGTTGCGGATCGGGCTTGCGGCGCTCGCAGGTATCGCCGCCGCAGACCACGCGGAAGGCCGGCTCCAGCCCGCGCAGGCGCAGCAGGGCCTGCGCAAAGCGGCGCTGCTTGTTGGTCACCAGCGCCAGGGGCAGGCCGGCGGCATGCACCGCAGCCACGGCCTCCAGTGCGCCGGGATAGGGCTGCGCGTCGTAGGCGCCCTCGTCCTGCAAGCGGCCGTAGTGATCGAAGAAGCCCTGCAGCAGCACGGCGCGCAACGCGTCGTCGGCCTCGATGGCCTGCGCGGCGCAGGCCCGCTGCACCAGCGAAGGCGCGCCGCGGCCGATCATCGTGCGCACCGCCTGCGGCGTCGGCGCGCTCAGCCCCTGATCGGCCATCGAACGCTGCAGCGCCAGCGCGATGTCGCCGGCCGTGTCCATCAGCGTGCCATCCAGATCGAAGAGCAGGGCCTGCACCGGCCGGCCCTGGAACTGCGCCGGAGCGTTCACCGCGCGTCCTCGGCCTGTGGCGCGGCCGGCCGCGCCATGCCTTCGTCCCAGCCCGGCCAGGCCCGGTCGAAATCGGTCATCAGCGCCGCCAGCTCGGCGTGCAGCGCCGGCTTGTCGATCAGCGCGCGGCGCAGGAAGCCGGCTTCGAAGGCCTGGAAGACATCGCCGGTGCCGGCCTGCACGCGCGCCTGCAGCCGCTGCGCGACATGGGCCTTGGTCAGGCGGTAGGCCTCCAGGTGCCAGCGCAGCAGCGGGCTCGACGCCAGCGCGGCGGTGAGCGCCAGGAAGGCCGGCAGCTGATCAAAGGGCAGTTGCTCCAGCCGGCAGGCCGATGGCAGGCCGCCGATGCGTTCCATCTCTTCATAGAGGCCCGTGCGCTCGACACCCACCAGCTGCCCCTGCAGATCGAAGCGCGGCAGCAGCGGGTAGAGGCGGCAGATGGTGGGCCGCGTGGCGTGATCGCAGGCGCATCCGCCCGTGCGGCGGCTGATCACGGATTCGTGCTGCACCAGCCGGCCCGCCACCGGCGTGGCCTGCACCCGGAACTCGCAGGGCTCGAACTGCGCAGCCCAGCCGCTGCGCTGCAGCCAGGCCCACTCGCCCGGCAGCAGCGGCAGTTCCTGGAAGGGATGCTGGGCCAGGATGCGGTAGCGGCTCTTGTAGCGCTGGAAGCTGCAGCAGTGGGCATCGCCGCACAGCTTCCAGCAGTCCTTCACGTAGACCAGATCGGTGGCGTAGACCGTCTCGTAGATCGCGGCCAGCGCAGGGCTCAGCGGGCTGGCGGGTGCAGGCTGGGCGCGGGTGTCTGCGAGAGAGGAATCGGCCATGCGGCAGATTTCAGCACAGCGGCCGAAGCCGGGCTGACCACGGGCCGAAGAAGACCCCGGCCCGCCAGACCGGGGGCTTCGGCCCGGGCCTGCTCAAACGCACAAGGTGCTGACCGACTTGGTGTTGAGGTAGGCCTCCAGCGCCTCCGGCCCGCCTTCGCTGCCGTAGCCGGAATCCTTGATGCCGCCAAAAGGCATCTCGGGCCAGGCCAGCGCCGGCTGGTTGATCCACAGCATGCCCACCTGCAGGCCTTCGGTGATGGCCTGGGCGGTCTTCAGCGATCCGGTGAAGGCATAGCCGGCCAGACCGAAGGGCAGGCGGTTGGCCTCGGCCAGCATCTCGGGCAGCGTATCGAAGCCGCGCACGGCGGCGATGGGGCCGAAGGGCTCTTCGTTGAAGACCAGGCTGTCGCCGGGCACGTTGACCAGCACCGTGGGTGCGAAGAAATGGCCGCCGCTGCCGATGCGCTCACCGCCGGTGGCGACTTCCGCGCCGCGCTCGGCCGCATCGGCCACCAGGCGCTCCATGGCGCCCAGGCGGCGCGGATTGGCCAGCGGGCCCATGGTCACGCCGTCAGCCAGGCCGTTGCCCACCTTCAGCGCCCGCGTCGCGGCGACCAGGCCCTCGACGAAGGCCTGGCGCACGCTGTTGGCCACCAGAAAACGCGTGGGCGAGATGCACACCTGGCCGGCGTTGCGGTACTTGCCGGCCGCGGCCATCTTCGCGGCGCGCGCCACATCACAATCCTCGGCCACGATCACCGGCGCATGGCCGCCCAGTTCCATCGTCACGCGCTTCATGTGCGCGCCGGCCAGCGCCGCCAGCTGCTTGCCCACCGGCGTGCTGCCGGTGAAGGTGATCTTGCGGATCGCCGGGTGCGGGATCAGGTATTCGCTCACCTCGGCCGGGTTGCCATAGACCAGGCCAATCACGCCCGGGGGCACGCCGGCATCGACAAAGGCGCGGATCAGTTCGGCCGGCGAAGCCGGCGTTTCTTCGGGCGCCTTGACGATGATGGAGCAGCCCGAGGCCAGCGCCGCGCCGAGCTTTCGCACGACCTGGTTGATCGGAAAGTTCCAGGGCGTGAAGGCCGCGACCGGGCCCACCGGCTCCTTGAAGACCTGCTGCAGCACGCCGGCCGCGCGCGGCGCGACGATGCGGCCGTAGACGCGCCGGCCTTCCTCGGCAAAGGTCTCGATCACCTCGGCGGCGAACAAGGTCTCGGCCTTGGCTTCGGCCAGCGGCTTGCCCTGCTCCAGTGTCATCAGCCGGGCGATGCCTTCGGCCCGCTCGCGCAGCAGGCGCGCCGCTTCGCGCATCGTCTTCGCCCGCTCGGCAGCCGGCACCTTGCGCCAGGTCTCGAAGCCCTTCACCGTGGCCGCCAGCGCGTCGTCCAGATCCGCCTTGCGCCCCAGCGCCACGCTGCCGATGCGCGCGCCGCTGGCGGGATCGTGAACGGCCAGCGTCTCGCCGGCGCGCGCGGGGCGCCACTGGTTGTCGATCAGGAGCAGGACGTCGGGGTAGGCGGGTGTGGTCATCTCGGGATCCGTTCTTGGCGTTGGGAGGAGCGGCCGCCCTCGACATCGAGGCCGATGACGGTCAGCCGTTCGTGATCATCGCTCGGCAGATCAAGCGCTGCACGCGCTGCGCCATTCGCCCACCTGGAGCGCCCTGCCCGGGCCGCCCTGTCGCCGCCATGTCGCCACCCTATCGCCACCATTGGCAGCTTCACTTGGCCTTCCATCAGCCGGCTGCCTAGACTGGCTGTCACGCCATCGGCGCACGATCTTCAATCCCTGCAGGAGACCCTCATGTCAAACGTCTCACAGTGCCCGTTCTCAGGTCATGCTGCCCGCCAGGCCAAGGCCGGTGCCACGGGCAACCGCGACTGGTGGCCCCAGCAGCTGCAGCTGGCCATCCTGCACCAGCATGGCGAGCGCGCCAGCCCGATGGCGACGGATTTCGACTACGCCCGGGCCTTCGAGAGCCTGGATCTGGATGCGGTCGTGCGGGATCTGACGGCGCTGATGACCGATTCGCAGGATTGGTGGCCGGCCGACTGGGGCCACTACGGCCCGCTGTTCATCCGCATGACCTGGCACGCCGCCGGCACCTACCGCACGACGGACGGCCGCGGCGGTGCGGGCACCGGCGCGCAGCGCTTTGCGCCGCTGAACAGCTGGCCCGACAACGGCAACCTGGACAAGGCGCGCCGCCTGCTGTGGCCCATCAAGCAGAAGTACGGCAGCAAGCTGTCCTGGGCCGATCTGCTGGTGCTGGCGGGCAACGTGGCGCTGGAATCGATGGGCTTCAAGACTTTCGGCTTTGCCGGTGGCCGCCCGGACATCTGGGAGCCCGAGCAGGAGATCGACTGGGGCCCGGAAACCACCTGGCTGGGTGACGCGCGCTACAGCGGCGAGCGGCAGCTGGCGCATCCGCTGGCCGCCGTGCAGATGGGCCTGATCTACGTGAATCCGGAAGGCCCCAACGGCAACCCCGATCCCGTGGCCTCCGGCCGCGACGTGCGCGAGACCTTTGCGCGCATGGCCATGGATGATGAAGAGACCGTGGCGCTGGTGGCCGGCGGCCACACCTTCGGCAAGGCGCATGGCGCGGGTGACGCCCGGCTCGTGGGCGCCGAGCCCGAAGGCGCCGGCATCGAAGAGCAGGGCCTGGGCTGGAAGAATGCCTTCGGCAGCGGCAAGGGCGTGCACACCATCACCAGCGGCATCGAAGGCGCCTGGAAGCCCAACCCCACGCGCTGGGACAACGGCTACTTCGACATGCTCTTCGGCTACGAGTGGGAACTCGTCAAGAGCCCGGCGGGCGCGCACCAGTGGCGCGCCAAGGACGTGAAGCCCGAGCACCTGATCCCGGACGCGCACGACCCCACGCAGCGCCACGCGCCGATGATGACCACGGCCGATCTGTCGCTGCGCTTCGACCCCGCCTACGAGAAGATCGCGCGGCGCTTCCACCAGGATCCCGTCGCCTTAGCCGATGCCTTTGCGCGCGCCTGGTTCAAGCTGACGCACCGCGACATGGGCCCGCGCAGCCGCTACCTGGGCAAGCTCGTGCCTCAGGAGGTGCTGCCCTGGCAGGATCCGCTGCCGCCCGTGACGCAGCCGCTGATCGACGAACAGGATGCCGCCGCGCTGAAGGCGCAGGTGATGGCCAGCGGGCTGACGGTGGCCGAGCTGGTGGCCACGGCCTGGGCATCGGCAGCCAGCTTCCGCGGCAGCGACAAGCGCGGCGGCGCCAACGGCGCGCGCCTGCGCCTGGCGCCGCAGAAGGACTGGGCCGTGAACCAGCCCGCCCAGCTGCAGCGGGTGCTGGCCCGCCTGGAAGCGATCCAGCAGGCCTTCAATGCCGCGCAGACCGGCAGCAAGGGCGTCTCGCTGGCCGATCTGATCGTGCTGGCCGGCAATGCGGCAGTCGAAGCGGCGGCGGCGCAGGCCGGCTGTCCGGTCAGCGTGGCCTTCGCTCCCGGACGTGCCGACGCCACGCAGGCGCAGACCGACGTCGCCTCGTTTGCGGCGTTGGAGCCCAAGGCGGATGGTTTTCGCAACTACGTCCTTCCCGGCCTGGAGCAGGCGGCGCCGGAACTGCTGGTGGACAAGGCGCAGCTGCTGAACCTCAGCGCGCCGGAGATGACGGTGCTGGTGGGCGGCCTGCGCGTGCTGGGCGCCAACCACGGCGGCTCGGCGCACGGCGTCTTCACGCAGCGCCCGGGCGTGCTGAGCAACGACTTCTTCGTCAACCTGCTCGACATGTCCACGGCCTGGCAGGCTTCGGACAGCCACCCGGGCGTGCTGGAAGGGCGCGATCGTCAGACCGGCGCGCTGCGCTGGACGGCCACGCGGGCCGATCTGGTATTCGGCTCGAATGCGCAGCTGCGCGCGCTGGCCGAGGTCCATGCCAGCCGCGACGGCCAGGCCACCTTCGTCAAGGCCTTCGCTGCCGCCTGGTCCAAGGTGATGCACCTGGACCGCTACGACCTGCGCTGAGCGCGCCTCAGGCTCGCAGCGCGCGCCGCAAGGCCGCCGCACACAGGGCGACTGCCGTGTGGGCTTCGTCGATCATGCGGCCCATGGGCACGAAGCCGTGGATCTGGCGCTCGAAGCAGACATATTGGCAGGGCACGCCGGCTGCCGACAAGGCATCGGCGTACTGCCGGCCTTCGTCGCGCAGCGGGTCGTAGCCCGCGGTCAGCACCAGCGCCGGCGGCAAGCCGGCATGGCTGGCGGCCAGCAGCGGCGACGCGCGCCAGTCGCTCCATTGCGCGGCCTCGGGCACGTAGTGGCCGCGGTACCACATCATCGCCTCGTGGGTGAGCAGATAACCCTGACCGTTGGCGGTGTGCGAAGGCGCCACGGCACGCATGTCGGTGGCCGGATAGATCAGCAGCTGGAAGGCGGGCAGCGGCTCGCCGGCCTCGCGCAGCGCCAGACAGACCACCGCAGCCAGATTGCCCCCGGCGCTGTCGCCGCCCACGGCGATGCGCGCGGCATCGAGGCCCAGCACGGGCGCCTGCTCGCGCACCCAGCGCGTGACCGCCACGCAGTCGTCCACGGCCGCCGGAAACGGGTGCTCGGGGCCCATGCGGTAATCCACCGAGACCACCTCGCAGCCCGCGCCCAGCGCCAGCTCGCGGCACAGCACATCGTGCGTGTCGCAGTCCCCGATCACCCAGCCGCCGCCGTGCAGGTAGACCAGCACCGGCCGCGGCTGCCCGGGCTGCACGGGCGCGGGGCGGTACAGGCGCACCGGAACGCCGCCGGCCAGCATGTCGCGCACCTCGTGCAGCGGCAGCGGATCGGGTTGCGAAAACGCGCGCCGATCCCGGTACAGCTGCCGCGCCTGCGGCGGCTGCAGCTGCTCCACGGGCGGCACGCCGTTGGCGATCATCAGGTCCAGCAGGGCACGCGCCTGGGGGTCCAGCATGGGAGGGCTTCCGCTTCGGTCAAAAGTCAGCCAGGGGCAGGCCTCAGGTGGTCTTGCCGTGCTTGGCGATCAGATCGCGCGCGGCCTGCAGCAGCTGCTTGCCCTTGAAGCCGCGCTTGTCCATGTCGGCCGCCCACTCGTCATCCACCTGCGCCGACAGCCGCGTGAATTCCGCCGCCTGCTCGTTGGTGAAGGTGTAGATGGTGTTGCCGCGGTCGACCGCAGCCTTGCGGCCTGCGGCATCGCCGGCCTGCTGCGTCCTGCCCAGGAAGGCCGAGGTGGCCATGCCGGAGTTGGCATCGATCACACGCTTGAGATCCGGCGCCAGCCCGTCGTAGCGGGCCTTGTTCATGGCCATCACGAAGGTGGTGGTGTAGAGCGCGCCGGCCGAGGCCGGAAACTCGCTGTGGTGCTTGCTCAGCTCGTGCACCTTGACCGAGGGCACGACCTCCCAGGGAATGCACACGGCATCCACCGTGCCCTTGGACAGCGCATCCGGAATCTGCGGCAGCGGAAAGCCCACCGGCGCCGCACCCAGCGAGCCCAGCAGCTTGGTCACCTGGCGCGTGGGGCCGCGCACCTTCATGCCCTTCAGATCCGCGGCACTGCGGATGGGCTTGGTGGCGGAGTGGAACATCCCCGGGCCATGCACCTGCAGCGCAATGACCTGCGTTTCCTTGAACTCGTCGGGCGCCTGGGTCTGGAAGTACTCCCAGAAGGCCTTGGAGGTGGCTTCGGCGTTGTTCATCATGAACGGCAGCTCGAAGGCCTCGATGCGCGGAAAGCGTCCCGGCGTATTGCCTGGCAGCGTCCAGACCACGTCGACCACGCCGTCGCGCGCCTGGTCGTAGAGCTGGCCGGGGTTGCCGCCCAGCTGCATCGCCGGATAGGCCTCGAACTTGATGCGTCCGCCGGAATCCTTCTCGACCTTGTCCATCCAGGCCTTGTGCATGTTGAGCCAGACGTTGGACACCGGGGACATGAAGGTGTGGAACTTCAGCGTCACGGTCTGCTGGGCAAAGCCCACCAGCGCGGGCGCGCCGAGCGCGGCGCCGGCCGTGGCTTGGATGAGGGTGCGGCGTTTCATGATGGCTTTGTCTCCTGCGGGTCATGGAAAAGGCAAGGGGCGGCCGGACGGCGCGCCCCCGTGGGCGGGATTTCAGTGCAGCAGGCCGGGCGCCGCAAGAGGGTTTGCGACGGGGCCGCATGCTCTTGGGCGAACGCGCGGCCCGGGCAGCCACGGGCCGCGTGGCCCTACTTCAGCACCTCGAACAGGTTGTTGTAGTCATCGGTCCAGGGCCGCACGCGTGCCTCGGTCTTGAGCATCTCGCCCTTGCCGCGGGCCTTCAGCCACTGGAGCAATGCGTCGTTGGCGGTCACCAGCACCCAGTCGCTCTTGAACAGCGGGCTGTCGTCATCGGGTTCGTCCACCACGATCCAGGCCTTCAGGCCGGCTTCCTCGGCCATCTGCTGCACCACGGGCTGCAGGTTGAGATAGCGGTTGCTGATGTGGAAAGCAACCGCGCCCCCTTCGCGCAGGTGCCGCCGGTAGACCGTCAACGCCTGCCGCGTGATCAGGTGCACCGGGATCGAATCGCTGGAAAAGGCGTCGACGGCCAGCAGATCGAAGCCCTGCGCCGGCTCACGCTCCAGCACCAGCCGCGCATCGCCCAGCGGCGTCTCGACGCGCGCCTTGGTATCCGAGAGGTAGCTGAAGCGCCGCTCGGCCAGGCTCAGCACCGCGGGGTTGAGCTCGTAGAAGCGGTAGCTGTCGCCTTCGCGTCCGTAGGCAGCGAGCGTGCCCACGCCCAGGCCGATGAGGCCGATGTTCTGCGGCTTGCCGCCGGCCAGCTCACGCAGGCCGAGGATGGCCTGGCCGACGCCGGAGCTGACGCCGTAGTAGCTGGTCGGGCTGGCGCGGTACTGCGGATTGCGGTACTGCTCGCCATGCGTGATCACGCCGTGCAGCATGCGCCACTTCGCGTTCGGGTTGTCATCGGGTGCGGTGGCCTTCACGCGCAGCGTGCCGTAGAAGTTGCGGCTCATCTCGATGGCGTCGTCGTGGATCGATTCCACATAGCGCCAGCCGAAGAAGCTGCAGCAGATCACGGCCAGCAGCGCCAGGCTCTTCAGCCGCGCCGGCACCAGCCACAGCAGCACGGCGGCGGCCACCAGCAGTGCCGCCGGCATCTCCCAGTACCAGTTCAGCGTCAGCGGCGCGGCGATGCCCACCAGCAGACCCCCCAACGCACCACCCAAGGAGACCATCAGATAGAAGCGCGTCAGGTGCAGCGGCGAAGGTTTGCGCTGCACCAGCTCGCCATGGAAGAACATGCACAGCACGAACAGGCCCCAGGCATACAGCGGCACCGCCAGATCCAGCGGCAGGATGCCCTGCTCGAAGTAGGCGAGCCAGCCGTCCTCGCTCGTCCAGCTGCGGTTGGGCCGGTAGGCCAGGCCGGCCATCATCAGCACCGCCGTCACCGCCGCCAGGGCCTGGTACCAGCCGCGCCAGTACCAGCCGCGCCCATCGAAGGTGAGGATGAAGCTGATGAGGTAGATGGCCAGCGGCAGCACCCACAGGAAGGGCACGGAGGCCACGTTCTGCGTGATGTGCGTGGTGATGGCCAGCAGAAACACCGATCCCAGCGCCGCCAGCAGCAGCCACAGGCCCATCTGCGCGGCGGTGGGGGCCGCATCGGGCGCCGCGCCGGCCGGGCTGGTGCCGGCGTTGGGGGCGTTGGTGGCGGTGACGGTGGCGGCGGAGGCGGCGGTGGAGGCCTCATCGTCCCGCGGCTGCACCGGCTGCACCGGAATCGGCGCCGGCCGGCTGGCCAGCCAGGCGCTGCCCAGCGCCAGCAGCACGAAGAGCCCGTAGCCCAGGCTCCATCCCACCGATTGCCAGCGGTTGGTGGCAGCCGGCTCGATGAGCGGCGGGTAGCTCACCAGCGCCAGCATCGAGGCCACGTTGGACAGCGCATACAGGCGCCACACCGAGCCCGCCGTGGGCGTGCCGGCAAAGCGCCGCGCAAACCAGGCCTGCACCAGCGGGCCGGTGGTGGACAGCATCAGGTAGGGCAGCCCGATCGTGGCCGCCAGCAGCAGCAGGATGCGGCCGATGGGGTTGTCGGCATCGGCGGGCTTGAAGGCCTCCGACGGCGTGATCGGCAGCACCAGCAGCGACAGCAGCAGCAGCGTGCCGTGCAGCAGCGCCTGCTGGCGCGCCTGCAGCTTGCGGATCACCTGGTCGGAATAGAAGTACCCGGCCAGCAGCGTGACCTGGAAGAAGACCATGCAGGTGGTCCACACCGCGGCAGAGCCGCCGAACCAGGGCAGGATCTGCTTGGCGATGATGGGCTGCACCAGGAACAGCAGAAAGGCCGACAGGCCGATGGTGGCGGCAAAGACGATCAAGAGCACTCTCCGGCGTGCGGGTCTATCAGGGTGCAGGCGACGCAGCGGGCTATTCGGGCTTGATGCCGGCGCGCGCGATCAGGGCCTTCCAGGTCTCGTGCTCTTCGCGGTACAGGCGCGCAAACTGCGCCGGCGAGCCGCCGCCGGGCTCGGCCCCGAAGTTGCCCATGCGCTCCACCACATCGGGCATCGCGACGATGGCATTGAGCTCGCGGTTCATCCGCTGCACCACCTCGTTGGAGGTGCCGGGCGGCGCGAAGAAGCCGAACCAGTTGGCCAGCACCAGATCGCGCACGCCGGCCTCGGCCATGGTGGGCACTTCGGGCAGCGAGGGCGAGCGCCGCTCGCCCGTGACGGCCAGCGCACGCACCTTGCCGTCCCTGATGTGCGGCTGCGCCGAGACGATGCTGTCCATCAGGAAGGCGATCTGCCCGGCCACCAGGTCGGTGATCACCAGGCCCGTGCCGCGGTAAGGAATGTGCACCACGAAGAGCCCGCCCGCGCGCCACTTGAACATCTCCGCCGACAGGTGCGGATAGGTGCCGATGCCGCTGGAGCCGAAGTTGTACTTGCCGGGGTTCTTCTTCAGCAGCTGCACGAGCTCCTGCGTGCTGCGCGCCGGAAAGTCCTTGCCCACCACCAGCACGCTGGGCGCCGTGGCCACCAGCCCCAGCGGCGTGAAGTCCTTGAAGGCGTCATAGGGCAGGCGCGGGTTGAGCGCGGGGCCGATGCTGTGCGTGGAACTGGTGGACAGCAGGATCGTGTAGCCATCGGGTGGCGCCTTGGACACGATGTCCGCGCCCAGCGATCCGCCCGCGCCGGGCTTGTTGTCCACCACCACCTGCTGACCCAGCGCCGTGGCCAGCTTCTGCGCGAAGAGCCGGCCGATGATGTCGGTGGCGCCGCCCGCCGGAAACGGGATCACGAGGCGGATGGGTCTGTTCGGCCAGGCGGCCGGGGTCTGGGCCTGCACGGCGGTCGGGCTGGCGCAGGCAGCCGCCAGCAGCAGTGCGGCGTCTCGGCGATTCATGGGGGATTCCTCCGGGCGGCGCCTCGCACGGACGCCATGCGCTCAGGCTAACCGATGAAGGCCGCGCTGCAGGCCGGCCTCGGTCCGCGAGCGGCTGGGGTTTTCCGCAGGGCGAGCTGCCTGCCGCCAAGGCCTTTGACGCGGCTGCCGCCGGCATGCGCGCCAGGGCACTCCAGGATCAGACCCGCTCCAGCACCACCGCAATGCCCTGCCCCACCCCGATGCACATGGTGCACAGCGCATAGCGGCCACCCCGGCCGCCGTTCATGCGGTGCAGCTGGTTGACCGCGGTCGTGGCCAGGCGCGCGCCGCTGGCCCCCAAGGGATGACCCAAGGCGATCGCGCCGCCGTTGGGGTTGACGCGCAGGTCGTCGTCAGCCAGGCCCAGGTCCCGCGTGACGGCCAGGCCCTGGGCGGCAAAGGCTTCGTTGAGTTCGATGACGTCGATCTGCGCCAGGCTCAGGCCGGTGAGCGCCAGCAGCTTGCGCGTGGCCGGGGCCGGGCCGAAGCCCATGATGCGCGGCGCCAGGCCTGCGGTCGCCATGCCGACGATGCGGGCGCGCGGCGTCAGCCCGTGGCGTGCGGCCGCCGCTTCGCTGGCGATGATCAGCGCGCAGCTGCCGTCGTTCAGGCCGCTGGCATTGCCGGCCGTCACCGTGCCTTCGGGCCTGACCACGCCCTTCAGCCGGGCCAGCGCGTCCAGGCTGGTCTCGCGCGGGTGCTCGTCCTGGCTCACGACGATCGGGTCACCCTTCTTCTGCGCGAGGCTCACCGGCGTGATCTCGCCATCGAAAAAACCGCTCTTCTGTGCCGCCACGGCCTTGAGCTGGCTGGCCAGCGCGAAGCGGTCCTGCGCCTCACGCTCGATGCCGAACTGCGCGGCCACGTTCTCCGCGGTCTCGGGCATGCTGTCCACGCCGTAGCGCTCCTTCATGAGCTTGTTGACGAAGCGCCAGCCGAGGGTGGTGTCGTACACCGCATTGGCGCGGCTGAAGGCGGACTCGGCCTTGGGCATGACAAAGGGTGCCCGGCTCATGCTCTCCACGCCGCCGGCGATCATGAGCTGCGCCTCGCCGCTCTTGATGGCCCGCGCGGCGCTGCCCACCGCGTCGAGCCCGCTGCCGCACAGGCGGTTGATGGTGGCGCCCGGCACCGCCTGCGGCAGCCCGGCCAGCAGCAGCGCCATGCGCGCGACGTTGCGGTTGTCTTCACCGGCCTGGTTGGCGCAGCCGTAGAACACGTCGTCGACGGCCTCCCAGTCCACCTGCGGGTTGCGCGCCATCAGCGCCTTCAGCGGGATGGCCCCCAGGTCATCGGTGCGCACGCTGCTCAGCGCGCCGCCGTAGCGGCCGAAGGGCGTGCGGATGGCATCGCAGATGAAGGCCGCGCTCATGTCAGAGTCTCCGGTGATGTCGGCGGCAGGTCGAAGAGGCTTGTGGCCTCCAGATCCAGAACCTGCACGCCCTGCTGGTTGAAGAGCTGCCAGCGCCAGCGCAGGATGCCCAGCGTGGGCTTGCTGGCGGCGCGGCGGGTCTCCAGGACGGTGGCGCGCACGCTCAGTTCATCGCCGGGCCGCACAGGGTGGGTCCACTTCAGCCAGGCCAGCCCCGGCGAGGCGAAGGATTCCGAGCCCTGCAGCGCCTTGTCCACCACCAGCTGCATGGCGATGCCGCAGGTCTGCCAGCCGCTGGCGATCAGGCCGCCGTGGATGCCTTGCCCCGAGGCTTCGGGGTCGAGGTGGAACCACTGCGGGTCATAGGCCTTGGCGAAGGCGATGATCTCGGCTTCGCTCAGATGGCGGGGGCCGGCCTCGATGACCAGGCCGGGGGTGAATTCGGCAAACTTCATCGCCGCTCAGGTGAAACCTTACTTCACGCGCGCTGCCGCCTCGCGGCGCAGCCAGGGGCTCACGCGGTAGCGCTCGCCGCGGTAATGGGCATCCAGCGCTTGCAGCACCGCCACCACGCCGGCTTCGCTCCAGTCGGCCAGCCACTCGAAGGGGCCGGCCGGGTAGTTGACGCCCAGCTTCATCGCGGCGTCGGCGGCATCGGGCAGGCACACGCCCTGCAGCACGGCATCCGCGGCCTCGTTGATCAGCATGGCCAGCGTGCGCGTGACCACCAGCCCTGGCGCATCCTGCACCGGCATGGGCGCAAAGCCGAGCGCCGCCAGCCAGGCCGGCGCCTGCGTGCGCCAGCCGTCGCCGGCACGGGCGGCCAGCGCAAAGGCCAGCGCCGTGCCCGCCGGCCAGCCCTGGCCTGGCTGCGCGGCGCTCACCGGACGATCGAAGACGGCCACGTCGGGCACTCGCCACGCGGCGGCGCACTCGCTGGCCGTGCGGCCATCGCTGAGCACCAGCCGCGCGCTGTCGATCTGGATGCCGGTCCAGGCATCGTCGAACTGGCGTTCGGGGCCCCAGCCCTGGGGCTCCAGCGCGCGGTTGACGGCCGCCTCCAGCGCATCCGCGATCGGCCCGATGCCGTGCACGGTGATCTCGCGCGCCGTGGCGGGCGCCTCGTGCAGGGCCACCGGCAGCGGCGGCACGCCCTCGGGGTAGCGGTAGAAGCCACGCCCGCTCTTGCGCCCCAGCAGGCCGCCATCGACCATCTCGCGCTGCACGCCGGAGGGCACGTAGCGCTTGTCGAAATAGCTGGCCTCGTAGACCGATTGCGTGACGGCCAGGTTGGTGTCGTGGCCGATCAGGTCCATCAGCTCGCAGGGCCCCATGCGGAAGCCCGCGGCCTTCAGGCAGGCATCCAGTACGGGCGGCGTGGCGGCCTGTTCGTGCAGCAGCGCCAGCGCCTCGGCGTAGTAGGGGCGCGCGATGCGGTTGACGATGAAGCCGGGCGTGCTGCGCGCATGCACCGGCTGCTTGCCCCAGGCCCGCGCCAGATCGAAGACGGCGGCCGCCGCCTCGACCCCGGTCTGCAGGCCGCTGACCACCTCCACCAGCTTCATCAGCGGCACGGGATTGAAGAAGTGCATGCCCACCAGGCGCTGCGGCTGGATCAGGCCGTTGGCGATGGCGGTGACGCTGATCGACGAGGTGTTGGTGGCCAGGATCGCGGCCGGGCCGACCAGCGCCTCCAGCTCGCGAAAGAGCGCACGTTTGGCGTCCAGGTTCTCGACGATGGCTTCCACCACCAGCGTGGCGCCGGCCAGCGCCTGAAGGGATGGCACCGGCTGGATGCGCGCCAGCATCTGCACGGCCGCCTCCGGCTGCAGCCGGCCCTTGGCGACCAGGCCGTCCAGCGTCTGCTGCAGCCGCGCCTTGGACTCGGCCGCCGCCCCGGCGCGGGCATCGAAGAGCCACACCGGATGGCCGGCCTGCGCAGCCACCTGCGCGATGCCCGTGCCCATGATGCCGGCGCCGACCACGCCCACCGGGGCCGTGGACGGGATCGCGGCGCTCATCGCGGAATCCAGCTGGCCGGCCGCTTGCCCAGGAAGGCGGCAAAACCTTCGCGGGCTTCTTCGGTGCCGCGCACGCGGGCGATGGTCTGCGCCGTCAGCTCGCGCACCTCGGGCGTCACCGGCCCGACCTCCAGCTTGCCCAGCAGCTGCTTGATCTCGTGGTGCGCCTGCGGGCCGCCGGCCAGCAGATCGCGGATCGCGGCATCGACCGTGGCATCCAGCGCGTCCGCCGCCACCACCTGGTGCACCAGACCGAGCGTCAGCGCCTCGGCCGCGCCGATGCGCTGCGTGGTCAGCGCCAGGCGGCGCGCGTGGCGGCGGCCGATGGCATTGACCACATACGGCCCGATCACCGCCGGCAGGATGCCGAATTTCGCCTCGCTCACGGAGAAGCTTGCGGCTTCAGCGGCGATGGCCACGTCGCAGACGCAGGCCAGCCCCACGCCGCCGCCCAGCGCCGCGCCCTGGATGCGCGCAACGGTGGGCTTGGGGCTGCTGTCGATCTGCCAGAGCATGGCGGCAAAGCGCCGGGCGTCATCGACGTTCCATTCGCGCGTGGCCTGGCTGGCGCGCTGCATCCACTGCAGATCGGCCCCGGCGCTGAAGTGCTTGCCCTCGGCAGCCAGCACGATCACGCGCACCTGCGGATCGGCGATCGCCTGCGCAAAGGCCTGGTGCATCTCGCCGATCATCGCCTCGTCGAAGGCGTTGAATACCGCGGGGCGGTTCATGGTGATCTGCGCCACGCCGGGCGCGCGCAGGTCCAGGGTCAGGGCTTGGAAGGGGCTCATCAATAGGTCTCCAGGTGCAGCCGGCCTTGGCTCTTCATCGCGGCACCGATGTTCTCCCAATCCAGCCCTGCCTGCAGCGCGATGTCCCGCAGGGCCAGCACCACGCCTTCTTCCATGGCCTTCAGGCCGCAGACGTAGAAGTAGGCCTGCGGATCGGCCAGCAGGGGCGCCAGATCGGCCGCACGCTGGCGCATCAGATCCTGCACGTAGGTCCTGGGCTGGCCGGGCGTGCGGCTGAAGGCAAAGTGGATGTCGATGAAGTCCCGCGGCAGGCTCTGCAGCGGGCCGAAGTAAGGCAGCTCCTGCTGCGTCCGGGCCCCGAAGAAGAGCAGCAGCTTGCCGCCTTCGGCCGCCTCGGCGCCCGGATCCCAGGCGCCCTGCACGCCACCCTTGATGCCGCGCGGGCCAGCGCCCGCCAGCGGTGCGGTCGCGGCGCGGCGCAGGCGCCGTCGCCACTCGGTCATGGCGCGCATCGGCGCACTGCCGGTGCCGGTGCAGATCATAACCAGATGGCTGCGCGGGTGGTTGGGCATCAGGAAACTGGCGCCGAAAGGGCCGATCACCTGCACCGTGTCACCCACCATCAGATCGCACAGGTAGTTGCTGGCCACCCCGCGCACGGGCCGCCCGTGGTGGTCTTCCAGCACGCGCTTGACCGTGAGCGAGGCGTTGTTGTAGCCCGGGCGCTCGCCGTTGCGCGGGCTGGCGATGCTGTACTGGCGGGCGTGGTGCGGCCGGCCCTGCGCATCCAGGCCCGGCGGCAGGATGCCGATCGACTGGCCCTCCAGCAGCGGGAAGGGCGTGCTGCCGAAATCCAGCACGATGTGGTGCGTGTCGTACTCCGTGCCCACCTCGGTGACGCGCACATTGCCGCTCACCGTGGCGCGGATGAAGGGCTGCGCGGACTTCGGGCCGTAGAGCCGGGTGTACGGGTGGGCCGCGCTCCAGGGCGGCAGGGTGGATCCCCAGGCCGCGCTGTCGAAACGGCCTTCGGCCGAAAGCCCGGCAGCGCCACCGGCATCGGCATCGGCATCGGCACCGGCGCGGTCACCGGGCCCGGCCTCAGCCACCGCATCCGCTGCCGCTGAGGCCGCCTCAGTTGCTGCAACGCCGCCCGCGGCCGCCAGCATCTCGGCAGGCAGCTCGGCCGGCAGTTCATCCCAGCCGAGTTGCTCTTCCAGCGTGTAGGCGCGCACGACGGGCACGGTGCGCCAGTTGTCGATGCTGCCGGTGGGGCATGGCGGCACGCAGGCCATGCAGAGGTTGCACCTGGCCGAGTCCACGACGTAGTTGCGCGCATCGTGCGTGATCGCGCCCACGGGGCAGGTGGCCTCGCAGGTGTTGCAGCGGATGCAGATCTCGGGGTCGATCAGGTGCTGCCTGAGCAGCGCGTGGGGCATGTCCATGGTGGGGCGGATCTTTCAGCCGCCCCGCGAAGGGCGGGTGCGGCAGGGCTCAATTGAATCGCACATAGGCAAAGTCCACCGGCTGACGGTTGATGCCCATCACCGGCGGTGCGATCCAGTTGGCAAAGCGGCCGGGCTCCACCACGCGCCCCATCAGGCTGGCAACGTAGGCACGGTCTGCAGCGCTGGGCAGCCACTCGTCCACGCGGGCGTTCCACTCGGCATCGCTCAGCACGCGCCCGTCGGGCGAGATCCTGGCGCCCGAGAGCGAACCGATGTTGCGGTGGAAGGCCTTGTGCGGCACCTTCAGCCGGAAGGGGATGCCGGCCTTCTCGATCACCTTGTTCCAGCGCTCCACGCCGCCCACGGAATCCTTGATGTAGTCGTCGCGCAGCACCTCGTTCAAGGCGTTGAGCATCGGCACCTCCTTCTCCACCAGCTGGCCGTTGACGAGGTTCAGCACGCGGTAGGTCTGGCCGCGCAGCTGGTGATCGTCCGCACGCTTGCCTTCCTCGAAGCGGCCCTTGAGGCCGGAGCTGTAGAAGGTGGCGGCGTTGCTGGATTCATCGGCGCCGAAGAGATCGATGGTGACGCTGAAGTGGAAGTTCAGGTAGCGCTGCAGCGTGGGCAGATCGATCACGCCGGCCGCGCGCAGCTTCGCGACATCGTCGGTCTTCAGCTCGTTCATCGCGCTCACGGTGCGCTGGATCACGCGGCTCACGCCGGATTCGCCCACGAACATGTGGTGCGCCTCTTCGGTGAGCATGAACTTGGTCGTTCGGGCCAGCGGATCGAAGCTGCTCTCGGCCAGGGCGCAGAGCTGGAACTTGCCGTCGCGATCGGTGAAATAGGTGAACATGAAGAAGCTCAGCCAGTCGGGCGTCTTCTCGTTGAAGGCCTGCAGGATGCGCGGGTTGTCCTGCTCGCCGCTGCGGCGCTCCAGCAACGCTTCGCCTTCCTCGCGGCCATCGCGGCCGAAGTATTTGTGCAGCAGATAGACCATGGCCCAGAGGTGGCGCCCCTCCTCCACGTTCACCTGGAAGAGGTTGCGCAGGTCGTACTGGCTCGGGCAGGTCAGGCCCAGGTGGCGCTGCTGCTCCACGCTGGCGGGTTCGGTATCGCCCTGCGTCACGATGATGCGGCGCAGGTTGGCGCGGTGCTCGCCGGGAACGTCCTGCCAGGCCGCTTCGCCCAGGTGATCGCCGAAGTGGATCTTGCGGTCCTTCTCGGCCGGGTTCAGGAAGATGCCCCAGCGGTAATCCGGCATCTTCACGTGGCCGAACTGCGCCCAGCCCTGCGGATCCACGCTGACAGCCGTGCGCAGATAGACATCGAAGTCCTGCGAGCCATCCGGCCCCATTTCCTGCCACCACTGCAGGTAGTTGGGCTGCCATTGCTCCAGCGCGCGTTTGAGCGTGCGGTCTTCGGCGAGGTTGACGTTGTTGGGGATCTTCTCGCTGTAGTCGATGCTGCTCATGCAGGTCTCCAGAGTGGTCTTGGTGAAGCGGGGACGGGCATCCGGTGGCGCCGTGGCTGCGCGGCCATCACACGCGCGTCCAGTCGAAGGCGGCCTTGTCGCCCTTGCCATACACCTTCAGCGCGCCCTTCTCTCCCACGGCGTTGGGCCGCTGGAAGATCCAGTTCTGCCAGGCGGTGAGCCGGCCGAAGACGCGCGTGAACAGGTTTTCGGGGCCGTTGAAGCGCAGGTTGGCCTCCAGGCCGGTCAGCGCATCGGGGCTCATCGCGACACGCTCCTCGATGGCGATGCGGGTCTCGTCGGCCCAGTCGATGTCGTCCGGGTTGAGCGTGATCAGGCCCAGGGCCATCGCCGCGTCGGCATCCAGCGCCTGGCCGACACGGGCCCGCACGGCATCCAGGGCAGGCTGCTCGTCATAGAAGCGGCGCTGCAGGCGGCTCTGGCCGGTGGCCATCGGGTACAGGCCGAAGTTGGCCTCGGCCACGGTGATCTTCGGGCTCGCGGCTTCATCGTCGGGCAGCATGAGCTGGTAGCTGCGGTCGCAGGCCAGGGCCAGCTCCAGCAGGCTGCCGGCAAAGCAGGAGCCCGGCTCGATCAGCGCAAACAGGCTGCGCGAAGAGACATCCAGCCGGCTGAAGCTGCGGCGCAGCAGGCCGATGGTCTCCCGCACCAGCCAGTGTGAGCGCTGCGCCATCAGCACGGCATCGCTGGCCAGCACGGCGGCGGCGTCGCCCTGGGTCTTGATCAGCCAGGTGCCGATCTCCAGCTCGTTGGTGCGCAGGTGCAGGATGGCATCCTCCAGCTCGCGCGCCATCTGCAGCGGGTACCAGCGGGCGCCCGCGGCCTGGATGCCGGCGATGTCGGCGGGCTGCGCGCCGCGCGGCCCCTGCACGGTGACGGTGGCCACGCGTCGCGCGCGGTCGATCGCCACCGCGACATGCTCGTAGCGCAGCGTGTCGCCTTCCAGCGTGCGCTGCAGCGGCGTCAGCGCCACGCCGTGGCCATCGGCCGGGCGGTCACTCTGCGCGGCCAGCTGCAGCGCGCGCTCCTGCACGCGGGCAGCGAAGGCCGCGGGCCTGGCGATCTCGTCCACCAGCCGCCAATCCTTGGCCTTCTGGCCGCGCACGCCTTCGGTGGTGGTGCAGAAGATGTCAGCCAGATCGTGGCGCACATGGCGCTTGTCGGTCACCCGCGTCAGACCGCCGGTGCCCGGCAGCACGCCCAGCAGCGGCACCTCGGGCAGGCTGACGGCGCTGGAGCGGTCGTCCACCAGCAGGATCTCGTCGCAGGCCAGCGCCAGCTCGTAACCACCGCCGGCGCAGGCGCCGTTGACGGCGGCCAGAAACTTCAGCCCGCTGTGGCGCGATGCGTCTTCCAGGCCGTTGCGCGTCTCGTTCGTGAACTTGCAGAAGTTGACCTTCCATGCGTGGCTGGAAACGCCCAGCATGAAGATGTTGGCGCCTGAGCAGAAGACGCGCTCCTTCGCGCTGGTGAGCACCACCGTGCGCACCTGCGGGTGCTCGAAGCGGATGCGGTTGACGGCATCGTTGAGCTCGATGTCCACGCCCAGGTCGTAGCTGTTGAGCTTGAGCTTGTAGCCCGGGCGCAGGCCCGCGTTTTCGTCCACGTTCAGCGACAGGGTGGCCACGGGGCCCTCGACCTTCAGCTGCCAGTGCCGGTAGCGGGAAGGCTCGGTCCGGTAATCGACCATCGGGGCTTCGCTCATCGTCTTGTCTCCGTGCGGCTGGCCTGGTTCGACTGACTGGCCGCGCCATCGGCGCGGAAGTACAGTGCATGTCAGGCATGATAGTGCACAATACTGCGCAGTCAAGTACCCATGCAGCCGGCGATATGCATTTTCTTGCCTGCCCTGCCCGCAGCTCAGGCGGCAGGCAGCTTGAGCGCCTCACGCGCCAGGTGGCGCAACAGCTCGAAGCTCGCGTCCTCGGGCTGGGCGCTGGTGTTGAGCTGGAAATCGGCCTTGGAATAGAAGGCGGCGCGTCCGGCCAGGATGCGCTTGAGGTCGTCCATGGCCTCCTGGCTGGAGCGGATGGGCCGCATGTCGCCCTGGGCCACGACGCGGCGCATGTGGTCTTCCGGCTCGGCGCGCAGCCACACCGTCGTGCAGTGCGCCAGCAGCAGGTTGAAGGTGGCGGCGTCGCTCACCAGGCCGCCCGGCGTGGCGATCACCGCCTCGGGGTAGAGCTGGATGGTCTCTTCCAGCGCGCGGCGCTCGTAGCGCCGGTAGGCGTTCTGGCCATAGAGGGCCTGGATCTCCGCCACGCTGCAGCCGGCAAACTGCTCGATCTCGCGGCTCAGCTCGACAAAGGGAAAGCCCAGGTCTTCGGCCAGGCGCTGGCCGAGCGTGCTCTTGCCGGCGCCGCGCAGGCCCACCAGCGCGATGCGCGGGCTGCGCGCCGCATTGCCTCCGCCCGTGCCCAGCTGCTCGCCGATGCTGATGCGCACCCGGCGCAGCGTGGCTTCGTCGCGGTTTTCCAGCAGTTCGCGGATCAGCAGCCATTCCGGCGTGGAGGTGGTCACATCGCCGATCAGTTCGGCCAGCGAACACTGCAGCGCGCCGGCCACCTGCAGCAGCACCAGGATCGAGGCGTTGCCGATGCCGTATTCCAGATTGGCCAGGTGGCGCTCGGAGACATCGGCGGCCAGTGCCACCGCCTTGCGCGTCATGCCACGCCGGGCGCGCAGCGCGCGGGCACGTTCGCCCATGGCCGCCAGGAAAGGGTTCTTGGCCTCCGCGCCGGCCGACGGCGCGGGCGCATCGGCACCGCCCTCAGCCGCAATCCCCGGTGTCGATCCAATTTGATGAACTATAGTGCTTGACATGGTACGCGTCGGGTTCTATCGTGCGTATCAGCACAATAATTCATCTGGCTTCGCAGGGCAAGCGGCCCCGAAGCCTTGGGTGGCGTGCGCTCCCGGCCCGCAGCCGGGCCGAACGCCGAAGCCCCCCGCAGGAGACACCGCATGACCCAGACCCTCTCCAGCACCGCCGTGGACCTGGCGCCGCCTCCGGCGCGCTTCAACTTCGCGCAGCACCTGCTGGCGCTGAACAGCGAGCGCGGCACGAAGGCCGCCTTCGTGGACGATGCCGGCGTGCTGAGCTACCGCGCGCTGGATGATCGCGTGCGGCGCGTGGCCGCCGGCCTGCGCGCCCTGGGGATCCGCCGCGAAGAGCGGGTGCTGCTGCTGATGCTGGACGGGGTCGACTGGCCCGTGGCCTTTCTGGGCGCGCTGTATGCCGGCGTCGTGCCGGTGGCGGTGAATACGCTGCTGACTGCGGATGACTACGCCTACATGCTGGAGCACTCGCGCGCGCAGGCGGTCTTCGTCTCCGGCGCGCTGCTGCCCACGCTGAACGCCGCCCTGGTGAAGAGCGATCATGAAGTCGGCAAGGTGCTGGTCTCGCGGCCCCTGGCGCCGCTGCACCCTTCCGAGACCGAGTTCGAGACCTTTGTCGCCGCCGCCTCGCCGCTGGCCCGGGCAGCCAACACCGCTGCCGACGACCCCGCCTTCTGGCTGTACTCCTCGGGTTCCACCGGGCGCCCCAAGGGCACGGTGCACTCGCACGCCAACGCCTGGTGGACCGCCGAGCTCTACGGCAAGGGCGTGCTGCGCCTGCACGAGAGCGACCTGTGCTTCAGCGCCGCCAAGCTCTTCTTCGCCTATGGCCTGGGCAATGCGCTGAGCTTCCCGCTAAGCGTGGGCGCCACCACGCTGCTGATGGCCGAGAGGCCCACGCCGGAGGCGGTGTTCAAGCGTTGGACAGGCGGCGTTCAAGGGCTGATGCCCACCGTCTTCTACGGCGCGCCCACGGGCTTTGCCGGCATGCTGGCCCATCCGGCCCTGCCCGCGCGCGGCGCCCTGCGGCTGCGCCTGGTGTCTTCCGCCGGGGAAGCGCTGCCGGCCGATCTGGGCGAGCGCTTCAGGCGCCACTTCGGCGTGGACATCATCGATGGCATCGGCTCCACCGAGATGCTGCACATCTTCCTGTCCAACCGGCCCGGCCAGGTGCGCTACGGCAGCACGGGATGGCCGGTGCCCGGCTACACGATCGAGCTGCGCGGCGACGATGGCCAGCCGGTGCCCGATGGCGAACCGGGCGATCTCTACATCCAGGGGCCCAGCGCGGCCCTGATGTACTGGGGCAACCGCGCGAAGACGGCCGAGACCTTCCAGGGCGGCTGGACGAAGAGCGGCGACAAGTACCTGCGCAACGTCGATGACGGCAGCTATACCTACGGCGGCCGCAGCGACGACATGCTCAAGGTCAGCGGCGTCTATGTTTCACCGTTTGAGGTGGAGGCCACGCTGGTGCAGCACCCGGCGGTGCTGGAAGCCGCGGTGATCGGCGTGCCGGATGCCGAGGGCCTGACCAAGACCAAGGCCTTCGTGGTGCTCAAGCCCGGTGGCGAGGCCACGGCCGATGGCCTGAAGGCCTTCGTCAAGGACAAGCTCGCGCCCTATAAATACCCGCGGCAGATCGAATTTGTGCCCGATCTGCCGAAGACCGCCACCGGCAAGATCCAGCGCTTCAAGCTGCGCGAGCGCGAAGCCGGCGCAGCCTGAGGGCCCCTGGCGGATCACAGCCTCAGCTGCCATCCTGATGTCCCAAACGGTCGAGATCCGCTGGCGCGGGCGCCCGGTGCAGCTGGAGCTGCGCTGGGTGCCTGAGACGGGTTTGCCGGGTCTTCCGGGCATGCCCGGTGCGCCCGCGGCGGCCCCGCGCGCTGCCCCGGCGCCACTGATCGTCTTTCTGCACGAAGGCCTGGGTTCGGTCTCGATGTGGCGGGATTTTCCGGATCGGCTGTGCCGTGCGGTGGGTGCGCGGGGCCTGGTGTATTCGCGCCCGGGCTATGGCCGCTCCACGCCGCGCGCGCCCGATGAAGCCTGGTCGGTGGACTTCATGCACCAGCAGGCGCACGAGGTGCTGCCCGCGCTGCTGCAGGCGCTGAAGGTGGATCCCGCGCAAGAGCGCTTGCTGCTCTTCGGCCACAGCGATGGCGGCAGCATCGCACTGCTCTTTGCTGCGCACCCGGCCGCACGCCTGGCCGGGCTGATCGTGATGGCGCCGCACATCCGCGTGGAGCCGCTGTCCATCGCCAGCATCGAAAAGGCCCGGACGGACTACCTGGAAACGGACCTTCGTCAGCGTTTGTCCCGTCATCACGATGACCCCGATTCGGCGTTCTGGGGCTGGAACGATGTGTGGCTGCATCCGCCTTTTCGCCAATGGACGATCGAGCCGGAGATCGGCAGCATCTCCTGCCCGGTGCTCGCCATCCAGGGTCTGGACGACGAGTACGGCACGCTCGAGCAGATCCGCGGCATCGCGCGTCGCGTGCCGCAGACACGGCTGCTGGAAATCCCGCAGTGCGGCCACTCGCCGCATAGGGATCAACCCGACATCGTGATCGCCGCCGTCCGCTCGTTCTTGTAAGTAGTTTGGATCTAAAGTATTTTTCGCCCTTTCCGCATACCTTCACCCGGAGACCTGCGCATGACCCTGCCCCGCACCCTTCTGCTGGCCACCGCGGCCGCGGCCCTGGCCACCTTCACCGCCACCGCCGTGCAGGCCCAGGGCCAGCCCGCCCTGAAGGTGGGCCTGATGCTGCCGGCCACCGGCACCTTTGCCGCGCTGGGCACGGCCATCGAGAACGGCTTCCGCCAGTACGTGGCCGAACAAGGCGGCAAGCTCGGCGGTCGCGAGATCCAGTATTTCCGCGTCGATGACGAGAGCGATCCCGCCAAGGCCACCGACAACGTCAACAAGCTCATCAAGCGCGACAACGTCGATGTGATCGTCGGCACGGTGCACTCCGGCGTGGCGCTGGCCATGGCGCGCGCCGCCCGCGAGAGCAACACCCTGCTCATCGTGCCCAATGCCGGGGCCGACGCCATCACCGGGCCGCTGTGCGCACCCAACATCATCCGCTCCAGCTTCAGCAACTGGCAGCCCGGCTTTGCCACCGGCGTGGTGGCCGCGCAGAAGGGCTACAAGCGCGCGATGACCATCACCTGGAACTACGCGGCCGGCAACGAGACGGTCAAGGGCTTCACCGAGGCCTTCGAAAAGGGCGGCGGCAAGGTGCTCAAGGAACTGACCCTGCCCTTCCCCAACGTCGAATTCCAGGCGCTGCTGACCGAGATCGCCTCGCAGAAGCCCGATGTGGTTTTTGCCTTCTTTGCCGGCGGCGGCGCGGTGAAGTTTGTCAAGGACTACGACGCCGCGGGCCTGCGCCGCACGATCCCGCTGGTGGGCTCGGGCTTCCTCACCGACGGCACGCTGGCCGCGCAAGGCAGTTCCGCCCAGGGCCTGCTGACCTCGCTGCACTACGCCGACAGCCTGGACACCCCGCGCGACAACGCCTTCCGCACGCGCTACGCCACCACCTACAAGCTGCAGCCCGATGTGTATGCGGTGCAGGGCTACGACGCGGCGCAGATCCTGGCAGCCGGCCTGACGGCGGTGAAGGGCGATTTCAAGCAGCGCGACGCGATGGTGGCCGCGATGCGCAAGGTCAGCGTGGACAGCCCGCGCGGCAAGTTCACGCTGAGCGCGGCACACAACCCCATCCAGGATTTCTACGTCCGCGAAGTCAAGGGTGAACAGAACGTGCGCACCGGCGTGGCGGTGAAGGTGCTGCCCGACCCGGCCCGCGGCTGCAAGATGTAAGGCATCTGCCTGCTGCGCGGGCCGATCTGGCACGCGTCGTGCCCGGTGTACCGGTGTACACCTGCGCGCGACGCACCCCACCTCGGCCCGCTCGCGACGGCATCGGCGTCACATCCTGGCGTTGCTGCGCTCGCCAAGCAGCGAACACCGTTCGCTCCCCTACCTGACCCACCACCCCCGTGGACTTCGCCACCTTCCTCATCCAGTGCCTGAACGCGCTGCAGTACGGGCTGCTGCTGTTCCTGGTGGCTTCGGGCCTGACGCTGATCTTCGGGATCATGGGCGTCATCAACCTGGCGCACGGCAGCTTCTACATGGTCGGCGCCTACATGGCCTTCGCGCTGGCGCCCCCGGTGGCGGCCACCTTCGGCGGCGGGTTCTTCTCGACGCTGGCCGTGGGCACCGTGCTCGCGGTGCTGCTCGGCTATGTGCTGGAGTGGGCGTTCTACAGTTACCTCTACGAGCGTGAGCACCTGCAGCAGGTGCTGATGACCTACGGCCTGATCCTCGTGTTCGAGGAAGCGCGCAGCCTCATCGTGGGCGACGACGTGCACGGCGTGCCGGTGCCACCGCTGCTGGCCGGCACGATCCCGCTCGGCGACGTGATGACCTACCCCGTGTACCGCCTC
>JAEUOZ010000010.1 GCA_016790225.1 Rubrivivax sp.
GCAGGCGCTGCGAACATTGGCCCGTTGCGGCCACCGGCTGCGCCGGAGCAGCTCGAGCGCGAAGTGGCTTCGAACTTCTTCCTCTGCGCGACGAGGCTCCTCGACTCCAGCCAAGAGCTCTGGCCATTGTCTTGGCTTTGAACTGCTTGCAAGGCGCAGAGATGCTCCCGTCATATGCGGTCTAACGCAGAGTTAACCGGGCGACGACGGGTGGACGCCAGGCCCGCGCGGCGCATGATGAACCAAGGCGCTGCGCGGGCCTGGTGGCCAGCCGTTGGCGCTCCGGTTGAACGACCAGTTAGGCTGCACTTCTTGCCTACGGGTATGATGACCCATCTTTGTGAACGAACTGCCCATCTCGATTCGAACTCATCATGTCGACGTCCGAGCAGGTCGTGAGGTCGTCGGAGTGTCTTGAGCCAACTTCAAGGTACACGGCGACAGTCGCGGCTCGATTTTGCAAGTGATGTCCATTGCCGCTACCTTTGGGGAAGGCCGCACAGTCTCCCGCGCGAAGGACTGTCTCAGCGCCATCCTCCACGAGCGTAAGTTCGCCTTCAAGGATGTACACGAACTCGTCTTCGTGGCTGTGCCAGTGCCGCTGGCTCGACCAACTACCTGGTGGAAGTGTCATGAGATTGACGCCGAAGTCGTTCAAGCGACCAGCGTCTCCCAGACGCTTTCGAGTGCGACCGGCGCATGCCTCATTGAACGCTGCGGGATAGCCAGTTCCCACACGAGTGGGCACTGCATCGACATTGACTTTGGGCATCTTCGGTGTACCCCGACGGTAGTTTCCGTGCAGCCTAACGTGATTTCGACAACAGCAAATCCAGCCAAAGCTGATCCGAAATCGGTCTTGAAGGCCAGATCTATCTCATTGTAAGTTCGGTTCGGCTTGCTGCGCTAGGGTGATGGGTTAGCTTTTCGGCGGGGGTGTTTCGTGGAGATCCGGTCGACGAGGCCGAGCTTGAGGATGTGGGCGCCTCGCAGCCACCAGAGGGTGGAGTCGGGGTCCCAGCGGCCGCCGGCGGATTTGACTTGCTCGCGCAGGTTGCGTTCGCTGACGTGCAGGCGGATCGGGTGCCAGTGTCGGGCAAAGGCCCTGGGGTTGACCAGGGACTTGCTGACCACGAGTTCGACGGTGACGTAGCGGTAGAGCGCGATCGGATCGTGGCGGTGGCGCACGCAGATCAGGTCAGCGCCGTAGCGTCGCTGCAGCTTGAGGGTGCCGGGCTTGCCCGGGCGCAGGGTCTTGACGACGCGCGTCTCGGGCAGATGGCGCGATCGGGTGGCTTTGGGGGGCGCAGCGCGGGGGTGCGGCTCCTGTTGCGCGCGGCTGGTGGCAAGCCAGGGTTCAGGTGTCGAGCGGCTGCTGGTCATGGTTATGTGGCTGCGGGTGGGGGCGGCTCAGGGGCGCAGAGCGACGAGGGCAGGGTCATGCGCGAGAGGGCGCGAGCGCCGGCTCCTTCTCCGCCGGGTCTGCGGGCTCGTCTGCAAGGCGCAGGGCGCACAGCCGCGATGGCAGGCAGCGGGTACATCGACGTGCACCCGCGCCGGTGGGGGCCCGCGTGAAGGACATGGGCAGGTGCTCGTACGTCGGAGGGCTTGTCGTCCTGGCATCTTCTTGGTACTGTATGAAAAAACAGTATGACGTGAGCCCTATCCCCCCATGAACCCCCCGTTTCCGTTCGGCGCCGCGCCTCCACCGCCGCCGCCTCGGCTGCTGGATCTGTTGCGTCAGCAGATCCGCTACATGCACTACAGCCTGCGCACGGAGGAGGCCTATGTCGGCTGGGTGAGGGCCTTCATCCGGTTTCATGGCCTGCGCCATCCGGCAGACCTGTCCGGTCCGGATGTCGAGGATTTCCTCTCCTGGCTGGCGTCTGAGCGCCAGGTGGCGCCTTCCACGCACAAGCAGGCGCTCTCGGCGTTGCTGTTCCTGTACCAGAAGGTGCTGCGCCAGCAGCTGCCCTGGATGCAGGAGATCGGCCGCCCGCGCCACCGTGAGCGGCTGCCCGTGGTGCTGTCGCACGAGGAGGTGTCGCGGGTGCTGGATGAACTGGTGCGGCCGCTGTGGTCCACCGCGCTGGGTGAGCAGCTGGCGGTCACGCACCAGTTGCTGGCACGCCTGCTCTACGGCACGGGCATGCGCTTGATGGAAGGTGTGCGCCTGCGCGTGAAGGACGTGGATTTCGATCGCCGCGCCTTGATCGTGCGGGGTGGCAAGGGGGGCAAGGATCGGGTCGTGATGCTGCCCGATGCGCTCGAGGCTGCCTTGCACGATCAGCTGCGCCAGGCGCAGGCGCTCTGGGCGGCCGACCGTGCGCAGGCTGTGCCGGGTGTCGACGTGCCCTACGCACTCGCGCGCAAGTACCCTCGCGCGCCGCAGTCCTGGAGCTGGTTCTGGGTCTTTCCGCATCATCAGCTGGCCGTCGATCCCCGAAGCCGTCCTTTGTCGGGCTTGTCGGGCCTGTCGGGCGCGTCGGGTGCGCCGGGCGGGCCGGGCGGGCCGGCCACCACCGCGTCGCCATCCACTGCGTCTGCGGCCTCAGGGACATCGGGCATGCAGCCGGCGGAGGGCGCCGGGGCTGAGCTGGTGCGGCGCCATCACCTTTACGAGCAGACGTTCCAGCGTGCCTTCCGGGCCGCCGTGCAGCGCGCGGGCATCGTCAAGCCGGCCACACCGCACACCTTGCGTCACTCGTTTGCCACGCACCTGCTGATGGCCGGGTATGACATCCGGACGGTGCAAGAGCTGCTGGGCCATGCCGACGTGAGCACGACGATGATCTACACGCATGTGCTCAAGCTCGGCGGCGGCGCAGTGCAGAGCCCGCTGGACCGGCTCGACGCCGGGCGGGGTCATCGTGTGCGTGAGCCGCAGGCGGCCTACCGTGTGGACAGGCCGGTCTTCATGGCGCCAGCACGGGCGGGCGGCGCTGTCCGCAGCCAGGGCCTGGCGGCTTGAGCGATCGGCCCGCGGCTGCATGATGGTGTCATCGATCCTGCCTTCGGCTGGGCCGCCTCATGGCGCCGCTGCGGGGGTCCGTCAGCGGTCGGGGGAGGGCGCTGCGGACGGTCTGGCTTCGCTGCCGCCGGCACGGCCATCCGCGGCCTTGCCCGGGTATGCCGAGCTGATGTGCCGCAGCAACTTCAGCTTTCTGGCCGGGGCTTCGCAGCCCGAAGAGCTGGTCACGCGCGCGCAGGCCCTGGGATATGCGGCGCTGGCGATCACCGACGAGTGTTCGCTCAGCGGGGTGGTGCGCGCGCATGCCCAGGCGCAGCGCTGTGGCCTGAGCCTGATCGTGGGGGTGCTGATGCGCTTGTCCTCATCGGCTGCGCCGTCGGCTCCGCCTTCAGCCGCTGCCCGGAGCGTTTTGCAAGGCGCTTCACCTGCGCCGTCACCCATCACTTCACCCCCGGCCTCACCCCCGGCCTCACCCCCGGTTTCTCCCCCGGTTTCACCACGCCGCCCACCCGCACGGCCAGCAGGCCCTTCACCCGCCGCATCCCCCGGCCCCGCCGGCGCGCGCCTCGTGCTGCTGGCGCAATCGCGCCGCGGCTACGGCAATCTGGTGCACTGGGTCACGCTGGCGCGTCGCCGGGCGCCCAAGGGTGAGTACCGGGCGCTGGCCTCCGATGTCGAGGGCCGCGCGCCCACGGCCCCGATGCTGGCGGGCCTGCCGGACTGCATCGCCTTGCTGGTGCCCGAGCCGGGCCAGGCGTTCGAATCGCTGTTTGCGCAGGCCCTGTGGCTGAAGACCTGGTTCGGTGTCGAACGGGCGCGCCTGGGGCTGTGCCTGAACCTGGTGCCGGGTGAGCTGGAACTGCAGGAGCATCTGCAGCGTCTGTCGGCGCTCACCGGCCTGGCCATCGTGGCCGTGGGCGATGTGCGCATGCATGCCCGCTCGCGCAAGCCCCTGCTTGATGTGCTGACGGCCACGCGCCTGAAGTGCGCAGTCTCCGCCTGCGGCTGGGCGCTGACGGCCAACGCTGAGGCTCATCTGCGCTCGCGTGCGCGCCTGGCGCAGCTGCATGCACCGCAGTGGCTGGCGGCCACGCTCGAAGTCGCCGGCCGCTGCGCCTTCTCGCTCGCGCAGCTGCGCTACGAATATCCGCGCGAGATCGTGCCCGATGGCCACACGCCGGTCAGCTGGCTGCGTTCGCTCACCGAAGCCGGTGCCGTGGAGCGTTATCCCCAGGGCTTGCCGAGCGCTGTGCGCGCGATGGTCGAGCATGAACTGGCGCTGATCGCGCAGCTGCAGTACGAGCCCTATTTCCTCACCGTGGCCGACATCGTGCACTGGGCCCGTGGCCAGGGCATCCTGTGCCAGGGGCGGGGCAGCGCGGCCAACTCGGCGGTCTGCTACTGCCTGGGCGTGACGGCCGTGGATCCCACCCTCACCACGCTGCTGTTCGAGCGCTTCATCAGTGCCGAGCGCAACGAGCCGCCGGACATCGACATCGATTTCGAGCACCAGCGCCGCGAGGAGGTCATCCAGTACATCTACCGCAAGTACGGCCGCCACCGCGCGGCCTTGACGGGCGTGGTCATCAGCTACCGGCCGCGCTCGGCGCTGCGCGACGTGGGCCGTGCGCTGGGCATCGATCTGGATCGCATCGATGCCGTGGCCAAGAGCGCCCACTGGTGGGATGGCCGCCGCATCGATCCTGAGCGCCTGCAGGAAAACGGCTTCGATCCCGGCGCGCCCGTCAGCCGCCTGTGGATGGAGCTCACCGGCCAGCTGGTGGGGTTTCCGCGCCACCTGAGCCAGCATCCCGGCGGCTTTGTCATCGCGCGCGATGATCTGGCGCAGCTCGTGCCGGTGGAAAACGCGGCCATGGAAGGGCGCAGCGTCATCCAGTGGGACAAGGACGATCTGGATGCGCTGGGCCTGATCAAGGTGGACATCCTGGCGCTGGGCATGCTCAGCGCCATCCGCCGGGCGCTCGCCCTGGTGGGCAGCAAGCGCGGCACGCCGCTGGAGCTCTACCAGATCCCGCGCGAGGATCCCGAGGTCTACGCCATGCTCTCGCGCGGCGACAGCGTGGGCACCTTCCAGGTGGAAAGCCGGGCGCAGATGAGCATGCTGCCGCGGCTGAAGCCGCAGTGCTTCTACGATCTGGTGATCGAGGTCGCCATCGTGCGCCCCGGGCCCATCCAGGGCGGCATGGTGCATCCCTACCTGCGCCGTCGCAATGGCGAAGAGCCCATCGACTACCCCAGCGACGAGGTCCGCCAGGCCCTGCAGCGCACGCTGGGGGTGCCCATCTTCCAGGAGCAGGTGATGCAGCTGGCCATCCTGGCGGCCGATTTCACGCCCGGCGAAGCCGATCAGCTGCGCCGCGCGATGGCCGCCTGGAAGCGCAAGGGCGGCCTGGAGCCCTTCCATGAGCGGCTGGTGGGCCGCATGCTGCACAAGGGCTACACCGAAGAGTTTGCCGAGCGCATCTTCAAGCAGATCCAGGGCTTCGGTGAATACGGCTTTCCCGAGAGCCACGCGGCCAGCTTTGCGCTGCTGGTGTATGCCAGCGCCTGGCTCAAGCGCTGGCATCCGGACGCCTTTCTCGCGGCGCTGCTCAACAGCCAGCCCATGGGCTTCTACGCCCCCGCGCAGCTGGTGCGCGATGCCCGCGAACACGGCGTGACCGTGCTGCCCGTCGATGTGAACCTCAGCGCCTGGGAGACGATCCTCGAACCCGGCAACACGCCCGATGCGCAGGGGCTGCTGCCGGTGCGGCTGGGCTTGTCGCGCATCGGCGGCCTTGCCGAAGCCGCGGCGCAGCGTCTGGTGGCTGCGCGCATCCAGGCGCCGTTCGACAGCGCCGAAGATCTGGCCCGCCGCGCGCAGCTGGATGCGCGCGAGCTGCAGTTGCTGGCCCAGGCCGATGCGCTGCAGCCGCTCACCGGCCATCGGCGACAGGCGGCCTGGGCGGTGGCCGGCGTGGATACCCGCGCCACGCCGATGCTGCGCCGCACCCGCACGCACGAAGCCTCGGCCACGCTGGCGCCGGCCGATGCCGCGGGCGAGACGCTGGCCGATTACCGCGCCACCGGCTTGTCCTTGAAGAACCACCCGCTGGCCCTGCTGCGGGAACAGCTGCGCGGCTTCAAGGTGCAGACGGCGGCCGAGCTGCGCGCCGCGCGGCCGGGTCAGCTCGCGCGGGCCAGCGGCATCGTCACGCACCGCCAGCGCCCGGGCACGGCCAAGGGGGTGGTCTTCGTGACGCTGGAAGACGAAACCGGCCACGTCAACATCATCGTCTGGCCCGCCGTGGTCGAAGCGCAGCGCCGCCCGCTGCTGGCCAGCCGGCTGCTCACCGTCTACGGCGTCTGGCAACGTGAAGGCGAGGTGATGCACCTGGTGGCGCGCAAGCTGGTGGATCACACCGCCCTGCTGCAGGGCCTGGCCACAAGCAGCCGGGACTTCCATTGAGCACGAACTGCAGGTGTCCGCCCCGATCACCGCAAGCCAGCGGCGAGAATGCGCGCCATCGTGAATGCCAGCCCGATGCCACCCACGCCCTTCGATCCTGCACCATCGGCGCCCGCCTGGCCGCTGCCGATCGAATGGCTGCCGGCGGCCGGCCGGGCCGAGCAGCTGATCGTGCTGCTGCACGGCTGGGCCCAGGAGCCCAGCGTATTCCTGCCGCTGGCGCAAGCCCTTCGGCTGCAGTTCCCGCAGGCTGCCGTACTGGCGCCCCAGGCGCCTGACCCGGCCGATGCCGGCCGCAGCGGCCATCAGTGGTATTCGATCGAGGGCCTCGAAGACGTCGCGGCCTGGCGCGCCCGGGTGATGGGCTGCGTCGCGTCGCTGGCCAGGTGGCTGCGCGCGCAGCAGCAGCGCCTGGGCGTGAGCCCGGCGGCCACGGCCTTGGGCGGCTTTTCGCAAGGCGGCGTGATCGCGCTGCACGCCGTGGCGCAGCACGACGGCCTGGCTGGGCGTGTGCTGGCCTTCGGCGCGCGGATGGTCGATCTGCCCCGCCAGGCGCCGCAACTCAGCACCCTGCACCTCTTTCACGGCAGCCGCGATCGCATCTTCGATGTCGCGCAGGCCCGCGCGCTGCTGCAGCAGCTGGGCGCCCTGCAGGGCGATGCCACGCTGGACATTGCCGAAGGCATCGGCCATGAACTGCACCCGGCGATGATCGATTGCGCGCTGCACCGACTCACGCACCACATCCCGCAGCGCACCTGGCGCGAGGCACTCGGCGCGGCGCCGGCTGCCGCGCGCACGCCGGGTGACGCCGAAGACTGAGCCACGCCCATGCTGTTCCTGCTGTCACCGGCCAAGAGCCTCGATGACGACACCCGCGTACCGGCCGCGGTGCTCAGGCGCGCCACCGAGCCGCTGTTCCCGCAGCGCGCGGCCGCCTTGATCGAGATCCTGCGGCGCCAGAGCCCGGCGGAGCTCGCCAGCCTGATGGACCTGTCGGATGCACTGGCTGCGCTGAATGTCGGGCGTTATGCCGCCTGGCAGTCCGAGGCCACGCTGGACAACAGCAAGCCCGCGGTGCTGGCCTTCAACGGCGATGTCTACGAAGGCCTGCAGGCCCGCAGCTTGAAGGCGGCCGATCTGGATTGGGCGCAGCAGCACCTGGTGATCCTGTCCGGGCTTTATGGCGTGCTGCGGCCTCTGGACCGGCTGCAGCCCTATCGGCTGGAGATGGGCACCGCGCTGGCCACGCCGTCGGGGCGCAACCTCTACGAATACTGGGGCGACACGCTGGCCGGCTACTTGAACGAGCGGCTCGCCGCAGAGCGCAGCCCGGTGATCATCAACCTCGCGTCACAGGAATACGCCCGCGCGGCGCTCAGGCCATCACTGCAAGCGCGCGTGATCCACTGCCAGTTTGAAGAAGGGCGCCAGGGTCGCTACGGCATCATCAGTTTTTTCGCCAAGCGCGCGCGCGGCCTGATGGCCCGCTGGGCCATCGAACACCGCGTGCGCAAGCCGCAGGCGCTGCAGGCCTTCGATGGCGAAGGCTATGCTTTCGACCCGCAGGCCTCGGCGCCCGATCGCTGGGTCTTCCGCCGCACCTCGGCGGGCTGAGGGCCCGAAGCGCTCAAGAGGCCACGCCGTCCTTCCCACTCAATTGCCCACACACCCAGCCATGAGCCAGACCCGCAGTTCCCCCGCGCAACAGGCCGGGCAGCAGGCCACGCCCCAGTTGCAGCACTGGATCGCCGAGCATCTGCGCGTGGGCACGCCACCCGCGGAAATCATCGAAGGCATGGTGCTCGCGGGCTGGAGCACCGCCACGGCCGCGCAGGCGCTGGCCGATGCGGTCGCCGGCCGCGACGCGGTGCAACGAGCCAGCAGCATCGCACCCGCCGGCGCGCTGCCCGAGCCGGAGATCGCCGATGGTCGCAACGTGCTGGTGATCGATGGCCATCCGGTCAGGCTGGGCCTGGCGCTCAAGCACCCGCGCGTGGTCGTCTTCGAAGGATTTCTGAGTGCGGAAGAGTGCGCCGGCCTGGTGGAGCAATCGCGGCCGCGCCTGCTGCGTTCGGAAACCGTGCACAACGCCAGCGGCGGCAGCGAGGTCAACGCCGCGCGCACCAGCGATGGCATGTTCTTCACGCGCGGCGAGACACCGCTGATCGCCCGCATCGAAGCGCGCATCGCCGCGCTGCTGCGCTGGCCCGCCAGCCACGGCGAGGGTCTGCAGATCCTGCGCTACCGTCCCGGGGCGGAGTACCAGCCGCACTATGACTACTTCGACCCCGTGCACTCCGGCACGCCCACGATCCTGCAACGAGGTGGTCAGCGCGTCGGGACGCTGGTGATCTACCTCGTCGCGCCCGAACGGGGCGGCGCCACCACGTTTCCGGCTGTCGGGCTCGAAGTGGCGCCAGTGGCAGGCAACGCCGTATTCTTCAGCTACGACCGGCCACACCCGTCCACCGGCACCCTGCACGGCGGCGCGCCGGTGCTCGAGGGCGAAAAGTGGGTCGCCACGAAGTGGCTGCGCGAGGGCGAATTCCACTGAGCCTTCATCCCAGAAAGCCCTGGCAACCGGCACGCCGCCCTGTTGCGGCGTCGCGCCGCCGTGTCGTGGCGGGCGGCGTGAAGCCGGCAAGCCATCGTCGGCAGGGTGCAGAGGGCCGTGTCGGCCCAGATTTCAGAGGGCCGTGCCGGCGCAGATTGCAAAGGGCCGTGCCGGCGCAGAGTGAAAATGGCCGTGCCGGCCCAGGGGATGGAACGCCCGGACGGATCCCCGGAAAGCACGGTCGCCGCTCGCCATTCAGGTGTCATCGCGCTGAAGGCTGTGGCGTTGAGTAGTCGGGCCATACAGGCTCGTCAACCTCCACACCGCAAGACTGGAATGCCATGAAGAATGTTCTCGCCCTGATCGCCGCCGTCACCTTCAGCGCTGGTGCTTTCGCCCAGGCCGCCGCGCCGGCAGCTGCGCCGGCTGCCAAGCCTGCCGCGCCGGCTGCCGCCCCGGCCGCCGCAGCCGCTCCGGCTGCCGCTGCGCCGGCTGCCAAGGCCGAAAAGAAGGTGGCCAAGAAGGCCAAGAAGGCGAAGAAGGCCGCCGCCAAGAAGGCCTGATCCAGGCGTCGCCGGATGGCGCTGGCCTCGCGCTGGCCGCGGTCCGACCTCGCTCGTATCGAAGCCCGGCTTTGCCCGGGCTTCGCCGTTTTCCGGTTCTGTATCCGGCATCCGGGTCTTGCGGCTCATGAGCCGGTCCGTCCGAGCGCTTGGCAAGACTGACAGGCAGTCAGGCGCGGCCGGAGTCCCCATCCAGCCCCCGCATTTACGTTGCGCATCAACTCGATACACCCGCATACAAGCGATGCGTTGGTGCAAGGCGCTGGCTAGCATGAAGCAAATGGCCTTCCTCGCTCAGGAGGCTGCGTCTGCCTGGGAGCTTTCATGCCTGCCGCGTTCTTCCGTATCACCACGTCCCTCGGCGCCTTGGTCTGTTGCGCCTTGGCAGCTTCTGGCCAGGCGGCCACCAGCCGCGACGCGCACGGCAACGTGGGCTACGACACGGCAGCGGAGTGTGATGCCGCGGTCGCCAACGGCACGGCAGTGTTCTACCGGCCGCACACCAAAAGGCCCACGCGCCGGCTGGCCGGTGAAGCCACGGTCTCGGTGAGGCGCCTGGCCGATCTGGTGATTCCCGCTTCGGTGGTGGCCTCCCAGTCCTACGCCAGCTCGAGCTACGCGCGCGGTGCCTGTGACCGCGGCGTCAAGGATCTGCCCAGTCGCCCGGGCGTGGCGCCTGAGTTGGTGGGGCGATACATCCCGTTCTCGCCGGACACGCCGGTCAATACCTACGCGGATCGCCAGGGCACTCCCAGGCGCTTGACGATGCAGCAGTGCGACAACGCGTTCTCCGCGGCCTTTCCCCGGCCGGTGGCGGCTGCGGCGGTGGCACCGGCCGCCGCAGTGGCGCCAGCGGCCGCGGCCGTGCCGGCGGCGCGCCCGACAGCCGTCGCGCCGGCCGTCGCGGTGGCGCCTCCGGCCCCCGCCGCCGCGCCCGCAGCGCAGGCACCTGTTGCGGCCCCCGCGGCTGCTCCGGTCAGCCCGGCCGCGGCCATGCAGGCAGCCACCGGCACGCTGACCACGGCCCAGAAGCTGGGGATCGCGGGTGCCTTGCTGGCTGTGCCGTTCATTCTCAACAGCAACAACGATGCCCCGACGACCGGGACGACCGGGACGACCGGCACGACCGGCACGACCGGCACGACGGGTACGACGGGAACCACCGGGACGACCGGCACGACAGGCACCACTGGTACGACCGGGACGACAGGAACCACGGGCACGACCGGCACCACAGGGACGACGGGAACCACCGGAACCACCGGTACCACCGGCACCACCGGTACGAACTGATCCCGCGACTGGCGCTTTCGACGTGCGCAGCAGCATGGGTGATTCAGCCCAGGGCATCGCCTTGTCCGGACACCGGCCCCGCCAGGCCCGGCCGAGGCCGGCAACGCTGCGGCCTGCGTGCCTGGGGGCCAGGGTCTCCCGGCCTCTGAGGCTCGCCGCCATCGGATTGACGCTTGCAGCACTGGCTGGCTGTGGAGCCAACATGAGTGCCGCCTTGAGGACGGCCGGTCAGGCTTGGGGAGAGACGCCTTCGGCCGGTTCCCCGGCGGGCCTGAACCCGGCGCTGCAGACTCTGCGGGTGAGCGTGGGTCGGCAAGCAGGCTGGATGGTGCGTGCCGATCCTGTCGGCGCAGAAACGGGCGTGTCGTACTGGTACAGCGCCGATGGCGCCTTGTTGCGCCTGGCGCAAGGACGTCTGCACGGCTTCACGGACGGTACACGTTCCTGGCAGGTCTCCCGCGCATGGCCGGCCGTGGATTGGCAGGCGGTGCTGCGCGGCCAGCAGCCGGCGCTGACCGTCTGGGTGGACCAGCAGCCCGGTTATCGGGTCGCCCAGCGTTTCGAACGTCAGCTGCAAGCGGTCGATCAACGGCCTGCCGCGGCATCGACGCTCGTGCTGCCGCCCGAGGTCCGCTGGTTTCGTGAGTTTGACCCCAGCGGCCACAGCGCGCCGATCTGGTATGCCGTCGATCTGCGCGAACCGGTGCGCGTGCTCTACGGCGAGACCTGTCTCGAGCCGGGTTGGTGCCTGAGCTGGCAGGTTCAGCCCAAGGCGGTGCAACCGTGAGCCGGGCTCGAATCGATGCAGCCGCTTCGGTGGTCGTGACACTGCCAGCACGGGTTCGCCCGCGGGGCCCGCTGCGTGCCCTGGTCGCGGCTCTTCTGGCCCTGGCGACGGCGCAGGCCGCCATCGCCGCCGACGGTCACCTGTGGGTCCGCGCGCGCGGCGGCGATCGACTGTCCAGCAGCTGGGCACAGGCACAGGCACAGGCACAGGCCGTGAGTTCACCGATGGCCGATCCGGCCGACGCGGGGCAGGGCGCTGCCGAGCCGTCGTCGGCGTACCCGCTGGCGCTCATGTGGATCGCACCGGCGGCGCGGCCGCAGCAGCGACAGCAGCTGCGCGAACTGTTGAAGCAACTCGCTGACGCGGCGCGCCAGGAGCCGGCGCAGGCCGAGCGCATCGCCGGCCTGCGCCAGGAGCTGGCCTCGATGCCAGTGACCGGGCGCGTGCCGCTGCCGGCCCACGATCTGGCCTGGCTGCAGGCGCATCCCACGCATGACCCGGTGCTGGCCGAGGGCGATGAGTGGTGGCTGCCCATGCAGCCGGGCATCGTGCGCGTCATGCTCAGCAGTGGCGAGCGCTGCGACGTGCGCTTCCAGCCCGGCGCGCCGGCACTGCGCTACCTGCAGCGTTGTGCCGCCGTCAGCGGCGAGCTGGCGCCGCTGGAAGACAGCGCCTTCGTGATCCAGCCCGACGGGCGGGTGCAGGCGATCGGCATCGCCCCCTGGAACGCCCAGCTGCAGGCCTCCCCGGCACCGGGTGCCTGGATCTGGTCGGCGCGCCGCGACAGCGGGCTCGGCGCCTCGGTGCAGCAGAAGCTGGCCGAGTGGCTCGCCACGCAAGGCGCCGCGGGCTCGGACCCGGTGCCCACGGCGGAACGGCTGCCCGTGCCGGATGGCACGCCAGCGGCGCGCGAATCTGCCTTGCCGCAGGGCCTGATCCCTGGCGGCGTGCCGCTGCCCGAACCTCCGACGCACCGCGCCAGTGCCGCCCCCGAGCCGCGCCCCTCGGCGCCCGCCCGAGATCTGCCCGTGCTGGCCAGCGACTGGGGCGTGAGTGGCCTGCTGCAGACCCCGACGGCGCGCACCCGCGAGGCCGGCGCCTTCGGCCTCGTGGTCAGCCGCACGATGCCCTACACCCAGGTCAGCCTGCTGATGAGCCCGCTGGACAGCGTGGAGATTGCAGTGCGCTACACGAACGTGGGCAACCTGCGCTATGGCGTGGTGGCCGGCAATGACCAGGGCTACAAGGACAAGTCGGCGGAGATCAAGTGGCGGCTGCTGGACGAGGGGCGCTACACGCCCGCGCTGGCCCTGGGCCTGCGGGATCCCGGCGGCACGGGCCTCTTCGCCGGTGAATACCTCGTGGCCAGCAAGCGCTGGGGTGACTTCGACATCAGCCTGGGCCTGGGCTGGGGCTATCTGGGCGGGCGTGCGGATCTGGCCAACCCGCTGGCACCGCTGGGTGAGCGCTTCCAGGATCGCCAGCGCGGGCAGCGGTCGAATACGGGCGGCACCGCCAACCTGGGCGCGATGTTCACCGGGCGCACGGCGGTCTTTGGCGGCGTGCAGTGGCACAGCCCCTGGGATGACCTCGTCTTCCGTCTGGAGCTGGACGGCAATGACTACCGGCACGAGTTCGGCGGCCGGCTGGAGCAGGATCTGCCGATCAACGCCGGCGTCAGCTGGCGCTGGGGCGATGCCGAGCTGAGCCTGGCCTGGCAGCGCGGTCGTCAGTGGTCCTTCAACCTGGCCTGGATCGGCTCGCTGCCCAGGCTGGGCATGGCCAAGGTGTCATTGCCGCGCCCGCCGGCGGTGGAGCCGCCGCTGCTGCAGCCGCCGCAGCCGCAGCCGCCACTCTTGGCCGTCTCGGCGGAGCCTGCACCAGCCGCGGTAGCGCCGCAGGCGCGCCCCGCAGAAGACCCGGCCGTCGCCTCGCTGCCCAACGAGGCAGCCCTGCGCGACGAGCTCGCCCAGCACAGCGGCTGGCACGCCACGCGCCTGGTGATCGAGCGCGAGCGCTGGACCGCGCACTTCGATCAGGCCGGTGGCGCCTATGTGCGCGAGCGCATCGAGCGCATCTGGGCCGTGCTGCATCGCGAGGCGCCGCCCGAAGTGACCGCGTTTGCGCTGGAACTGGCCAGCCGCCAGTTGCCCCTGGTGCGGCACGAGGTGGACCGCATCGCCTGGGCTGATGCGCGATCGCGCCACCTGGCGCGCCACCAGCAAGCCAGCGAAGCCGCTGCGGAGCTCGCGCGTGCGCCGCAGGAGCCGCAGGTGTCCGGCGCATTCACGCCCGCACCCGAAGGCACGCCGCGGCTGGCCACGGGCATCAACCTGGGTTTCCAGCAGCACCTGGGCGGGCCTGATGGCTATCTGTATGCGTTCTCCCTGCGCGCTTTCGGGCAGCTGCGCGCCTGGTCCGGCGCCTGGCTGCAGGGCAACCTCCAGCTGCGGCTGCTGGACAACTACGACGGCTTCACCTACACCGCGCCGAGCGAGCTGCCGCGCGTGCGCACCCACATGCGCGAGTTCGTGACCACGAGCCGCGTCACGATACCCAACCTTCAATTCAACCAGACGGCAAGGCTGGGCGAAGGCTTGTACGCCCTGGCCTACGCAGGCTGGCTGGAGCCGATGTTTGCCGGCGTCGGCGCCGAGCTGCTCTGGCGTCCCTTGAACAGCCGCTGGGCCGTCGGTCTGGATCTCAACCTCGTGCGCAAACGGGACTTCGAGCAGGATCTCGGCCTGCAGGACTACGAGGTCAAGACCGGGCATCTGACGGTGCGCTGGGACACCGGCTGGCACGACTGGGTGGCGGGCGTGTCCATCGGTCAGTACCTGGCCGGTGACCGCGGCCTCACGGTCGATCTGGCCCGCGTCTTTCCCAACGGCACGCGCATGGGCCTGTGGGCGACCAAGACAAACGTCTCGGCGGCGCAGTTCGGCGAAGGCAGTTTCGACAAGGGGCTCTACCTGACCGTGCCCTTCGACGCGATGTTCAGCAGCTGGTCCGGCTCGGCGATGACCGTCGCCTGGCAGCCGCTGATCCGCGACGGCGGCGCCAAGCTGCAGCGCGGCGCATCGCTGTGGGGCCTGACAGACGTGCGCGACCTGCGCATCATGGAATTCCGCAGCGCTGGGCCGGAAAGCAAACTGGAGTGAGCCAGGAGGATGGTGAGGCCGGCACGGGCGCCCAAGGGCAGCCCGTGCCGGACCGAAGCCTGGCGGCCGTCCGGCCCGTCTGAAGAAGCTAACGCTCGAAAAAAGCCACCAGCGCCGCCGCCGACGTGGAGGCTGCGAGTGCCGCGCCCACGGTCCAGCCGAAGCGCGCGCCGCCGGCCGTGGCGGCCACCACGGTCCGCGTCAGGCTGTTGGCTGCGACCGCCGTCACCAGGGCCAGCAGCAGCTCATCCACCGCCAGGCGCCCGGCAGCATGCAGCGCGCCCAGCGCAGCCACGCCGGCATGGGCATCGACCAGGGCCGCCAGGCTGCTGGCCGCCCAGGCACCGGCCAGACCGTGCCGCTGCTGCAGCCAGCTCACCAGGAGGTTCACGCCGAGCAGCAGGGCGGCCACGATCATCGCCTCGCGCAGGCGCAGCGGGCCCCCTTGTGGCGGTGCCGGGACGAGGCGGCTGCGGCTCGCGCTGGCTTCGCGCTGCGCCAGGCTGCTGAGCCACACCCCGATGAAGCCGGCCACGGCGGCCCCTGCCACCGCGCAGGGCAGGAAGCGCGCAGCGGCTGTCGGCGACACCGCCCCCAGCAGCAGCAAGGCGAAGACCCAGGTGGCGGCCGTGGAGAGCACGGCCGCACCGCGGCAGGCCCCCAGGTGCGCGGGGTGCGCACGAGCCTGCGAGGCCATGGCGGCGATCGTCGCGGTGCTGGAGACAAAGCCGCCGAAGAAGCCGGCCACGCCCAGGCCGAAGGCGGCGCCGAACAGCCGTGTGGCCACATGCGCCAAGGCCTGGACGGCCAGGATCAGGACGACCAGGCTGAGCACGTGCCGCCACGAGAGCCCGGCCAGCCACGGCTGCGGGTCGGCCGGCATCAAGGGCAGCAGCACCAGAGCCAGCGCGGCCAGCAGCAGGGCATCGTGCCACTCGGCTTCGCTCAGGGCCCGAGTCGCCATCCGGTGCAGATGCGCGCGGCTGGCCAGCAACAGGGCCAGCCCCGCGCCGATGCCCGCGGCCAGCGCGGGCTGCCGGGCTGCGAGCACGCCGTTGAGCGCCATGACCAGCAGCGCGAGTTCCGTCGTCAGCCCCGGATCGCGCGCCGAAGACCGCCAGTAGGCAAGGGCCGCCAGCAAGGACACGCCGGCCAGCAGCGCCGCGATGACGAGCGGCTCGCGGCTCAGACCAGCCAGTGCACCGGCCACGCTGACCAGCACGAAGGTCCGCAGCCCAGCGGGCCCGCGCTGGGGCCCGCGGCCCTTGCGGCGTTCGCGTTCCAGGCCCACCAGGAGGCCGGCCCCCGCGGCCACGGCCAGCGCCGCCACGGCGGCGGCGTCCGCGCCGGGCAGGGCGCTCAGCAACGGCGCCCTTGCGTCGCGCCGTGGGGCGCCCCGCTCGGCCGATGGCGTGTGCGCTCATCGCGGCGACCTGGCCCCGCAGCACGCGGCGCCTCGGCCGACAGCCACCAGCTTGCCATCGGGCGATCTCGGCCCATGGACGCTCAGCCTCTCAGGCCTCGACCACCGCGCCGTGGCCCGGCACGCTGACCGTCCATCCCAGCTCGTCCTGGATGCGCAAGCGCAGCGCATCGCTGGCGGCCGGCTCGCCGTGGACGACGAAGGTACGGCGCGGCGGTCGGCGCAGCGCGCGCATCCAGGCCAGCAGCTCGTCGCTGTCGGCGTGGCCGGAGAATCCTTCCAGGTGGGAGACGGCCGCCCGCACGGGGACGTATTCGCCATGGATCTTCACTTCGGTGGCGCCGGCCACCAGATGCGCGCCGCGGCTGCCGCCCACCTGGAAGCCGGCAAAGACGATGTGGTGTCTTTCGTCCGGCGCCAGGGCCTTGAGGTGGTGAAGCACGCGCCCGCCCGTGGCCATGCCGCTTGCGGAGATGACCACGCGCGGGTAACGCAGTGCGGTGCTGCGGATCGACTGCTGCGCGGTGACGACGAGCCGCACGCCGTCGGTCAGATGCTTCACCTCCGCGTCGTCCACACGCAGCAGCTCGCGGTGCTGCCGGTACAGCTCGGTGGCCTGCACGGCCATCGGGCTGTCCAGGAAGATGGGCAGGGTCGAGGGAATCTGACCCGCTGCCTTCAATCGCTGCAGGGCCAGCAGCAGCGCCTGCGCCCGCCCGACGGCGAAGGACGGCATCAGCACCGAGCCGCCACGCTGTGTCGTGTGACGGATGATCTGCGCCAGCTGCTCCGCCACGTTGTCCGGCGGATGCCAGCGGTTGCCGTAGGTGGATTCCACCAGCAGCACATCGCTTGCGGGCGGCTTCTGAGGTGCCGGCATCAGCAGATCGGCGGATCGGCCCAGATCGCCGGAGAAAAGCAGCTTCTCCCGCCCGTCGCTCAGCCCCACGGCACAGGCGCCCAGCAGATGACCCACGGGCGTGAGCCGCAGCCTGAGGCCATCGAAGGCGATGTCCTTCTCCATGGGTACGCAGCGAAAGCGCGCCAGGGCCTTCTGCGCATCGGCCTTTGTGTAGAGCGGCAAGGCCTTGCCGTGGCGCGAGTAGCCGTAGCGGTTGGCGCGCCGGGCGTCCTCTTCCTGCAGGTGCGCGCTGTCCTGAAGCAGAACGGCGGCCAGATCCCGCGTGGCCTGGGAAGCCAGGATCTCGCCGCGCCAGCCATGCCGCACAAGCACCGGGAGCCACCCGGAGTGATCCAGGTGGGCATGGCTGAGCACCACCGCATCCGCGCTGAGGATCTCCGGCGATGGCGGCGCCCAGTTGCGCTCGCGCAGCGTCTTGAATCCCTGAAACAGCCCGGCATCCAGCAGGATGCGCCGGCCACCCAGCTCCACCAGATGACGTGATCCGGTCACCGTGTCGGCCGCGCCGAGAAAGTGGATCTTCATCGCCGGATCATCGCCGAGGCAAGATTCCCGATGCCTGCAGTGCGGCGGACTCGAGCACGTGACGCCCCGGACCCCGATCGCGCAGTGCCCGAAGCAGGGCCCGCGCGACGGTGGAGGCTTCGATCGGCCGCCAGGCCATGGGGATCAGGCCCGACAGCGGGCGCGTCAGGGTCAGGGCGAGGCCTTCGCCGCGGCGCGGCGCCTGCGCCAGCGAGGCGCGGTCACCGCTGAGCAGCGAAGGGCGCGCAAGGATCAGCGTCTCGAAACCCAGCTCATCCAGCGCGGCTTCCGCCTCACCCTTGACGCGGTTGTAGAAGTTGCGGCTGCGCGGATCGGCGCCCAGCGCACTCACGACCGCCAGCCGTCGCACGCCAGCGGCGCGCGCGGCCCGCGCGAAGGCCAGGACGGCATCGAAGTCGACGGCCCGGAAGGCTTCCCGCGAGCCGGCCGTTGCCAGTGTGGTGCCCAGCGCGCAGCAGGCGCTTGCCGCTGGCGGCAGCGGCGGCAGCCGGTCGAACGCCGCCACGATGAGCTGGCTGCCCTGCGGCACAGGCAAGGCGCGGCGCGCGACCAGATGCAGCGGGTGCCAGGCGGTATCGGCCGAGGCCAGCCGCACCAGCTCACGCCCCACCAGACCGCTGGCGCCAGCGATCAGCAGGCCAGGGAGCGGCTCGCCGCGTGGGGCAGGGCTTTCGGAAGGCTGGGCGCTCGGCATCGCGGATCCTCGTCTGGCCCATCGGGCTGAAGGCCGAGGATGCCGGGGCGGCCGGCGCAGGGCAAGCGGGCGAACGCGCTGCGCGCCTATCGCCCCTTGTTGCCGCCGCTCTTGGCGCCGCTCAGCAGCCGTGGCGGGCCGCCGCCACCCGTGCGCCGTGGCGCGGGGCCGCCGCTGCCGCCACTGCCCTGGCGGCTGGCCGAGCCACCCGAGCCTGTGCGCGAGCCGCCGGGCTGGGTACCGCCGCCAGCGCCCCCCGAGCCGGTGCGTGCCGGGGACGGGCCCGAGCGGCTGCCGCCTTGGCCGCCACCTCCGCCGCGGGACGGCGAGCCGCCATCGCGCCGGCCCCCCCCGGAACCGCCGCCGCCACCCGGCCGGCCGCCACCGCCGCCGGCCGCGCGTCGCGTGCCGCCGATGCCGATGGTCATGCGGCCCAGCACGATGGGCTCGGCCTTTTCGCCGGGGGCGGGCTCGAAGCCCGGGATCACCTCGCGCGGGATGCTGCGCTTGATCAGCTTCTCGATGTCACGCAGAAAGATTTCTTCGTCCAGGCAGACCAGCGAGATCGCTTCGCCGGTGGCGCCGGCACGGCCCGTGCGGCCGATGCGGTGGACGTAGTCTTCGGGCACGTTGGGCAGCTCGAAGTTGACGACGTGCGGCAGCTGATCGATGTCGATGCCGCGCGCGGCGATGTCGGTGGCCACCAGCACCTGCAGGTCGCCGCTCTTGAAGTCCGCCAGCGCCTTGGTGCGCGCACCCTGGCTCTTGTTGCCATGGATCGCCATGGCCGTGACCTCATGGTCGTTCAGGTACTCGGCCAGCCGGTTGGCGCCGTGCTTCATCCGCGTGAAGACCAGCACCTGGTGCCAGTCGCCCTCGTGGATGAGGTGCGCCAGCAGCTCCTTCTTCTTCTCGCGGCCGACCGGGTGGATCTTCTGCGCGATGGTCTCGGCCGTCGCGTTGCGGCGCGCCACCTCGATCAACGCGGGCTGGTTCAGCAGGCGGTCGGCCAGGGCCTTGATCTCGTCGCTGAAGGTGGCCGAGAAGAGCAGGCTCTGCTTCTTCGGCGGCACGATGGCCAGCACCTTCTTGATGTCGTGGATGAAGCCCATGTCCAGCATGCGGTCGGCTTCGTCCAGCACGAAGATCTCCACATGGCTCAGGTCCAGCGTGCGCTGCTGATGATGGTCCAGCAATCGGCCGGGCGTGGCCACGAGGATGTCCACGCCCTTTCTCAAACGATCCACCTGAGGCTGCATGCCGACGCCGCCGAACATGACCATGCTCGTCAGCGGGAGGTGCTTGCCGTAGGTGCGCACACTTTCCTCCACCTGCGCGGCCAGCTCTCGCGTGGGCGTGAGGATGAGCGCGCGGATGCACACACGGCCCCGGGCATCGCGCTGGCTGCCGGTGGCGGCCAGCCGGTGCAGCATCGGCAGCGTGAAGCCGGCCGTCTTGCCGGTGCCGGTCTGTGCGCCGGCGAGCAGGTCGCCGCCCTTCAGCACGGCCGGGATGGCCTGGGCCTGGATGGGCGTGGGGGTGTCATAGCCCTGCTCGCGGATCGCACGCAGGAGCGGCTCGGCCAGGCCGAGATCGGTGAATTTCATGGGTCAGGGCCCGTGGTGACACGGAGCCGGGTGCTCGCGGCCTGCTGACGCCCCGTGGGGGCGCACCAGTCGGTAGGCGCGTGGCTGCAGAAGGAGTGTCGGGAACGACAACGCCGCGGCGACTGGACACCGCGGCGCGATTGGAAGTGTAGCCGCTTGCCTTCCGGGAGCTGACGAATCCCTTGCGCCGGGCGGCGCAAGGGTTCTGCAAACATGGGATCAGCGCGGCGCTTCTTCGCGTGAGCTCAGGCGCAGCCAGCCGCGGGCGATGCGGTAGATGGCCCACAGGCCCAGCAGCGCGATGCCGACAAAGCCCGTGACCAGGCCCAGGCCCAGCAGCAGGACCAGCGGTGCCGAGACCCCGATGATCAGCACGGCCCACAGCAGCACCCACCAGAAGGTCCGGATCTGCCAGGTGAAGTGCGATTCCAGCCAGGTGCCGCGCACATCGCTGCGCTTGACATAGTTGATGATCAGGGCCACCAGCGAAGGCAGGCCCAGGAATGCGCCCACGATGGTGGACGAACCGAAGACGCCCAGCGCCAGACCCACGGCGTGCAGCCCGTAGGTGATGTGCGTCAGGCGCACCAGCGAGGCATCGGTGGTCATGGGGCTCAGGGCGGTCGTGTTCATGGTGATTGCCCCTCCTTGGTGGGCAGGCGTCATTTTCCGGCGCACCCCCCAATTTCAAGTGGGCGTGCGACGAACAGCCACAATAGCGGGTTGATCCGCACCGGGACGCGACCACCTGTGGCCTCTTCGCCCGGCCAGCACCGGCTCTGCACCGGTCACTCCTGACCCATTCCACTCATCGCCATGGCCCAGTACGTCTTTACCATGAACCGCGTCGGCAAGATCGTGCCGCCGAAGCGGCAGATCCTGAAGGACATCAGCCTGTCGTTCTTCCCGGGCGCCAAGATCGGCGTGCTGGGCCTGAACGGCTCAGGCAAATCGACGCTGCTGAAGATCATGGCCGGTGTCGACAAGGACATCGAAGGCGAAGCCGTGCCCATGGCCGGCCTGAAGATCGGCTACCTGGAGCAGGAGCCCAAGCTCGATCCGCAGCAGACCGTGCGCCAGGCGGTTGAAGAAGGTCTGGGCGGCGTGCTGGCCGCCAAGAAGCGCCTGGACGAGGTGTATGCCGCCTACGCCGAGCCGGACGCCGATTTCGACCAGCTCGCGGCCGAGCAGGCCGAGCTTGAAGCCATCATTGCCGCCGCCGGCAGCGAGAACACCGATCTGCAGCTCGAACTGGCGGCCGATGCGCTGCGCCTGCCGCCCTGGGAGGCGCAGATCGAATTTCTCTCCGGCGGCGAAAAGCGCCGCGTGGCGCTGTGCCGTCTGCTGCTGTCCAAGCCCGACATGCTGCTGCTGGACGAGCCCACCAACCACCTGGATGCCGAGAGCGTGGAGTGGCTGGAGCACTTCCTGCAGCGCTTTCCCGGCACCGTGGTGGCCATCACCCACGATCGCTACTTCCTGGACAACGCGGCCGAGTGGATCCTGGAGCTCGACCGTGGCTCGGGCATTCCCTGGAAGGGCAACTACTCCGACTGGCTGGACCAGAAGGAAAAGCGCCTGGAAGTGGAGCAGAAGAAGGAAGACGCCCGCATGAAGGCGATGAAGGAGGAGCTCAAGTGGGTGCGCAGCAACGCCAAGGCGCGCCAGACCAAGAGCAAGGCCCGTCTGGCGCGCTTCGAGGAACTGAGTGACGTCGAATACCAGCGCCGCAACGAGACTAACGAGATCTTCATCCCCGTGGCCGAACGCCTGGGCAACGAGGTGATCGAGTTCAAGGACGTCAGCAAGAGCTTCGGCGATCGCCTGCTGATCGACAAGCTGAGCTTCAAGGTGCCGGCCGGCGCCATCGTCGGCATCATCGGGCCTAACGGAGCAGGCAAGTCGACGCTGTTCCGCCTGATCCAGGGCGTGGAGCAGCCCGACAGTGGCGAGGTGCTGATCGGCAAGACCGCGCGCCCGGCCTTCGTCGACCAGAGCCGCGCCAGCCTGGCGGCCGACAAGACGGTCTGGGAAGACGTGTCCGGCGGGCTGGACAACATCGTGGTCGGCCAGTTCGTGATGCCCAGCCGCGCCTACCTGGGGCGCTTCAATTTCAAGGGCAATGACCAGCAGAAGCTGGTGGGCAATCTCTCCGGCGGCGAGCGTGGCCGTCTGCACCTGGCCAAGACCCTGGCCAAGGGCGGCAACGTGCTGATGCTGGACGAACCCTCCAACGACCTGGACGTGGAAACGCTGCGCGCGCTGGAAGAGGCGCTGCTGGAGTTTGCCGGCAGCGCGATGGTCATCAGCCATGACCGCTGGTTTCTGGACCGCATCTGCACGCACATCCTGGCCGCGGAAGGCGATTCCCAGTGGATCTTCTTCAACGGCAACTACCAGGAGTACGAGACCGACAAGAAGAAGCGCCTGGGCGAGGAAGGCGCAAGGCCGCATCGCCTGCGTTTCAAGCCGATCAAGTGAAGCGGCCAGGGGCCGCTGCGCGGTTGGACACCTCCGGGGCCTGCGGGCCCCGTTTTCTTGCCCTCATTTGTACAAGTGTATAAACTGCCGGTATGGCCACGTCGAAACCCCGACTCCCGGACGCCGCAAGGCGGCTGACGAAGAAGGTGCCGGATCCGCCGCCCGAGGTGGCCGTCGATGCGCGCGAGCGCCTGCTGCAGGCCGGCCTGCAGATGGCCCTGGAAGGGGGCTTGCGGGCCATGACGGTGCGTGCGCTGGCCCAGCGCGCGGCGGCCAACCTGGGCAGCTTCGTCTACCACTTCGGCACACGAGACCGCTTCATCGAAACGCTGATCGAACGCTTGTACGCGCCGATGTTCCAGCGGCTGCAGGCGCTGGCGGCCACCGGCGCGCCGGCCGACGCGCTGCTCACCCTGCGCGGCGCGATCCTGCAGCTGGTGAGCTGGCTGCAGGACAACCGGGTCTTCGTCGCGCGGCTGCTGATGGATGCCGCGGCGGGTGAGGCCGCCGCGCGCCGCTTTCTGGCCGGACTGGAAGCGCGGCACCCGGCCTTGCTGCTGCAGTTGATCCAGCAGGCCCAGCAGGCCGGCCGGCTGCAGCCTGGCGATGCGGCGCATCAGCTGCTCTTTCTGATGAGCAGCCTGGCGTTGCCGGTGCTGGCCTTTGAACTTGTCTTGTCCGGCTCGCCCTCGCCGCCGCCTCTGCTGCAGCGCCTGGCCGGCTACGCGCTGGATCGCTCGCAGACGCAAGCGCGGCTGGACTGGGCCTTGCGCGGCCTTGCGCCGCAGGGAGCGTGATGATGTTCGAAGACAAGCGGCGTTCGCCGCGCGCGGCGGTCCTGCGCCAGCGTGTCCTGTGGCGGCCCGCCGTCAGCCCGCTCGCTGCGGCATCCACCTGTCTGGCCACTGCCGCGCTGGCGCTGGCAGGCTGCACGCCGGCAGCGGATCAGCCAGCGATGAGCGGCTATGTCGAGGCCGAGTACGTCTACGTGTCAGCGGCTTCGGCCGGCGTGTTGCGGCAGGTGAGCGTTCGGCGCGGCGATGCGGTCAAGCAAGGCCAGCCGCTCTTTGCGCTGGAGACCGAGGCCGAAGCCTTCGGCCGGGAGGCCGCCGCGGCCCGCAGGGCGGGCGCCGAGGCGCAAGTGCGCAATCTGCAGAAGGGGCGGCGTCCCGCCGAACTGGCGGCGATCGAGCAGCAGCTGGCCCAGGCCCAGGCCGCGCTGGCGGCTTCGTCCGCCGCGCTGCAGCGCAACCAGACGCTGGTGCAGCAGGGCTTCCAGTCTGCCTCGCGGCTCGATGAGCTGATCGCCGCGCGCGATCGGGATGCCGCGCGCATCCGCGAACTGCAGGCGCAGCGCACGCTGGCGCTGGACACCGCGCGGGCCGACGAGATCGCCGCGGCGGCGGCCAGTGCCGAAGGCTCCGCGGCCGATCTGTCGCTGGCGCGCTGGCGCGAAGGGCAGCGCCAGCGCAGCGCGCCGCTGGACGCGACCGTGCACGATCTGATGTACCGCCCCGGCGAATGGGTCCATGCCGGCACGCCGGTGATCGCGCTGCTGCCGGCCCAGGGTGTCAAGCTGCGCTTCTTCGTGCCGCAGCCGGCCTTGCCCCAGGCCCTGGTCGGGCGAGAGCTGGCGGTCAGCTGCGACGGCTGCGCGCCGGGGCTCAAGGCGCGCATCCGCTTCGTCGCGACGCAGGCCGAGTTCACCCCGCCGGTCATCTACAGCAACAGCAGCCGCAGCAAGCTGGTCTTCCTGGCGGAAGCCGAGCCGCTGCAGCCGGCCGCCTTCAGGCCGGGGCAGCCGGTGGACGTGCGCTTCGCGGAGCTCACGCCATGACGCGGGCCGCGGCCATCCCAGGCCCGGCCGCGCGGCCCGCGCAGGCCGTGCCGCCGGAGCCCCGTCGTGGCTGAGTCTTCACCGATCACTGCCGCGACGCCAACGCCGCCGCCGCTGGCCATCGACGTGCGCGGCCTGACCAAGCGCTACGGCGGGCGTGCCGTGGTCGATCAGGTCTCGATCCAGGTGCGGCGCGGCGAGATCTGCGGTTTCCTCGGGCCCAACGGCAGCGGCAAGACCACCAGCATCCGCATGCTGTGCGGTCTGCTAGAACCCGACGAAGGCGAAGGCCGCTGCCTGGGCCTGGACATCCGCCGCGACGCGCGACAGATCAAGCGGCGCGTGGGCTACATGACGCAGCGCTTCGGGCTCTACGAGGATCTGACGCTGCAGGAAAACCTGGATTTTGTGGCTCGCGCCTATGGCATGCCGAAGCGCCGCCAGGCGGTGGCCCGGTCGCTGGATCGCCTGGGCCTGCGAAGCCGGCGCGATCAGCTGGCCGGCACGCTGAGCGGCGGCTGGAAGCAGCGCCTGGCCCTGGCGGCCTGCATGCTGCACGAGCCCGAGCTGCTGCTGCTGGATGAGCCGACGGCGGGCGTGGATCCGGCCGCACGCCGCGACTTCTGGCAGCAGATCCACGCGCTCGCGGCCGAGGGTCTGACGGTGCTGGTCAGCACGCATTACATGGACGAGGCCGAGCGCTGCCACCGGCTGGCCTACATCTCCTATGGTCGGCTGTTGGCGGCCGGTACTGCCGATGAGGTGATCGCCCAGGCCGGCCTGTGCACCTGGGAACTGCGGGGCAGCAATCTGCAGCAGGCACAGCGGCTGTTGCATCAGGAGCCGCGCTGGATGGTGGCGCCCTTCGGCAACGCCCTGCATGTCAGCGCCCGCGGCGATCTTCAGCTGCCGCCCTGGCTGGCCGAGCGTCAGCCTGCCGCGGATTGGGAGCTGCGCGCCGTGCCCACCGGGCTGGAGGATGTCTTCATCGCGCTGACCCAGGATGCGCAGGTGACACATGCCTGAGCGCGATCCGTCCTCGGGTACTCGGCAGGACCCGAGCGCCGGCCGGCATGAGGGGCCATGGCTGTCCTGGGGGCGCATCCTGGCGGTGCTGCTGAAGGAGTTCGTGCAGCTGCGGCGCGATCGCCTGAGCTTCGGCATGATGATCGGTGTGCCGGTCATGCAGCTGCTGCTGTTCGGCTACGCGATCAACGGCGATCCGCGCCAGCTGCCCACGGCCGTGGTGGCGCTGGACCAGGGCCCCTTCGTGCGCAGCATCGTGCGCGCAGCGGAGAACACAGGCTACTTCCGCGTGGTGCACAGCGGCAGCGAGGCCGAGGCCGAGCAGATGCTGGCGCGCGGGGAGGTGCAGTTTGCGCTGGTCTTCCCCGGGGACTTCTCGCGCCGCCTGCTGCGCGACGAGCGGCCGGCGCTGGCCGTCTACGCCGACGCCAGCGATCCGGCTGCCACAGGCCAGGCGGTGGCGGCGCTGCAGTCGCTGCCCGGCCTCGCGCTGTCACATGATCTGCAAGGTCCGCTGTCCGCGCTGCGCCCGGGGGGCCAACCTTTCGAGCTGCGCATCCACCGACGCTACAACCCCGAAGGCATCACGGCCTACAACGTGGTGCCGGGCCTGATGGGCGTGATCCTCACCATGACCCTGGTGATGATGACCGCCATGGCGATGACGCGGGAGCGTGAGCGCGGCACGCTGGAGAACCTGCTGGCCACGCCAGTGCGCCCGCTGGAGATGATGATCGGCAAGATCCTGCCCTACGCGCTGATCGGCTATGTGCAGGTGCTCATCGTCTTTGTCGCCGCGCGGCTGCTCTTCGGCGTGCCCATGGCCGGCAGCCCGTGGCTGCTCTCGGCGATGGTGCTGCTCTTCATCCTGGCCACGCTGACCGTGGGATTCACCTTCAGCACGGTGGCGCGCAGCCAGGTGCAGTCCATGCAGATGACGATGTTCTATTTCCTGCCGAACATCCTGCTGTCGGGCTTCATGTTTCCCTTCCGCGGCATGCCGGGCTGGGCGCAGGCCATCGGCGAGCTGCTGCCGCTGACGCACTTCCTGCGCATCGTGCGCGGCATCATGCTCAAGGGCGCGCCATGGTCGGATGTGCGCATGGAAGCCGGTGCCATCGCCCTGTTCCTGGCGGTCATGGCGGTGCTGGCGATGCTGCGTTACCGACAGACGCTGGACTGAAGGCCCACGCCATCCCGTGATCGGCGCCTCCGGCGCGCACCTGATTGGGTGGTATGGCCCTTGCACGAACCGGGTTCCGGCGCAGGGCATGTCCCACAATCGGGCGTCCCGGCCACGCGCGGCTGTCCCGCTGCGCCTGTGCTGCCGGAGTGCCCAACCCGCGAGCCTTCCCCCATGCGCGCCACCGCTTCCCCCCTTGCCGTCCGTTCCCTGCTGAGCGCAGCCGCCTGCTTGGCCCTGGCGGGCTGTGCGCAGCTGGCGGGCGGCCCTGGCTCCACCGGGCCGGCTGCGGCAGCAGCCGGGGCCGCCGCGCCGGGCAGCACGCCTGCGCCGGCAGCCGGGGCGACAGCCGCAGCCCCGGCCTCGGGCAAGGCGACGCCCGCTGCCCCGGGCTCCGGCAGCGCACCGGCCACCACTGCGGCTACCACACCGGCCACCGCCCCCCCGGCCGGTGCGGCGCGGGCCGGCACGCCGCCCGCGGCAGCGGCTGCGGGCCAGCCACCCGGATCTCGGCCAGCAGCCGCACCCGGCGCCGCTGCGGGCGCCGCCGCGGCCACTGCTCCCGCCGCGCCGCCGGCGCCGGGCTCCTTGCCGCCGTTCGATGTGGTGGCCAAGGACGCGCGCAAGACCGAGGGCCTGTTCACCGTCTGGCGCAAGGACGACAAGGCCTGGCTCGAACTCAAGCCGGAAGACTTCGACAAGCCCTTCTTCCTGTCCACCAAGATCGCGCGCGGCATCGGCGAGAAGTGGCTCTTCGGCGGCCTGATGATCGGGCCCTGGGGCTTTCACGGCCAGCCGCAGATCGTCGAGTTCCGCCGCGTGCAGAACCAGGTGCGGCTGATCGCCGTCAACACCGAGTACGTGGCCAAGGCCGGCACGCCCGAAGCGCGTGCGGTGGCCTCATCCTTCTCGAACAGCCTGATGGCCAGCAGCGGCGTGGTGAGTGCGCCGCACCCGGAGCGCAAGACGGTGCTGGTCGACGCGCAGCCGCTTTTCCTGAATGACCTGTCCGGCCTGGGCATGATGATCCAGCGCCAGTTCCGCCAGGGCTATGGCCTGGATCCGCGGCACACGGGCATCGACAACGTGCGCGGCACGCCGGATGCCGTGATCGTCGATCTCACGCAGCACTTCTATACCGCGAGCCTGGCGACCCCGATGCCCGGCCAGCCGCCCGGCCTGCCCACACCGCTGGCGGCCACCACGGTGCCGGATGCCCGCAGCTTCTTCGTCGGCATCAACCTCTCCATCAGCCGCCTGCCGGACACGCCCATGGCGCCGCGCCGCGCCGATGCGCGCATCGGCACCTTCGTGGCCCAGGTCAATGACTTCAGCGGCGATGCGCAGCGCACGCCGCGCCAGCGTTTTGTGATGCGCTGGCGCCTGGAGAAGAAGGATCCGGCCGCAGAGCTCTCGGAACCGGTCAAGCCCGTCACCTACTGGCTGGACCGCAACATCCCGCTGGCCTACCGTGCGGCCATCACCGAAGGCGTGCTGGAGTGGAACAAGGCCTTCGAGAAGATCGGCCTCAAGAACGCCATCGTGGTGCGTCAGCAGTCGGACACCGACACCTTCGACACGCTCGATCCGGGCGTCGCCTCGATCCGCTGGATGGCCAGCGCCGAGCCGCGTTTCGGCGCCATCGGCCCCTCACACGTCGATCCGCGCAGCGGCGAGATCCTGGATGCCGACATCGGCATCGAAGGGCTCAGCGCGCGCAACCTGCGCAGCCTGCGCTCGCAGGTCATCAAGCCGGGCTTCTCGATGGACTGGGCCGGGCTGCTGCAGGCGCGCGACGCGGCGCGCGAAGGCAGCCTGCCGGTGCTGCCGCAGGAGGCTGCGCACCAGCACAGCCTGCTGTGCCGCCACGGCGAGATGGCGGCTGAACAGCTGGGTTATGCACTGGACGTGCTGGAGGCGCGCGGCGAGCTGGAGCCCGACAGCCCCGACGTGCAGCAGTTCGTGCTGGATTACCTGAAAGAGACCACCATGCACGAGGTGGGCCACACGCTGGGCCTGCGGCACAACTTCCGCTCCTCGCGCGTGTACAGCGAGAGTCAGCTCGCCGACGAAGAGTTCACGCGGCGGGAGGGCCTGTCGGGCTCCGTGATGGAGTACGCGCCGATCAACCTGCCGCGCCCGGGGCAGCGCGGCGGGCTGCGCTGGCAGCTCACGCTCGGCCCCTACGACTACTGGGCCATCGAATACGCCTACCGGCCGCTGGATCCCGCCACCGAGGCGGCCGAACTGCAGCGCATCGCCTCGCGCAGCGCCGAGCCGCAACTGGCCTACGGCAGCGACGAGGACAGCGCGCTCGGCATCGATCCCGAGACCCTGGTCTTCGACCTGGGCAGCGATCCGGTGGCCTTTGCGAAGAAGCGCTTCGAGATCGGGCGCGACATCGTCGCGCGGCAGGACAGCCGCCCGCTGAAGACCGATGCCAACTATGCGCTGCTGCGCCGCTCGGTGGTCTTTGCCGTGCGCGACATGGCCCGCGCGTCCGGCATCCTCGCGCGCCAGATCGGCGGGCTGCGCACGCTGCGCGATCACCCTGGCAGCGGCCGTGATCCGCTCACGCCGGTGGATGCCGCGGTGCAGCGCGAAGCGCTCGAAGCGCTGGCCAAGGGCGTGCTGGCGGCAGACAGCCTGACGGTCAGCCCCATGCTGCGCCGCAAGCTGGCGCCGGACTACTTCGAGCGCATCGATTCCTTCGGCGAAGGCACCCCGCTGGCCACGGACCTGAGCGTGGACGACCTGATCGGCCAGCTGCGCAAGGCCGTGCTGGCGCAGCTGATGAGCGACGGCGTCGCCACGCGCATCCTCGAAAACACCCAGAAGCTCCCTGCGGGAGACGCGTTCCGCCTGTCCGAGCTGTATGCGCGGCTGACGCGCGAGATCTGGAGCGATCTGGATTCCCGCGACGACATTTCAGCGCCGCGGCGGGAACTGCAGCGTGAGCATGTCAACCGCCTGGCGGCGCAGATGCTGCGGCCGGCGTCCAGCCGCACCGATTCGCGCAGCCTGCTGCGCCTGGAGGCGCAGTCGCTGACGCGGCGTCTGGCGGCGGCGGGTGCGCGGCGCGGCTTGAGCCCGGAGGCCCGAGCCCACCTGGAAGACAGCCGCGAAACGCTGGAGCTGGCCCTGGCGGCCAAGCTGCAGCGCCTGGGCCTGTAGCGCCTGGGCCTGCAGCGCGGCGGCGCCCGGCAGGCCAGCGCGTGTTTCAGGCCCGCCAGGCCGTCGCCCGTCGCAAGGCCGCGGGCTGCGCTGGCGTCGCTGGCTCACGGCCGCTATCGTGGCGCCATGAGCGAGGGCAAGAATCAGGGCGCGCGTGAGGGCATGACTCACAGCCCGCCGCTGGCACCGAACCCGGGCGATGCGGCCCGAGCCGGTGCCTGGTGGCAGCAGATCAGCGGCATCGGCGTGCTGCTGGCCGGCTTGCTGGGCCTGCTGGCCGCCGTGGTGCTGAACCCGATCTTTGCCACGCCCTTTCCTGTGCTGCTGGGGCGCACGCTGTTCCTGGCCATGGTCCTGCTGCTGGCCTACACGCTGGGGCTGAACTGGCCGGCTCGCTGGCGTCCGACCTGGCTTCCGCCCTGGCTGCTGCCGCCGCTGATGGTGTCACTGGCCGCGCCGCTGGCGACCTTGGCCATCTACCTGCTCTGGGTGGGCGGCGACATCGGTCTGCTGATGCGCAGCGAACCTGCGCAGCTGGGTTTTCTGTGGATCTCCGGCACCGGGCTGATCGTGGGCCTGATGCTTTCCCTGGGGGCCTTGCTGCGCGAGCAGGAAGCGCGCGGGCGCCAGCAGGCGCTGCGCTTCGAGCTGGAGCGGGCCACGCTGGAACGCCAGGCGCTGGATGCCCGTCTGGCCCTGCTGCAGCAGCAGATCGAACCGCACTTCCTGTTCAACACCCTGGCCAATGTGCAGGCGCTGGTGGAAGCCGGCTCGCCGCGTGCCCCGGCGCTGCTGCAGAGCCTGATCGACTACCTGCGCGCGTCCGTGCCCGATTGGCAGGAGGGCGGTGCCACCTGGGGTCGCGAACTGACGCGCACCCGCGCCTACCTCGAGCTGATGCGCATGCGCATGCCGGATCGGCTCGAGCTGGTCATCGCGGTCGATCCTGAACTCGACCGTCAGCCCTTTCCGGCCATGGCCTTGCTCACGCTGGTGGAGAACGCCGTGCGCCACGGCATCGACCCGGCCGAGAACGGGGGGCGCATCGACGTGATCGCGCGCCGCGAGCCCGGCGGCTGGCGCGTGGTGGTGGCCGATACGGGCGTGGGCCTGGCGCACGACGTGACGGCCGGCACGGGCCTGTCGAACCTGCGCGAGCGGCTGCAGGCCTTCTACGGCGGCCGAGCGCGGCTGGAGCTGGGCGAAAACCGGCCGTGCGGCGTGCGCGCCGAGATCGTCATCGAGGATGCCCGCCATGCAGGATGAGCCCGCCGCCGCGCCGCGCGCGCTGATTGCCGACGATGAACCCTTGCTGCGCGAGCGGCTGGCCCTGCTGCTGGCCCGTGTCTGGCCGCAGCTGCAGGTGGTGGCCCAGGCGCGCAACGGGCGCGAAGCCATCGAGCGCTTCGACGAGCACGAGCCCGAACTCGCCTTCCTGGATGTGCAGATGCCGGGCATCGACGGCATCGAGGCCGCGCGCTCGCTGCAGGGTCGCACGCTGATCGTCTTCGTCACGGCCTTCGAGCGCTATGCCGTGGAGGCCTTCGAGCAAGGTGCCGTGGACTACCTGGTCAAGCCTTTCGATGAAGCCCGGCTCGCGCTGTGCGTGCAGCGTCTGCAGGAGCGCCTGCGCCTGCGCCAGGCAGCGACCCGTGCGGCCTCTTCCGCCTCTCCCGTGGAACCGGATCTGACGCCCTGGCTGGATCAGCTGGCGGCACGGCTGCGTCCTGCGCAGACCCTTGCGGCCGGCTCAGGGCCGCTGCAGTGGATCAAGGCCTCGGTGGGCCCGGCCGTCAAGCTGATTCCGGTGGACGAGGTGATCTACCTGAAGTCCGACGAGAAATACACGCTCGTCGTCTGGTCCGGCGGCGAGGCACTGATCCGCAAGCCCATCCGCGAACTCGCCGATGAACTGGACCGTCTGCGCTTCGTGCAGGTGCACCGCTCGGTGATCGTCAATCTGCACCATGTCGCCCAGGTGGTGCGTGGCGCCAACGAGACGGCTGATGTGCACCTGCGCGGCCGCACGGAAACCCTGCCGGTGAGCCGCAGCTACCTGCACCACTTTCGACAGATGTGATCCGCCGCGCCGCCCTGCGGCCTGGCAAAAAAGCCCGGCCGGCGCACCCGGTGCGGCCGGCCGGTCAAGGAGGAGGGCCCTTGGCAGCGGATCGCGCCACCGCGGGCCAGGAAGCAGGGCGCACACACAGGAAGAACAAGCGCCCCGAATCCACTCTAGGCCCTGCCGGCCGTGCCGGCAGCGGCCTTGCGATGAACGGCGGAAATCCCGGTACGAGTGGCGGACCCGCGTGCGAAGGTCTTCAAGACCGCCAGGGGCACGGGTGGCATCAGCCCGGCCGCGCCCCATCCGCGGGCGGCGCGCCCCACTGGCCATCGATCAGCATCTGATAGGGCCGGAACTGCACCTTGTAGGCCATCTTCGGGCTCTCGGCGATCCAGTAGCCCAGGTAGACGTGGCGCAGCTTGAGCTGGCGCGTCTGCTCGATCTGCCACAGCACGCTGTAGGTGCCGTAGCTCGCCCCTTTCACCTCGGGGTCATAGAAGGTGTAGACCGCGGAGAGGCCGTCGTTGAGCACGTCCAGGATCGACACCATGCGCAGAATGCCCGGCCCATGCCCTTCGGCGGTGGGCTCGCGGAATTCCACCAGGCGCGAATTGACGCGGCTTTGCAGCAGGAACTGGGTGTACTGGTCGACGCTGTCGTGATCCATGCCCCCGCCGCTGTGGCGGCCGGCCTGGTAGCGCAGGTAGAGCTGGTAGTGCTCGGGCAGGAAGCCCAGGCGCAGCACGCGCGCCTTCAGTTCGCCATGCTGCTTCCAGGTGCGGCGCTGGGTGCGGTTGGGCTGGAAATCGGCCACCGGAATGCGCAGCGGCACGCAGGAGCGGCAGCCGTCGCAGTAGGGGCGGTAGGTGAACATGCCGCTGCGGCGAAAGCCGTTGGCCACCAGGCCGGAGTACGCATCGGCGTGGATCAGGTGGCTGGGCGTCGCGACCTGGCTGCGCGCCAGGCGGCCGGGCAGGTAGCTGCAGGGATAGGGCGCAGTCGCGTAGAACTGAAGCGACGACAGCGGCAGCTCTTTGGGAAAGGTCACGTGTGCGTTCCTGCGTCGGCCTCAGGCGCCGGGCCTTCAAGCTCCAGCGTGGCCCAGAAGCGCGGATGATAGGACCAGTCCCGTATCTCCCCGCCCCCAAGCCCCAGGGTCAGCATGCGCTCGAAGAGTTCGCGCGGCACCTCGAAGCCGCCCAGGCTGTCCAGGTGGCGGGTGTTCTGCTGGCAATCGATCACCGCCACGTCGTGCGCGCGGCAGAAGGCCACCAGTGCGGCCAGGGCGATCTTGGAGGCATCGGTGCGCCGGGCGAACATCGACTCGCCATAGACCATGTGGCCGATCGCGACGGCATACAGCCCGCCGACGAGCTCGCCGTCGATCCAGGTCTCGAAGCTGTGGACGCGGCCGGTCCGGTGCCAGATGCGGTAGGCGCGCGTCATGGCTGGCACGATCCAGGTGCCGTTCTGGCCCTCGCGCGGGGCGGTGGCGCAGGCCTCGATGACACGATCGAAGGCGGTGTCCACGCGGATCTCGCAGCCCGGCGTGGCGATGAAGCGGCGCAGCGTCTTGCGCAGCGAGCGCGAGATCCTGAAGGCGCGCGTCTGCAGCACCATGCGGGGATCGGGGCTCCACCAGAGCACGGGCTGGTTGTTGCTGTACCAGGGGAAGATGCCGTGGCGGTAGGCCTCTTCCAGGCGCTCGATCGACAGCCGTCCGCCGGCCGCCAGCAGCCCCGGCGCCTCCGAGCCCGCCGGCAGCGCCGTGCGGGTGGGAGGCAGCGGACGTTGCTCGTCGATCCAGTGCAGCTGCATCCTGCAAATCCTAGCGCGCGTGCCGGCTGGCTTCCAAGCCGGAGCCTTCCCTACGACCGGGGCAGGGAGAACGCCGCGCCAGCAGCGGGCGGCCCTGGACGGCGCAGCCCGGCCCCCGGGCAGCGGTCAGAACGCCGCAATGCCCGTGATCGCGCGGCCCAGGATCAGCGCGTGGATGTCGTGCGTGCCTTCGTAGGTGTTGACGACTTCCAGGTTCACCAGATGGCGCGCCACGCCGTATTCGTCGCTGATGCCGTTGCCGCCCATCATGTCGCGCGCCTGGCGGGCGATCTCCAAGGCCTTGCCGCAGCTGTTGCGCTTGAGGATGCTGGTGATCTCGACGCAGGCCGTGCCTTCGTCCTTCATGCGGCCCAGGCGCAGGCATCCCTGCAGACCCAGGCTGATGTCGGTGAGCATGTCGGCCAGCTTCTTCTGGATCAGCTGGTTGGCGGCCAGCGGCTTGTCGAACTGCTTGCGGTCCAGCACATACTGGCGCGCGCGGTGAAAGCAGTCCTCGGCCGCGCCCAGCGCGCCCCAGGCGATGCCGTAGCGGGCACTGTTCAGGCAGGTGAAGGGGCCCTTGAGGCCGCGCACCTCGGGGAAGGCGTTTTCTTCAGGGCAGAAGACCTCGTCCATCACGATCTCGCCCGTGATGCTGGCGCGCAGGCCCACCTTGCCGTGGATGGCCGGGGCGCTCAGACCCTTCCAGCCCTTTTCGAGGACGAAGCCGCGGATCGCGCCCTCGTCGTCCTTGGCCCAGACCACGAAGACATCGGCGATCGGCGAGTTGCTGATCCACATCTTGCTGCCCGACAGGCTGTAGCCGCCCGCCACGCGCCGTGCGCGGGTGACCATGCTGCCGGGATCGCTGCCGTGGTTGGGCTCGGTCAGGCCGAAGCAGCCGATCCATTCACCGGTGGCCAGGCGCGGCAGGTATTTCTGCTTCTGCGCCTCGGTGCCGAAGTCGTGGATGGGCACCATCACCAGCGAGGACTGCACGCTCATCATCGAGCGGTAGCCGGAATCCACACGCTCGACCTCGCGGGCGATGAGGCCGTAGCAGACGTAGTTCAGGCCGGCGCCGCCATAGGCTTCGGGGATGGTCGGGCCCAGCAAGCCCAGCTCGCCCATCTCGCGGAAGATGGCGGCATCGGTCTGCTCCTGGCGGAAGGCCATCTGCACACGCGGCGCCAGCCGCTCCTGGCAGTAGGTCTGGGCCGCTTCGGCAACCGCCCGCTCGTCATCGCCGAGCTGCTGCGCCAGCAGGAAGGGGTCGCTCCACTGGAAGGAGGCTTTGTGCTTGGGGGCCATGGGCAAGTGCTCCGGTCTTCGTCTGGCAACTGTAGGGCAAGGGGAGAAACCAGCCGGCGCTCAGTCCGGGATCACGGCCGTGACCTCGATCTCCACGACGGCGGCATCTTCCATCAGTGCGCTCACCTGCACGGCCGCCATGGCCACGGCGTAGTTGCCGATCAGCTCGCGGTACAGCGCACCGATCTCGCGCCCGGCCGCCAGGTAAGCCTGCTTGTCGGTGACATACCAGGTCATGCGCGTGATGTGCTGAGGCGTGGCGCCCGCTTCGTGCAGCACGGCCAGGATGTTGCCCAGCGCCTGCCGCGTCTGCGGGACGATGCCGCCTGCGGGAAAGCGGCCCTGTTCGTCCCAGCCCACCATGCCGGCGACAAACACCTGGCGGCCGGCCGGCGCGAGCACGCCGTTGGCATAACCCTTGGGACGCGGCCATCCCGGTGGCAGCAAGGCATCGTGGCTCATGAGGTCTCCTGGTTCAGCCGTCGGCCGGCTGGGCCCCGGCCTGCGCCGCATGCTGGCGCAGCAGGTCCCGCGCGATGATCAGCTGCTGCACCTCGGTGGCGCCTTCATAGATGCGCAGCGCGCGGATCTCGCGGTACAGGCTTTCCACCGGCTGCCCGCGCGTCACGCCCAGGCCACCCCAGAGTTGCAGCGCGGCATCGATGACCTGCTGCGCGCCTTCGGTGGCGGCCATCTTGGCCATGGCGGCCTCCCGCGTGACGGTGTGGCCCTGGTCGCGCAGCCAGGCGGCACGCGCCACCAGCAGCGCGGCGCTGTCGATGGTGGTGGCCATGCGCGCCAGGCTGGCCTGCGTCAGCTGGAAATCGCCCAGGTGCTGGCCGAACAGGCGGCGCGTGGTGGCACGCGCCAGAGCCTCTTCCATGGCGCGGCGCGCAAAGCCCAGCGCCGCCGCCGCCACCGAGGTGCGAAAGACATCCAGCGTGCGCATGGCGATCTTGAAGCCCTCGCCCGGCGCGCCGATGCGCTGGCTCAAGGGCACGCGGCAGTGGGTGAAACGCAGACGCGCCAGGGGGTGCGGCGCGATGAGCTCGATGCGCTCGGCGATCTCCAAGCCTGGCGTGCCGGCTTCCACCACCACGGCCGAAAGGCCCCGGGCGCCGGGCGCTTCGCCGGTGCGCACGAAGACGACATAGAAGTCGGCGATGCCGCCGTTGCTGATCCAGGTCTTCTCGCCGTCGATGACCAGGTGCGCGCCGTCCTCGCGGGCGGCGCAGGCCATGGCAGCGACGTCCGAGCCGGCTTCCGGCTCGGACAGCGCGAAGGCAGCGATGGCCTCGCCATGCGCCACGCGCGGCAACCAGCGGGCGCGCTGTTCCGGCGTGCCGGCCAGCGAGAGGGCGCCGGAGCCCAGGCCCTGCATCGCGAAGGCAAAGTCTGCCAGGCCGGCGTGACGTGCCAGCGTCTCGCGCACGAGGCAGATCGAACGGGTGTCGATCTGGTCGGCAGCGCCGCCGTATTCGCGCCCGGCCACCGCGTGGCGCAGCCAGCCGGCGGCGCCGAGTTCGCGCACCAGCGCGCGGCAGGTGGCATCGACGTCGTCGCCATGGCGATCGCGCACCTGCTCCAGGGCCCAACGGTCCAGATCAGCCGCAAGCGCGCGGTGGCGCGGCTCGAAGAAGGGCCAGCTCAGGTAGTGCGGATCGCTCATGGCGGCGGCTCCGGATCCAGGGTGTCGTGCGGGCGGGGTCGAGGCAGGGGCTGGCGGGCCGGGCAGCCCGTCAGTTGCCCTCGAAACGCGGCTTCTGGCGCGCGGCAAAGGCGCGGTAGGCGCGGCCGAAGTCTTCGGTCAGCATGCACAGCGCCTGGGCCTGAGCCTCGGCCTCGATGGCTTCGTCGATGCTCATGGTCCATTCCTGGTGCAGCATGGTCTTGGTGATGCCGTTGGCGAAGGTGGGGCCGCCCGCCAGCTCCGCGGCCAGGCCCATGGCCTCGGCCAGCACCTGCTCGGGCGCGACGAGCCGGTTGAGGAAGCCCCACTGGTGGGCTTCCTCGCCCGGCAGCGAGCGTCCGGTATACAGCAGCTCCGCCGCGCGCCCCTGGCCGACGATGCGCGGCAGCAGGTTGCAGGCCCCCATGTCGCAGCCGGCCAGGCCCACGCGGTTGAAGAGGAAGGCGGTCCGGCTGCGTGCCGTACCCACCCGCAGATCGCTGGCCATGGCCAGGATCGCCCCGGCGCCCGCGCACACGCCGTCGATGGCCGCGATGATGGGCTGCGGGCAGGCGCGCATGGCCTTGACCACATCGCCCGTCATGCGCGTGAACATCAGCAGCTCGGGTGCCGGCAGGCCGATCAGCGGGCCGATGATCTCGTGCACGTCGCCGCCGGAGCAGAAGTTGTCGCCCGCGCCATGCAGCACCAGCGCATGCACGTCGTTGGCGTGGCGCAGGCGCTGGAACAGATCGCGCAGCTCCGCGTAGGAATCGAAGGTCAGCGGGTTCTTGCGTTCCGGCCGGTCCAGCGTGATCACGCCCACCTGCTGCTGCACGCGCCAGCCGAAGTGCTGCGTGACATGGGCCGCCAGCGGGCGGCGGTTGCCGGCGGCCAGCGCCGGGTCCAGCGTCTTGTCGGGGTCGATCATCGAGGGTCTCCAGGGATCACACGGGGTCGCGGCGCCAGCGGACCGAGAGCTGCGCGCGCAGCCGGCCCAGCAGATCGAGCAGCAGTCGCCGCTCGGAGGCATGCAGGCCATCGAAGAGCTCGATCACCCACTGCTCGTGCACGCCAGCGGCGGCTTCGAAGGTGCTGCGGCCTTCGGGCGTGAGCGTCACGCGCTGCGAGCGGCGGTCCTGGGGATCGCCTTCGCGCTGCACCAGGCCTTCCTTGACCAGCTCGTCGGTGAGGCCGGTGACGCTGCCACCGGTGACCATCAGGCGCCGCGAGAGCTCCGACATGCGCAGCCCCTGCGGCGCGCGGTGCAGCTGCGCCAGGTAGTCGAAGCGCGACAGCGTCATGCCGAACTCGGCGCGCAGCCGCTTGCGGATCTCGTTCTCGATTTCGGTGCTGCAGGACAGCAGGCGCAGCCACAGGCGCAGCGCCTGGTGGTCATCAGGTGCGACGCGGCTCTCCAGGCCGTGCAGCACGGGCGTGTCGCGCGTCATCGGAAGACCTTGGCCCGCGCGGCTTGCGGGACTTGGCCTGGGGAACGGCCCGGCGTGCTCATCCGCCATCCCCGCGCGTGCGCTGAGGTGAGGCGGCAGCCTTTTCGCGTGCAAAGAGCGCCTCCATCTGCGGCTTGCCGGCCAGGTAGGGCCGCGGCCACGCGAGTGAGGCAAAGCCGATGCGTGCGGCTTCGGTCAATGTCCAGGCGGGGTTGGCCAGATGCGGGCGCGCCACGGCGCAGAGATCGGCGCGGCCGGCGGCAATGATGCTGTTGACGTGATCGGCCTCGGTGATCGCGCCGACGGCGATCGTCGCGATGCCGGCTTCGTTGCGGATGCGGTCGGCAAAGGGCGTCTGGTACATGCGGCCGTAGCTGGGCTTCTGCTGCGTGCTGACCTGGCCGCTGGAGCAATCGATCATGTCCGCCCCGGCCGCCTTGAAGGCGCGGGCGATCTCCACCGCATCGGCCGGCGTGATGCCACCTTCGACCCAGTCGTGTGCGGAGATGCGCACGGAGATCGGCCGCTCGGCCGGCCAGGCGGCGCGCACTGCGGCAAAGACCTCCAGCGGGTAGCGCAGCCGGTTGGCCAAGGTTCCACCATAGTCGTCCGTGCGACGGTTGGTGAGCGGCGAGATGAAGCTGGAGAGCAGGTAGCCGTGGGCGCAGTGCAGCTCCAGCCAGTCGAAGCCGATGTCCGCGGCGCGGCGGGTGCTGGCCACAAAGTCATCGCGCACGCGCTCACGGTCCGCGCGGTCCATCGCGCGCGGCAGCGGGCCGTCTTCCAGGTAGGGCAGGGCGCTGGCGGCCAGCAGCGGCCAGTTGCCCGGCGGCAGCCCGGCGCCGGCCGGCTGGCCTGGGGGCAGCGGCTGGTCCATGCCGCCGCCGCTCCAGGGTACGCAGGTGGATCCCTTGGGGCCGGCATGGCCGATCTGCAGCGCGATCTTCGCGTCGCTCTCGCGGTGCACGAAGTCCACGATGCGCTGCCAGGCCGCCTGCTGCGCATCGTTCCACAAGCCCGGGCAGCCCGGCGTGATGCGGGCATCGGCCGATGGGCAGGTCATTTCGGCCATCACGAGGCCCGCGCCGCCCAGCGCGCGCGCGCCCAGGTGCACCAGATGGAATTCGCCCGGCACGCCGTCGACGCAGCTGTACTGCGCCATCGGCGAGACCACGACGCGGTTCTTCAGCTGCGTGCCGCGCAGGCGGTAGGGCGTGAACATCGGCGGTGGCGCCGGGCGGGCCTGGGCCGCGTGGGCGGCACCTGCGGCACCGGCCGCACCCGCCGCCGTGGGGGATGTGCCGGCGGCGTCGGTTGCGCGATCGGCAAACCAGCGCTCGAAGCCTGCCAGCCATTGCGCATCACGCAGGCGCAGGTTTTCGTGGCTGATGCGCTGGCTGCGCGTGAGCATGGAATACATGAACTGCGGCGCGGGCAGGGTGTCGGCATAGCGCTGGCCGACAACCTCGAACCACTCCATCGCATTCCACGCCGCGTTCTGCAGGCGCAGCGTCTCGATGCGCCGCGCCTCCTGGTAGGCGCGCAGCACGGTCTCCAGCGGTTCGGCCGAGTCACCCAGGCGCTGGAACTGGCGCGTCAGCTCGATGGCGTCTTCGATCGCCAGCTTGGTGCCGGAGCCGATCGCGAAGTGCGCCGTGTGCACCGCGTCGCCCATCAGCACCACATGGGCGCCATGGGCATTCTCCAGCCACCACTGCTCGCAGACCACGCGCTGGAAGTTGAGCCAGGCCGAACCGCGCAGATGCCGCGCATTGGTCATGAGCCGCGCGCCCTGCAGGTTCCCGGCAAACAGCTGTTCGCAGAAGGCCACCGATTGATCGGCGTCGGCGCGGTCCAGCCCGTGCGCCAGCCAGACGGACTCCGGGCACTCGACGATGAAGGTGGTCGTCTGCTCGTCGAACTTGTAGATGTGCGCCTGGAACCAGCCGTGTTCGGTGCGCTGGAAGTCGAAGGTGAAGGCGTCGTAGAGGCGTTTCGTTCCCAGCCAGAGATAGCAGTTCGGCCGCGTGACGATGTCCGGCTTGAAGACCTCGGCATGGCGGCTGCGGATTCGCGAGTTGATGCCGTCGCTGGCGATGACCAGATCGGCATCGGGGTAGTCGGCGTCGCTGTCGGCTTCGGTCTCGAAGACCAGCTTCACCTGCGCGCGTTCGCAGGCGGCCTGCAGGATGTTCAGCAGCTTCTTGCGGCCGATGCCCACGAAGCCATGGCCGCCGGAGCGGATGCGTTCGCCCTTGAAGAGCAGCTCGATGTCGTCCCAGTGGTTGAAGGCCTGCTGGATCTCGCGCGCCGTTTCGGCGTGCCACTGGCGCATGTTGTCCATCGTGGCGTCAGAGAACACCACGCCCCAGCCGAAGGTGTCGTAGGGGCGGTTGCGCTCCACCACGGTGATGTCGTGTCCGGCGTCGAGCTGCTTCATCAGCAGCGCGAAGTACAGACCGGCGGGGCCGCCGCCGATGCAGACGATCTTCATGAAGCCGGCTCCTGGGGTGCACGCAGGCTGCCTGGACAGGCAAACCGCCCCTGATGCACCGCGGTGGGGACAATTACTTTGGATCCAAAGTAATTATCAGGGCTTTGATTGACGGCCAGATCAGCGACATCCCTAGCTGTCGGGATGCAGCTTCGGCGCACAGTTCCTAGACTGGCTGCCATGGAACCCACACGACTCGCCTGGCCCGAAGATCGCCGACTCTTCCGTCGCCCGCGCTTTGCGTGGCGCGGTTTCCCCGTTTCGCTGGCCCTGGTGGCCGCAGCGGCGCTGCTGGTCCTCAGCGTCAGCGGCTGGTCCTGAGCATCAGCGGCTGTTCCCGGGCGTCCAGGCCCGGGGCTCAGCGTCGGGCGCGGGCCCGGGCGATCTCCGCGCCGAGGTCGATCACCGCCAGCGCGTAGTAGCTGGACCAGTTGTAGCGCGTCACCGCATAGAAGTTCTGCGTCCCGGCCACGTAGCTGGGCGCAGCGCCGCCGTTTTCCAGCAGCACCAGCGCCATCGGGCCTTCGTGCAAGCGGGCGGCGGGGGGCAGCTGCGCACCAAGCTCCTGCATCTGGGCCGCGCTGAAGCTGGGCAGGATGTCCGGGCCCAGCAGCACGGCGCGGGCAGCCTCGTCGGCGGGTGGCGTCACCTCGTAGTGCGTGGGCATGCCGCGCTGCCAGCCGAAGGCGGCCAGGTAATGCGCCACGCTGCCGATGGCATCCACCGGGTTGGCGATCAGGTCGATGTGGCCGTCACCATCAAAATCCACCGCGTGCCGGTTGATGCTGCCGGGCATGAACTGCGGCAGGCCTAACGCACCGGCAAAGGATCCCTTGAGCGAGCCGGGTTCGATGTTCTCGCGCCGGGCAAAGGCCAGCAGCTCCTCCAGCTCGCTCCGGAAGAAGGGCGTGCGATCGCGGCGGCCGGTGGGGAAATCGAAGCTCAGCGTGGCCAGGGCGTCCAGCGCGCGGAAGTCACCCATGATGCGGCCATAGAAGGTCTCCACGCCGATGATGCCGACCACCAGCTCGGCCGGCACGCCGTAGCGCGCCTGGGCGCGCTCCAGCGCACTGGCATGGGCGTCCCAGAAGGCCATGCCGGCCTGGATGCGGCGCGGCTCGATGAACCGTGCGCGGTAGGCTGCCCAGTTCTTGGCCGTGCCGGCCGGCGCCGGCATGATCAGGCGCTGCACCACGGCCAGCTGCCGCGCCTGCCCGAGCTGGCGCTCCACCCAGGCGCGATCCCAGCCGCGGCGTTCGGCCAGCTCGGCGGCGAAGCGCAGCACATCCTCTCGGCCGGCGTAGAGCGGGCCGGTCCGTGATGCGTTGGCGGAGGTCTGGCGTTGGCGTTCGCTCGCGCGGGGGACGGTGGTGCGCGCAGCGGCCTGAGAGGCGGCCCGGCGGGCGGGCGATGCGGCTGGCCGCGGCTGCGTCGCGGGCGATGCGGCGGTCGGCGGCGCGGCAGCCGGTGCCGCGGGCGTGACCGGCGCAGGGGCCGCTGCGGATCCTGCTTCGGGGGTGGCGGTACCGGGGGCCGCGGCCACGCCCGGCCCAGGCAGGCCTAGCGCGCAGGCCAGAGCCAGCGCGAGACGTAAGCCCAGCGGTCGCCCCCCCGTCATGCCGTGGCCGCGCGCCAGGCAGGCGGCTTGAGCTGAGCGGCCTGACGCTTGAATTCACGCCACCAGCGCGGATCCACCCGCGATTGGCCGGCGCGGCCGTAGCGCGCCGTATCCAGTTCGTCGAGGGCACGGGCCAGGGGCTCGCCCGCTTCGCCCAGCCGCGCCCGCACACGCGCGGCGCGTGCGCGCGGCGCCTCGTGCGCACCGACGATCACGCCCAGCAGGGCCAGGCGCTGCTGCACGCGCAGCTGCAGGCGCTGCCAGGGATCCTGGCGCTGGCGATCCCACAGCGCCCACAGGGCGCCGGCGCCGGCCAGGCTGCTGAGCAGCAGGATCAGCACATAGGTGAGATCCGTCCAGCTGGGCGAGGAAAAGCCCAGCTGCTGCAGCAGGTTGAACTGCTTGCCGCGCGAGTAGTTGAGGATCCACTGGTTCCAGCGGTTGTCGAAGCGCTCCCAGGCGGCGCGCAGATCGGTCAGCAGCTGCGGATTGACGCGGTGGATGGCCTGCTCCATCAGGCCGCGCTGCGGCTGCAGGCTCTGGCTGCGCCGCACCCGATCCGGCGCCACGGCGGCGGTGGGGTCGGCACGCACCCAGCCCTCGCCGGGCTGCCAGAACTCCGCCCAGGCATGGGCGTGGCTGTTGCGCACGATCCACCAGCCATCCACCGGATCGCGGTCGGCGCCCTGGTAGCCGGTGACGATGCGGGCTGGCACGTCCCAGGCGCGCATGATGATCACGAAGGCCGAGGCGAAGTGCTCGCAGAAGCCGAGCTTGCGGTCCAGCCAGAACTCATCCACGGCATGCGTGCCGTAGGTGCCGGGCTCCAGCGTGTAGGTGAAGCCGCCGGTGGCGATGTGGTGGTACAGCGCGTCGGCGAGGGTGCGCGCGTCGGCACGCGCCAGCAGCGGATCGCGCTGGCGGAAATCGCGCGCCCACTGCAGCGTGCGGGTGTTGAAGTTGGTCGGCAGCTGCGTGAGCATGCCCAGGCCCACGGCCTCGGCGCGCGGGCCATGGCGGTGCAAGGGCCAGGCCTGCACGGTAAAGCGCAGGCGGTCCGTGGCCGGCTGGTTGAGCTGCCACTGCATGTCCGGCCGCAGCATGGCCGTGAAGCCTTCGATCTGCGGCGCCGCATCGGCACGGTCTGGCGTGAACTCCAGCAGCGGCAGCAGGGTCATGCGGCTGGGTTCGAGCGTTACCTCGTAGGGCAGCGCGGCGCCCAGCAGCGTGAGCTCCTGGCGCGGTCGCGGCAGGGTCATCAGGGCCGGCTGGCGGGTCCATTCGCGGCCGTCGAAGCTGCCCAGCACCGGCCCGCGGAAGTACAGCATGTCGGCCGAAGGCTCGCGGCCGGTGGGAAAGCGCAGGCGCATGGCCACCGAGTCATCGTTGGCCAGCGAGGCCACGCCACCCAGGCGCAAGGAGCCGGAAAGCCCCGTCTTGCCCCCCGCATCCTGCGGCACGCCCCACAGGGGCGAGACGCGCGGAAACAGCACGAAGAGCACGGCCATCAGCGGCAGCGCCCACAGCGCCGCGCGCAGCGCCACGCGCCCGGCCTGCAGCAGGGGCGGGCGGCCCACGGGCATGTGCGCCAGGGCCAGGGCTGTGAGCAAGCCCCACACCGAGCCCAGCGTGACCACCGCCATCGCCAGCGACTGCGAATAGAGGTAATGCGTCAGCACCAGGAAGAAACCGAGGAAGAAGACGACCAGCGAATCGCGCCGCGCGCGCAGCTCCAGCATCTTCAGCGACATCAGCACCACCAGCATGGTGACGCCGGCCTCCTTGCCCAGCAGCGTGCGCTCCGTCCAGGCGGTGAGTGCGACCGCCACGGCCAGCACGGCCACCACGCTCCAGCGGTTGGGCAGCGGGGCGTTGGCCACGGCCAGCCGCGCGCGCCACAGCAGGATGCCCACCACCATGACGGTGCACCACAGCGGCAGGCGCATCAGGTGCGGGCCGACGGTCCAGCCGATGACACCGAGCTGGAAGAGCGTGTCGCGCGCTTCGCGCGGCAGGTGCTGCCAGCCGGGCCAGCGCGGCAGCAGCCGCTCCAGCAGCGACGGGGTGGGGGCCGGGGTGCTCAGCGCCACAGGGCCAGGGTCTCCAGGGCGGCCATGCGGTGGGCGTCACCCAGCGCGGGTGCGGTGTCCCGTTGAGGCAGCCGCAGACCCCAGGGCTGGCCGTTCTTCTCGGCCTCCAGGATCCAGGCCGTCAGGCGCGACAGCCGCTCTTCGAGACCGGCGCCGGGCTGGCGCGCGGCGCCCCAGTCCAGCCAGAGTTCGCGGTTGACCGCGGCGCTGGCATCGCGGCTGATGAGCTCGCCGGTGCGCGCGACCTTCTTCCACACCACGTGCCGCATCGAATCGCCGCGCCGCCAGGCACGCACACCGTCAAACTCGCCACCTTCGCTGCGGCGCTGGAAGCGGCCTTCGCCGGCTGCCGGCTGGCTGCCGGGCAGCGCAGGGGGCGGGTTTTCGGGCCGCGGCCAGGCCAGCGCTTCGGCAGCGGGCCGCCACAGGCTCCAGGCGCGGAACAGGCCCAGCGGAAAGCGGGTCTCGATGGTGATGGTGGGCACGCGGTGGCGGCCGCGGCGCTCCGGCACCATGGCCAGGCGGGCGCTGGCGCTGCCGTGCGCGGGAACATCGATGAAGCCCTGCTTCCAGCCGAAGCGGCGCGTATCGAAGAGGCTCAGGCCGATGCCATGACGTCGGGTGTTGGGGCTGGTGAGCACCACTTCCAGCTGCGCCGGTTCGCCGGCATACACCGGCGCGACGGGCCGCAGCCGCAGCGTCAGGCCCTTCAGCGTGGCATGCGTCATCTGCATCGAGACCAGCCCGCAGCCCGTGAGCAGAAAGGTCAGCAGGTAACCCAGGTTGAGCTGGTAGTTGATCGAGCCGATCAGCATGATCAGCAGCATGCCGCCGAAGGCCCAGCCGGCCTTGGTGGGCAGGATGTAGATGTTGCGCTGGGTCAGCGTCCAGCTGTCGCTGCGCGGCAGGCGGCTTTCGATCCAGCTGACGAAGCGCCGGCGCAGCGAACGGCGCTCTTCATGCGGCCAGCGCCAGCGGCGCGCCGGGCCCGCGGCTGCCGGCGGCCCTTCCAGACCGCCGGCCTGCGCAGGGGAGGGCGCAGGGCGGGGGTGGCTGGGGTTGGCGGTGGCGCTCACGAGCATCCTGTCGAAAGGCGAAGCCTGCACCCGGCGGGCTGACCCGCCCGGCGGCAGGGATTCAGGGGATCGGCGTGGCCTCGACCATCGCGCGCACCTGTTCCAGCGCACCGCGGCCGCAGCCGGCCACCGGCACCAGGCGGTGTGCGGCGGCCTGCGGCAGGATGGCCTGGACGTCATCGGGGGCCACGTAGTCGCGCTGTGCCATCAGCGCGCGGGCCTTGGCCACGCGCAGGATCGCGATGCCGGCGCGCGGGCTCAGGCCTTCCAGGAACCACTGGCCCGATCGCGTGGCGGCGATCAGGCTTTGCAGGTAATCCAGCAGCGCATCGGAGGCGTGCACCTGCTGCACCGCCTTCTGGGCCGCCGCCACATCGCCGGGCTGCATCACCGATTCCAGCCGCGCGATGGAGGCGCGTTTGTCTTCGCCGGCCAGCAGCTGGCGTTCGGACAGGCGATCGGGATAGCCCAGCGTGATGCACATGAGAAAGCGGTCCAGCTGGCTTTCCGGCAGCGGATAGGTGCCCAGCTGGTCACTCGGGTTCTGCGTGGCGATCACGAAAAACGGGCTGGGCAGCGGCCGCGTGACGTTGTCCACCGAGACCTGGTGCTCTTCCATCGCTTCCAGCAGCGCGCTCTGCGTCTTGGGGCCGGCCCGGTTGATCTCGTCGGCCAGCAGCACCTGCGCAAAGACCGGGCCGGGATGGAAGACGAAGGCTTCCTTGGCACGTTCAAAGACACTGACGCCGATCAGATCGCTGGGCATCAGATCGGCCGTAAATTGGACGCGCGAAAACTTCAAACCCATGGAGACGGCCAGGGTGTGGGCCAGCGTGGTCTTGCCCACGCCCGGGACGTCTTCGATCAGGAGGTGCCCGCCGGCCATCAGGCAGGCTACGCTGTCTTCGATCTGGCTGCGCTTGCCCACGATAATCGTGGCGATCTGGTCCACGAGACGGGCCAGTTGGCGTGCTACGGTCAAGTCCATCGGGCGCACGTTACTCGAATCCCCAAGGCCCCTATTCATGACAACAGCCTTCTTTTGCCCCTCTGAATGTCGTTTGCATGACATGGGGCCGGGGCACCCGGAATGCCCGCAAAGACTGGATGCGATCCAGGATCACCTGCTGGCCACGGGACTGGACATCGCGCTGGATTGGCGTGACGCGCCCGACGCCACGGTCGAACAATTGGAGCGCGCCCATACCGCCGGTTACGTGATGGAGATCCTGGAGCAGATGAACCAGGTGCGCGAAACGGGCGAACGCCACGGCGTGGATCCGGACACCAGCATCAACGCCGGCACGCACGACGCCGCCTTCAAGGCCGCCGGAGCCGCCGTGGCCGCCACCGATGCGGTGATCGATCGCACGGCCCTCAACGCCTTCTGCGCCGTGCGGCCGCCAGGCCACCACGCCACGCGGGCCGAATCCATGGGCTTCTGCTTCTTCAACAACGTGGCCGTGGCAGCGCGCCACGCGCTGGATGTGCGCGGGCTGGAGCGTGTGGCCATCATCGATTTCGACGTGCACCACGGCAACGGCACGGAAGACATCGTCGCCGGCGACGAGCGCATCCTGATGTGCAGCTTCTTCCAGCATCCGCTGTATCCGGGCAGCGGCGCGGTGCCCATGGGCACGAACATGGTGAATGTGCCGATCCCGCCCTACACGCGCGGCGCCGAGATCCGCGAATCGATCGATGCGATGTGGATGCCAGCGCTCCATGACTTCAAGCCGCAGATGATCTTCATCTCGGCCGGCTTCGATGCGCACCGCGAGGACGAACTGGGCCAGCTGGGCCTGGTGGAAGCGGATTACGAATGGATCACGCGGCGCCTGATGGAAGTGGCCGATGCCCATGGCAATGGCCGCATCGTCAGCTGCCTGGAAGGTGGCTATTCGCTGAGCGCGCTGGCGCGCAGCGTGGCGGCGCATCTGCGCGTGCTCAGCGGCGTGGCCTGATGCCGGTGGTCTTGTGGGCCGGTGCGCTGCAGGCCGGTCCGGCAGTCGCGGCTGAACCGGTGGCTTCCGCTGCAGTGTCCGTTTCGGCGACCCCGGCCTCTTCGGTGGCTTCAGCACCCTTAGCCAATCCCGCGCTGGGCAGTTCGGAGCTCTGGCAGACGCTGTCGGCGCTGATCTCGCCGCATGCGCTGGCCGAGATGGGCGTGCTGCTGGCCTGTCTGGGCACGGCCTGGATGCTGGCGCGGCTGATCCGCGGTGCCGAGCCCACGCCCGGCAGCGTCTGGTTCGGTGACCGCATCGTCGATGGCGTGCTCTTTCCAGCGCTGGCGCTGCTGGCCGCCTGGGCGGCCCGCTGGGCCTTGCACTCGCTGTGGCCGCTGGCGGTCTTCAAGCTCGCCATCCCGATCCTGCTGAGCCTGCTGCTCATCCGCATCACCGTGCGGGTGCTGCACGCGGCCTTCCCGACCTCGCAGGCCGTGCGCCTGCTGGAGCGCACGGTTTCCTGGCTGGTCTGGATCGGGCTCGTGATGTGGCTCACCGGGCTGCTGCCGCTCTTGCTGGCGGAGATGGAATCCATCCGCTGGAAGCTGGGCGGGACGCCGGTCTCGCTGCGTGCGCTGGTGGAAGGGGCGCTCAGCGCGGTGGCGGTGCTGGTGGCAGCGCTGTGGATCTCGTCCTCGATCGAGACCCGGCTGCTGGCCGGCGCCGGGGGCGATGGCAATTCGCTGAGCATGCGCAAGATCGCCGCCAACGCCACGCGCGCGCTGCTGCTGCTGGTGGGTCTGCTGCTGGCGCTGTCGGCCGCCGGCATTCCGCTGGGTGCGCTGGGCGTGCTGGGCGGGGCCCTGGGCGTGGGCATCGGCTTCGGTCTGCAGAAGCTGGCCGCCAACTATGTGAGCGGCTTCGTGATCCTGGCCGAACGCTCGCTGCGCATCGGCGACATGGTGCGGGTGGACGGCTTCGAGGGCCGCATCACCGACATCCACACGCGCTACACCGTGATCCGCGCCTTCAACGGCCGCGAGTCCATCGTCCCCAATGAACTGCTGATCACCAGCCGCGTGGAGAACGCCTCGCTGGCCGATGCGCGGGTGCTGCTGAGCACGGTGGTGAACGTCGCCTACGGCACGGACGTGCCCGCGCTGGCCGAGGTGCTCAAGCGCGCCGTGATCCGCGTGCCCCGGGTGCTGGCCGATCCCGGCCCGGCCGTACAGCTCTCGGCCTTTGCGGCCGATGGCCTGGAGCTGACGGTGGTCTTCTGGATCGACGATCCGGAAAACGGCCACGGCAATGTGCGCAGCGACGTCAACCTCGCGTTGCTCCAGGCCTTGAACGAGGCGGGCGTGGAGATCCCCTTCCCGCAGCGCGTGCTGCGCCAGGCGCAGCCCGGCGGTGCCCTTGGCGCGCCGGGGCCGGCGCCCGGGCCGCGCCCCGTTTGAAAAGCGCGAGGCCCACGCCCCTTTTCTGTGCTTGTCGGCAGGCTGCCGGACGGCCTAATGGCCGGTAGAGCCCCGCGCACGGCCCCGATGGCCAGCCGCGCCGTGCCTGCCTGGATGAAACTGGACGACTTTCCCCTGCCGAGTGCCACGCCCAAGGCGAGCGACAAGCCCGCGGGCGCCGCCGTGCCGGCGCGCGGCGGGCTGATCCGACAGGGCAACCTGGCGCCGGGCGCCATCCGCCTCACGCTGTCGCCGGCTTCCGCGCCGGTGCCGGGTGCCGCATCGGTGGCGACGGAGCCAGCGGCGCGCCCAGCAGTGCCGGCGGCGAGACCCGCACCGGCTGCCCAGCCGGCCGCCCCTTCGGCGGCAGCTTCGACCGTTCCTTCCGCTGCCGCTTCAGGCGCCGCTTCCGCCGCTGCGCCCTTACCGGGCGCAAGCCCGCGCATGGCGCAGCCCGCGCCGGCCACGCCAGCCGCTTCTTCGGTACACCACGCTCGTGTGCCACCTGCTTCGGCGCTGCCGCGCCCGCCAAACCCGGCACCGCCGGGCCCGGCGTCACTCAACCCAGCATCGGCAAGCCACGCGCCGACGGCAGATGCAGAACCCGTCGCGTCGTCTGGCCGCGAGCTGGTCGCCGTTGCGCCGGCCATGCTGGAGCTGCAGGCGCTGGCCTTGCGCGAGCCGCGCTTCGACAGCGCCGCCACGGCCGTGCTGGCTGCGCTGGCGCTGCGCCTGGGTTGCGTGCGCGTGTCGCTCGCGGTGCGACGCGGCGCCCGCTCCTCGGCGCGCATCCTGGCCACCTCGGACGGCATCGACAGCGACAGCCGCCTGGAAGCCATGCGCACGCTCGCCGATGCGGCCGATGAAGCCATGGACCGCTCGGACCTCTGCGAAGCCCCGCCGCCGCCCCAGGGCGCCGCGATCGCGGCCGTGGCGCACGCCGCCTTGCTGCAGGTGGACGGTGTGGCCGGCGTGCTGGGCATGGCCTTCGATGCCGAGCCCGGGCTGCGGGCCGCGCTGATCCTGGAACTGCGCCGGCCGCCCGGCGAGGCCGCACGCGGCCTGGCGCGCGATGCGGCGCTCTTTGTCGGCCCCATTCTGTTGATGAAGGCGCAGCTGGATGCGCCGCTGTGGGAGCGTGTGGACCACTGGATGCGCCCGCACGACCGCAAGACGGGCCGGCGTGCGCTGGCACCGCTGACCGTTCTGGGCCTGGCAGCCGTGATCGGCCTGGCCAGTGCCGGCCTGTGGCCCTCGACCCACCACGTCGTGGCGCAGGCGCGCATCGAAGGCCTGGGCCAGCGCATCATTCCCGCGCCGATGGACGGCTTCCTGCAGTCGGTGGCCGTGCGCCCCGGCGCCCCGGTCAAGGCCGGTCAGGTACTGGCGCAGCTGGATGACCGGGAGACCGCGCTGCAATCCGAGCGCACGGCGGCCGAGCGCCAGCAGACCGAGCGCCAGTACCTGGATGCCTTGACGCGCGAGGATGCGGCGGCCACCGAGATCGCCCGCGCGCGCTTCGAGCAGGCCAAGGCGGCCGACGAGCTGTCGCAGGCGCGCCAGGCGCGCTCGCGCCTGGTGGCGCCCTTCGACGGCGTGCTGATCAGCGGCGATCTCGCGTCCCAGCTGGGCTCGCCTGTCAAGCGCGGACAGGAGCTGATGGTGGTTGCGCCTTCGCAGGCCTGGCGCGTGGTGGCCGAAGTCGACGAGCACGACGTGACGCTGGTCGCGCCCGGCCAGTCGGCACGCCTGCTGCTGGCGGCGCTGGCAGAACCCACGGCGGCCTTCACGATCTCGCGCATCAGCCCGGTGGCGCAGCCGGTGGATGGCCGCAACGTCTTCGAAGCCGAAGGCCGCATCGAAGCGGTCGATGGTGCGCAGCTGCGGCCCGGCCTGCAGGGCATCGTGCGCATCGAGGCTGGCGAGCGCGCGCCGCTGGCCGTGTGGTGGCAGCGCGCGGTGCTGCAGCTGCGACGCCTGGCCTGGACCTTCATGGCCTAGCGCGGCGATGCTGCACTCCCCCGACTGGTACCGCGTGGCCGCGCTGAAGCTGCGGCTGCGCCCGGGCGTGACGGTGTCGCGCCAGGTCGTGCGCGGCCAGGTCTGGCAGGTGCTGACCGATCCGTCCACCGGCCGGCAGCACCGCTTCAACGAGCCCGCCTGGCGGCTGATCGCCGCGCTGGATGGCGAGCTCACGCTGGATGAGGTGTGGCGCCGCGGGCTCGCTGCCGACGGCGATGCAGCGGCCACGCAGCCCGAGGCCTTGCGCGTGGTGGCCCAGGCCTACGCCGCCCGGCTGCTGCTGGGCCGTGTGGCCCCCGACGCGGCGGCGCTGGTGAAGGTGCAGCGTGAACGCCGCGGGCAGCAGCGCCGCGCGGCCGTCAACCCGCTGGCCTTCAAGCTGCCGCTGTGGAACCCGGATGCCTTTCTGGAGCGCTGGATTGCGCGCGTGGCGCCCTGGATCGGTCGCCCTGTGCGCCTGCTGGGCTGGGCCGTCGCCTGCCTGGGCCTGCTGCTGCTGATGGCCCACGGGCCGGAGCTGGCGCGCGACGCGCAGGCCCACACCGGCTCGATGCGCCTGATGCTGATCATGTGGCTGGCCTGGCCCTTGATGAAGGGCCTGCACGAGATGGCGCACGCCTTCGTGCTGAAGTCGCGCGGCGCCCAGGTGCCCGAGATCGGCGTGACGCTGATGGTGCTGACGCCGCTGCCCTACGTCGATGCCTCGGCCTCCGCGGCGCTGGCCAACAAGCGCGACCGCATCGCCGTGGCGGCGGCCGGCATCCTGGTCGAATCGGTCATCGCCAGCCTGGCCCTGGCGCTGTGGCTGGTGCTGGAGCCCGGCCTGGCGCGCGAGATCTGCCTGGCCCTGGTGCTGGTGGGCGGGCTGAGCACCTTGCTGGTCAATGGCAACCCGCTGATGCGCTACGACGGCTACCACGTGCTGGCCGATGCGCTGGAGCTGCCCAACCTGGCGCCGCGCAGCCTGCGCTGGTGGCAGCTGCAGCTGCAGCGGCGCCTGCTGGGCCGCCGCGAGGCGATCATGACCGATCTGGCCCCGGGCGAGCGGCCCTGGCTCCTGGCCTATGCGCCGCTGTCCTGGCTGTGGCGCGTGGGCTTGCTGGTGGTGCTGGCGATCGGCCTGAGCCACTGGAGTCAACTGTTGGGCATCGCGCTGCTGCTGCTGGCGCTGTGGACGGCGCTGATCGGCCCGCTGTGGAAATCGCTGCGCTGGATCTGGCGCGCGCCGGAAGCCGCCGGTCGCCGCGTGAAGGCCGGCGCCGCACTGGCCACGGGGGCAGCGCTGGGCATCGCCGCGGTGCTGATCCTGCCCGTGGCGGACCGCAGCCACGCGCCCGGCATCGTCTGGCTGCCCGACGAGGCCTTCGTGCGCCTGCACACCGATGCGCGGGTGGAAGCCTTCCTGGTGGACGACGGCGCCGACGTTGCCGCGGGCACGCCGCTGGTTCAGCTGGCCAACGAGGAACTGGTGGCCGAGCTGTCGCGCGCGCGCAGCCAATGGCGCAGCGCCCAGATCGAGCGCCTGCAGCGCTTCGACAACGACGCCGGCCGCACCGCGCTGGCCGAGGACGACATCCGCCGCCTGCAGGCCGAGGCCGAGCGCCTGCAGGCGCAGGTGGATCAGCTGACGCTGCGCTCCGCCGTGGCTGGCCGCGTGGTGCTGGCCGCGCCGCAGCGCGTGCTGGGCCGCTGGCTGTCGCAGGGTGACCAGGTGGCGCAGGTGCTGACGCCGGGTGCCGCGCGAGTGCGTGCCCTGGTGCGCAACGAGGACGTGGCGCGCGTGCGCGCGCAGCCGGGCGAGATCGGCGTGCGGCTGGCGCATGACCAGGGGCCGCCGCAGCCGGCGGTGATCGAGCGGGCTGTGCCACGCGCCACGCGCGAACTGCCCAGCGCCGCCTTTGGCGAACGGGCCGGTGGCCCGCTGCGCACCGATCCTGCCGACAGCAGCGGCCGCACCGCGGCCGAGGCGCGATTTGTGGTGGACCTGCGCCTGCCCGAAGGCGTGGAGGCCCGCGTGGGCACGCGGGCGCTGGTGAGCTTCGAGCATGGCCACACGGTGGCCGCTGCGGTGCTGGCGCGACTGGCCCGCCAAACCTTCCTGCGGCACTTTTCCGCTTGAGCGACGCGTGGCCTTGACCGCCAGCGCCGCGCGCGCGCTCAAGGACCGGCCGCCCCAGGAGGTGCCCTTGCCGGCGCGGCCGGATCTCGCCCCGGCCGGCAGCTTGCCGCCCTTGCCCGGTTGGCCCGCCGCCATCGAGCAAGCCTGGCAGGACGCCTTCGATCAGCATGCGGCGCAGGGTTTTGCGGCACTGCGCCGTGCAGCAGCCGAGACCCGGGCGCGGCTGCGCCGATCGCAGCTGGATGGCGAGCCCGGCGCCCGCGCGCTGGGGCTGGTTGCCGCCGGCCTGAAGCTCACGCTGGGGCGCAGTGCCTACCGACAGCAGGGCCTGGCCGCCTGGCTGATGCTGCAAGGCCGCCTGGCCGAAATGGCCACCGGCGAAGGCAAGACCCTGGCCGCCGGGCTGGCCGCCGCAACCGCAGCGCTGGCCGGCCTGCGGGTGCATGTGATGACGGCCAACGACTACCTGGTGCAGCGCGACGAGCAACTGCTGCGTCCGCTGTTCGAGCTGCTGGGCCTGGGCAGCGCTGCCATCGTGACCGCCACGCCGCGCGAGCAGCGCCTGCCGGCCTACCGCGAGCCCATCGTCTATGTCACCGCGCGCGAACTGGTGTTCGATCAGCTGAAGGACCATCTGGCGCTGTCCGGCGAACGCGATCCGCGCGTGCTGCGCGCCCGCGCGCTGGGTGCGCCCGAGGCCGGGCCCGCCGGGGGTGCGCAGGCCGTGGTGCCGCCGCTGGAGCAGGCCATCGTGGACGAGGCCGACAGCATCCTGCTGGACGAGGCGGTGATCCCGTTCATCCTCTCGGTTCCCGCGGCGCCGCCGGACGCTGTGGCCCTGGGCGCAGCGCGGGCGCTGGCGCTGCAGTGCAGCCAGGCCGATCGCGTGCTGCAGCCCGCCCAGCGCCAGGCGCGGCTGACCTCCACCGGCAGGCATTGGCTGGCGCAGGCGGTGCCGGCGGGTTCGGCGCTGTGGCCGCTGCGGCTGGCGCAGGAGCTGGTCGAGGCGGCACTGGTGGCCGAGCACCTGCTGCAATGCGGGCGCGACTACGTGATCGTCGACGGGACGCTCAAGCTGGTGGACGAGATCACCGGCCGCACCGCCGAAGGGCGCCAGTGGAGCCACCCGCTGCACGCGATGGTGGAGATCAAGGAAGGCCTTGCGCCGAGCGCGGCGCTGGTGACGGCGGCGCGCCTGACCTACCAGCGCTTCTTTCCGCGCTACCAGCGTCTGGGCGGCATGAGCGGCACGCTGCGTGAATCGGCTGGCGAACTGCGCTCGCTCTACGCCTGCCGCGTGGTGCCGGTGCCGCGCACGCGGCCCTTGCAGGCGCGCTGGCTGGGACGCCGTGCCTTTGTGGACGCCGCGGCGCGGCAACGGGCCTGCGTGGCGCGCATCGGCCAGATGCGGCAGCTGGGGCGCCCGGTGCTGGTGGGCACGGGCAGCGTGCAGGAGAGCCTGTCGCTGTCTGCCGCACTCACGCAGGCCGGGATCGATCACCAGGTACTCAATGCGCTTCAGGATGCGCACGAGGCGGCCCGTGTGGCGCGCGCCGGCGAGGCCGCCTGCGTGACCGTGACCACCAACATGGCCGGGCGCGGCACGGATATCGGCCTGACGCAGCAGGCGCTGGCGGCCGGCGGCCTGCACGTGATCCTGGCGCTGAGCAACCGCAGCCGCCGCATCGACCGCCAGCTGGCCGGCCGCTGTGGCCGGCAAGGCGAGCCCGGGTCTGCCGAAACCCTGCTGAGCCTGGACGATGCCGTGATCGTGCAGGGTGTGCCAGGCTGGCTGCGCCGGTCGCTGGGCCGCCTGGTTCGGGCTGTTCGGGCGTCCGGCGAGCTGCCGCTGGCCTGCGCGGCGGCACTGCATACGCTGGCGCAGCGCCGCGCCGAGTGGCGCGAGCGGCTGCTGCGGCGCGATCTGAAACTCATCGATGAAGGGCAGGGCGAGCAACTGGCCTTTGCGGGGCGCCCCGAGTAGCCCGGGTGCCGCCGCGCAGAGCACGCGGTATCCGCTGCCATGCACCGAAATGTGACACCCGACGGCGCCTTTTTCGGCGGACCGCGGCGGCCCGGCGAGCGGCCCAATCTCCCTTACGCAGCCAGGTCTCATCCACGGGTCCGACGGCGCTCGCATGAACCTCGAAGAACTCATCCTCCATCGCCGTTGCATCCCCTTGTCGCCCGAGGCGCTGGCGCGCTGGCGTGGCGAACCGGTGATCCATCGAAAAACCCGGATGCCCTATGCGGCGCTGACCGTCGCGCTGTGTGCGCCCGGCCTGGTGAACTCGCAGGGCGCCACCTCGATGCCGTCTCGGCCGGCGTCCCTGCCGGCCGGCTCCCCGCCACCGGCCTCGCTGCCCTCGGCATCCCGGCCGGCGGCGGCCGCCTCACCGATGGCCGTGCCGGCCGTGAACCAGCTGGATTGCCTGATCCAGCCCAGCCAGACCGTGCAGGTCGGCACGGCTTCGGCCGGGGTGGTGCAGAGCGTCAAGGCCGAGCGTGGCGACTATGTGCGCCGCGGCCAGGTGCTGGTGCAGATGGAAGCGCAGGTGGAACGCGCGGCGCTGGCGATGGCCCAGGAGAAGGCCACGCAGGCGGGCGAGATGGTCGCCACGCGCGGTGCCAGCGATCTGGCCCAGCGCGAGCTGGACCGCGCCGCCGATCTGCTGAAGGAAAACTTCGTCTCCCGCACCTTCTTCGATCGCCAGCGTGCCGAGCTGGAAGTGGCCAACGGCCGCGGCCAGCAGGCCGAAGAGCGCCGCCGCCTGGCCGCGCGCGAGGTGCAGCTGGCAACGGCGCAGCTGGCGCAGCGCACGGTGAGCTCGCCCATCGATGGCGTGGTGGTGGAGCGTCATGTCGGCCCTGGCGAATATGTGGAACAGAAGCCGGTGATGCGCATCGCGCAGATCGACCCGCTGCGGGTGGATGTGCTGGTACCAGCGGCCGTTTTCGGCCAGGTGGCCGTGGGCAGCACCGTGCCGGTGACGCCCGAACTGCTGCAGCGCCAGCCGCACAAGGCCGTGATCACCGGTGTGGACCGCGTGATCGATGCGGCCAGCCACACCTTCCGGGTGCGCCTGGAGCTGCCCAATCCCGGCGGGCGCCTGCCGCCCGGCCTGCGCTGCAAGGCCGACATGGCGGCCGCCCTCGGCATGGCACCGTCCGGCAAGGATCTGCACGAGCAGCTGGGCGCGTCGACGCCGGATGCCGTTGTCGTTGCGCGCACAGCATCGCTCAAGCCGGCGCGGCATGTGGAGCGCGTGCCGGCCGCCTTGCCGCCCGTGACGGCGACGCCCCGCGGGCCATCGGATACCGCCGCAGCAAGCCTCCAACGGCCGCAGCGCGGAGAGGGCGCCCTGGCGCTGCAGCCGCTGGGGGTGCCGCTGGCGGCACCGGACCGCGGCCCGGCAGCGGCCGTGGCCGCGACAGCGACGCCGCAGCCGGCTCCCATGCGGGCGGTGCAGCCGCCCGTCCAGCGGCAGGCCCCCAACGAGTTCCTGCGCTTCGAGCGGCAGCAGATGGCGCTGATCGAAGCGCCGGTGCCGGCCTTGCCGACTCGGCTGGCGACTCACACGCACTACGATCCGCCGCTCAGCGAGGCCGAGCTTGAACTGGCGGCCTACCGGCCCAGACTGCGCCTGGCCTGGCCCGCCGCAGCGCCGGCCCGGCAGCTGGCTTCGCGGGCGCGGCCGGCGAAGCACCAGGGCACGCAGCTCGCGCAGCTGAATCCTGCCGCACGCTGAAGTCGGCACTGCCGGCACCATGCCGCAACGCCTGAAGCAGCTGCTGCAGCGGGTCAGCCAGTTCTGGCGTGCTGCGCCCGAGCCCGCACCCCGCGCGAGCGTGGAGGCGCTGGAGCCGCGCATCCTGTACTCCGCCGATCCGCTGTGGTCGGCCGTTGGGCAGCCGGCAGCCGAAGTGCGCGTGCTCGAGGCGCCACCGCTGGCGCAGCCGACGCGGCTGGAGCTGGTCTTCGTCGATGCGCGGGTGCCGGATCTGCAGACGCTGATGCATTCGCTGGCGCCCGCCGCGGCCGATCTGCAGCGCGAGCTGGTGCTCATCGACGGCACGCGGGACGGTCTGGCGCAGATCAGCGACGCGCTCTCCGGGCGTCAGGACGTGGCAGCTGTGCACATCTTCAGCCACGCGAGTCAGGGCGCGCTGCTGCTGGGCAGCGGCAGCCTGGATGCTGCGGCGCTGCAATCGCAGTCCACACAGCTGAGCGACTGGGCTGCCTCGCTGACCGAGGACGCCGACATCCTGCTCTACGGCTGCGAACTCGGCCAGGGAGAGGCCGGCAGCGCCTGGGTTCAGCTGCTGGCCACGTTGACCGGCGCGGACATTGCGGCGTCGGACGATGCCACAGGCGATGCGGCCAGCGGCGGCGACTGGAACCTGGAAGTGCGAACCGGCAGCATCGAGACCGGTGGTCTGCTGACAGCCCAAGGGGCGGGCACCTGGAGCGGCCTGCTGGGCCTCTATCCGCAGGGCGGCGAGACGCGGGTCAACACCAGCACCTCTGGCGCCCAGGCCACGTCACAGTATGGCGGCGGCAATGTGGCCATCGATGGCAACGGCGCACACGTCGTGGTGTGGAACGACCTCGCGACCGGCGATGTCTTCTTCCAACGCTTCGATACAGCCGGACTTCCGCAGGGCTCGCAGACGCGCGCCAACGGCACCACCACCGATGTGCAGAACGAGGTGCAGGTGGCGATGGCCGCCAACGGCAGCTTCGTGATCACCTGGGTCAGTGCGGGCTCCCAGGATGGCTCGGGCAAGGGCATCTACGCCCGGCTCTTCGATGCCGCGGGCGTTCCGAAAGGCAGCGAGTTCCTGGTCAATTCGATCACCGCCAATGACCAGGAAGTGCCCTCGGTCGGCATGGACGACGCCGGAAACTTTGTCATCGTCTGGAGTGACGTGGCGGCCGACGGCAGCAGCTGGGGCATCTTCGGCCAAAGGTTCGACGCTGAAGGCACGGCACAAGGCTCGCAGTTCCGGGTGAACACCTCGGTGGCGGGTACCCAGGACTATCCCATCGTGGCCATGAACGGCAGCGGCAGCTTCGTGGTCGCCTGGGAGAGCCTGCACACCGGCAATTTCGATGTCTATCTGCAACGCTACAGCGCAGACGGTACGGCGCTGGGCAGCGAGACGCGGATCAACCAGGTGACGGGTGGTGCCCAGTGGGATACCTCGGTCTCGATGGCGGCTGACGGACGATTCGTGGTCAGCTTCAGCGACTCGAGCGGCTTGGACGGCAGCGCCTCCGGGGTCTATGCCAAGCGCTACGCTGCTGATGGAACGGCCCTCGGTGCGGCCGTGCTGGTCAACACCACGACGGCAGGGGATCAGCTGGAAGCGGCGGTCGCCATGGACCGCAACGGCGACTTTGTGGTGGTCTGGCAGAGCGCGGGACAGGACGGCGGCGGGCAGGGCATCTACGCGCGGCACTTTGCCGCCGACGGGACACCCACCACCAACGAGACCCGCATCAACAGCACCACCGCGCTGGACCAGACCATGCCCTCCGTGGCGCTGCGCAATGGCCGCAGCGTTGCGGTGTGGAGCGGCAACGGCACGGGCGATGCCGACGGGGTCTTCGCGCAGCGCCTGAGTGCCGTGCCTGTCATCGTCAGCGCCAGCGCCGGGTTGCTCGTCACGGAGCCGGGCGGGACGGCCAGCTTCACGGTGGTGCTTGGCGTGGCACCCGCGTCCAACGTCGTCCTGTCGGTGAACAGCAGCGACACGGCCGAGGCCACGACTTCGGTCTCCCAGCTCACCTTCACGCCCGGAAACTGGAACGTTCCGCAGACGGTCACCGTCACAAGTGTCAACGATGCCGCGGCAGACGGCTTCGAGCCCTTCAGCATCGTGCTGGGCACCGTGGTGAGTGCGGACCCCCTGTACAGCGGCTTCGATGTGCCTGACGTGCAGGGGGCGGCAACGGACGACGAGCTGACTGTCAACCAGCTGGCCATCACCACCGCGCTGGATGTGACCGACGGCGACACCAGCTCGCTGGCCGCACTGGCGGCCAACCGCGGCGCCGATGGCCTGATCAGCCTGCGCGAGGCGCTGCTGGCCGCCAACGCCACAGCCAATGGCATCGGCGGGCCGGACCGCATCCACTTTGCGATCCCGCTGGGCAGCCCGGGCTATGACGTGATGCGGGGCGTCTTCACCTTGATCGTCGCCAGCCAACTGCCTTCGATCACCGACGCGGTGATCATCGACGGCAGCACGCAGACGCTCGCGACCGGCAATACGAACGCGGGAACGCTGGGGACCGGCGGGCGGGTCGGCGTGGATGGCCTGGTCCTGGGCACTGTGCAGCGGCCGGAGATCGAGATCGTCGATGCGGGTTCGGTCTCCACCGGCCTGCACTTCGACACGGCCAGTGCGGGTTCCACGCTGCGCGGCGTGGCGATGTACGGATTCGACCAGGCACTGCTGCTCATCGAAGCCGACGACATGCTGATCGAGGGCAACGTGCTCGGCTCGGCGGCTGACAGCTTTACCGACCCCGGGCCGGTCGCCCGCTCACACGGGCACGGCCTCAGCATCGGCGCCGCGGCCAACGGCAGGATGCTGGGCAACCTGCTGGGCTTCGCGGGCTTGAACGGGGTTGAGCAGACCACGACCGCGGCGCAGGGATGGCAGTTCAGGAACAACGAGTTCGCCGCCACCGCGCTGTATTCCGCCAACTTCGACCTCATCAACGTCCAGGGCGCCAACACCCTGGTCGAAGGCAACCTCTTCCGTGACGCAGCGTCCAGCGGCATCGACTTCTGGAGCGACGCAGCGGGCAGCCTCTTCATCAACAACACGGTGAGCAACCTGAGCGGCAGCGAAGGCCATGCCGTGACCGCCTGGTTCGGTGCCAGCGGCGTCCGCTTCGAAGCCAACCGCATCATCGGCAACCCCGGGGGTGGCCTGGTGATCGACAGCGGCACGCACACGATCACGCGCAACCTGATCCATGGCAACGGCGCGCAGGGCATCGACCTGGGCCGCGATGGCCTCACCGCCAACGACACGGGGGACGGCGACGCCGGCGCCAACAACCTGCAGAACTTTCCGGTGCTGGGTACGGCCACCGTCAGCAACAGCGGAACGCTCATCACCGGCAGCCTCAATTCCGCGGCGAACACCACGTTCCGCATCGAATTCTTCAGCACGCGTGCGGCGACGGCCGATCCCTCAGGCCACGGCGGTGCCGAGCGCTACCTCGGCTTCACCACCGTCACCACCAACGGTTCAGGCAATGGGACCATCAATGCCAATCTGGGCAGCGTCTGGATCAACCACAAGGATGGGGTCACGGCCACGGCCATGCGCGATTTCGGCGGCGGCGTATTCGGCCCGACCAGCGAGTTTGCAGCCAATATCCTGGCCACCGCGGCCGGTGTGGTGGTGGTGGACACGGCCAGCGACGTGGCCGACGGCACCACGTCCAGCCTCGCCGACCTGGTGGACAACCGCGGCGCCGACGGCCGCATCAGCCTGCGCGAGGCGATCACGGCCGCCAACAACACCGCCAACGGCGGCACGGCCGACCGCATCGTCTTTGCCATCGATGGCCTGGACGTGCACACGATCTCGCTGGCCACGGCCCTGCCGCAGATCACGCAGGCGGTGGTCATCGACGCCAGCACGGACGACAGCGTCGCGGCCAACGGCGGGCGCCCCGCGATCGGCCTGGATGGCAATGATCTGGTCGGCGATGGTTTTCGCCTGACGGCCAGCGCCGATGGCAGCACGATCCGTGGTTTCCTGATCCGCAACTTTGCGGACGATGGCATCGAGATCCTGAGCAACTCGGACGATCACGCCATCGAAGGCAATTACATCGGATCGCTGGGCTTCGACGGCACGGCGGCGGCCGTCGGCCTGGGCAATGCCGGCAGCGGGATTCGCGTGTGGGGCAGCAACGCCACGATCGGCAACAACATCATCTCCGGCAATGCCTTCGATGGCGTGGCGCTCTACGGCGGCAGCTCGCATGAGGTCCATAGCAACCGCATCGGCACCGATGCGGCCGGCACCAGCGTGGTCGGCAATGGCGCCCACGGCATCTATGTGCAGGTAGGCGCCAACCTCATCACCGGCAACGTGCTGTCCGGCAACGGCATGGACGGTCTGGCGCTGTCCACCAGCAATGCGCAGGGCAACGTGGTGGAAGGCAACCGCATCGGCCTCAATGTCGGCGGCTCGAGCACCCTGGGCAATGCGGCCCAGGGCATCTGGATCGGCAACGGGGCCTCCAACAACACCATCGGCGGCACGCTGCCGTTGCAGGCCAACCTGATCGGTGGCAATGGCGCGTTCGGCATCCAGCTCGACGGGTCGGGCACTTCCGGCAACGTGATCATCGGCAACCGCATCGGTGCGAGCCTCTTCGGGGCACCGCTCGCCAACCTGGGCGGAGTGCATGCCCAGAACGGTGCCTCGGGCAATCGCATCGGCGGCGCGGTCGCTGCCGAGGGCAACGTCATCGCCCACAACGCCACGGAGGGCATACGCATCACGCAGAGCAGCTCGGGCAACGCGATCCTCGGCAACTCGATGTACAGCAACGGCGCGATGGGCATCGACCTGGCCGATGACGGGGTGACAACCAACGACGCGGGCGATGGGGACAGCGGGCCGAACAACCTGCAGAACTTCCCGGTGCTGACGCGCGTGGGGACCACGGGTTCGAGCGTGCATGTTTCCGGAACGCTGAACAGCGTCGCGGGCCAGACCTTTCGCATCGAGTACTTCAGCACCGGCACGGCTGACGGCAGCGGTCACGGCGAAGGCCGCAGCTTCCTGGGTGCAAGAACCGTGACCACCGACGCTCAAGGCTGGGCGGACGTGAGCGTGCTGCTGACGGGGGCGTCCCTGGCGGTGGGCAACTCGGTCACGGCCACCGCCACGCGTGAACTCGGTGGCGGGCTGTATGGCGACACCAGCGAGTTCTCGGCCAACACGGTGTCTTCGGCGATGGTCGTGGTGGATACGACCAGCGATGTGCTGGACGGCAATGTCTCCGGCCTGGCGGCACTGACGGCTGGCAAAGGCGCCGATGGCCGCATCAGCCTGCGCGAAGCCATCACCGCCGCCAACGCCTCGGTCAATGGCCCGCTGCCGGATCTGATTGTCTTCGATCTGCCCTTGAACGACCCGGGCCACCGCTACTACCGCGACAACGCCGCGGCCGGCTTCGGCGCGCCGGTCACGACCACCCTCGCCGATGCCGCCATCACCGACTTCGATCCCCACCACGCCGCCGGCTCGGCGCGCAGCTGGTGGCGCATCGCCCCCGCCAGCGAGCTGCCGGATCTGACCGAGGCCGTGGTCATCGATGCGAGCTCGCAGCCAGGCTGGAAGGCGGGCTATCCCGTGGTCGAACTGGACGGATCCGGCGCGGGCAGCTCCGCGGATGGCTTGACGGGTACTGCGAACAACATCACCGTGCGTGGCCTGGTCATCAACAACTTTGGCGACGATGGTCTGGACTTCGACTGGGCCGGCAGTGCAGTCATCGCCGGCAACTACATCGGCACGGACGTCAGCGGCCTGCTGGCGCGTACCAACGGCGCGGGCAGTGCCGGCAACGGCATTGCCATGGGACAGATCGCCGCCATCGGGAACCTGATCGGTGGCAGCTCGCTGACCGACCGCAACCTGATCTCCGGCAACTTCAAGTCCGGCATCTATGCCGGCGGATCGGGCAGCCATGTGATCACCGGCAACCTGATCGGCACGGACATCACCGGCGAAGGCGCACTGGCCAACCTGACCCATGGCGTGCACCTGGCAGGCAGCAACAACCGCGTGGGCGGCACGGCGCCCGGAGCGGGCAACCTGATCCGCTTCAACGGCGAAGACGGCGTGACCATCGCCAGCGGCAGCGGCCACGCGGTGCTCGGCAATTCGATCTTCGGCAACGCGCAGCTGGGCATCGATCTGGCGAGCAACGGCGTCACGCCCAACGATGTCGGCGATGCCGACAGCGGGGCCAACGGCCTGCAGAACTTCCCGGTGATCACCGGCGCCATCAGCTCGGGCGGCAACACCACCATCAGCGGCACGCTCAACAGCATGGCAGGCACGCTCTTCAGGCTGGAGTTCTTCAGCTCCCCGACGGCGGATGCCAGCGGCCATGGCGAAGGCCGTGTCTACCTGGGCAGCGCCACGGTGAACACCGGCGGCGGGAACGTCGGCTTCAACGCCAGCTTGCCCGGTGTCACCGTGACAGCGGGCCACGTGGTCAGCGCCACGGCCACCGTGGATCTGGGCCTGGGCAACTTCGGCTCGACCTCGGAATTCGCCGCGGGCGTGGCCGCGACCAACGGCCTCAGGATTTCCGGGACGGTCTACGAAGATCTGGACGCCGACGGCGAGGTGGCCGACGACGGGGTGGGGCTGGCGAATGCCATCGTCGAGCTCTACCTCGATGATGGAGACGGCACGCCCGATGCGGGAGACTCGTTCATCTACTCCACGATGGCCAACGGCCAGGGCCAGTATGCGTTCAACAACCTCTCGGCCGGCACGTACTATGTGGTGGCCGATTCGCGGTCCTTCGTGGGCAGCGCGGGGCTCAACGGCGGCTACTCGATCCACGACCAGTGGGCGGAGCAGACCTACGGCGCCGCCGGCAGCGTGGGCTGGAACGGCAGCAGCTACACCTTCAGTGCAGGCGCTGGCGCCTTCTTCGGCGGCCAGCGGCAGGATCGTGGCGACAACGGCGCCAGCTTGCTGACCGGTGAGCACGTGATCCGCGTGGCCGTGGCCGGCGCCGATGCGCCGCTGATCGACTTCGGTTTCAGCTACAGCGCCATCACGAATACGCGCGATGGCGACGAGGTGGGGCCGAACAACCGCACGATCCAGGGTTCGCTGCGGCAGTTCCTGCAGAACAGCAATGCGCTGGCCGGCACCCAAGGCAGCCAGTTCAGGATACCCGGCAGCGACCCGAACGTGAGTGCCGGTGTGGCGGTGATCACGCTGTCTTCGGCACTGCCCGTTGCGACGGGCACCGTCAACCTGGATGCGACCACGCAGACCGTCTGGGGCGGCAACACCAACGCCGGCACGCTGGGCGGGGGCGGCACCGTGGGCACCAACCTGACCCCGCTGGCCCCTGTCGCGCGCCCAGAAGTGCAGATCCGCGGACTCACGGGCGGCACCAGCGTGCTCGATCTGGCCGGTGCCAACAGCACGCTGCGCGGTTTCGGCATCATCGGCGGCGGCACCACGGGAGATCCTTCCACCGCCGCGGTTCGCGTGCTGGCCGACGGCGCGACGATCAGCGAAAACATCTTCGGCTCCACCGCCACGGCCCTGGCCGACCCCGGTGCCGCCACGCGGGTGCAGGCCGTGGGTCTGCGTCTGCTGGGCCAGGCCAACGTGTCCAACAACGTCTTTGCCTACATCCCGATGCATGGCATCAGCGTGGAAGCCGGCGCGGACAACTCCAGCATCACCGGCAACACGATCATCTGGCCGGCCCTCACCGGCAACACGCAAGCCGGCATTGCCGTGCGCGACATCACCACCCTGCTGATCCAGGGCAACCGCATCACGGATTCGGGTGGCAATGCGATCGAGCTGTACTTCAACGCTGACAACGTCACCATCGATGCCAATACCTTCCAGTACGCGGGCCTGCTGGCCGGTGGCGAAGACACCTCCATCGAGATCCGCGACGGCTCCGAGAACAACCTGCTGACCCGCAACAACATCAGCAACGCCATGGGTCATGGCGTGTGGATCGCCAATGCGCACAACAACCAGATCGGCCTGCCGGGCCAGGGCAACCAGATCTTCAGCAACGCCACCAACGGCATCTTCGTCACCAGCAGCCTCGACACGCGCATCCAGGGCAACGCCATCGGCACGGACCTGAGCGGCAGCCTGACGGCGGGCAATGGCGTGAATGGCATCGATCTCGGGTCCGGAACGGTCAATGCCCTGATCGGTGGCGCCAACGCCGGTGAAGGCAACCGCATCGCCCACAGCGGCCTTGACGGCATCTCCCTTGACAACGGCGCCGGCACCGGCAATGCCCTGCTGGGCAACCTGATCTGGTCCAACGGCAGCCTGGGCATCGACATCAACGACGACGGCATCGTCAATGCCAACGATCCTGGCGATGGCGACAACGGCCCGAACGACTTTCAGAACTTCCCGGTGCTGACGAGTGTCTTGAGCGGCAGCTCGACGGTGACACTGAGCGGCAGCTTCAACTCTCAACCCAATCTGAACTACCGTCTGGAGTTCTTCAGCAGCCCGGCCGGCGACCTTTCGGGTTTCGGAGAGGGACAAGCCTACCTGGGCTCCACCACGGTCAACACCAATGTCTCAGGCAATGCCGCATTCCATGTGACGCTCAGCGGCGTCAGCGTGCCAGGTGGGCATGTGGTGAGCGCCACGGCCACGCGCGACTTCGGCGCCGGTGTGTTCGGCAGCACATCGGAGTTCGCGGCAAATCAGGTGGCAGTCACAGGGGTGCAGCTGGGTGCAAGCCAGGACAGCACCATCAAGCTGGGAAGTCCTTCCCTGAACTATGGCAACTCCACGAGTCTGGTTGTCGACCGTGAGAGCACAGATCTGCAGCGCGCGCTGCTGACCTTCGATCTCAGCGCCATACCAGCGAATGCCACGATTACAGGCGCGACCCTGAGCTTGCAGGCCACACAGATCGGTGGCTCGTTGAACATCCACGTCTACGAGTTGCTGCGCGCCTGGACTGAAGGCGGCGGAGACGGTACCACGGGCGCCGCGAATTGGACCCAGAGCGATTCAGGAATCGGCTGGACCACCCTCGGTGGAGACTTCAACCCCGCACCGGTCGCGACGCTGAACACCAATTCCACCGGACGGCACGACTGGAACGTCACTTCGGTGGTGCAGGCTTGGGTCAACGGCAGCAAGGTCAACCACGGACTGATGCTGGCCAGCCCTGACGGAGGCGGCAATCGCACGGTCACCTACGACAGCAGCGAAGGCTCGACGCCGCCGCAACTGCTCGTCACATACACCGTGTCGGCGCCGCCGGTGGTCAGCGTCCCTGTGGCGCAGCTCACGCGCGGCGATGCGTCTGTAGTGCTGTCTGGTGCTTCGGCCATCTCGGTCTCGGACGCCGATTCCTCAGTGCTGCAGTTGACGGTGTCGGCAGCGGGCGGTACGGCCAGCCTGTCGGGGACGGCCGGCCTCAGCTTCACGGCAGGTGACGGCACGGCCGATCTGACGATGACCTTCTCGGGAACGCTGGCAGCGCTGAACGCGGCTCTGGACGGATTGGCCTTTGCGCCGACGCCAGGGTTCTCCGGACAGGCCAGTGTCGAGGTGGCCGCCAGTGACAGCTTGCAGACTACCGTTGGGCGCACGGACATCGGGCCAACCGCCTCGGCGCAGTACGACAAACAGCAGGTCGCCACGAGAGTGAGTTTCACCACGGCAAGCACCGTGACCAGCCTCAGTGTCTACTTGAACAATCTCAACGCCAATCCCGGCGTCCGCCTGGGCCTGTACGCCGACGTGGCAGGTGAACCTGCTGCGCTTCTGACTCAAGCCAGTCGCGACCTGGCCGCGGGCAGTGGCTGGTACCGGTTTGACGTACCCGACGTTACGGTCAGCCCCGGTGACTACTGGATTGCCCTGGCCCCGGAGAAGGAAGGCCGCTTCGCGTACGCAGCCAGCGGTGGTAGCAGCCGGATCAGCAATCACGATCCCAGCCCGGGACTTGCGTCTTCCTGGACCGGTACGACTGCCAGCACCGCCTGGTCGATTTCGGCCTACGCCAGCGTCACGCCTGCAGGCACGGGTGCCGCGGGTGATGTCGAGATCCTGCCCATCACGGTCCAAACTGCTCCCACTCTGGACAACACCGGTGCGATGAGCCTGCTGCCGGTGGGCGAGAACGACAGCGCGCCCGCGGGTCAGACCGTGGCCAGCATCATTGCCAGCGCGGGTGGCGACCGCATCACCGATGTCGATGCCGGCGCGCTGGAAGGCATCGCGATCTTCGACATCGCGGGATATCCGCTGAAGATCACGAGCGGCCTGCAGTATTCAGTCAATGGCGGGGCCAGCTGGCAGGCGGTCGGCAGTGTCGGCCCGACGCAGGCTCTGCTGCTGCGCGCCACGGATCTGATGCGTTATGTCTATGCACCGACCGACTACCTGCCGCCCACGCTGAGCTTCTCCTTCCGCGCGTGGGACCAGAGCGACGGCGGCATCGCCGGCACGCGCGTGGACGCCAGCCTCAGCGGTGGCGCGACGGCCTTCAGCACCGCCACCGAGACGGTGTCGACGTCGGTGGTTTCGCAGAACGACGCACCGAGCTTTGCCACGCCGCAGCCCGGGATGATCGCGCCGCACTTCACGGCGGACACGAGCTTCCACGAGTCGGGCGAAGGCGTGGTCGGACTGCCGGACGGCCGGATCCTGCTGACCGGCGTGACCTCCGATCCGGCCACGGGACAGGACCGCGTGTTTCTGGCGCGGTTCCTGGCCAATGGTCGGCCCGACCCGAGCTTCGGCCAGAACGGAGGCGTGGTGATCACGACGCTGGGCGGCAGCTTCGCGCGCGGCGCCGAGTTGCACCGGCTTGACGACGGCCGCTTGCTCCTCAGCGGCAATCGCGACGGAAGCCCTTACGTGGCGCGCTTCCTTGCCGACGGCAGTCTCGACACCGGTTTTGGCAGTGGTGGCGTCGTCACAGTGGCGGCGGCAGGCGGCTACTACGGCATCAGCCGCATGGCGGTGGACGGTACGGGGCGCATCGCGCTGCTGCACGGCAGCAGCGGCGACATCGTGGTGACGCGCCTGCTGGCCGATGGCAGCCTGGACACGAGCTTCGGTGCCGGTGGCACCGCCACGGTGGATCTGGGCGGCACCGAAAGTGCCCTGGACCTTGCCGTGCAGGCCGATGGCCGGCTGGTGGTCATCGGTGAGGCACCCGGCGCCTTCGCGGCCCGCCTGGCGACCAACGGGACACTGGACGCCAGCTTCGGTACGGCTGGCGTGGCGTGGCTGACGGTCCCCGGCGCCAGCCTCAGCAGAGCCCACTCCGTGGCCATCCAGCCTGACGGCCGCATCGTCGTCGGTGGCGGCGTGGTCTACCCCAGCGGTCAGGGCGTGACCATCACACGGTTGCTGGGCGACGGCAGCCTGGATGCCACGTTCAACGGCAGCGGCCGACAGGAGGCCTTCATCGGCGTTGCCGATGTCGTGCGATGGATCCCCGACATCTTCGTGGAGCCGGACGGCAAGATCGCGGCCGGTGGCCAGATCAACCACGACGGCTGGCGCACCGTGGCGATGATGCGTGTCAACGCCGACGGCAGCCTGGATGCCGGCTTCGGCAGCAATGGCACGGCACTGGTCACCGGCTCGCCCTGGCACGAGTACGTGATGGCCATGGGCCGGCGCGCCGACGGGGGCTACCTGTTCGCCGGCGAGTTCTACCCCGGCCACTTCAACGATCCTTCGCCGGCCATCATCCAGATCAGCGCGAACGGTCAGCAGGATCTGGGCGCGTCGCGCAACACCCTGGACAACGCTCCGGTCTTCACTGAAGGCGGGCCGCCGGTCGTGCTTGACCCTGACGTGCAGATCTACGACGCGGAGCTGGAGCTGGCGAGCAGCTTCGCCGGCGCCACGGTGACCTTGCAGCGGGCTGGCGGCGCCCATGCAGACGATGTCTTCAGCAGCACCGGCGTGGTCTCGCCGCTGACGCAGGGTTCGTCACTCATGGTTCGCGGCGCGATGGTCGGCACGGTGACCACGGCAACCAACGGCACACTTCAGCTGAGCTTCGGCCCGGGCGCGACGCCCGCGCGTGTGAATGAGGTGCTGCGCAGCCTCAGCTACGCGAATGGCAGTGCCAGTCCGCCGTCGAGCGTGACGATCGAGTGGCTGTTCAACGACGGCAACACCGGTGCGCAGGGCAGCGGTGGCGCGCTGGCGGTCACGGGCAGCACGACGGTGGTCGTCACCGCGATCAACGCCGCACCGGTCATCACCAGCCACGGTGGCGGGCCCAGCGCAGCTCTGTCGCGGGCCGAGAACACCACGGCCGTGACCACCGTGACCTCGACCGACCCTGATGGCATGAGCCCGGCCTACAGCATCGTGTCTGTGGCCTCGGGCGGGGCGGCCGATGCGGACCGCTTCACCATCAACCCGGTGACCGGGGCGCTGGCCTTCTCTGCCGCGCCTGACTTCGAGAACGCGCTGGACGCCGACGCCGACAACGTCTACCAGGTGACGGTGCAGGTCAGCGATGGCAACGGCGGCACCGACACGCAGCTGATCAGCGTGACGGTGACCGATGTCTCCGGCGCGCTGGTGGTCACGACCACAGCAGAAAACAACGATGCGGGCATCGTGGCCGGCAATGCCGCGCACAACGCCGAGTGGCTGAACGCGAACTCGGGTGGCGCCGTGTCGCTGCGCGAGGCCATCATCGCGGCCAACAACACCGCCAGCGCAGACACGATCGCCTTCGCGATCCCCGGCACCGGCGTGCACACCATCCATCTGCTGGGCAACCTGCCCAACATCACGACGCCGGTGATCATCGACGCCACCAGCGACGACAGTTTTGCCGCCAACGCCAACCGGCCCGCCATCGTGCTGGACGGGGGCGCCGTGGTGTCCGATCTGTTCGTGTTCGACAGCCAGGCGGACGACAGTCAGCTGCGCGGCCTGGTGATGCGCAACATGACCAGCATCGCGGTGCTGGTCAACGGCGGCGCGGACCGGGTGGTGATCCAAGGCAACTACATCGGCGAGTTGAACGCCGGCGGCGACTTCGAAGCCACTGCCGCACCGGGCGGCGGCATCTGGCTGCTCGGGGCTGACGGCCTGATCGGTGGGGCCTTGCCTGGCCAGGGCAATGTGATCGCGGGCGATGTCTACGGCGCCATCGTGCTGTTCGGCGCGCAGGCCACGGGCAACACCATCCAGGGCAACCTGATCGGCGTCGAAGAAGATGGTGTCACCCCGGTGGGTGCGGGCACCTTCGGCGTGCTCAGTTTCAACGGCGCCACCGGCAACCTGCTGGGCGGCACCACACCCGGTGCCGGCAACACCATCGCCTACTACAGCTTGGGTGTGGCGGTAGACACCAACCCGGGCGCCTCGAGCCTGACCATCCTCGGCAACTCGATCCACAGCAACGGTAGCCTTGGCATCGACCTGTCGCCCAACAACAGTTTCGGCCTGACCCCCAACGACCCGGGCGACGCCGATACGGGCGGCAACGACCTGCAGAACTTCCCTGTGCTCATCAGTGCCAACAGCACGGGTGGCCATACCTCGATCATCGGTACGCTGAACAGCAACGCGTCGACGGACTACCGGATCGAGTTCTTCAGCTCACCCGTCGCCGATGCCTCGGGCCATGGCGAGGGCCAGGTCTACCTGGGCTTCACGACCGTGACCACCGATGGCGCGGGCAACGCGACCATCAACGCGACGCTCAATGGCGTGACGCTGACGGCCGGGCATGCCGTGTCGGCGACCGCCACGGTGGACCTGGGCGCCGGCAACCACGGCCCGACCTCCGAGTTTGCTCAGAACGTGATCGCGACCGCCGTCAACACCGCGCCCGTGCTGGCCACCACCGGCACCGCGCTGGCCTACACCGAGAACGCCAGCGCCACGGCGGTGGACTCTGCGATCACGGTCGGCGATGTGGACAGCGCCAACCTCACTGGCGCGACGGTCACGATCAGCGCGAACTACGCCAACGGCCAGGACACGCTGGCCTTCAGCAATCAGCTCGGGATCAGCGGCAGCTGGAACGCCGGCACCGGCGTGCTGACGCTCAGCGGCACGACCACCGTGGCCAACTACCAGTCGGCGCTGCGCAGCATCACCTACGTCAACACCAGCGATGCGCCGAGCGCGGTGACGCGCACGGTGTCGTTCGTTGTCAATGATGGCGCAGCCAACAGCAACAGCGGCACGCGGAACATCACGCTGGCCGCCGTCAACGACGCGCCGTCCTTCAGCATCGGCGACGGTATTGTTACCACGGCTTTTGGCTCGGGTCATGACGAAGGCTATAGCGTGACGACGCAGGCCGATGGAAAGGTCCTGGTTGCGGGCGCCAGCTTTGACGGCAGTAGAGACGTGTTTGCACTGGCACGCTACAACACCGATGGCACGCTGGACACGACTTTTTCGGGCGACGGAAAGCTGACGACCTCGTTCGGGTCGAGTAACAGCTACGGCAACAACGTCACCGTGCAGGCGGACGGCAAGATTTTGGTGGGCGGCATCTATTTGGGCGGCACTGGCGATTTCGCCCTGGCACGCTACAACAGCGATGGCACGCTGGATACCGGCTTTTCAGGGGACGGCCTGCTCACCACCGAATTCGGAACGGGATGGGACAACATCCGAAGCGTCACCGTGCAATCCGACGGCAAGATTTTGGCAGCGGGAGTTGCCTTTACGGGCAGCAGCTACGACTTCGCACTGGCTCGCTACAACAGCGATGGCACGCTGGATACCAGCTTTTCAGGCGACGGAATGCTCACCACAGGCATCGGTGGGCAAGATGATTTCGGCCACAGCGTCACGTTGCAGGCCGATGGCAAAATACTGGTTGCCGGACGGAGCCTCAACGGAAGCCATTGGGATTTCGCCCTAGTTCGCTACAACAGCAACGGCACGCTCGATACCAGCTTTTCAGGCGACGGAATACTTACCACCGCCATCGGGGTCGGCAATGATTACGGCTACGGCGTCACCGTACAGACCGATGGAAAAATTCTGTTGGCAGGTGAGAGCTTCAATGGCACCAACTGGGATTTGGCCATCGTTCGCTACCACAGCGACGGCACCCTGGACACCAGCTTCTCGGGCGACGGAATACACACCACTGCCATCGGATCGGACGAAGAAGCACGAAGCGTTGCCGTACAGTCAGACGGCAAGATCCTGGTAGCAGGCACCACGTTAATCGGTGGCTATGACCAGTTTGCCGTGGTGCGTTACAACAGCGATGGAACGCTGGACACCAGTTTTTCAGTAGATGGAATACTCGTCACCAACGTTCCCGGAGCCGCGCATTCCTATGCCTTGGGCATGACCCTTCAGGGCGACGGCAAAATCGTCGTGGCGGGATACAGCGACAACGGCAGCAACAACGACTTCGCCCTGGTTCGCTACAACAGCGATGGGACGCTCGACACGGGCTTCGACTCGACGAACCCCAATTCGCTAGGCGGAACGGTTGCCTTCACCGAAGGGGGCGCTGCAGTTGTCCTGGACTCCGATGTTCAGATCCTCGATGCCGAACTGAGCGCGGCCAACAACTTCAACGGCACCACGCTGACGCTGGTGCGACATGGCGGTGCCCAGGCCGACGACGTGTTCGGCTTCCAGGACGGCAGCGGCATCACACTGTCAGCCTCCACGCTCTACAAGGCCGGCGTGGTGATCGGCAGCTTCAATACCACCAGCACGCAGGGGCAACTGGCCATCAACTTCACCGACGCCTTCGGCACGGCCCCTGGCGCCGCCGACGTGAACGCGGTGCTCCGGCAGCTCAGCTATCGCAACACCAGCCACAGCCCGCCCGCCAGCGTGCAGATCGACTGGGTCTTCAGCGACGGCAACAGCGGCGCGCAGGGCAGCGGCGGGGCGCTGCAGGCCGCCGGCAGCACCACGGTGACGATCACCGCCAACAACGACGCCCCGGTGATCACGAGCCATGGCGGTGGCGCGACGGCTGCGGTGACCGTGGCCGAGACCGGCATGGCCGTCACCACGGTGACGAGCACGGACGTCGATGGCGGCGCGGCGGTCTACAGCATCGTGGCGGTCGGCAGCGGTGGCGCGGCCGATGCAGCCCGCTTCTCGATCGATGCAAACAGCGGCGTGCTCAGCTTCATGGTGCCACCCGACTTCGAGGCACCCACTGACGCCAACGCGGACAACGTCTACGAAGTCACCGTGCGCGTGGACGACGGTGCCGGCGGCGTCGACACGCAGCTGATCAGCGTGACGGTGAGCGATGCCTCTGCCGCGCTGGTGGTCACGACCACGGCAGACGACAACGATGCCGGCATCGTGGCCGGCAATGCTGCGCATACCGCCGAGTGGCTGAACCTGAACTCGGGCGGCAGTGTCTCGCTGCGCGAGGCGATCATTGCGGCCAACAACACCGCGGGCACCCAGACGATCAGCTTCGCCATCGCCGGCAGCGGTGTGCACACGATCGATGTCGCCTCGGCGCTGCCGTCGATCACCGATGCCGTGGTGATCGACGCCAGCACCGACGACAGCTTCGCCGCGAACGGTGGCCGGCCTGCGGTCATCCTGGACGGCAATGGCCTGAACGCCAACGGCCTGACGCTGCTGGACGGCGCGGACGGCAGCACGCTGCGCGGCTTCGTGATCCGTGACTTCCTGAAAAGCGGCATCTTCGTCGATGCGGGTGCCGACGGGGTCGTGATCGTCGGCAATCACCTGGGTGCCCTGGGCGCCGACGGGCAATTTGCGCCCGGCGAGGACAACCACACCGGCGTGTGGATTGACGCCGGCCAGGCGCGTGTCGGCGGCGATCTCCCGGCCGATCGCAACATCATCAGCGGCAACTGGAGCTACGGCATCTTCGCGGGACCGCAGGCCACGATCCAGGGCAACCTCATCGGCACGGATGCGACGGGCACGACGGCGGTCGCCAACCTGTTCGGCATCTGGATCGCCGCTGGCGGCGTGACGGTTGGCGGCAGCGCGCCCGGCGAGGGCAACCTGATCGCCGGCAATGCCGATGACGGCATCGTGATCGTGGCCGACGGCGCGGTCGTCGCGGGCAACCGCATCGGCAGCGACGTCTCGGGCACGCTGCCGCTGGGCAACGGCGGCGAGGGCATCTCGGTGGGCGGCAACGGCAATCGCATCGGCGGCACCGCGCCGGGCCAGGGCAACCTGATCGCCTACAACGGCCGCGTGGGCGTGGACGTCTTCAACAGCAACAGCGGCGGCAACGCGCTGCTGGGCAACCGCTTCGTCGGCAACGCCGCGCTGGGGCTGGACCTCCTCGCAGGCGGCAGCACGTCCGGGGTCACGCCCAACGACCCGGGCGATGCCGACACCGGCCCCAACGGGCTGCAGAATTTCCCCGTCCTGTCCGCCGCCAGCAGCCTGGCGGGCAGCACCACGATCGTGGGCTCGATCGACAGCGATGCCGCCACGAACTACCGCATCGAGTTCTTCAGTTCGCCCACCGCAGACGCCACGGGCCACGGCGAGGCCCAGGTCTACCTCGGCTTCGTCAACGTCACGACCGACGCCAGCGGCCATGCCGGCTTCACCTCGCGGCTCACCGGCGTCAGCGTGACCCCCGGCCATGTGGTCACTGCCACGGCGACGGTGGACCTGGGCGGCGGCCTGTTCGGCTCGACCTCGGAGTTCGCGCTGAACGTCGTTGTCAGCGCGCCGGGCGTGGTCGTCGGCGCCATCAGCGGCAACACCGACGAAGCCGGCGGCACGGCCAGCTTTGCCGTTTCGCTGGCCAGCGCGCCCACGGCCGACGTGACGATCCCGGTGAGCAGCAGCGATCCGCGGGAAGGCGCAGTCTCGACCTCTCTGCTGACCTTCACCACCTCCAACTGGAACCTGCCGCAGACCGTCACGGTCAGCGGCGTCGATGACACGCTGGTCGACGGCAGCCGCAACTATTCGGTGCTGCTGGGCACGGTCACCAGCGCCGACGTGGCCTACGACGGATTGATCCCGGGCCAGCTGGACCTGATCAATGCCGACAATGACACGCAGAGCACCATTGTCGTCACGACCGCGGCCGACACGGCCGATGGCGACACCTCCAGCCTCCTCAACCTGATGCAGAACCGGGGTGCGGATGGCCAGATCAGCCTTCGCGAGGCACTTCTGGCGGCCAACGCCAGCGCCAATGGCGCCGGTGGCGCAGACCGCATCCACTTCAACATCGCCGGCAGCGGCCCCCACACCCTCACGCTGTCCACGGCGCTGCCGCTGATCGGCGATGCCGTGATCCTGGACGCCAGCACCGACGACAGCTATGCCGCCAACGGCAACCGCCCGGCGATCGTGCTCGATGGCAACGGCGTCCCGGGCAACGGGCTGACGCTGGGTCCCAGCGCGGATGGCAGCACGATCCGGGGCCTGCTCATCCGTCACTTCAGCGGCGACGGCATCATGGTGCAGCCGGGCAGCGACGGGCATCGCATCTTCGGCAACTGGATCGGGGCGCTGGATGCCAGCGGTGCCGCGCTGGCCTCCAGCGAGGCGAACCTGGGCGAGGGCATCCGGGTGGCGGGATCGAACGTCGAGATCGGCGGACTGGGCCTGAACGAAGGCAACGTGCTGGCCGGCAACGCGCGCAGCGGTGTACTCATCACTGGCAGCAGCGCGCAGGGCAACCAGCTGCTCGGTAATGTCGTGGGCATGGTCCCGAATGGCACCAGCGCCTGGGGCAACGGCTACTACGGGGTGCAGATCAACGGGGGCGCCGACAACAACCTCATCGGCGATGCGGGTGCCGGGCGCAACCTGATTTCGGGCAATCAGTACGCCGGCATCATCGTCGCGGGAGCGGGCACGACGGGCAATCGCATACAGAACAACCTCATCGGCACCGATGTGACCGGGCAGCTCGTGGCGGGCAACGGCTACGAGGGCGTGGCGCTGACTGCAGGTTCGTCGGGCACGATCGTGGGCGGCAGTTCGTCCGGCCTGGGCAATGTCATCTCCGGCAACCGGTACGATGGCATCAGCATCGCCGGATCCAACGGCAACACCGTGCTCGGCAATCTCGTGGGCCTGAATGCAGCCGGTACGGCAGCGCTGGCCAACGAGTACTTCGGCATCGACCTGAGAAACGCCAGCGGCAACGTGATCGGCGGATCGGTGCCCTCCAGCCGCAACGTTTTTTCGGGCAATACCTACGGCGGCATCGAACTCCTGACCGGCGCCAACAGCAATGTGATCCAGGGCAACTTCGTCGGCACCGCCGCCGACGGCAGCACGCCGCTGCCGAATGCCGGCCCCGGCATCCGGCTGAACAACGCGCAGAACAACCTCGTGGGTGGAGTCGCTGCGGGCACTGGCAACCTGATCGCCTTCCAGCCGACGTCCGGCCTGCAGGTGATCGGTGCCAGCGCGATCGGCAACGCGGTCCTGGGCAACAGCATCCGCGACAACGCGGCGCTGGGGATCAATCTCGGCGCTTCGGGCGTGACAGCCAATGATGCACTCGATGCCGATACCGGCGCCAACGCGCTGCAGAACTTCCCGCTGCTCTACAACGCCCACCGCGCGGGCGCGGACACGGTGGTGAACGGCAGCCTCGACACCACGGCCGGCACGGCCCTGCGTGTCGAGTTCTTCAGCAGCCCGGCACCGGATCCCAGCGGTCACGGCGAAGCGGCCGTCTATCTGGGCTTCGTCGACGTCGTCACCGATGCCAGCGGCCATGCCGATGTCAGCACGACGCTCAGCGGCATCGCCGTGGCCGTGGGCCATGTGATCACCGCCACGGCAACGGTCGATCTGGGCGGCGGCAACTTCGGCAGCACCAGCGAGTTTGCACGGAACGTGGTGGTGACAGCCGGGCCGCCGGGCATCACGGTCGGCAGCCTGGGTGGCAATACCAGCGAGGGGGGCGGTGCCACCGGCGTCACCGTCGTTCTGGATACCGCGCCGACCGCGGACGTGAGCATCGTCGTGAGCGTGAGCAACGCCCTGGAGGCCAGCGCCTCCACGGCCTTGCTCACCTTCACCGCGGCCAACTGGAACATCGCGCAGACGGTGATCCTGACGGGCGTGGACGACACGCTGGCCGATGGTGACCGCGCCTACACGGTGACGCTGGCCCCGGCCATCAGCGCTGATCTCGCCTACCACGGCCTGAATCCTGACGACGTCGTGCTGAACAATCTGGACGACGACACCCGCAATACGGTGATTGTCACCACCGCGGCCGACGGTGCCGCAGCCAACGACGGCGATACCTCCAGCCTGCAGGCGCTGTGGAGCAACCGCGGCTCGGATGGGCTGATCAGCCTGCGCGAGGCACTCACGGCTGCCAACAACACAGCGAATGCCCCGGGCGGCGCCGACCGCATCCACTTCGGCATCGCCGGTCCGGGCGCGCACACCATCAGCCTGAGCGCGGTCTTGCCGGCCATCACGGATGCCGTGGTGCTGGATGCCAGCACCGATGACAGCTTTGCCGCCAACGGCAACCGTCCGGCCATCGTGCTGGATGGCGAACAGCTCAGCGGCGCCGGCTTCCTGCTCTCCGCCGGCTCCGACGGCAGCACCCTGCGCGGCTTCCTGATCAGGGACTTTGCCAACAACGCGATCTGGCTGCGCTCCGACAACAACACGGTCGTGGGCAACTGGCTCGGCGCGCTGAATCCGGACGGCACAGCTTCGCCCAGCCAGGGCCAGCAGGCGGTGGCGCTGCGCATCGGTGGCGACGCCAACCAGATCGGCGGGAGCACGGCTGCGGACCGCAATGTCATCGCCGGCAACCAGACGGCGGGGGTCTTCATCCTGGGCAGCAGCAATGTGCTCACCGGCAACTGGCTGGGTGTGCTGCCGGACGGTGTCAGCCCGCTGCCCAACGATCTGGCGGTCGTCCGCATCGATGGCCCCGCAGGCCGCGACAACCGCGTTGGCGGCACGGCACCGGGCGAGGGCAATGTCATTGCCCACAGCCAGCTCAGGCCGGGTGTGGTGCTGATCGGCAGCAGTGGCACAACACTGCTGGGCAACAGCATCTTCGCCAATGCCGGGCTGGCCATCGACCTGGACGACGACGGCGTGACGCCCAACGACCCTGGCGACGCCGATGCCGGCGCCAATGAACGGCAGAACTACCCGGTGGCGGCGCGTGTGGAGACCGACGGCCTGGGCAGCGTCACCTTGATGGCCAACCTGAATTCCACGCCCGGTTCCAGCTTCCGCATCGAGTTCTTCGCCAGCGCGGCCGGCACAGCTGACCCCAGCGGCCACGGCGAAGCACAGCGCCTGCTGCTGGCGGTGGACAACGTGCTGACCGATGCCGCCGGCAACGCCACGGTGATGCTGAGCGGCGCCGCCGCCCACCTGGCCCTGGGCGAGTGGGTGACGGCCACCGCCACGGTGGAGCTGGGTGGCGGACGCTATGGGTCGACGTCCGAGATGGCGGCCAACGTCGCCGCCGTGCCGCTCAATACGGCGCCGGTCCACCAGTTGCCGGGGGGCCTGGTGGTCGACGAAGACGGCAGCCTGTCAGGGCCCTTGCTGTCCGTGACCGACGCCGATGCCAACCTGGCCAGCACGCAGCTGGCGGTGACGCTGGGCACGCTGAGCCTAGATCTCGCGGGCGGGGCCACGCTGCTGGCAGGCGCCAGCGGCACGGCCGCGCTCACGCTGGGCGGCACGCAGGCGCAGATCAACGCCGCGCTGGCCACGCTGACCTACCGTCCGAATGCCGATGTCAATGGCACGGACACGCTCAGCCTGGTCTCCACGGACCGCTGGGGCCTGAGCCGCAGCGACAGCGTGGCCGTCGTCATCCGTCCGGTGAACGATGCGCCGACCAGCGCTTCGCTGAACCTCACGACCCCGGAAGACCAGACCCTGACCATCCAGCTCACGGGAGCCGATCCCGACGGCAGCGTCACGGCCTTCCGCATCGATACCGTGCCGGCGCAGGGCACGCTGTTCCGTGACGCAGCCCTGAGCCTGCCGGTCGCAGCCGGTGAAGACCTGGCGGCCAGCGGCGAAGCGCTGACGCTTTACTTCAGGCCGGCCGCTGACTGGCACGGCAGCACCGGCTTCAGTTTCCGCGCCGTGGATGACGGCGGCCTGCCGCAGGCAGGGGCCTCGCACGTGGCCATCACCGTCACGTCCGTGCCCGATGCACCAACGGGCCTGCCCCTGATCCTGGGTCTTGCGCAGGAAGACCAGAGGCTGACGGCTGACATCAGCGGCATCGCCGATGCCGATGGCCTGGGCACGCTGGCCTACCAGTGGCTGCGCGATGGCGTGGCGGTGAACGGCGCGACGGCCGCGGACTATCTGCTGGGCGATGCCGACGTGGGCGCGGCGATGCAGCTGCGCGTGAGCTGGATCGATGGCGACGGCGCGGCCGAGAGCCTGATCAGCGCAGCCACTCCCGCCGTCACCAACGTGGACGATCTGCCCACCGGCTTGCCGCAGCTGCAGGGCAGCGCACAGGAGGACATGACGCTGACGGCTGATCTCAGCGGCATCGCCGATGCCGACGGCGTGGCCGGCATGAGCCTGCAGTGGCTGCGCGACGGCGTGCCGATTTCCGGCGCCATGCAGCTGCAGTTGCTGCTGGGCGATGCCGACGTGGGTGCGCAGATCAGCCTGCGGGTGACGCTCAGCGATGCGCGAGCCGGCGTGCACAGCCTGCTGAGTGCGCCTACCGTGGCCGTGATGGACGTCAACGATGCACCGCAGCTGCTGGGCGCTGACGACGCGGGCATCCGCAGCTTCGTGGCCGCCGAGAACCAGGCCGCCGCCGGCCAGCTGCAGGCGGCCGACGACGACGGCGCACGCGACACCTTGAGCTTCAGCATCGTGGGCGGTGCCGATGCGGCCTTGATGCGCATCGATGCTGCCACGGGCAGCCTGCAGTTCATGGCCGCGCCTGATTTTGAACGCCCGGTCGATGCCGATGGCGATGGCGAGTATGTCTTGCGCGTCCGCGTGACGGACGGCGCCGGTACGAGTGCCGAGCAGGAGATCCGTGTCCGTGTGAGCGATGTGAACGAGGCGCCTGCGATCGCGCTGCCGGCCGAGGTGGTCGTGGAGCACCGTCCCGAGGGCGGCATTGTCGTGGCCCAGGCGGCGGCCCAGGATCCGGATCGGATGGATACGCTGCGCTTCAGCCTGATCGACGATGCGCAGGGGCGCTTCGCGATCGATGCACAAACGGGTGTCATCACGGTCGTGGATCCCTCGCGCATCGATCGTTACGTGGACCGCAGCCACACGCTGGTGGTCATGGTCACCGACAGCGCCGGCCTTTCGCAGCAGCGGGTGCTGAACGTGCGTGTGCAAGGCGTGGATGGCGGAACCGGGCTGACACCCCTGCCGGAGGCTCCGCCGACACCGATCCTGCCGGAGCCCGGGCCACTCGCGCCGATCGTGCCCCCGCCCGACGCTGCGCCGCCCTCGGCGGACGATGGCTCGTCAGGCCGCACCGAATCGCCCCCGGCGGGGCGCGAAGCGGCGGCCGAGCGCGCCGCCCTGCGCCTGCAGCGCGATGACGATCAGCCCGCTGCGTCTGACTCGGAGCCATCAAGCCGGCTGGCGAGCCCGGCCTCGGGTACCCGTCAGGCCGGCGCATCGGGCGCTGCCGTTCGCGCCTGGCTGGCGGCCGGTGCCGCCGGTGCGGCCGGGTCGGCTGCCGCGCCCGGAGCGGTGACGCTGGAGTTTTCTCCCGCGCTGCTCAACGTGTGGCTGGAAAGCGCCACCGAGGGCTCGTCCACGCTGTCGGCGTTGCTGGGCCGTGCCTGGCAGTCTGGCGGGCGCAACATCGCCGCCGAAGAGGCCGCGGATGGCGATGCCGCGCTGGCGCGGCAATTGCCGCGCTCGCCGATCGATGAATGGCTGCTTGAAGCCACCCAGCCCGAGCGCGTGGCCGGTGTTTCGCTGACGGCGGGCTTTGTCTGGTGGCTCACGCGCGGCGGCGGCCTGATCGCCACGGCGCTGATGGGCGTGCCCGCGTGGCGCCAGGTGGACCTGCTGCCCGTCATGGCCCGCGCCGAAGATCAGGACGACGATCGCGACGAGGACGAGGATGTGGTCGAGGATGTGGACGAGGATCCCGATGGCGACCAGAACCATCCGTACGGCAACGAGGCGGTTGAGCATCTGTTCGACAAAGTGCCGCCCACGCCTTCACGGCAACATCCTCGCGTGCCCGCATGAGGCCCGCCGACGCTGCCCTTGTCCATGACCCTGCGCTTCTGCCTTCCTGACCGGAACTCCCTGCGGAGGGCCCCGGCTTGACCTGGCGCCCCAGTCCTTTGCTGCAGATGTCGCTGGCGCTGGTGGCGCTGTGCGGCATGCTGCTGGTGCTGGCCGATGTGCTGCTGGGCGTCTTTCCGAATCGCCAGCAGCAGCTGCTGGAGCAACGCAAGCAGGTGGGTGAAGCCGTTGCCGTGCAGGTGGCGGCCTTGCTGAAGCAGAGTGACACCACCGCGCTGCAGTTCACCCTGTCCGAAGTGGCCCGCCGAACGCCGGGCGTACGCTCCCTGGGACTGCGCCGTGCCGATGGCGTGCTGGTGCTGCATGCGGGCGATCACGCGGCAGCCTGGGAGGAAGAGCGGCGCGGCGGGGCGTCCACCGCGGACCGCATCGACGTTCCCATGCATGCGGATGGCCGGCGCTGGGGCAGCTTCGAGCTGGCCTTCCAGGGCGAGCCCATCCCTTCGTGGCTGCGCTGGCTGCGTGATCCGCTGTTCACGACCATGGGGTTCGTCTTTCTGGTGGGCTCGCTGAGCTTCAGCCTGTACATGCGGCGCGCACTGCAGCACCTGGACCCTTCGCAGGTGATTCCCGAGCGCGTGCAAGGTGCCTTCGACGCCATGGCCGAGGGCGTCGCGGTGCTCGACACCCGCGGGCGGCTGCTGCTGGCCAACAAGGCCTTCCGGGCCCTCAACGGGCAGGCCGCCGAAGTCAAGGCCGGCCAGGCCTTGTCCAGCCTCCAGTGGCTGAGCGCCGGGCTCGGGGCCAACCTGCTGCAGCACCCGTGGATGCGCGCCATGAGCGAAGGGGTGCCGCAATCGGGCGCCACGACCCAGGTTGATCTGGGCGGCAAGGCCGGTGAGACCCGACTGCAGCACCTGGTGATCAATGCCGCGCCGATCCAGGATGCCAGCCGCCGGGTGCGCGGATGCCTGGCCACCTTCAGCGACGTCTCGCAGCTGCACCAGAGCAACATGGCCCTGCGCGCGGCCATGTTCGAACTGCGGGAATCCCAGGATCAGGTCAAACGCCAGAACGAGGAACTCAGGCGCCTGGCGACCACCGATCCGATGACCGGCTGCCTGAACCGCCGCGCCTTCACCGAAAGCTACGAGCTGCTGTTCAGTGGCGCGCGCAGCTCGGGCATGGCGCTGAGCTGCCTCGTGCTGGACATCGACTTCTTCAAGAAGGTCAACGACACCCACGGCCACAGCATCGGCGACCGCGTGATCCAGGAAGTGGCCAAGCTGATGCAGTCCAATGCCCGTCCTGCCGATCTGGTGTGCCGCTACGGGGGTGAAGAGTTCTGCATCGTGCTGCCCGGCCTTGACGCGCAGCAGGCCCAGCAGGTCGCCGAGCGCATCCGCAAGGGCGTGGAATCGCGCGCGGGCCCGGCCATCCCGGAGGTGCCTGGCATGAAGGTCAGCATCAGCGTCGGCGTTGCCACGCTGGCACCGCAGGTGGCCACGCCGCTGGAGATGATCGACCGCGCCGACCAGGCGCTCTACCAGAGCAAGCAGAACGGCCGCAACCGCGTCACCGTCTTCAGCGCCAGCACGCCCGGCGTGGCGGCAGGCGCTGCGGCCCACGCCTGAGCGGACAGGCCGCCGCAGGCGCGACAGCTCAGGCCACGGCGACCGGAATCTTGCCGATCCGGGCCTGCCACTCCTGAGGACCGGTGTTGTGCACGCTGGTGCCCGCCGCATCCACGGCCACGGTGACCGGCATGTCCTTGACCTCGAACTCGTAGATCGCCTCCATGCCCAGATCGGCGAAGCCCACCACCCGGGCGGCCTTGATCGCCTTGGCCACCAGGTAGGCCGCGCCGCCCACGGCCATCAGGTAGGCGCTGCGGTGCTTGCGGATGGCCTCGATCGCCACGGGGCCGCGCTCGGCCTTGCCCACCATCGCGATCAGGCCGGTCTGCGCCAGCATCATCTCGGTGAACTTGTCCATGCGCGTGGCCGTGGTCGGGCCGGCTGGGCCGACGACTTCGTCGCGCACCGGGTCTACCGGTCCCACGTAGTAGATGACGCGGTTGCGGAAGTCCACCGGCAGCGGCTCGCCCTTGGCCAGCATGTCCTGGATGCGCTTGTGCGCCGCATCGCGCCCGGTGAGCAGCTTGCCGTTGAGCAGCAGGGTGTCACCAGGCTGCCAGCTGGCCACCTCGGCCGGCGTGAGGGTGTCCAGGTTGACGCTCTTGCTCTTGTTGTAGTCCGGTGCCCAGTTGACCTGGGGCCACAGATCCAGGCTCGGCGGCTCCAGGTAGGCTGGCCCGCTGCCATCGAGCACAAAATGCGCGTGCCGCGTGGCTGCGCAGTTGGGGATCATCGCGATTGGCTTGCTGGCCGCGTGCGTGGGGTAGGTCTTGATCTTCACGTCCAACACCGTGGTCAGGCCGCCCAGGCCCTGGGCGCCGATGCCCAGCGCGTTGACCTTCTCGTACAGCTCGATGCGCAGCTCTTCCAGCTTGCTGGACGGCCCGCGCTGCAGCAGCTCGTACATGTCGATGTCGTCCATCAAGGCTTCCTTGGCCATCAGCGCAGCCTTCTCGGCCGTGCCGCCCACGCCGATGCCCAGCATGCCGGGCGGGCACCAGCCGGCGCCCATGGTCGGCACCGTCTTGAGGACCCAGTCGACGATGCTGTCGCTGGGGTTGAGCATGTAGATCTTGCTCTTGTTCTCCGAGCCGCCGCCCTTGGCGGCCACGGTCACCTCCACCGTGTCGCCGGGCACCACGTCCATGAAGATGACGGCCGGCGTGTTGTCCTTGGTGTTCTTGCGCTCGAAGATCGGATCGGCCAGCACGCTGGCGCGCAGCACGTTGTCGCCGTTCAGGTAGCCCTGGCGCACGCCGGCATTCACCGCGTCGGCGATGCTGCCGCTGAAGCCTTCCCAGCTCACGTCCATGCCGATCTTCAGGAAGACATTGACGATGCCGGTGTCCTGGCAGATGGGGCGCTTGCCCTCGGCGCACAGGCGCGAGTTGGTGAGGATCTGCGCGATGGCGTCCTTGGCCGCGGCGCTCTGCTCCCGCTCATAGGCGCGTGCCAGGTGGGCGATGTAGTCGGCCGGGTGGTAGTAGCTGATGTACTGCAGCGCGGCGGCGATGCTTTCGATCAGATCGGCTTGGCGGATCGTGCTCATGGTTCGGGGCTTCTGGAGACACACAGGGGAGTCCCGAACACCCCGAAGGGGTCAGGACGACGGACGCCGAGGCGGGCCGCTGCCGGCACCGGCGGGTGCCTTGGGCACAGGGGGCAGTGGCGGGCGCTCAGCCGGCGATGCTACGCGCAATGCCGCCTTCACCAGCAGATGCGCCGAGACCGGCGCGGTGAGGAAGAGAAACAGCGTGATGAGCAGCTCGTGCAGGCTGGGCGCGCCGCGCGCGATGCTGAACCACAAGCCTGACGCGATGAGTACGCAACCCACGCCGAGCGTCGTGGCCTTGGTCGGCCCGTGCAGGCGCTTGAAGAAATCGGACAGCTTGGCCAGCCCCCAGGAGCCGACCAGCGCGAAGGCCGTGCCCACCACCACCAGCAGCGCGAGCAGGATGTCCAGCCAGACGGGCAGGGTGCTGAGGGCGGTATTCATCGGCGGATGGCAGCAGGCGGTGAATCGGAGGTCGGGGGCGGGCGTACGGGGTCTGCGCGCAGGGTCTGCGATCAGGGTCTGCGAGCAGGGTCGGCTCAGGCTACTCGACGATGTCGCCGCGCAGCAGAAACTTGGCCAGTACCACGGTCCCCAGGAAGCCGAGCAGGGCGATCAGCAGCGCGGCCTCGAAATAGACATCGGTGCCCTTCCAGATGCCCAGCAGCACCAGCAGCGCGAGCGTGTTGATGTAGAGCGTATCCAGCGACAGGATGCGGTCGGCCACGCCCGGCCCGCGGAACAGCCGCCAGGCATTGAGCAGCAGCGCCACGGCAAAGCCGCCGATGGCCCAGGGCAGGACGGTGGCCAGCAGGTTCACGTGAAGATCTCCATCAGTGGCCGCTCGTAGCGCGCCTTGATCGAATCGATCAGCGCAGCCTCGTCGTCGACGTTGAAGGCATGGACCAGCAGGTGGCTGCGGTCTTCGCTGAGATCGGCCGACAAGGTGCCGGGCGTCATGGTGATGATGCCGGCCAGCGCGACGATGCCGTGCGCATCCCGGATGTCCAGCGGCACCCAGACAAATCGCGGGCTGATCGCCGCCTCGCGCCCGAGGATCAGCCTGGCCACATCGATGTTGGAGGTGATGATGTCCTTCAGGACGATCAGGCCCAGGCGCAGGATGGCCAGCGGCTTGCGGATGCGCGGCTGCTCGCTGGTGAGCGGCTGCAGCCACCACGGCAAGGCCCAGGCCAGCAGGCTGCCCAGCAGCAGCTGCCCGAGCGACCAGGACTGGTTGAGCATCGGCCAGGCCAGGAAAAGAACGGCCGAAATCAGCGGCGCGGGCAACAGCCTTCGCGGCGCTGGCCGGCCGTCAGGGGGCGTCTTCGGGGGGCTCATGGCGCGCTCGCCTTCCTGGCCGCGGCAGCGGCGTCGCCGGCGGATCCGTCGACGCCCGGCGTCGGGGCCGATTGGGCTTTGCCCTGGCCTTCGCGTTCGCGCATCTCGCGGCGCACATCGATGGCGGCGGGTACCGGCCGCGCGGACAGCACCGCCTGACGGTAGCCGGCCGGCTGGAACAGCTGCTGGGCCGTGGCCTGCGTGTAGGCTGCCAGCGGCGCCGCCCAGACGGAGCAGGCCAGCAGCAGCGCGATCAGCAGCGCCAGAGCTGCCCGGTGGTGCGCCGTGGCGTTGACGGGGCGATCGGCGGCCAGTTCATCATCGGCGGCCACCGCCGCCTCGGCGCCGACCGGCAGGCCGCGCAGGGCTTCGTCGTCGGAGGCACGCAGGCTGCTGTCCGCCGGTTTCCAGAACAAGCGGCTGCCGCTGGTGGAAAACGCCACCATCATCATCAGGCTGCCGCTCAGGATCACGGCGACCACCGCGCCGCCCCAAGGCGTCACACCCGCCGACTGCAGCAGCAGGGCCTTGCCCAGAAAGCCCGCCAGCGGCGGCAGGCCTGCGGCGGCGATGGCCAGCCCGAAGAACAGCAGGCCCAGGCTGAGGCGCTGGCCGGCTACCGGTGCCGGCACCAGATGATCATCCGCGCTGCCCCTGAGTGCGCGCAGCCGATCGGCAAACAGGAACAGGGCCGCCGCCACCAGCGTGCTGTTGACCAGGTAGAAGAGCCCGGCGCCCACCGTGCCCGGCCGCGCCAGGGCCACCGCCAGCAGCAGGGTGCCTGCAGAGGCCACCACGGCATTGCCGATCAGCGTGCGCAGGCGCCGCGAAGACATCGCGCCCACAGCACCCAGCAGCAGCGTGCCCATGGCGAGCAGCTCCAGCCAGGGTGAGGCGACGGCCGCCGTGGGCCCGCCTTCGGCGCCGAAAATCAACGTGGTCATGCGCAGGATCGCGTAGACGCCCACCTTGGTCATGATGGCAAACAGGGCCGCCACCGGCGCGCAGGCCGAGCCATAGGTGGCCGGCAGCCAGAAGAAGAGCGGCAGCAGGGCCGCCTTGACCCCGAAGACCACCAGCAGCATCAGCGCGGCCGATTGCACCAGCAGGGTGCGATCCGGTGGCAACTGCGGGATGCGCTGCGCCAGATCGGCCATGTTCAGCGTCCCCGTCAGGCCGTAGAGCAGGCTGACCGCAATCAGAAACAGCGCCGAGCCCGTGAGGTTGAAGGCCACGTAGTGGATAGAGGCCTTGATGCGCGCCGCACCGGCGCCGTGCAGCAGCAGCCCGTAGGAGGCGATCAGCAGCACCTCGAAGAAGACGAAGAGGTTGAAGAGATCGGCCGTGAGGAAGGCCCCGTTCAGACCCATCAGCTGAAACTGGAACAGGCTGTGGAAATGCCTGCCCCGAGCATCATCACCCCCGCGGGCGTAGAGCAGCGCGGCGAAGGCCACCACGCTGGTCAGCAGCACCATCAGTGCCGAGAGACGGTCCAGCGCCAGGGCGATACCGAAGGGCACCTGCCAGTTGCCCAGCAGGTAGACGTAGGGCGTGGGGCTGCCCGCAGCCATCTGCACGAGCTGGATGCCCATCAGGACCAGCAGCGCCGTGCCGACCAAGGCCAGCCGGCCGGCCCAGGGCGTGCCGCGGCGCTCCAGCAGCAGCAGCGCGGCGCCCAGCATCAGCGGCAGGACGATGGGGCCGATCACCAGATGCGGCGGCATCAGCGCGTCTCCTGTGGCGGGGTGCTCGGCTGCTCTTCAGGCAGCGTGGTGGGCGGCTCCAGCGCCTGCTCGCTGCCGTCCACGTGATCGCTGTCGGTCTCGGCCCGGGCGCGCAAGGCGATGACCAGCAGCACCGCGGTCATGGCAAAGCTGATGACGATGGCCGTCAGCACCAGCGCCTGCGGCAGCGGATCGGCATAGGACGCCAGGCTTGGCTCGCGGCCGGCGCTGATGATGGGCTCGGCGTTGATGGCCAGTCGGCCGGTGAAGAAGATGAACAGGTTGACGGCATAGGACAGCAGCGTCAGCCCCAGCACCAGATCGAAGGTGCGCGGGCGCAACATCAGCCACACACCGGCGGCCGTCAAGGCGCCCAGTCCCAGGGCCAGCAGCGAGGCGGTCATGCGCGCGTCTCCCGCAGCGACGGCGCGCTCGAGAGCCTGGCCATGGCCAGCAGCGCGACCATCGTCGCGCCGACCACGGTGAGGAAGACGCCCAGGTCGAAGATCGAGGCACTGGCCAGCGGCACGGCACCGACCAGCGGCCACATCGGATAGTCATAGGTGCTGGTGAGGAAGGGGGCGCCCAGGAAGAAGCTGGCAATGCCGCAGCCACCGGCGATGAGCAGGCCCCAGCCCACCCAGCTGCGGTAATCCACGCGCATGCGGCCGTCGACATAGGCCTGGCCGCTGGCCACGAACTGCAGGGTCAGACCGATGGCCAGCACCAGACCGGCGATGAAGCCGCCGCCGGGCAGGTTGTGGCCGCGCAGGAACAGGTAGATCGACACCATGGCCGTCAACGGCAGCAGCAGCCGCGCGATCAGCGCGAGGATCAGCGGGTGGCTGTCGGTGGGTCTGGGGGCCGGCGTCAGCGGCGCCGCGGCCGGGCGCCATCCGGCCAGCAGCGCGTGGATGATGATCGCTGCGATGCCCATCACCGTGATCTCGCCCAGGGTGTCGAAGCCGCGGTAGTCGACGATGATCACGTTGACCGCGTTGGCCCCGCCGCCCAGCGGCACGGTGGTCTCCAGAAAGTACGGGGAGATCGAGGCAAACGGACGCCCGAGCACCATGTAGATCAGGGCGGCCACCCCGGCGCCGGCGGCCAGGGCGATCACCGCGTCGCGCCGACGCCGCCTTGGCGAATCCGCCGGATCCCGCGCGGCCGGGGATTCGGGCAGCCAGTGCAGCGCCAGCATCATCAGCACGATGGTGGCCATTTCCACCAGCAGCTGCGTCAGGGCCAGATCGGGCGCCGAGAAGTGCACGAAGGCCAGGCTCACGACCAGGCCGACGGCGCCCATCAGCAGCAGCGCCACCAGGCGCCGGCGGTGCAGCCAGACCGTGCCGAGCGTGGCCGCCATGCCGATGGCCCAGACCGCGAAGAAGGCCAGGCCGGGCAGGGTGCCGGGGACGCTGGGCCCTGCCTGGCTGCCGCCGCGCAGGAAGGGCAGGGCGCCGGCGAGCACCGCCGTGACCACCAGCACCAGAAGATAACGCTGCAGATGACCGGACTGCAGGCCCTGCGTCGCCTGCCCCGCGCGCCGCAGGCCCTGGCGCACCGCCTGCATGAAGAGCTCCCGGCCGCCCTGGCGAGGCACGGCCGGGACCTTGTCCAGACGGTGCAGGTTGACCCGCCGCTGCAGCACGACATAGAGCACGGTGCCCGCCACGAGCGCCAGCACGCTCATCAGCAGCGCCACGTTGAAGCCGTGCCAGATGGCCAGCTTGTAGGGCGGCAGCGAACCCACCACCGGGCCCAGCACGGCAGCCTGTGCCGCCACTGCCAGCACCGGTGCGATCGTGAGGTTGGGCAGCAGGCCGACGGCCAGGCACAGCAGCACCAGCAGCTCCACCGGAACACGCATGAAGTGCGGCGGCTCGTGCGGCGTGCGTGTCAGGCCCACCGGCTCGCCATTGAAGAAGACGTCGTGGATGAAGCGGATGCTGTAGGCCACGCTGAAGGCCGCGGCCACGGTGGCCCCGATCGGCAGCAGCCACTCCATCAGCACATGGCTGTCCTTGTTCAGCGTCTCGGCAAAGAACATCTCCTTGCTGAGAAAGCCGTTCATCAGCGGGACGCCGGCCATCGCGGCGGAGGCCACCATCGCCAGCGCCCCGGTGATGGGCATGTACTTCCACAGGCCGTTGAGCTGGCGCATGTCGCGCGAGCCGGTTTCGTGGTCGATGATGCCGGCGGCCATGAACAGGCTGGCCTTGAAGGTGGCGTGGTTGAGGATGTGGAAGACGCCCGCCACCACGGCCAGGGGCTCGTCCAGCCCGAACAGCAGCGTGATCAGGCCCAGGTGGCTGATGGTGGAGTAGGCCAGCAAACCTTTCAGATCATGCTTGAAGAGCGCCATGTAGGCGCCCAGCAGCAGCGTGGCCAGCCCGGTGAGCGAGACGATCCAGAACCAGGGCTCGGAGCCGCCCAGCGCCGGGTACATGCGCGCCAGCAGGAAGACGCCGGCCTTCACCATCGTGGCCGAGTGCAGATAGGCCGATACCGGCGTGGGCGCGGCCATCGCATGCGGCAGCCAGAAGTGGAACGGGAACTGCGCGCTCTTGGTGAAGCAGCCCAGCAGCACCAGGATCAGCGCCACCAGATAGAGCGGGTGCGCCTTGATCTGCGGGCCGGCCTGCAGCACCTGATCCAGATCCGTGCTGCCCACGATGTGTCCGATCAGCAGCACGCCAGCCAGCAGGCACAGGCCCCCGAAGCCGGTGATCGTCAGCGCCATGCGCGCGCCTTCGCGGGCGTCCTCGCCCTTCTTGGCATCCGCATGCCAGAAGCCGATGAGCAGGAACGAGGACAGGCTGGTCAATTCCCAGAAGACGACCAGCAGCACGAGGTTGTCCGAGGTCACCACGCCCAGCATGGCGCCCATGAAGAGCATCAGGTACGAGAAGAAGCGGGCGGGCGGATCCTTGGCATCCAGGTACCAGGCGGCATACAGCACCACCAGCGCCCCGATGGCCAGCACCAGCAGGCTGAACATCCAGGCCAGGCCATCCAGGCGGAAGCCGAAGCGCAGGCCGAGCGCCGGCAGCCATTCAACCGACCAGCGCAGCACCTCGCCGCTCATCACCTGCGGCGTCAGAGATGCCAGCAGCGCGCAGCCCGACAGCGTGAAGATCCCGGCGAGCCAGGCCGCCGTGCGGCGCTGCGCATTCGGCACGAAGGCCAGCACGGCCGCTGCCGCGAACGGCAGCAAGGCCATCAGGGCGAGAGCGGGCGTCTGCGCGACGGCGACGGTGGGAGTCATGAGCCCGATGAACCGGAGGAACCGGAAGAACTGGAAGCACCCGATGGCCGCAGCATCACCACCACCAGCGTGATGACAGTGATCGGCACCACGAAGCTCATCATGGCCATCGAGAAAGTGCCCAGCGCGTCGTGGCGCTGGGCTGCCAGGATCAGGTAGACCACGTAGGCCACGTAGTACAGCAGGAAGACGGCACCTTCCCAGCGGGCGATCTCCCGGCCCGTCATGAAGATCGGCAGGCAGGCCAGCGCCACGGCCAGCATCACCCAGATGTCGAAGTTCAGCAGCGCCGGGGCCATCAGCAGCCCGTCCGCGCCGGAGACCAGGCTGGACAGGCCCAGGCAGCCCAGGATGTTGAAGGTGTTGCTGCCAACGACGTTGCCAACCGCGATGTCGCGCTCACCCTTGATGGCGGCCATCACCGAGGTGGCCACTTCCGGCATCGAGGTGCCGGCAGCGACGATCGTCAGCCCGATGACCAGATCGCTCACACCCAGGGCCTTGGCAAAGGCGATGGACGCCGAGACCAGCGCCTCCGAACCCAGGACCAGCAGCGCCAGACCCGCGGCGATCAGCAGCAGCTGAACGGGCAGCCGCGAATCCCAGCCGCCGGCCTGGGCGGGTTCCAGCTCGGCCGCGTACTCGTCCTTGGCGGCCTGCGTCTCGCGCCGAGACTGCACGACCAGGAAGGCCGTATAGGCCAGCAGCAGCCCGAAGAGCATGCCGCCATCCACGAAGCTGAGCTTGCCGTCCAGGCCCAGCGCCAGCAGCAGCAGCGAGGCGCCGATCATGATCGGCACCTCCTGGCGGATCAGCTGGATGTTGACCACCAGCGGCGCAATGATCGCGGAAAGCCCCAGGATGAACAGCACGTTGAAGATGTTGCTGCCCACGACGTTGCCGATGGCGATGTCGGTCTTGCCGTCGAGCACGGCCCCGACGGACACCGCGAACTCGGGGGCACTGGTGCCGAAGGCCACGATGGTCAGCCCGACCACCAGAGGCGAAATGCCGAAGGACATGGCCAGCTTGGAGGCGCCCCGAACCATCAATTCGGCGCCGAACACGAGGGCTGCGAGGCCCCCGATGAACAACAGTACGTTCAAGGCGGGACCTCCGGGCCTTTTTCCGGCCCGATCATCAGTGATCGGGCCTGTAGCTGTGCGACATCAGACGATCCGCCAAGGCTATCGCCAAGGCAGAGAACAGGAATGCTATGTGGATAAGCGTCTGCCAGATCAGCACCTTCTCTTCGTAGTTGCCCGCATTGATGAAGGTCTTGAGAAGGTGAATGGAACTGATGCCGATGATGGCCGTGGCCAGCTTGACCTTCAGGACCGAGGCATTCACGTGGCTCAGCCACTCGGGTTGATCCGGGTGGCCTTCGAGGTTCAGCCGCGAAACGAAAGTCTCGTAGCCGCCAACGATCACCATGATCAGCAGGTTGCTGATCATCACCACATCGATCAGCGCCAGGACCACCAGCATGATGATGGTTTCGTTGAGCATCTTGATCGGCTCGTAGCCGATGACGGCCCCGGACGCATCCTTGATCGCCGCGGACTTGTAGCCGATGCTGGTGACCAGCTTGGCCAAAGCGGTCTGATCGCCGAAGGCGGCTTCGATCAGGTGCACCAGTTCCACCCAGAAGTGGAAGACGTAGACGCCTTGTGCCAGGATCAGGCCGAGGTAGAGCGGCAGTTGCAGCCAGCGGCTGGCAAAGATGAGCTTGGGCAAGGGGCCCAGGCTGGCCGAAGAAGAAGGTGGAGCGTCTTGAGTAGCCATCGGCAATCGATATCAGGGTGAACCCGGAGGGCGGCGGATTGTAGTGGTGCAATTTTCGATCCAGGCGCACCAGAGTAAGGCGTCAGTCAGAGCGAATGCCTACCTTCCCGGTCGGACCAGGCCCATGGGTCTGAGGCAGTTGAGCACCCCCATTTCGAACCCTCTGGAGACACGAATGTCGAGCGACCAAGCGACCGAACTCAAGACCTATCTGCCGCCGGCAGACCTCGTGGCCAACGCTGCCGTTTCCGGCATGGCCGGCTACCAGGCCCTGTGCGACGAGGCAGCAAATGATTACGAAGGTTATTGGGGGCGGCTGGCGCGCGAGCTGGTGAGCTGGAAGACGCCCTTCACGAAGGTGCTCGACAGCAGCAACGCCCCGTTCTACAAGTGGTTCGAGGACGGCACGCTGAACGTGTCCTACAACTGCCTGGATCGCAACGTCGAGAAGGGCCTGGGCGGCAAGGTCGCGCTGATCTTCGAAGCCGACGACGGCAAGGTCACCAAGGTCACCTACAGCGAGCTGCTGTCCAAGGTCGCGCGCCTGGCCAATGGTCTCAAGGCCCTGGGCATCAAGAAGGGTGACCGCGTGGTCATCTACATGCCCATGTCGGTCGAAGGCGTGGCCGCCATGCAGGCCTGCGCGCGCATCGGCGCGATCCACTCGGTCGTCTTCGGCGGCTTCTCGGCGCAATCGGTGCGCGATCGTGTCAACGATGCCGGCGCCGTCGCCATCATCACGGCGGACGAGCAGGTCCGCGGCGGCAAGCACCTGCCGCTGAAGTCCATCGTCGACGAAGCCCTCGCCATGGGTGGCTGCGAGAGCATCAAGAACGTCGTGGTCTACCAGCGCACCGGCGGCAAGGTGGCCTTCAACGCCGAGCGCGATTTCTGGATGCACGATCTCGCGGCCAACCAGTCCGACACCTGCGAGCCGGAGTGGGTGGGTGCCGAACATCCGCTGTTCCTGCTCTACACCAGCGGCTCCACGGGCAAGCCCAAGGGTGTGCAGCACTCCACCGGCGGCTACCTGCTGCATGCGGCGCTCACCACCAAGTGGACCTTCGATCTGAAGGACAGCGATGTCTTCTGGTGCACGGCCGACATCGGCTGGGTCACGGGCCACAGCTACATCACCTATGGCCCGCTGGCGCTGGGCGGCACCGAGATCGTCTTCGAAGGCGTGCCCACCTACCCCGACGCCGGCCGCTTCTGGAAGATGATCCAGGATCACAAGGTCACCATCTTCTACACCGCGCCCACGGCCATCCGCTCGCTGATCAAGGCGGCCGAGGCCAATGCCGCCATCCACCCGAAGAGCTATGACCTGAGCTCGCTGCGCATCCTGGGCTCGGTGGGCGAGCCCATCAACCCGGCGGCCTGGGAGTGGTATTACGCGAATGTGGGCGGCAGCCGCTGCCCCATCGTGGACACCTTCTGGCAGACCGAGACCGGCGGGCACATGATCACCCCGATGCCGGGCGCCACGCCGATGGTGCCGGGCTCGTGCACGCTGCCCTTCCCGGGCATCCAGGCGGCCATCGTCGACGAGACCGGTGCCGATGTGGCCAACGGCAGCGGCGGCATCCTGGTCGTGAAGAAGCCCTGGCCTTCGATGATCCGCACGATCTGGGGTGACCCCGATCGTTTCGTCAAGAGCTACTACCCGCCGGAGCTCAAGGGCTACTACCTGGCCGGCGATGGCGCAATCCGCGACGCGAAGACCGCCTACTTCACCATCACCGGCCGCATCGACGACGTGCTGAACGTCTCCGGCCACCGCATGGGCACGATGGAGATCGAGTCGGCGCTGGTGAGCCACACCGAGCTCGTCGCCGAAGCCGCGGTGGTGGGCCGGCCCGACGAGACCACCGGCGAGGCCATCTGCGCCTTCGTCGTGCTCAAGCGTCCGCGCCCCACCGGCGAGGAGGCCAAGAAGATCGCCAACGAGCTGCGCAACTGGGTGGCCAAGGAGATCGGCCCGATCGCCAAGCCCAAGGACATCCGTTTCGGCGACAACCTGCCCAAGACCCGCAGCGGCAAGATCATGCGCCGCCTGCTGCGCAGCATCGCCAAGGGCGAGGCGATCACGCAGGACACGAGCACGCTGGAGAACCCGGCCATCCTGGAGCAGCTGGCGCAGGCGCTCTGATCGGGCAGACCGGCGGGGTGTGGGTGGCCGGCCGGCTGCTTCGGCCCTCTGTTGCCCTGCTGGCTCTCTTGGGAGGCCCTTCCGGGCCTCTCGGCCCTTTCCGCGCTCGGCGCTCTCAGCGCCTCCTCCGGATCACTTCAGCGAGAGCACCCAGGCGGCCAGTTTGGCGGCCTCGTCCTTGCTGACGTGCGGGTTGGCCGCCATCGCCACCGGTCCCCAGGCGCCCGCGCCGCCCTTGACGATCTTTTCGGCCAGGTAGGCGGGCGCCTCCTTCTTGCCGGCGTAGCGCTCGGCCACCTGCTTGAAGCCCGGGCCCACGACCTTGCGGTCCATGCCATGGCAGTTGAGGCAGGCGCGCTGGCGCGCCAGCGCCTCCGTGGCCCAGGCGGTGCCCGGCAGCGCCGCCAGCGCAGCCAGCACCGCCAGAACCGGTGCCGCAGCGGCGGCGATGCGGTAGAGTGCAGAGCCACTTTGCGCAAGGCGTGGAGCCATGCTGTTCGTCGTCATTGGCGTCATCCTGTTGGTGATGAACTGGACCGGTATCGGGCCGCCAGCAAGCTGGAATTTCGACCTGCTCGGCGACCTGTGGAAGTTTGCCGCACCGTTCCTGGCCGCAATCATCTGGTGGAGCTGGTCGGATTCGACCGGGCGCACTCAGCGCAAGGCCATCGAACGGATGGAAAAGCGCAAGGTCGACCGGCGCGACAGGGCCATGGAAGCGCTCGGCCTGGGCCCGAAGGGGCGCAAGGCCCGTCGCAGCCAAAGCGGCCCCAGCGACTCCGCGGTGCGCACCGGTGCCGCGGC